>DASYNL010000032.1:0-220687 GCA_036008605.1 Solirubrobacteraceae bacterium | reverse complement strand
TCTGGATCGCATCGGCCATGAGCGAGCACGACGTCACGGCCTCCCGCCAGCACGGGGAACGCTCGTTCCCGGTGCGCGCGCCTGCCGGCAACGAGTTCCAGGTACGGCTCGTCGTCAGCGACCCAGTCGCCTACGACCGCTTCTACAACGTGGTCGCGAACCCGATGCTGTGGTTCATCCAGCACTACCTGTGGGACCTCTCGAACGCGCCGGACATCCGGCGCAATGAGATCGAGGCCTTCGAGTTCGGCTACAACGTCGTCAACGAGGACCTCGCGCGCGCCGTTGTCGAGGAGCTCGAGGACGTCGCCGATCCGGTCGTGATGGTCCACGACTACCACCTGTACACGCTTCCGGAGCTCGTCCGCCGCGCGCGACCCGACGTCTTCCTGCACCATTTCGTCCACATCCCCTGGACGCAGCCGGACGCGTGGCGCGTGCTGCCGACGCGGATCCGCCAGGAGCTCTACTCGGGGCTGCTCGCGAACGACATCATCGGCTTCCACACCCGCTCCTACCGGCGCAACTTCCTCCAGTGCTGCCGCGACCTGATGGACCTCGAGGTCGACTTCGACCGAGGTCTCGTCCGCTTCGGCGAGCGCGAGATCTGGGTGCGGGCCTATCCGCTGCCGATCGACCATCGCGCCACGCGCCTGCTCGCCGCCGGCGAGCGGGTCGGCGAGTTCGAGGACGAGCTCCTGCGCCGCCGCCGCGACTTCCTGATCCTGCGCGTCGACCGCGCCGATTTGAGCAAGAACGTGCTGCGCGGCTTCTCCGCGTTCGATCTGTTCCTCGAGCAGCATCCCGAGTTCTCCGAGCGGGTGACGTTCATCGCCCAGCTGATGCCCTCGCGGACCGACGTGCCCGAGTACGCCGAGTACCTGGAGAAGATCGAGGCGCTCGTCGCCGTGGTCAACCACCGGCACGGCACGCCCGATTGGATGCCGATCCAGCTCAAGCTGCGCGACGACCTCGAGGAGGCGATGGCCGCCTACAAGCACTACGACGTGCTGCTTGTGAACGCGATGTTCGATGGGATGAACCTTGTGGCCAAGGAGGGTCCGATCGTCAACGAACGCGCCGGCGTCTCGATCCTCTCCGAGAACACTGGGGCGCACGAGGAGCTGGGCGAGTACGCGTTGTCGGTCAACCCGTTTGACATCCAGGAGTTGGCCGACTCGATCCACGCGGCGCTCGACATGCCGGCGCGGGAGCGTTCGCGCCGTGCTCGCGGCCTGGTGGAGATTGTGACTTCGCGCGACCCGGGCGATTGGATCGACGAGCAACTGGCCGACATCAAGGCCAAGCGAGCTGCTGCCGGCTCTCTTTGACTAGCAGCCTCGGTGCCCGTCAAAAGAGACCCTCGACCGGCCATGCCGGCAGGTATGTCCCGTAGCCAGGGTGTTGGCACCTCGAGGCTTGCGCGACACCCCTGTTATGATCCGCCGCCGCGCCACAAGCGCCTACTCATGACCTTGCCTGCCCTCACATACGATCTCGTGCTGCTGCTCGACCCACAAGCTGAGGAGACTGTGCGCGCCAAGATCGTGGCCGACGTACGGGCGGCAATCGAGGCTAAGGGGGAGCTGGTCAACTACGACGAGTGGGGAGAGCGCGCGCTTGCCTACCCGATCGACCACAAGGCGACCGCGGAGTATCACCTGTTGCAGTTCCATGCGAGCACCGCCGAGCTGATCGCCGAGCTGGACCGTGCGCTTCCCATCACCGATGGGGTGATCCGCTTTCGCATCAACAAGCTCAAGCCGGGGACGCCTGCGGCACCTGACATGTCTCCTGGGGCTGCGCCACCGGCCCGTGAGGAGCCTGAGCACGTTCCGTCCGAGGAGCAAGCGGTCGCGTAATACACTCGGGGGCGTGCAGCCGCTGAGGGATAACGACTGGCATGGGGTTGCGGCACGCGTCGTCGCCGAAGCAGCCGCTGAGGCACCTCTACGTACTCGGCGATCCGGTGGGCGCCCATGAGTGAGCGGCCGCTCAGCGACGGTCCCGCAGTGCGCAGAACGGATGTCCTGCGCGCTTCGCCGCCGATGTTCGACTCGCGTCTGCTCGACGCGTTCTCGCGCGTGCATCCTGTCGTGCCGATCTTGATCTTCGTGCCTGTGATCGTGGCGCTCGCGGCCTGGAGCCTCTCCTTCGTAAGCGCGCTCACAGCCCTGGGCCTGTTCGTGGCCGGCTATGCGCTGTGGACTCTGTTCGAGTACTGGCTGCACCGGATCGTGTTCCACTTCGAGCCCGACCATGGGATCGGGGCACGAATGCACTGGATCATCCACGGCATCCACCACGAGCATCCCAACGATCCATTGCGGCTAGTCATGCCTCCCGCGGTGAGCATCCCGCTCGGGGCGCTTGTGTTCGGCGTGCTGTATCTCGTGTTCGGCAAACACTATGCGCCCGGCATCGGGGCCGGCTTCTTTGCCGGATACCTTCTCTACGACATGCTCCACTACTACGTGCACCACTTCCGGCCTCACTCGCGCGTCGGCAAGCTGCTGCGCGAGCGCCATATGCGCCATCACTTTCAGGACGACACGAAGGGCTTCGGCATCAGCGCTCCCTACTGGGATGAGGTCTTCGGCACCTCCTCGCGCGAGCAGTCGCGCTAGCGTTCCTCGCGACACCGAAACGAGAGGAACAAGACGTGGCTGCCACAAACATCAACCGGGTCGTGATGACCGGCAACCTGACCGCCGACCCCGAGCTGCGCTCGCTGCCCAGTGGGTCTTCCGTTTGCAAGCTGCGGATCGCTTGCAACACGCGCCGCAAGGACGGCAGCAGCGGCGAATGGGTCGACAAGCCCAACTATTTCAACGTGACCGTGTGGGGCGCACAGGGCGAGAATGCCGCCCGCTATCTGGCGAAGGGGAGGCCCGTCGCGATCGACGGACGGCTCGAGTGGCACGAGTGGGACGCGCAGGACGGCACAAAACGCAGCGCAGTCGATATCATTGCCGACTCGGTGCAGTTCCTCGGCTCGCGCGAAGATCCCTCCGGTGCAGGAGGGTACGCAGGTGGGGGGGCATCTCAGGGCAGCGACGTGCCGGTCGACAACGGCGACTTCCAGCCCGCACCGGTCTCCGGCGCCCCAGGCGACGACGACATTCCGTTCTAGTTCAAAAGCAAGGATCTTTGTGCCCCCCACCATGAATACGCCCGCACCAGGACCGGCCGATAGCCTTCGCCTGGCTTTGTCCTCGGTCGGCGCCATGGCTCCACCATTGTCACCGACCTGCCTGTGCCCGGAAGGGTATGTCCGCGCCAGCCTTGACTCTCAACCGACCTGGCACAACCGCACTCATGGCGGGGGGCACTAGTGGCAAAGCGCGGTCGCGGCAAGCCAGTCCGGCGACGAGACAAGAAGGGTGGGTCCGGTAGCGGAAGGCGCAAGCCATGCCAGCACTGCCGCGACAAGGTCGAGCAGGTCGACTACAAGGACGTCTCCTCGCTGCGCAAATTCATCTCCGAGAAGGGCAAGATTCGCTCGCGCAGGATCACCGGCGCGTGCCGGCGCCACCAAGGGCAGATCGCTCGCGCGGTCAAGCGTGCACGTGAGCTTGCCCTGTTGCCATACGTGAACGAGGGTGGTCGCGACGACCATCCTCGCCGCGAACGCGGCGATCGAGATCGCGAACGCTAGATATGCCCGAAGCGATACTTCTCAAGGATGTCGAGGAGCTCGGCGAGCAAGGGGCCGTCGTCGACGTCTCCAAGGGGTACCTGCGTAACTTCCTGATCCCCCGCAAGCTCGCCCAGCCGGCTACGCGTGGGGCGGTCGAAGTGGTGCTCAAGCGCCAGCAAGCTGCAGAGCGGGCGGCGCGCGAGTACGTGGAGAAAGCTAACGACAACGCGGCCCTGCTGAACAAGACGGTGATCACAATCACCCAGCAAGCTGGGGCCGACGGGCGTCTGTTCGGCTCGGTCACGGCGCAGGACATCGCCGCCGCAATCCGCGACGCGCGCGGCTTGCGCACCGATAAGAACAATGTGCACCTGCCTGAGCCGATCAAGAACGTCGGCACCTACATGGTCGTGGTAGAGGTCGTCGAGGGAGTGACGGCTACCGTGAAGACCATGGTCGTAGCGCAGAAGTAGCCAGGCATACAGCCGGCGAGGCTCCTATCTTGCAGTCCGACCCGCCTGCGAACATATGTTCGTGAGTTCGTGCGCCAATGATTTCTCTCCCAATTGCGGGTTCCTGGCGCGAGCCGTGGACCCGCTCGACGTAGACTCGCCAAAGCGATGAACGCGGTCTCTCAAGCCAACGGCTCCAGTATGCCCACGGGTGTGATTGCACCACCGCACAACCTCGACGCCGAGCAATCGGTGCTTGGCGCGATCCTGCTCTCCAACCGTTCGTTGTATGCACTTGTGATCGAAGAGGGGCTGCGCTCCGAGGACTTCTACCGCGACCGCCACGGCCACATCTACGACGCGATGCTGGCTCTGTACAACGAATCCGAACCAGTGGACGTGCTGACAGTCACCGACCGGCTACGCCAGAACGGCAAGCTCGAGCAAGTCGGCGGGCGGGCGGCGGTGGACGAGCTGACCGGGGTCGTCCCGGCCGCTGGGCACGCCAGGCGCTATGCGCAGATCGTGCGCGAGAACGCGCTGCTGCGACGACTGCTGGCCGCCTCCTATGACATCCAGTCCAGTGTGCTCGAGCGCACGGACTCTCCGCGTGAGCTTGTGGAGCAGGCGGAGAAGACGATGCTCGAGGTCGCGCGCGACGATCGTCGCCAGGACTTCCGCTCGATCGAGGAGGTGCTGCACGAGGAGCTCGACAAGCTGCACCGTCTTTCGATCGAGGGCACCTCGCTGACCGGCGCCCCCTCAGGCTTCAAGGATCTCGACGAGATCACAGGCGGCTTTCAGCCGGGCAACTTGATCATCATCGCCGCGCGGCCCGCGATGGGCAAGAGCGCACTGGTGTGCAACATCGCCGAGAACGCGGCCGTGGAACACGGCCGGCCCGTGGCGCTGTTCAGCCTGGAGATGGCGGAGGCCGAGCTTGCCCAGCGCTTTGTCGCCTCCCAGGCACGCATCAAGGGGGAGGAGCTGCGAAAGGGGCGCGTCAAGGAAGAGCGCTGGCCGAAGATCCTCAAGGCCTCCCAGCGCCTGGCGGACGCGCCGCTGTGGGTCGATGACTCCAGTGACGTGGGTATGCTCGAGATCAGGGCCAAGGCGCGCCGCTTGCATTCGCAGTGCGAGAACGGCCTCGGCCTGATCATCATCGACTACCTGCAGCTGATGCGCACCGACAGCCGCTATGACTCGCGCGTGACCGCCGTGGGCGAGCTGAGCCGCGGGCTGAAGATCTTGGCACGCGAGCTTAGCGTGCCGGTGATCGCACTCTCACAGCTCAGCCGCGCCGTGGAGACGCGTCCGGACAAGCGACCCCAGCTCTCGGACCTGCGCGAGTCGGGGAACCTAGAGCAAGACTCCGACCTGGTGATGTTCATCTACCGCGACGAGTACTACAACGAGGATTCCGAGCGCATGGGCGAGGCCGATTTGATCATCGCCAAGCACCGCAACGGGGCAGTCGGCAAGGTGACGCTCACCTTCCAGAAGGAGTACCCGAAGTTCATGAACTACGCGGGCGAGAGCCGCTACGCCGCATGAGTGGCGACGTCCTCATCTTGCCCCAGCCCTATAAACCTGGGGCCTGCCCACTGAATCTGTGCGACGGCAGCGGATTCATTGTCGATGAGGCGACGAACACCGCCTCGGACTGTCGCTGTCGTGCCGTGCAAATAGCCAAGCGGCGCACAAGGCGCCTAGAGGCGCGAATTCCGAACCGCTATCGCGACGTCTCCTTCGATCAACTGGGCGGCAGTGGGCTCGTGGCGTTTCCCGAGCACATCCAGATCGTGCGTCGGTTCGCCACACGGATCGAGCAGAACCTGGATGCTGGGCGCGGGGTGTGGATCATGGGCGACATTGGCACTGGTAAGACGACCCTTGCCATGCTTATCTCCAAGGCGGCGCTTGCCGCCGGGCGCACCGTGGCAATCTATTCGCTTCCGCGGCTGCTCAACCTGATCCGTGAGGCGATCGAGGACGACGACGGTGTGGTGGGGTTCCTCGATCGCCTTGCCACCGTCGACCTGCTGCACCTCGACGACGTCGGTGCGGAGAACCGCACCGACTGGGCGCTGGAGCAGCTCTATTCGATCATCAATACCCGTTACGAGGAAGAGCGCTCAATCATTGTCACGACCAACTTGAAGCCCGACGAGTTGGCCGAGCAAATCGGACCTCGCACGGTTTCCCGGCTAACGGAGATGTGCCCGGACCAGCTCCCGCTCTACGGCGAGGACAGGCGAAAAGAGTTGCCGTTTAGCCACCCTGGGGCGTCCGCTTCCGCAAACCCTGCCTGAGAACGTGCTTCGCAACCTGTGGCGGTCCGAGATGGAAGCACCGCAGGTTGGCGACACGCTCTAAGCATCTGCAGGTCATCGCAACCACCAGTCCCCCTAAACTCTTGACGCGATGCCAGGCATAGTCATAGTCGGCGCCCAATGGGGCGATGAGGGCAAGGGGAAGATCACGGATCTGCTCGCCGAAAACGGCGATGCGGTTGTGCGCTTCCAGGGAGGCAACAACGCCGGGCACACGATCGTCAGGGGCGAGGAGGAGTGGAAGCTGCACCTGATCCCCTCCGGCATCCTCTATCCGGGCAAGCGTTGTGTGATCGGAAACGGCGTCGTGATCGACCCGAAGGTGCTGATCGAGGAGCTCGACGCGCTGCGGGCACGCCGCGTGGATGTGAGCGGGCTGCGGATCTCCGCCAACGCACACCTGATCATGCCCTATCACCTGCTGCTCGACTCGGCCGGCGAGGCGAAGCTCGGCAGTCTTCAGATCGGCACTACGCGACGCGGGATCGGACCCTGCTACGCCGATAAGGCCGCGCGCCTCGGCATCCGCGTGCAGGATCTGCTCGACGAGAAGATCCTCAAGAAGAAGATCGTCGCCGCTATGGAGCCTAAGCGTCTTTCGCTACGTCCATTCGAGAAGGACCCCACGCTCGACCTGCACACGATGACCGAGGAGTACCTGACCTATGGGCATCGTCTGGAGCAGCACATTGCCGACACCTCACGGTTGATGTGGGAGCTGCTCGACGACGAGAAGAAGGTGATCTTCGAGGGCGCGCAAGGAGCGATGCTCGACATCGACCACGGCACCTATCCCTTCGTCACCTCCTCCAATCCGCTGTCGGGCGCAGCCTGTGTCGGCACCGGCGTCGGGCCGAAGGACATCGACGAGGTTTGGGGTATCTCAAAGGCCTACACCACGCGCGTGGGCGCCGGACCATTTCCAAGCGAGCTGCACGAAGAGATGGGCGAGACGATCCGCCAGCGCGGAGGCGAGTTCGGGACGACAACCGGGCGGCCACGGCGCACTGGCTGGCTCGACCTAGTTGCGCTTAGGTATGCGGCACGTCTGAACACCCTGACAGCGCTCGTCCTGACCAAGCTAGACGTGCTCTCAGGGTTTGACCGCATCCAGGTGTGCACGAGCTACCGCGGCGCAGAGGGGGCTGAGTTCGAGGACTTTCCCTACCACCAGACTGTGCTGCACCACACCACCGCCGAGCTCACCGAGCTACGCGGCTGGAGCGAGGATCTTGGCGAGTGTCGCACGCTCTCCGATTTGCCCGAGGGAGCTCGCGAATACCTGCAATTCATCGAGGAGCACATTGGCGCGCCGGTGACGCTGATCGGCGTCGGGCCTGGTCGCGACCAGGTAGTCTGGACCGACGCAGGGCGAGCGTCGATGATCGGCCCTGGCGCGAGCGCCTCGGCTGCGACTTAGCGTACCCAGCGCTATCTAATCCTCGGCAGCTGCTGTAGCTGGGCCGCTTGCCAGCCTAACGGCTGAGACGGGCACTGGCAACAAAGCTGGGCGCTCGCGCAACTCGTCGAATATAGGGTCTTTGATATTGGTCGTTTTGCTTGGTGATCACTTTTGCTCGGCAACCCACGAGAGGATCGCGCGCGAATTGGCGATAACCGTGCCGTCAGGCAGCTTGAGCGCTGGCAGCTTCTTGGTGCCGGTCGCCGCTTGCAGCTCCTCGCGCGAGCCCTTACGCAAGAAGGGGAGCGGACTTCCGTGAGCCGCAATCACTTTCTCGTACTCGATACCCGCGGCGTGGAGCGCCTCCTGGACACGACGACATGGGTGAATCTTTGGACCACCTTCGTCACCGTGGCAAACGTACAGCGTCGGGATCTCGGCCATCTTCATCTCCTGTTCGCAGTTGGCGGTGAGTCCAGCTCCGCAGGGTGCAAAAGCCAAACGCCGATCCGGAAGTTACTGGCCTACAGGCTATTCCGCGAATGCGCCAACCTCGAAGACGCTCGACGAGCGCTGTCTCGTCGCGGGTTTCCGAGGGCGGCTATTCCGTTGCAATCGCTGTGCTCAAACGTCGGACATCAGCCGCGCCACTTGAGTTAGTTCTGGTCCGATCTGCTTGAGGAGCTGTGTGGCTGTGTATGCGTCGGATGGCACAGTCACATCAATAGCCATCGGCTGCTTGATGTTTCTCCGTAAAAGAGTCATGGCGATCGAGGTTGCGCCGAGAGCGGACTCTTCATTGCTGACGAGCGGTACCTCCGGGTCTATCTCGTCCAGATCGGCAAGGAGCGCGTCTTGCTCGGTGATCGACCGTGGACCTTCTGGCACGAGATCGATCGTTTCGACCAGCTCGCTGCGCTCGGTCCCCGGCAGACTCGCGAGCATTGCCTTGCCAAGCGCTGTGCAGTACGCAGGTATGTACGCTCCTACGCGTAGTTCACGATCGATCATGTGCTGACCGTGTCGATGACCAAAGAGGCGGTGGACATATAGGACGCGGGTGCCGTCGAGCAAGCCTATGCTCACGGTATAGCCGATCTGATCGCGCAATTCTTCGAGCACCGCTCGGGGCGGCAGCGCGTGGCGTATCTCTCGGATGACCTCTGCCCCGGGGTCACTTGCGCCCGATGCTAGGCGATACTTTCGCAAAGGGCCTTGCTCGAGGTAGCGGAGCTGAACCAGCGTGCTTGCATAACGGTGGACGGTGGGACGACTGAGGCCGGTGAGGTCAGCCAATTCCGCTACGCCGTGCAATTTACTGCCGTCGGCGAACACCATGAGGAGCCTCACGCCCCGTTGTAGCGAATACGACAATCGCCCTGGGTAACTCTCCCCAATGAGCGACCGCCGAGCCGTGTCGGCGATGTCATTGTTGCCCTGAGCAAGGCGTATCTCGCGTTCGTCCATCGCAGCTCAAATCGTTTCGCAAGTATGAATCTTTGGAAAGACCGCAGTCGGACTAGTACCACTGCGGCTAGTCCACATGCGGCTATTTCGGCTCGCGTCGTTTTTTCAGCGCGAGACGGCGAGCACGGAGCAGGGCCAGGGCTGGCCTGGCAAAGGTTCCAGTCGCTTCTAGGATGCACTCTGTGGCTGGGCGGGCAAACGCGGTCCATGCTTGCTCGTCGGAGAGATAGAGCGCGACCATGCTCGCCAGGATCAGCCGGTGATGCGGAGCCACGCCTAAGGCACGCTCGGCCATCTCACTTGCAAGCAGACCGAGACGCTCGGCCATCTCATCTTGCGATGAGTAATGGTCCAGCAGGTTAGGTTGGCCAGTAGCACGATCTTCGGCACGGTCGATCAGGCTGTCCAGGAGGATGTGCAGCGCCTCGGCCCACGGCCAATAGAGGGTCTCGATCGAGTCAATCTCATCCGGCGCAAGCGCGGGATCGGTGGCCGCTGCAAGCTGCGCCAAGATCGCGAGCGAGGAACCACAGGCAGCTCCGAGCTCCCACCAGTTCAACCCAACGCCCGACTCCTGATCCTTGGCCCACCGGACGAGGCGTGGATGGTCTCCGACTGTGGCGAGGTTGATGTCGCTTTGGTAGAAGACGACTCGCCGGGCGTGGCGCAATACGATTTGAGCGACGTGCGGATAGGAGGGCAGTTCGCTGACGGAGGCGCGGCAAGCATCGGTAAGTCCAGCGAGGTAGCCGCCGTCTTCACGGCGGGCATGGTGCTGATAGTAGTCGTGGTGTGGCAGATCTGGCTGTAGCGCCGCTATGCACGCACGGTGCAACTGACGAGAGTTCTCGGCCGGCATGTCGTTTGGTTGCTCCATCAGCGTGTCGGCATAGTCAAAAACACCTTGAAGATCTACGAGCAAACGAGTGACCTGCGAACGCTGTCTTCGTGGCGTAAAGGCCGCAAATGCAGCCGCGCCCTCGAGGCTCGCCCACTTACGTCGCTGTGCGTCGAGCGCCAGATTGCGCAGCAGGGGATCGGGGATATCCCCGGCGCATTGGCGTAGTCGGCGAATCTCGCATTGCACCACGGGGAACACCCCGAACCAGTAGCGGCGTGCCGCGGAGGCGAAGGCGATCGTTGTGTGCTTGGGTTGTGGGCTCACAGCAGACAGCGTTGCGTGTGTACCGCAACGAGCGCTCGACGCTTATGCTCATTCCTGAAAGCTCAACTCTGGGGCAACACCAGCGGCCGAATAGCCCGGAACAGCTACGACCGCGAGCGAGACGCCGCCGACAATCAGCAACGTAAGGATGATCTGGGCTGCACCAAGATGAAACGGGGCTGGAAAGCTCGTGCTGACACGCAGATAGCGGTCTGCAAGAGCATGTCCATACATGCCCAGGATGGCTCCGTCCAAACAGCCTGTTCCGAGCACAACGGCGCTCTCGATGAGGACACCTCGCCACAGTTGATGACGGTCAAATCCTTGAGCCTTCAGCGATGCAAGTCGTCGTCGTCGCTGATAGATCGTGGTCGATAGCGCGGCGGCCAACGCGAGCGCCGAGATCAGCAGGAGCAGACTCGAGATGTCGCCAAGAACGCTCAGGCCTTGTCGACCGATGGTTTTCACCTCGACGATGCGTTCACTCGAGGTCTGGACTCTTAGCGCGCTCGTACTACCGAGGGCTTGGCGGATACTGCGCACCGCGGCGCTCGGCCTGATCCCTGGCTTAACCGCGACAGCCAATGTCGTGGGATCGGTGGTCTGCCAATAATGACTGTAGTCGTTGGTGTTGAGTGTGATCGCCCCCGGTGGCCAACCGATGTTGGTTGTGATCGCGGCAACCTTGAAGCGAGTTGGTCCTGCTGGAGTGGGCAAGGTGAATGGGCTGCCGACGTGTAGGCCGTATTCTGTTGCGAAACCACTGGAAACGGCGGCCCAGCCATCTTGCCGCATGAGCGCTCGGCCACCTTCGAGGCTGCCCTGGCGCAGCTCACTTGAGAGAATCATCGAGGCGCTGCCTGGTGGCACCGCTCGTATCCAGAGGCGCTGCGAACCGACGTCCAAGAAGGCGCCTTGGTGTGCGCTGACCGATGCGACCCCGGCGGCGTGCGAGATGGTCGCGGCCACGCCTGGCACATGAAAGCTGTCGGTGTCAAAAATGTTTTGATCGGGCGTCACCCAAACAGCGGCAGTGCTCCACTCCTGTGAGATGCCCTTGTCTATGCCTCCGATGAGATCTGTTCGGGCTCCTCCGACGGCGACCGAGCCATAGATCGCCAAGGCCGTGATACTTGCCAGTGCGACTGAGCGAGCAGCCGTAGCCTCCAATTCGATCGTTGCTATTGCGACCATTTTCCCGTGGTAGCGACGGGCTATATGGCCGAGTGCCCCGGTCGCGGCACGGAACAGGATCGGCATGAAGCAGGGGGCAGCGAATGCAAGCGCCACTCCGCTGAGGATCGCTAGTCCGGGGTTGAGCACCACCATGAACATGGCAAGCGCCACGAACACCAATCCGAGCAGTGCGGCGTTGCGCATGATGTCACCGCCGACGCCCTGTCCCGGCTCGCCGGGTTCTCGAAGCACGGCATCGATCTCCCTGCTCTTGCGCAGGTCGAAGATCGGCAATATCGAGGCACCAAACGCCGCGAGCACACCGCAGGAGAACGCCACCACCACCACCAAGAAGCCGATCTGCTGATGGCCGGTGATCGGGAAGGTCGTCGCGAGATAGTCCGGTACTTCGTCAAAAATGGTGCGCGCCAGCACGTAGCCCACCAGCACACCCGCCACCGATGCGACGAACCCCAAGACCAGTGCTTGCGAGCCGAGCACGGCGATGACTTGGCGCGAGTCATATCCCTGTTCGCGCAGTTCGGCTATCTGCCATCTGCGGTCCGGTACGGTCAGCAGCATGGCGTTGAGGGCCAGCAGAAACCCGACCATCAAGGAGATGGCCGCGAATAGGCTGGTTGACTGGTTGGTGGGCTTCAGCGCAGTCTGGGCCAGCTCCAGTTCGTGATTGGCGGGCTCGACGTTGAGCCGTCCCGCAGCCAGCCGCCGCAGCTCGCCTTCGACCTGCCTGTTCTTACCCGGATAGGCTTTGACGAGGACTTGGGTGACGCGGCCCGGCTCGCCGGCCAAGTTCTGCGCCGTATTCAAGAGCGTGACCACGATGCGGCTGGCCGCCAGCGAGCCGATAGCGCCAGCGTCGAGCACCGCTCGGACCAGCACCCTATGACGGCTGCCGTTGACCAGCAGCGTCGCCTGACCTTCGGCGTGCGCACCGATGGCGCTCGCCACACCTGAGGGCAGGCCGACACCACCCTGGAGGAGTTGCGCGCCCGCACCTAGGTCTTTCGTGGCGGAGCTCTGCAGGCCGACGATGCGGGGGCTGACGCCGACAAGCTGCCCGAGCATATGTCCGTTCGGCCCCTCCATGACTGTGCTCTCGCGCAAGATGGGCACGGCTGTCTGGACCCCGGGCAGTGTCGATACCCGCTGAGCCAGTTCTTGGTCGAACCCGCGAGGAGAGCGAGCCACCAGCTCGAGGGACGCGGAGCCGTTGACCGCGTTGATCGCTTCGCGTGTTGAGCCCAAGATGCTGCTGTTGGCGACCAGCACACCGAAGACGAGCGACACGCCTATCGCGATTCCAGTGCCGGCCATGAGCTCGGGGCCTCGGTAATGACGCCAATGCTCGCGGTAGATCGCGTAGAGACCCGAGAGCTTTATCCCCAAGACAACGGGGTCAAACCAGAACCGCCGCGCCGGTTTCATCCCGGAATGGCGGCGTGAAGATCGAGATCCAATCCCTCGCTGAGGGTCCCGTCGCGCAACGTGTGGACACGGCTCACAAACGCGGCTGCTTGTGGGTCGTGCGTCACGACGACGGCCGGAATGCTCTCCTCTGCGCAAATCTCGCTAAGCAAACCGAGAACTTCACGGCTGCGTCCGGAGTCAAGGTTGCCCGTCGGCTCATCGGCGAGCAATATGCGCGGTTTGCTTGCCAGAGCGCGAGCGATCGCGACTCGCTGACGCTCACCCATCGACAGTTCGCTGGGCTTGCTTTCCAGGCGACGCCCGAGTCCCAACCGCTGGAGCCACGGGCGTGCCACATCTTGTGCGTCGCTCCACGTCATGCCAAGCGCAAGCAGCTTCAGCGAAGCGTTGTCCAGAGCGCTTGCGCCCTGCATGAGATGGAACGACTGGAAGACGATCCCGACGGTCTCGCGGCGAAAGCGTGCGCTCTCGCTCGTTGTTAGGCGAGCCAACTCCTGTCCGGCGAAGGTGATCGAGCCCGAGTCAGGCTGTTTGATCGTTGCGGCGATCATCAGGAGCGTCGTCTTCCCCGAACCGCTTGGCCCGTACAAGGCGACGAACTCGCCGGGCGCAACGCTCAGCGAGACGCCGTCGACCGCCGTGACCGTCTCGCCGGCGTTTCCGTAGCGCTTCACCACATCCCGCAACTCAAGCGTGCTCACGACGCGCTCTGTTCTTGCGAGCTACCACCGGGGAACTCGATCACCTTCCGTCGCGAAGTCGTCGAGGTCAAACGGCCGTCGGACAAGCTCATCATCGGTTTGCAACCGCGTAGCGCCGCAGGCTCTTCTGAGGCGATCAGCAGAGCACAACCGATCTTCGCCGGTAGCGAGCGCAACAACTCATAGAAAGCTCGCGCATGTTCGGGGTTGCGAAACACCGCCGGCTCATCCACGAGCAGCAGACGCGGCTCACGGATGATCGCGCGCGCCAGCTCGACCAGCAGGCGTTCGCTCAGGCCAAGCTCGGACGTGCCGCGATGCCCAAGGTGCGATGCCTCCAGCAGTTCGAGCGTCCGCAGGACGCGGTCCTCCGCTACCTGCATGTTCGACGAGCCGCTGTAAAGCGGAATGGAGACGTACTCGATGACAGATATCGAGCGGCTAGCGCGCCATTCGCCGCGAGCAAGTGCGATCCCGCCCTGACGACGAGCGTGCGCGGTCTCATCGTTGCTCATCTCGACAAGCTCGCGGTCATCCCATAAGACGCTGCCTTCATCAGGGGTCATCAGGCCGGCTGCGATCTTCAGTAGCGTCGTCTTTCCGCCTCGACGCGAGGCGAGCAACCCGACTGTCTCACCGACCTCGACCTCGAACGAGACGCGATCCAAGACCGTAATCTCGCTCCCTCCGTCAGGAAAGCGCTTGCTTACCTGACGGAACGTCAACAGACTCATCGCTGCAGCCGTGCCTCGCGGCGCGCTTCAAGCTCTCTCCTTGCTTCCTCGATCCACTCCATCTCTGCCTTCAGTCGCTTGTCCACCGAGGAGCGCTGTAGGTTGATGATCGTCGCCAAGTAAGAAACAGGAGCGGTCTCGCCGTTCGCGTTCTCCTCGATTTCCTCCAGAATCTCCTCGCGGCGTTCAATCAGCGCGCGGAGCAAGTCGGGGATGTCCTCCTCGTTTGAGAACCCCAACCGAACTTCCAGATCGGTGCGCATGACGCCGGTCGTGAGCGGGGCCGCGAGCCATTCTTGCCGGGCATCTTCGCCCTTCGCGGTCGGGTAGTACACGTCGCGAACGTACGGCGGGCGCTCGAACTGCTGCTTATCCGAGCGCGCCAAGCCCTCGCGTTCGAGCCGAGCAAGGTAGGGATAGACGTGTTTGGGGTCGACCCTCCACGACAACCCCATACGACGACTGGCGCGACTCGCCACATCCCATCCATGACCCGGCCGCTCAATCAAAACCGCCAGCACCGCAGCACGGATTGGCGACTTACCGTCGAGCGTGGCCTCCTTGCTTGTCCTTCGATCAGCCATAGCCTTATCGGACGAATCCTGGGAGTCGGAATCATACTGGAAACGAGCGCTTAGGTCCAGGCGATCGGTTAAGCCTCTGGCGTACATGGCGGCGCAAGGGACACTCTGTGAGAGCACTCTGAGGGACGAGCAAAACGCCGACCTGCGGCGCGTTCGGACAATCGGTAGCCGGACCTCTCCTACGACACCACTTGGCCCCAATCTCGTACCACGCTCAGCCGCGCAGCAACGACCCGCGACGCTTAGCTTACAGGCGGCAGGACGGTAGCTGTAAGCGACACGGGCAAGACCATTACGTCACCCGGTTCGCGGGTGGAGTACTTGGCCTCCGCCTCGACCCCCACGCTGTGTACCCCTGCTGGAAGACGAACCGCCAGCAATGCGCGGGGTCGATGTGGTGACGATTCAGAAGGCGATGGGGCACAGCACACTTGCCACCACGGGCCGATACCTGCACGCCCGTCCCGCGGCCGAGCAGGCTCAAGTGTTTACGCGGGTTATGCCTGCCATGCAGAACAGCGAGACGGTTGGATAGTGTCTCGGCCTGACCTGCAGCGCCGCACACTCGCTATCACACTCCGTACGCGCATTTGAGCTTAGTCATAGCCGGTCGCCCCCAGATATTCCGCCAGTAGTGGTTCGGGCTGACCGAAGTAGCGCACCCGCTCCGTGAGCCCAGCAGGCGGGTGGCCAGTCGCCAGCTTCTGTGCCGGAACGGCCGACGCCAACGATGTTGTTGTATTCCACGCCACACTGACGCGAGGTCCAAACAGTGTGAGATTTGTGCTCCCGGGAAGAGCTGCTGACGGAGACAGAATGCCTCGCGCACCCTTGTCAAAGAGCCACTGCGCCTCGGCTTGACAGCGCTCATGATCGTCTTCGACAAGAGCTTCTGCTTCGAACCCGGCCTCCTCAGCAAGTTCGAAGTTGCTGTAGTCGACGATCGCTCCGTCCCTGACCTGAAGCTGCCAGATCGTCGTTGAGTAGTGCGAGGCCGCTTCGGGCGTGCGTAGATCCTCGTACCGGAGAGCCTCGGCGAAGGGTGTCTCGCTGTCGAGGCAGAGGTACTGCGTGCAGCCCTGGCCAGCAATGTTCCATCGACCACTACGACGATTTGGATTGACCCACAACGGAACGTCGTAGGAGGTTGCCCTATATGCGACGCCGTCCCAGTCGGAGAACGTGGGGTCAGGCCTAAGTGGCATATTGGCTCCTCCCCGACCGGGCCGCACTAACGAGTTGGTCCTCTGCGTTTGGGTCGGCGAGGAGGCTCTCGGGCTTACGCCCGCCGAGATCGCGTCGAGGACGATCGAACCAGGCGATGACGCCCTCCTCGTCCCAGTTGTGCCGGAGGATTGCTACGAGACTTGCGAAAATGCGGAGCTCGCGCCTTGGGGGGCCACCGAGCTTCTTCCATCGAGAGAGCGTTCTCCGGTTGACTCCGACCAGCCCAGCAATGGTTTGATCGGGGATATCGGGAAGCCAGCGCTCGATGTCCGCAATCACGAGACCGACGTCGTTGGACACACCGTTGACGTGCTCATCGAGCGCATCTCGCACGACATGACGAATGCGCTCAAGCAGGATCATCAGTCTGTCGCTGACATCCAAGTCGTCAGGCGCACCCCGATCGAGCTCATCGCGTATATCGAGCAGGGCGGTAACTAGGGTCGCGAGCTGTGCCTTGTCGTAATCCTCGGCCACGATCCCGGTGCGAAGCCCCTTCATACGCTGGGAGATTTCGTTCCACCGCTCCCTGTGACAATCGTCGGTTACCGGGGAATCACGGACATGCTCCACGGCCTTGAGGAACGCCTGCTGGAGATCTTCAACCTCCCGATCAAATTGCCCCAGACGCTCCTTGTAGGTGAGCGGTGTGCTTTCTAGCTCGGCGTTCACGTGTCTCCAGTCTGTCGATGCCGAGGGACATTGTAGCGACATTCTAGACGGCGGGGGCGGCTCAACAAAGACTCGGTCGGGTGTGACGTCAATGTCCTCGGCCTCGTAGCGCTGACCGTGACTCTGGAGCGCCGGCGCCGCCGATGGCCACAAACCGCACGTCCCCCTCGCGCAGCGCGCGGAGCAGCGTCTCGCGCCCGCGATCTATTGGGTCTGCCTGGCCAGCCATTCATCAGCGCGAGCGCGGCGCTCGGGCAGGCTCGGGGGCTCGTCCGCCGTGGGGCTCAGGCCGCGCGCGGTGAGCTCTAGCGTCGCATCGAGGGCTAGCGCGAACCGCTGGCTGTACGGCGCTGGGTCGGTGAGCGCGATGCGCAAGAGATCCACGAGCCCTGCCACCTCTACAGTGCGCCCGCCGACCGTGACCTCGTTTGCGGCGCGTGCGAGGTCGGCGAATCCATAGGTGCCGGGGGGCGCGTCAAGCAGACGGACGCGATCGGGTGCCGCCGACGCAGCGAGAACCGTCTCCGTAGCCAGTGCTCGATCCTCGGGGTGCACGACGAGATCGAGCGTCCCCTCATCGCTGAGCATCAACGGCCAGCCATGCAGCGCCCCGGCGACCTCCCCCACCACAACCGCTCGCAGGCCAATCGCCCCAACAAGCTCAAGCGCCGCGACGCGATCGAAGCGGTCTCGGCTCAGGTGCCTGACCCGCTCCGCCGGCTCGCGTCCGAGCTGCTCGTGGATCAGAGACGTCCAAGAGCCCTCATCCGCCGTGGCGAGCCCGAGCGTCAGATCGAGCTCGCACGCCGCCAGCACCTCCTGCACCGTCTGGAACTTGGGCTCGGTCGCGCCGCTCTCCCACCGCGCGATGGTCACCTGCGAGGTGCCCAAGCGCCCTCCAAGCTGCTGCTGGGTGAGGCCCGCGCGGCGGCGGGCAATGACGATAATGTCGCGCGCGCGCATCTTGCAAGCATAACAGAACTGTTATAACCGGAAATCGGGCCTGGTCCGAATTGGCCGCTCGGAGGCGCATCCCACGACGCCATTTGGTACCCACGGGTGGTACCCAGACAAACCGGCCCACTCCGCCTGGAGCGGCCAAACCGCCCAAATCCCGCATGAACACTGAGGAATTTGGCCAATGGGCCGTGTTGGAATCGAACCAACAACCTTGGGCTTAAGAGGCCCCTGCTCTGCCAATTGAGCTAACGGCCCGCGAGGGCGCTGACCCGGATGGGCCAGTGTCGCCAGGATTCTAGCCGAGCCTCGACGAGTCTGAAGGGCGGCACGCAACGTGGCCGCTAGGCGTGCGAGGGGCTCGGCAGAGCGCTGGCGAACGTATGCCTCCTCAGAGAAGCGTCAAAAGACGATCGTGCGCCCGCCGTCGGCGATCACGCGATCTTCCAGGTGCAACGAGACGGCACGCGAGAGCACCAGTCGCTCGATGTCGCGGCCAATCTGCTCCAAGCCGCTGACGCTCTGGCGGTGGTCGACGCGGGCTACGTCCTGCTCGATGATGGGGCCTCCATCGAGCTCGGCCGTCACGTAGTGGGCGGTGGCTCCGATCAACTTGACGCCATGCTCCCGCGCCCTGCGGTAGGGATTGGCACCCGCGAAGGCGGGCAGAAATGAGTGGTGGATATTGATCACCGGCACACCGAGGCGATCCAGGAAGTCACCGCTGAGAATCTGCATGTAGCGCGCGAGCACGACGAGATCGACTTTGCCTCGCAGAAGCTCGAGCATCTGCTGCTCTGCCTGGGCCTTAGCGCCCTTTAGCACTGGAATGTGCTCAAAGGGGACACCGGCACTCCTCGCCTCCTCGGCCAGGTCCGCGTGGTTTGAGACGACACCGACGATGTCCGCGTACAGCTCCCCGCGACGCCAGCGCCAGAGCAGGTCCATCAGGCAATGGTCGTAGCGCGAGACGAGCACCGCCAGACGCTGGCGCTCGCCCCAGTATCGGATCTTCCACTCCATCGCAAAGCGCTCGGCCACCTCCGTGTCGAAGCTCGCGCGAAAGCGCTCGCGATCCTCGGCCAAGCCGTCGAGGAAGAACTCGGTCCGTAGATAGAAACGTCCTCCGGTCGGGTCCGAGGAGTACTGGTGAGATGAGACGATGTTGGCGCCCTGCTCGAACAAGAAGCCCGAGACGGCCGCCACAATTCCGGGTTGGTCGGCGCAGTCGATCAGCAGACGCGCCGTATACGAGGGCCTCTCACGCCCGATGAGCACACTCGCCTCTACTCGCTACTTCTTCGTCGTTGCTGGCGCCTGCGTGGTTGTGGGAGCAGGGCTGGTTTTCAAAATCGTACCAGCGCCTTTGGCCCCCACTTTGACGGTGTAGACCTTCCCGTTGGTTGTCCCCGTGAACTCTTCGTTGGAAGAGTTACCAGTCGGGTTCTGCTTGAGTCGCGCTAGCTCGACTTCGACTTCCTTGCGCTTGTCTGGCGGAGTAAGGCTGATCGTCTGCTTCGCAGCCAGATCTCCCACGCTCACATTTTTCGCTTGGTAGGCGTACTTGGCAAGATCGCCGTACAACCCCACGCTAGACGGCTTCGTGGGGATCACAAGCTGTAGGACGGCGACCGCTTCGGCAGGCTGGTTGAGTCCTTCTTCGCCAAATACCCTGATCATGTCATCGGCGATCGTGAGCGGTGGGTTGGCGGGTTTGAGCGCCACATAGCGGTTCCATGCGTTGATCACCTTCGTCAGCTGTTCCTTGCCCTTCGCCGTGAACTGCTGCTTTTCTTCGTCGTAGAATTCACTGCCGCTGGCATTGTGGAAAAGGTTTTCGGCCAGCTTTGCCCAGGCGTACGCTTCGCCCGGATGGGCCTTCGTGCGCTTTTCGGCTTCAGCGATCTGTTTGGCGTAGCTGGAGCTGGCAGACCCTTCTTTGCCTCCGAAGATGGCTTCGACGGGACTGCCACCACTGCCTCCGACACCGACACCGAATCCGATGAACCCGACTAGAAACAAGACCACCAAACCGACGTAGACAACCTTCACGGTGCGGCGACGTCCGCGTGCTCTCAGGTCGAACAGCATTAGTTGGATAGCTCGGGGTCGATGTGGTCGATCATCTCTTGCGCACTGGTCTTTGGTGGGTCGGCAGTGGCGGGCGCTTGGGCACCTCCGGGACTCTCGCGTGGCGACGGCGTCAAGGGATCGGACGTTCCCGCTGAACCCGCCGAAGGCGGTGGGTCCCGTGGTGGGTCTCCTGCCCCTGCTGCCGTTGCCCGCGCCGTCTTCCGCCGCTCAGCAACCGATGCGATCAGGATACTCGCCTCGTAGAGCAAATACAGCGGAACCGTCTCGAGCACGAGCGTAAAGGCGTCGCCGGGCAGGAATGCGGCCACGGCCGCACACACCAGAAGCGCGTAGCGACGGTGGCGGCGCAGCTGACGAGGAGTGACCAGCCCGGCCCGCACGGCACCGAGGATCACCACCGGGGCCTGGAAGGAGAGACCCATCGCAAGCAGCACCGTTGCTGCGAACTTGTAGTACTGGTTGGCCTGGACCATCACGTTGAACTGGCTGGCGTTGAAGTTCTGCAAGAAGTGCACAGCCGTAGGGAGCACGACGAGATAGCCAAATGCGGCCCCAGCCGCAAACAGAAACGGGATAGAGACAAGCAGCGGCATCACAACGCGTCGCTCCTGCGGACTAAACGCTGGCAACAGGAAGCCGTACAGCTCAAACAGGATCAGCGGCAGTGCGATCACGAGCGAGAAATAGAGGGTGACGGTCAATGTGGCGGTGAGCGGTTCGCCCGGTCCGAGTGTCGTCGGGTCGATCCCGCTGGGGCTGCGCGGGATCCTCGCGACGTCCGCTTCCAGCTTGGCGATCGTGCCAGCCAGTTGGCCTCTGGTTGCAGCCGGCAGCCCGCTCGCCGGCGCGCTGAGGGCGCCCAATCCCTTCTGCATGTCTTTGGCGACTTCGAGCACCCCCTTCTGCGCCAGCCAAGTCGCTCCCGCTGGCCCTTCCCCACGCAGAACCTGCTGCTCGGTCTGCTTGTGCAGCGGCCGGTTGATGAAGCTCAGCAGCGCGTGGTTCTGCCAGAAGCACAGGCCGAACACGATCGCGAACGCGATCCCGCTCACGATCAAGCGGGTGCGCAGCTCTTCGAGATGATCGACGATGCTGAGTCGCTCTTCGTGGCCAACCGTGCGGATCGCTGTTGCCATGTCTAGCTGAAGCTATCACCGAGTCGCGCCACAGCAGCCTACATCTGGCGGTTTGCCTGCTCACCCGCAATTCGTGCATAACCGCGAGCGATCTGCGGAATATCTCGGCAAGCGCTCTAAAGGCCCATCCCCTAAGGGTCGATGAGAGCGGCAGAGAGAAGATGCACGACGACAACGACCATCGCACACACCATCACGTACAGCTCCCCGGAGGCCGTCAGATCGAGGTCGTCTACCTCGAGAGCAACCGCGAGCGCGACGATGGAGCCCTGCAAACGCCTCCGCCGTCACGGGCTGGCAACGATACTCCGGTAGCGCATGCACCCTGGAGCGGCAGCTCCCCGACGAGCCCTCCGGGCGAGGCACTGCATGTCTGCCCGAGGTGCGACGGCCAACTTGTGAGTCCACTGGAGTGGGGCGAGGAGTCCCCCGGGCGCTGGCGCATCCTGATGCGCTGCCCAGATTGCGATTTGGTGCGTGACGACGTATTCGGTCAAGCGCTGGTCGAACGCCTAGACGAAGAGCTCGACAGGGCAACCGGTGCCCTGCTCAGCGACCTCAAGCGACTCACGCACGCAAACATGGTCGAGGAGATCGAGATCTTTTCGCGTGCCCTGCAGCTCGACCTGATCGGCCCGAACGACTTTTAGTCAGCAGTAGCGTTCGACCACGGCGTCTGCCACCAGTTCCAGCAGCTCATAGCGGCGCAGCGGCGAGGATGGCAGCATCGCCTTTGCCTCAGCCACAATCGAGAGTGCGCAGGAGCGTGCCTTCTCCAAGGCCCCTGTGGCAGCGATCTGCTCGCACAGCGTCTCGGCCTCCATCGGACCAGCGAGCTTGGCGAGGTCGAGCGAGGCGATCCGCTCGTCGCGCTGGCGCGCAAGGATCAGCGGCAGGGTGACGGTGCCATCGAGCAAGTCTGTACCGCGGGCCTTACCGGTCCGCTCCGGCGGACCGGAGACGTCGAGTACGTCGTCGAGCAGCTGGAAGGCGAGCCCGATCCGCTCCGCAAACTGGCCCAAGGCTGCCGCAAGCTCCGCTGTCCCATCGATCGCAACAAGCGCTCCAAGCCGGCAGGCTGCCTCGAACAGCGCCGCCGTCTTCAAGCGACAACGCTCCAGATATCGCTCGACCGCGACGTCTGCGGCATAGGCATCCTCGCGCTGCAGCAACTCACCCGCCGCAAGTGCCGAGCTCGCATCGGAGAGGGCGCGCAGCTGCTCGGGGTCGCGATTGCGAGCCAGCTCGGCAAACGCACGCGAGAAGAGCAGATCGCCTGTGGCAATCGCCGCCTTGCGACCCGCGACCGCCGCGACCGTCGGCCGGCCGCGGCGCAACTTGGCGCCATCGATCAGGTCGTCGTGCACGAGCGTGGCCGAATGTACGAGCTCCACGGCAACGGCAGCTCGCACAAGACTTTGCTCGCCCTCGGGGTCCGCGGCTGCCCCGGAGGCTGATTCCGCCGCGAGCATCACGAGCAGCGGGCGCAGGCGCTTACCGCCGGCGACAACCGTGGCTGTAGCAAACGAAGCAAGCGGCATGCCCGACTCGGCCGCAACGTGCTCCAGGTGAGCCTCGGCGCGAGCCATGCGCTCCCGCAGCTCTCCTCCGCCACGGCGCATGATCTCATCGACAGCCTCCACGTCGGCGGCGGTGTTCGTGCCTGCCTCTAGCGCGGGCACCGGCGCGCCACCCTCGTTCATCGATGCCTGCTCCATCTCGATCGACGCCCCTCGCTCTCCATCGGTGCTCGCTTACTCCCCTCGACCGATACGTGAGCTCACTCCTCGACCAGCACGCGAGCTCACGCTTCGATGGCTGCTCTCACGTTGTCCCATCCCCAGGGACGGTAGCGGCGTGGATCGTCACGATGCCGCCTGCCGTGACCAGATAGTGAATATCTACAAGCCCCACGCGCTCCATAGTGGCTGCCAAATCGCCGGGAGTACCGAAGCGCTTGACCGAATTGGGGAGGTAGGTGTAGGCCTCGGCGATAGTCGAGGAGGCGGCATCGTCGGATTTGGGAGCGAGTGCGGCCAGCGGCGCTGTCAGCCGGCCGAGCAGCGGCACGACGCGATCGAACCACACCCGGTAGAACAGCGACAGAGGGGGACGGGTTGGTGTGGTGAAGTCGAGCACCACGACACGCCCACCAGGCCGCACGACCCTGGCCATCTCGGCCAGACCGCCCTGGAGATCTGAGAAGTTACGAGCGGCGAAGCCGGTAGTCGCGGCGTCGAAGGAGTCCTCGTCGTACGGAAGCTGCAGCGCATCGCCCCACTCGAAGCTCAGGCCTGCCAGTCGGATCCCCTTCACACGCGCGCGGCTAAGCATCTCCTCGGAGAAGTCGCTGCCGACCACTTCGCCGCCCGGGCTGACACGTCGGGCGAGCTCGATCGCAAGGTCGCCGGTGCCAGTGGCGACGTCGAGCACGCGACTGCCAGGGCTCACGCCCGCAAGATCGACGGCGCGCGCGCGCCAGCGATGATGCAGGCCCGCCGACATCAGCGTGTTCAGTGGGTCATAGACGGTCGCCACGCGGTCGAACATGGCCCGCACCTGCTCCGCCTCCAACCGTCCAGCGGTCGCGTCAGCACCAGGCTCGGCGGTCATGGGACCAGCTATTTCAGCTGTGAGAGGAAGAAGATCGCCGCATCGAACTTCTTCGGCGGCAGATTCTTGAACGACGGCATCGGGGCTGTGGGGTTGACCAGCGTACGCGCGATCCCGAACTCCGGCAGGCGGGAGCCTATGTGGGTCAAGTCAGGGCCAGGTCCGGAATTTCCGTTGTCGCCGATTTTGTGACAAGCAAGGCATCCCGACTGGGCGACAACCTCCTTGCCGGCTTCGTACTGGGCCAGCGTCTGCCCGCCTGCCTGCTTGATCGAGGCTGGCGTGGGCATTTCGATCACCGTGGGCGAGCCCGCGTTGGCGCCTTGGTAGGTGAGCAGCGCCATCGCACCGATCACGAAGATGCCGGTGAGCGTGGCTACAGGCCGGCGCTCTGGCCGACGCTCTGGGCCACGGTCGTAGAACGGCAGCAGGAACAGCAGGATCATGCCAATCGTCGGTATGCCGATCGTCGCCAGCGGCACGAGGCTCGGCGGCTTGATCACGCGCAGGACCTCGAACAGGAAGAAGAAGTACCACTCCGGACGTGGCACGTAGGTAGTGGTCGTTGGGTTGGCCTTGGAGCCGAGCTCGGCGCCGAACAGCAGCGACATGCCGATGATGACCGCCATCACCACACAAGCCATCACCGAGTCCTTCATGACGGCGTATGGGAAGAACGGCTTCCCTTGAGTCTTCAGGATCGCGTACTCGCGGAGGTATTCCTCCTTCTCGCGCTTGTTCATGCGTCGGCCTTGCGCAGCTCGGGATTCTTCTCAGCTTTGATCCACGGCGGCGCCGTGGTGCCGAGCTTGGCCACGAGGTACAGGTGCGCGCCGATCAGCGCGGCCAGCAGACCGGGCACGAGCAGCATGTGGATCGCATAGAAGCGTGACAGGGTCGTCGCGCCGAATTCACCGCCACCACGCAGGAAGTCGCTGAGGTACGGACCAATCAAGGGTCCGGTGCCATTGATGTTGACGCCCACGATCGTGGCCCAATAGGCACGCTGATCGAAGGGCAACAGGTAGCCGGTGAAGGACATCGTCATCGTCAAGATCAACAGCACCACGCCGATCACCCAGTTGAGCTCACGGGGATACTTGTAGGCGCCGAAGAAGAACGTGCGGCCCATGTGCAGGAAGACGAGGATCACCATCACGCTCGAGCCCCACTTGTGCATGCCACGCACGAACTGGCCGAGGAAGACTTCGTTGGTGACGTGACGGATCGATTCATAGGCGCCACCGGAGGGGTCGGGGCGGTAGAACATCGCCAGGAAGACACCCGTGACAGCCTGGTTGAGGAAGGCGAACATCGTCGCCGAGCCGAGCGTGTAGAACCAGTTGGTGCCCTTGGGCACCTTGCGGAACATCATCCAGCGCGCGGCACCGCTGATCGAGGTGCGCTCGTCGACCCAGTCGACGACGCTGGCACCGGCCTCCTTGGCGTGGTCGGCGGGACCCAGCTTGCTGCCCGGATCGCCCGGGCGCGGCGGCGGCGCCTTCAAAGCCGAAGGCATCGGTGGCGGTGGCAGCTTGGGCATCGCCTGCTACCTCCGCTCCGAAGGACGCGACGGATACATGTACTGGCCGATCCCGTCGAGCGGCTCGGCCGGATCGCGTGGCGAGAAGCGCTCGAGCTCGCTGTTGACGCTGTAGCGCGATCCGATCTGCACATAGCCATTTACAACACGCGTATAAAAGCGATCGAGCGGGCGCACCGGCGGCCCACCGACGCGGCGGCCGAGCAGGTCATAGACGCCACCGTGGCACGGGCAGATGAAGCGCTCGGCGGCATCGACCCAGCGCACGGGACAGCCGAGGTGGGCACAGCGCGAGGTGATCGCGATGAATTGAGTGTCCCTGTCGGCCTTGTCGGTGTCGATCAGGGGATTGCGCTTGCGCACGTACACGGTGGCCTTGCCTGCCTCGCCGATACCTGGCGTGAGCGTGATCACCGTGGGGATGTAGTTGTTGTCGGGAAACATGTCGGTCGGGCCGACCGTCTCCCAGGTGTGCGGAGCTTCCTTGAAGATCGGCCCGATCGCGAAGCCGAGTGCCGGGAGCAAGAAGGACGCGGCGGCCACCCCGCCAGCGGCTTGAGAGCCGATCGTCATGAAGCGCCTGCGCGTGACGGTCTCGCCGTCGAACGCCCCAGGGATCTGCCGATCGGTTGTGTAGCGGGACTTGTGCTGGTTGTGCTTGTCGGACACGGCCGGAACAATATCGAGTAGAGCGCGCCCCTGGGCTCCTCAAGCCTCAACTTTAGGGAGAGCATGCAGCGCCTGCAGGGCATCGGGCGAACCGGCCCGCACGAGAGCCTTGGCCTGCTCGTGCTCAGGGCTGGCGCCCCAACCCACCGCGCGAGCACCGGCCATCCAGACCTCAGCCGCGAGCTCTGGCGCTCCAGCGCCGTGAGCCAGCGCGCACAGCGTGATCACGTCGGCGAGCTCGGCGACGCCCTCGATGTCGCCCAGACGAACCAGACGCGCGAGGCCCAGGGCATATAGCCGGTCACCTGCGAGCAGGCCGAGGTCGGCTTCGTGTGCGCGCATGACACGCGGGGCGTTGTAGTGCAGTAAGTAGCCCTCGTAGATCGTCTCTACGAGTAGCTCGTACTCCGCCCTGGCGCCCTCTGCACGTGGTCCGCGCGCCACCACTTGAGCCGGCCCACGGACCGGCCCACCCGCGAGATCGTCCGTGAGGACGAGGCCGCTCATCAGACCGCCCTCTTCGAGCAGCAGGCTGCGCAGACGCTCGAGCGGTGGCTCGGCCTCCGCCGCGACACCGCCCTCAGCCGCGCTGCTGCGAGTGGGCTCGGCACTCATCGGGTGAGTTCTGTCCTCTGAGTGGTGCTCATGCGATCTCCGCGAATGCGGCTGTGGCTGCGGCAAGGGTGAGCTCCAGCTGCTCGGGAGTGTGGGCAAGCGAGGGGAACCATGCCTCGAATTGCGATGCTGGGGCATATACGCCGCGCGAGAGCAGCTCACGACACCAGCGCGCGTAGGCCTGACGGTCGCAGGCTTCGGCTGCCGCCATGTCGTTGACAGGGACGTCACTGAAGAACACCGTCAGCAGGCCGGGGGCGCTGACGACTTGGACTGGGTATCCCCTGCCGCCACCGCCGCTGTCACCACCGCTGCTACTACTACCCTCGCTGCTGCTGCCGGCATCGTCACCCTGTCCGCCAGCCGCGGCCGCGGCCTCACGCAGGCCCGCGGCTAGCTGCTCGGTGAGCGAGGCCAGGCGCAGGTACGCCGTGTCGTCGAGCATCTCCAGTGTCGCCAAGCCGGCCGCCACGGCTAGCGGGTTACCAGACAGCGTTCCCGCTTGGTAGACATCGCCCGCGGGGGCGAGCTTGCGCATCAGCTCGGCGCGACCGCCTACAGCCCCCGCAGGCAGGCCGCCACCGATGATCTTGCCCATGATCGTCAGGTCGGCCTGCACGCCACTCAGCTCTTGCGCCCCTCCGCGCGCCACGCGAAAGCCACTGATCACCTCGTCGAATATCAGCAGGGCACCGCGGGCGTCGGCGAGTTCGCGCAGCAATTCCAGGAAGCCTTCGCCCGGCGGCACGAGACCCATGTTCGCCGGCAGCGGCTCGGCGATGATCGCCGCTATCGGCTCGCCGCTATCGGTTGCGGATATCAGCGCCTCAGCGTCGTTCCAAGGCACGACCGTTGTGGCTGCTGCGGTCGCGACCGGGACGCCCGGGCTTGATGGGAGAGCTTGCGTGGCCAAGCCCGAGCCCGATTGCACCAGCAGCCCATCCACATGACCGTGATAGGCACCCGCGAACTTGACGACCCGCTCGCGGCCGGTCGCCGCGCGCGCAAGTCGTAGAGCCGTCATCGTAGCCTCCGTACCCGAGGAGGTCATGCGCAGCATGTCCACGGACTCCATCCGGCGCGCGATCTCCTCGGCTAGATCGAGCTCAGCGGCGGTGGGCGCCCCGAAGCTCGTGCCGCGGGCGGCGGCATCGCTCACAGCCTCCAGCACCGCGGGATGGGCGTGACCATGGACCATCGGACCCCACGAGCAGACGTAGTCGACGTAGCGGTTGCCGTCCACGTCGAAAAGCTCGGCGCCCGCGGCGCGCTCGATGAAGATCGGGTCGCGGCCGATCGCCTGCATCGCCCGCACAGGCGAGTTGACTCCCCCTGGTAGCAACTGCAGCGCGCGATTGTAAAGCTCGGTCGAGCGGGTGTCTGTCAGAGAGGCCGGCATGGAGTCAGTGAAGCGCACACAGGGTCGTGACGGAGGTCACCTGTTCGACGGCGCCTGTTCGACGGCGGCCGCCTAGAGGCCGGCGTGCGCGCGTTCCCAGGCCTTGAACTCGTCGGTGAAGTACAGCAGGCGGATCTTCTTGTACTCGGTCGAGGAGTAGAGCGTGGCTCGCTCCTCGATGCCGGTCATCTGCGCGATCGCGTCGAGCACGGCGTCGCACTCCTCCTTGGAGCGCCCGTGGGCCATCGTGAAGACCGAGTAGGGCCAGTCCGCGTAGGTGGGTCGCTGATAGCAATGGGAGATGCCGCGTACCGCCGCCATCTGGCGGCCTACGTCGTGGATGTGCTCGTCGGGCACCTTCCACACGCCCATGCCGTTTGCGGAGAAACCGGCGCGACGGTGGTAGAGGATCGCAGCGACGCGGCGCAGCAGGCCGCGCTCTTGCATGCCCGCCAGGTGATCGAGGAAAGCCCCTTGATCCTGCCCCAGCCGCGCGGCTGCCGGTGCGTACGGTTCCGGGATCACCGGCATGTCGCCTTGCAGCGCCTTGATCATCTCAATGTCTGTCTCGTCGTAAGGCTGGGGCTCCAGCTCGATCGGCTCGGTAGCCACGGCCGCCTTGGCAAGCGCCTCAGTGCCGCCCTCCATCTCCAGGTCCATCCTGATCTTGAACAGCTTGAGCGTGGGCAACTGGCGCACGGACTCAGCGCCCGCCTCGGCGGCCAACGCTTGCAGCGTTCCGTCTAGGCCCAACGGCGAGTCGGGCTCGGTGGCGATCGTGAACCACAGGTTGAATTCGTGGTTGCGCAGGTAGTTGTGGGAGACGCCGGGGTGCGCGTTGATTACCTGCGCGGCTCTTTGGGGGTTCTCTGGATCGACCTTGGCGGCCACGAGCATCGAGGAGTACCCCAGCGCACGCGTGTCGAAGATCGGCGTCACCTGGCGGATGATGCGTTCGTCGAGCAGGTGCTTTACGCGCTCCATCACCTCGCTCTCCTGCACGCCCGCCAGCTCGGCCACGCGCAGGTAGGGACGCGGCTCGATCGGGAAGCTGCCCTGCATCAGGTTGAGCAGGCGCTTGTCCAGCTCGTCCAGCGGGATTGCCGCGCCGTGCTTGCGGCTGCGCAGCTTTGGCGTGGCGGTGTCCGTTATGCCGTCAATTGGCACCGGGCTCTCGCTGTTGTCTGTTGTGGCTGTCTCTTGTGATGACATTGGAGCGTCTCTGCTGGATGAGGTTGGACTACTGCATATGGAGGGTACGACTAAACGTCGTCATGCAACCAAACGGTTGCATGACTGTTTTTCCTAGGCACCCCTATTTGCAAATCCTTCAACCTCACGTCCTCGGGTCCACCGATTATGCAACCAAATGGTTGCATAACACCTTTTTTCCAAGAGACCACTATTGCGCGTCACGTAGTCCCCTGCTCCGGTCGTTCATTCAGCCAAACAGCAGCCTGCTTGGCGTGGTAGGAGATCACAATATCCGCGCCTGCTCGATGCAGCGACGTGAGGATCTCGTACACGGTGGCGCGCTCGTCCACATACCCCGCCGCGACAGCCGCCTTGACCATCGCATACTCCCCGCTCACGTTATAGGCGGCGAGCGGCAAAGCAGTCGCCCCCTTGACAGCCCGGATCAGGTCGCCGTAGGCCAAAGCAGGCTTGACCATCAGCATGTCGGCGCC
Source organism: Solirubrobacteraceae bacterium (assembly GCA_036008605.1). Classification (GTDB taxonomy): domain Bacteria; phylum Actinomycetota; class Thermoleophilia; order Solirubrobacterales; family Solirubrobacteraceae; genus Palsa-744. The sequence continues at coordinate 190,971 of DASYNL010000032.1, read as the reverse complement.
CTCTTCGGCGTCTAGCAGTGCCTCACGCACAGCTTCACGTCCGTTCGCAGGATCCATCTGATAGCTGCGGCGATCCCCGAAAGCGGGAGTTGAGCCGGCCGCATCGCGAAATGGGCCGTAGAAGGCCGAGGCGAACTTGGCAGAGTAGGCAAGGATCGGCGTCTCGTCAAAGCCCTCGGCGTCGAGCTCCGTGCGGATCGCGCCCACGCGGCCGTCCATCATGTCCGACGGGGCCACGATGTCAGCACCGGCAAGAGCATGGCTTACCGCGGTTCGCGCGATCCGCTCCACCGTCGCATCGTTCTCGACCTCACCTTGCTCGCCCAAAACCCCGCAATGGCCGTGCGTGGTGTACTCGCACAGGCACACGTCAGTGATCACAAGCAACTCTGGCAGCTCGCGCTTGATCGCGGCGACCGCCAACTGCACGGTCCCCTGCTCGTCCCACGCGCCCGAGCCTTCAGCGTCCTTCTCGGCCGGAATGCCGAACAGCAAGACCGCACCCAGCCCAAGGTTGGCCGCCTCGCGAGCCTCGACGAGCACGTCGCCGAGCGGCAAACGCTCGACCCCCGGCATCGCGTCGATCGGCTCGCGCGTCGTGGCGGTCTCAGACACGAACAGCGGCAGCACCAGGCGGTCGGGGCGCAGCTCGGTCTCGCGCACCAGCCCGCGCAAGGCCGGTGAGGCACGCAGCCTGCGCATGCGCGTGGTTGGAAAAGCCATCGCGCTTTCGAGGATACCCGCCTGTCGTTGTGGGGGCGAGCCCTCGCCGCCGAGTCCACCAGACTATGCCTCCGGAGCAGACTGTGGGCGATCCCGCGCGTCACTGATAGTCAGCGGGGTACATCGGGTCCACTCAAGCGCTGATCGCTGGCCGGTGGCTCATCCGCTCATTCGTTACGCAAGCCCAGACGAGCCAGCGCACCGAACAGCAATGTGAGGCCGAGCAGATGCACGATCGAGCTGCCGAGTGACGGCGACGCCCCGTTGACCGCCGCGTCCAGCGCCTGCAACGCCGCCTTGTAGGGGAACACAAACGAGACCGCTCCGATCACGTCGTAGAGGCCCGTTGCGACCGATCCGCTTGGCACCAGCGCGAGGAACACAAGCGGCAGCGAGAGCAGGAAGGCCAGCAACGAGGCAGCACGCACCTCGCGCGCCAAGGCTCCGATCGCCACACCCAGGGCGCCGAAGCCGAGCGCGCCAAACGCAAGCGCCAGCACCCACAGGCCGATGCGGGACACGTCGAGCGACACGAAGGCACTGACTCCCAGCAGCATCGCCAGGGCCACCACGAAGGCACAGACCGCCGCAAGCATTGCCTTCTCGGCCAGCAGCCCCTCTCGCGAGACCAACCCACGAACGAGCCGGGCGATCGTGTTCTCTTCGCGCTCGAGCGCCACCCCACCTGCGGCCAGCAGCACGCACAGGAACATCAACGAAATGCTCACCGCCACCACCACGGCATAGGTGTCCAGCGGCGTTCGTTTGCCCTGCAGCAGCTTGCTGTGCACAGTGATCGGCTGGCTGACGGTTGTGAGCACGTCGGCGGCGATGCCGAGGTTGTTGGCCGCGAGGCTTGCGAAGCCGGCGATGCGCGTCAAGGTGTCGCGGTCCTTGCCGAGCGGCTGACGACTTGCGATTCCGTGGAGCGTTGCCGGCAGCTGGCGCAGGCCGATCAGTTCCTGGCTGCCCAGCGGTCCGATTTTTCCACCGGAAAGCAGCAGGTTGAGATCGTGCACGGCGACGCTCTTGATCTGTTCTGAAAGCGCCAGGTTGGCTTGTGCCAGGGTGGAGTTGATCGTGGAGCGCACGAACGACTGCTCGACGGCATTGCCGTTGTAGATCACTTCGACCTGGGCCTGGCTGATCCCAGAGGAGATCTTGGCGACGATGTCCGAGGGGATCACGATCGCCGCCAGCACGTCGCCCGATGCGACCTTGCTCTCGGCGACCGCGCGCGTCGGGACGTGCACGACATCGACTTGGCTGAACAGCTGCTTTGTGTATTCGTCCAGGCCGACGCGAGCCCCACCGAGCGTGATCGTCTCGCCGGGCGGAGTTTCGTCGACGATCGCCACTCGCGGCTTGGAGGGACTTGCCGAGATCGCGAAGCCGATCAACAGCGCGATCGCCACCGGATAGACGATCAGCAATGCCACCAGCAGGCGCGAGCGGCGCAGGATCAGCAGGTCCTTGCCGAGCAGCCACCTCATTGCGCCGCCCTGCTGCGTAGAAGGGGGGCTCTTAGGGGGATTCTGCTTTTAGCAACGCCGTCGCACGCACGCACGCGGGCATCCCCAAAAAAACACATCACTGTGCCCCCCGCTTGCCCAGAAACGTCACGAACGCCCGCTCGAAGTCCCCGTCCCCGCCGCCGCCCTCACGGGCCAGTTCGGCCGGCGGGCCATCGAACAGCAACCGGCCCTGGTCAAGCACCAGCACACGCGCGGCGTAGCGCTCGGCCTCGGCGACGATGTGCGTCGAGAAGACGATGCCGGTGCCACCCGCAGCCAACTCGCTGACAAGCGTCCACAGCCGCTCGCGCTGTGCGGGGTCGAGCGCCGTGGAGGGCTCGTCCAACAGAATCACCGGAGGGTCGGCGAGTAGGCCAAGCGCCACGTTGACGCGCTGCCGATTGCCGCCGGAGAGCCGGTCGATGCGCTCCTCAGCACGCGCGGAGAGCCCCGTCTGCTCAAGCATCCGCACCACCGCAGCCTCGACATCGGCCACTCTCTCCAGGCGTGCGAACAAGCGCAGGTTCTCGACCACCGACAGCTTCGAGTAGACGGCAGGCTGTTGCGGCACCCAACCGATCTCGCCTACCGCGCGGCTGACCGTTCCCGCGCTCGGCGCTTGCACGCCGGCAAGGATTGACAGCAATGTCGTCTTGCCAGCCCCGTTTGGTCCGATCACAGCCAGCATCTCGCCTGCCTGAGCAGCGAAGCTGACCTGCCGTAGTGCCTCACGCGAGCCGTAGCGCTTGCCGAGACCCTCGACGCGCAGAACCCCGTCGGCGGTATGTCCGTTCATGGCCGATGCCCCCCGCGCGCGCGGGGGGCATCGTGCTTTTCGCACATCACAACCCCATACCTCAGGCGCCGCCCAGTACCGCTCACAACAGCCGGTTGGGAGTGCGCTCCCAAGGTTCAAACGACAGGTGGCGATATAGATAGAGCGCAGTCTCGCGCAGCACCGAGAGGATCGGCAAGGCCACGAGCGCGCCAATGATCCCGTACAACTGCAAGCCCAAAAGCAGCGCGAAGATCACGAGCAGCGGGTTGATGCGCAGCGTGTGACTAAAGATCTGCGGTGCCACGACGTGGCCCTCGAGCTGCTGCAGACCGACGAACAACAGGCCCACCCAAAGCGCGCTGATCGGGTCGGTGAACAGCGCCAAGACGACCGCCGGAATCGCACCGAGGATCGGGCCTATATAGGGGACCAGCTCCATCACCCCGTAGAAGACAGCGAACGCGAGCGCGTAGCTGCGGCCGTCGGGGAAGATCCCGAGCACGCCGAACAGGTACAGCGCCACACCGGTGGAGGTGCCCATGATGATGCTGAACAGCAGCTGACCGCCGACATAGCGCGAGACGGCGTGCTGAGCCAGGTTGGGGAAGTCATCCGCGGCCGAGCCGTCGCCCGGGGGCATTGCCTTACGCACGATCTTGCCGATCGACTGGCCGTAGACGAGCATGTAGACCGACAGCACGAACACGAGCACCAGGTCGACAAGCGCTTTGGCGACTTCAGTGAGCAACCCTGTGCCGAACGTAGCGAGTTTGCCGGCGCTCTTGGAGAGCTGATCCTGCAGCGTCTGCAGGGCGGTCTTGCCCTGACCCACGAGTTTGGCGTGGATGCCGTCTTTGTTCAGGGTGCGCTGCAGGCTTTCGATCTGCTGGTTGGCTTCGGTGACAATGTGGGGGAGATTGTTCGTGAAAGTGCGAACCTGATGGGATATCGGGTTGGCAAGCAGGAAGCCGACACCGGCGAGTGTCAGGAAGAATGCTAGGTATACGGCCAGCACTGCCAGCCCGCGCGGGCTGCGCGTGCGCTGTTGCAGGAAAGCGACAAGTGGGTTCAAGATGAGCGCGATCAAGCCGGCGACGACAAACACAAGCAGCACCTTGCCCGCCGCGCGCGCGAGCGCCCACAGCGCCAGCAGCGAGAGCGGCAGCATCACGATCTGCACCCAACGTGGCACGATCACGCGCGGCGGCTCGTCCGCGGACGGCTCGACGGCAGGCATCTGCTCGCCATCTTCGACCAGCTCGCGCTCGGCCGGCGTAGGCGGTTGGGCCTCGCTCACGAATCCCCTGTCATCGACGCTCGAACGATGGGCAGAGTATGGCTGAGCCCGAGGCGGCGCACACGGCGGATGAGGGCGACACAAAGGATGCGCTCGGGACTCCGGCAAACCAGCCGAACGGGGCTCCCGAGGCAGGCGAGCGCCGTGCGAGCATCCTGTTCGTCGGCGATCTCGTCGGCAGCATCGGCCGCCACACACTGCTCGAGTGCCTGCCGATCCTGCGTGAGCGCTACGCGCCGACATTCGTCGTCGTCAACGGCGAGAACGTCGCCGGCGGCCTTGGCATCACGCCAAAGGTCGCCGAGGAGCTCTTCCGTAACGGCATCGACGCGATCACGCTCGGCAACCACGCCTACCACCGACGCGAGATCTATTCCTACCTGGACACCAAGGAGCGGATTGTGCGGCCGTTCAACTACCTGCGTGGACAGCCGGGACGCGGCGTTTGTGTCGTGGAGAAGGACGGCGTGCGCCTCGGCGTGGTCAACCTCAGCGGCAACCTCTTCCTGAAGGCTGGCCGCTCCGCCTTCACCGAGATCGAGCCGGCACTGCGCGAGCTTGGCAGCGTGGATCACGTCCTCGTGGACATGCACGCCGAGGCGACAAGCGAGAAGGTGGCGCTTGGTTGGCTGCTGGACGGACGCGTGACCGCAGTGGTCGGCACGCACACGCACGTGCCGACAGCCGACGGGCGCGTACTCCCGAAAGGCACCGCCTACATCACCGACGTCGGCATGACCGGCCCGCGCGGCGGCGTGATCGGCGTCAAGCGCGAGCAAGCGGTCGAGTCGCTCCTCACGCAGATGCCGGTGCGCTTCGAGACCTCAAAGGAGGACCCCTGGTTGATGGGTGTCCTCATACGCTGCTCGCGGCCGCTGCGAGCGGACTCGATCGAGCAGATTCTGATGCCGCGTCCGGCCGCCCCAGTCCCGGGGGCAGCGACGGTCCGTCCCAGTTGAGCTGGCCCAGAAGGGCCAGCATCGTCAGGCCGAAGAACCAGGGGATGTACAGGTAGAACCAGTGGTCGATGCCGAGCTGCACAGCGATCAAGATCGCCGCAGCGCAGGCCGCCAGACCGACCAGGTCCTCACGGCGCGGCAGCACGGCAAGCAACAACGCCAGCGCGATCCCGGCGCCGACCACGGCGTCACGGGCGGCGCTCAGCCAGCGCAGATAGTGGCCACCGGTGGGAGAGCTGCCGTACAGCCCCCAGATCGAGAAGGGCGATTCGCGGTCGGACTGATAGGCGAGCGTGCGCTCGTAGATCGTGTGCAGCGAGTCGTGCGTGAGAGCCGGGATCGAGACGATCGCGACCGTCAGCACAAACGCGAGAGCGAACAGGGCCAGCGCGCCTGCCCGCCGTCGCGCCGAGAGCTTGCCGAGCCCGTGCGTCCACAGCAGCGGCGCCAAGGCCAACGGCGCGAACTTGGTGAGGCCTGCCAGCGCCGCGAACATGCCGCGCGCGCTAGAGGTCGCCGCCTGGCCCCAACGCTTTGGACAGGCCAGCAGCGCCGCGAGGATCAGCGCCGCCACGAGCGAGTCATTTGAATTGCTCTCCAGCGCATAGAGCGTGAAGGGGTAGGACACCCACGCGTAGGCGAGCAGGATGCCCAGGCCCGGCCCACGGACACGCCGCCCGAGCAGGAACAGCAGCGCGACCGTCAACAGGTCGAAGAAGATCGCTGCGGCGTGCGCGGCAGGCAGGTCGTCCCAGGTGCCGCTCCAGCCGAAGATCTGCTGGAAGGGCACGTAGGCCTCGTAGTTAGCCGGGCCATATGTGTCGCCGTGTTCGTTGTCGGAAGGGTACTTGCCGTACAGCGGCTCGTCGTGGGTAATCCGCTCGGCACCGATCACGCCCGCATAGCCAACGTCGATCACGTTGGAGTCGGTCACGTTGAGGGCGATGCGAAAGCCGAGCAGGAACACCACGCCGAGCGCAAGCCAGGCGGGCGAGATCAGCAGGCGCGGCGCTCTTGGGACTTCGCGTCCCGACTGCCTGCCGCGCCCGACCCGCGCCAATAGCAGCATGCGCACAAGCAGATAGAGGAGCGGCGGATAGACAAGCGGCGTGGAGGCATAGATGTGCCCGTGGTTGAAGAACGCCAGCGACACCGAGAAGGACAGCAACACGAGTAGGTCGAGGTGCAACAGCCGCCAGGGTTTGCGCCAATCGAAGAACGGCACGAAGAACAGGAAGCACATCGGAATCCAGATGTAGAGCGCGTTGACGTGCCTGCCAAAGGCCCCCGGATAGCCGCGCGCCATCGTCCAGGCGATCTGAAAGCCGGTCCACTGTTCGAGCACGTGGCCGCTGTAGTCGGCGAGGATCACCAGGCCGATCTCCTTGTCCTGCTTGGAGAAGTAGCTGACCTGCCAGCGACTGGGACCCTTCAGGTAGACGTCGCCGAAGGACCCCGGATATGCGGCGCGCACGGCGCGCATCTTCGGCAGGCGGTCGGCGATCTTCAGTATCCGGTCAGGCGAGCTGTAGCGGCCCGGGGGAGGCGTGTCCGAGTCGGCGACGGGCACCGGCGCTTCCGGTTCGGCGCTGGTCGTCGCCGTGCTCGATTTTGCCGATGCTGTGCTCTTGGCGGAGACGTCGACGGTGGCTTTGGTTTCGGTTGAGGATTTTTGGGCGTGCCCGTTGGACGAGAGAGCCGAGACCCGCAGTCGCGGGGCGAGCCTGGTCGAACTCGCGCTGCGCGGCTGCGCCGCGAGTGCAGGGTTAGCGCCGAGCGCCCATACCGCGATGCCGATAGCCAGCGTGCGAAGCCCAAAGACCATCGTGCGAGGGTACCGGCGTCTTGTGCCAGCGACCGCAGCTCGCCAGCCTCGCCGCTGACTCAGACCGGCTCGATCCCGAAATGGGCCAAGACCAGCGGCGCGACGTCGCGAATGCTCCACTGTCGCGGCGCATGCGGGATCTCGACGCCGCACAGGATCAGCGCCCCAAGCGAGTCTTCGCCGCGCAGCGAGCCGTGCGAGCCGCCGCCCACGTGCGCTTGCCCACCGAGATCGGAGAACTCGTGTCTGGGCGCCGCCGAGAGCAGCACGTCACCCGAGGTCGGACAGGTCAGGGCCGACCAGACTCGGTCAAACGCGTCTGGATGGTCAGGGGGGATCAGGCGCCCGTCACGACGCTTGGCATCGAGTACCGCGAGGCTGCCTTCGAGCGACCAGGCACGCCCATCCAAATCCAAATCATCACCCCCGGGACAGAAGCGCAGCTCTCCGATTTCGGGGCGTGCGATCACAGCCTCCACGGGCGCGCCGTGGGAGTCGCGCTCCAGCCACATCGCCAACTCGACGCCGTCGATTCCGAGCGTGGCGCGCACGACATCCGAGCGCACACGCTCCGGGTGATCGCTGTCGAGCACATAGACCATCGCCGCACGCTGGGAAGGGCAGACGGCGATTCCAGGCCTGCCCTGCTCACCGGAGGAGCTGGGGCGATCGCCGCGGACGGCCCCGCGCTCGCCGCGCGTGCCGGGCGTCAACACGTCCAGCTGTGCCAGCTCGTCGGCCAACCCGATCGAGGCCGTCACGGCCGCTTGAGAGTGATCGGCCATCACGATCACAGCGTGCTCTTCGAGGAACGGCTCGACGCCGCCGGCGGCATCCATCACGCGCGCCAACTGAACGTCGGCCAGCGCGATCGAGCGCACCTGACCCTGGGGTCCCGCACGATGGGAATGCCAGTCATTGTCGGGCAAGGACAGCAAAAGGAAATCGAACAGATCGTGCTCGACCATGTAGGCGCTGACGCAGCCGGAATGACGGTCGCGCACGCCGGGCATGCCGAGCGTCGAGCGGCAGCCGGTGCGACGGCTGGCGAAGATGTCCGCGTAGAACAGCTCGCGTGGACCCATGACCGAATGGCGCATCAGTGTGGAGGCGATGCGCGTCAGCGGACTGTCGCGCTGGGGCTCGTGGCGGTGGCGGCCGCGGTACATCAGGTAAGTGGTGCCGGCGGTGCGAATGTCCGCGTCGTCAAGCGACTCGAACGCGGTCGGCGTGTCCCGCGACAAGTGCGCGGCATTCATGTTGTAGACGGTGTCGGTCAGCTGACGTGTGAGGCCGACACGCTGGGACGCCCGGAAGCTGGAGCCGTACTCGACATAACGTCGCTCGGCGCGGTCATACCAGCACATGCCGGGGATGTGGTGGCGGTCCTGCCAGGCGCCGGTGACGATCGAGGCCGCGCATACCGGCGTCACCGAGGGGAAAGCGGCGACGCAGTCAGGAACATAGAGCCCACGCTCGATCAGCGCGGCAAGCGTCGGCGCCTCGCCGGCGTCCACGGCGCGCTCCAGTTGTGCCGGAGCCATCGCGTCGATCACGCACAGGACGAGCTTGGGTGGGACCGTCATCTCAGAAGCGATGCGGAGATAAGCGGGCGGAGTGCTATGTACTTTTTTTGCGATTCACATATGTGACTACGATATGTAGTCACAATCGTATTCGTCCACGAAGTGTGTCCACCTGCACTACCGCCGCAGAATTCGCAGGCCCGCATACTTCTCCTCCGAGCGCGAGCGCAAGCGCCAGACGAACCACGCGAGCAGCGCGATCGCCACATACCCGAGCGGGTGAAGCAGCGCAACGAGCACGGCAACCAGCAGCGAGGCGGAGTCGAGATATAGCGTCAACGCTTCGCGGGCGCCGCGGTCGGGCAAACGCTTGCGAGCCCGCGCGATCACCGGCCCCGAGGCGCGCTGTGCCAAGCCGGCGGCGAGGAATCCGCCGAGCAGCCCAGGCCATGAGGCGTCCCCGTGCGCGGCCAACGTGCCCGCGAACAACAGCGCCCCGGCGCCGACGCTCAAGCCGGCGAGCGAGGCCGCCAGCGGATCGGGTCGCGCGGTGCGGTCGCTCGGATCGATCGTCGGCGCGAGGCCGAGCACCATCTGCAGCGCATAGGCGAGCGCAAACGCGACGGCGACCACGAGTAGCCACCAGTCCGCTTCCAGGAAGCTGAAGGCACCAGTACTGAAGCTGACGCCGAGCGCGGCCGAGCCGGCGAGCGCCCCGGCGAGCAGCAGGGGCAGGAAGGGCCGTAGCCCGCACGCGGCGGCGAGGCCGAGGCCGAGGCCGATGTAGAAGACGAGTCCGTTCATTGCCCTTAAAACCTAACTGCCCGCCGCCCGCCCCGACGGGCGGCGTCACACAGGCGTGGTTGCAGGAGATGAAGTCGTTTGGATGGTGCGCTACCTTGAGACGGGTCATGACGATAGACGACCCCTCCGGCGGCGGGGAGCCCCCCAAGCCGGGGGACACTCCGAAGAGCATGGCTAAAGGGCACAGACCCACCGAGCAAGCGAAAGCGGGCGGGCGGGCGCGGCCGACAGCTCACGAACTGGCGCGCTACGAAAGCCTGTTCGCCGAGCGCACGCACGGCATGCGCTCCTCGGCGATGCGCGACATGATGTCGCTGACCGAACGCCCGGAGGTGATCTCACTGGCGGGGGGTTTGCCCGAGACGAAGACCTTTCCCCCCGAGCTGTACGCGAAGCTGATGTCGAAGGTCGCGGCCGAGTCGACCGCGCGGGCGCTGCAGTACGGGCCAACAGAGGGGATGGCCTGCACCGTTCAGTGCATCCTGCAGGTGATGGCCGAGGAAGGCACCTCGGTGGACCCCGACGAGGTACTGGTCACGACCGGCGGCCAGCAGGTCATCGACCTGATGTGCAAGGCCTTCATCGACCCGGGCGACACGATCGTGGCGGAGGCGCCCACATACCCGGGCGCGGTCCCTACGTTCGACGCCTACCAGGCCAACGTCGTGCAGATCGAGATGGACTCCGACGGCATGCCGATCGACGAGCTCGAGGCCACGCTCGATCGGCTCGCCCAGATTGGGCGCAGCCCGAAGTTCATCTACACGATCCCCAACTTCCAAAACCCGGGCGGAGTGACGATGTCGCTGGCGCGACGGCGACGCCTGGTGGAGGTGGCCCGCGAGCGCGAGATCCTCGTGTTGGAGGACAACCCTTACGGCCTGCTCCGCTACGAGGGCGATCCGCTGCCTACGCTGCACTCGCTCGACGCAGCGGCTGCCAAACGCGGCGGGGCCTCAGACTTTGTCGTCTATTTGGGGACCTTCTCGAAGATCCTCTCGCCTGGCGTGCGCCTGGGCTGGGCAGTCGCGCCGAGGCCGGTACTGGAAAAGCTGAACTTGTGCAAGCAGGGCGCCGACCTGTGTTCCTCGCCGGTGACACAACTGTTCGTGGCGGCCTACTTCGAAGAGAGCACTCGCGGAGGCGTGCGGCGCGGGCGCAGTGAAGGGACGCTCAGTGCCGCTCGCAACGACGACGAGCCACTGTGGCTGGCCCACTTGGATTCGCTGAAGGATCTGTACCGCAAGCGGCGTAACGCGATGCTCGATGCGCTGGCCGAGCACTTCGGCCCGGCCGCCAGCTGGACCAAGCCGCAGGGTGGGTTGTTCATCTGGGCGACGCTGCCGGATTACATCGACACGACCGACCTGCTCGCGCGAGCGCTCGAGAGCGAGGCCGTTGCCTTCGTCCCAGGCCGCGCCGCTTACCTCGATGGGCGTGGAGCCTCCTCGATGCGGCTGAACTTCGCGGGCGTGGCCGAAGAGGACATCCGTGAGGGGATCAGGCGCATCGGCAAGGTTCTGCGCGAGCAGGTGGGCCTGTTTGGCACGCTCACAGGCGCCGAGCCAGCAGTCGGACAGCCGGCGGTCCAGCGGTCCGATGCCGTGATGGCCGAGGTCGTCGAGCTGCCACGACGCGAGCAGCGCCACGCTGAGCGTCGCAGCCGCTAAGAGTCCCCCGCGGCGAAATCCTCCGGGGTGACCTCGTCGAGGAACTCCTTGAAGCGCTCGACGACGTCCTCGGACTCCTCGATGTTGTGCTCGAACTCGATCGCCGACTCGGCGATCACCTCCTCGGCCGCGAAGATCGGGGCTCCAGCACGCACGGCGATCGCGATCGCGTCGCTCGGACGCGAGTCGATCTCGAGCTCGCGCCCGCCGACACTCAGTGTGATCGAGGCGAAGAACGTGTTCTCGCGCAACTCGGTGACCGCCACCTGTGTGCACTTGACATCCAGCTCGCCGAGCATCTCACACAGCAGGTCGTGGGTCATCGGGCGAGGCGTGCTGGCCCCTTGCAGCTTCATCAGGATCGAGGCGGCCTCGGGGTGCCCGATCCAGATCGGCAGGAACTTGTTGCCGTCCACTGTCTTCAGCAACACAATCGGCTGCTTGCCGACCATGTCGAAGCTCACGCCATAGATGACCATCTCCTGCACGACGTTCCTCCAGCGGGGGAAATCCAGAGTATAGGTACCCAATCTCGTGCTCCGGCCCGCCCGAACAGAGCTCGAGATTGCGTCAGTGGCGCATCCTGAAGCTCCAGAGCTTGTTACCGAGGAAATTAAGCGGCATCGAGGCCGCCACAGCGATCGCCTCGGCCGGCACCTTGGCAAGTCCGCCGACCTCAACGAGCAGCGTCAAGAACAGGAACCCGAAGAGGGCGGCGATCAAGCTCACCACGAAGAAGCGCACGGCCTGGAAGTGGACCCTGCCTGCCGAGGCGTCGAACGTCCAGTGGCGGTTGAGGATGAAGTTATTCGTCACGCCAACCAGCCAAGCGAGCACGTATGCCGGCTGATACGCGACGTGCAACACGTGCACGCACAACGTGTAGACGACGAGGTTGAGCACAAAGCCAACGCCGCCAACAAGCCCAAAGCGAACCAACTGTAGCCAGTTGGCGGGCCGGCGCATGCCGTGCAACAGACGCATGTGCGCCCGCGCTTCGGCGCGATGGCTAGCGCCGCCGGAACGAACGTCCACGGCGGTTTCCTGTGCGGGCATCCGATCAGGGTACCGAAGGCAGCCGCGGAGGGAGCCTGCTTGGCACGGATCTTTCGGGGCTGCCCCGCGTCGGGCGCGAAGAATCGGCAGCCAGACGCGGATGCGGGCGGCACTAGCCATCGCGCCGAAGCGCGGGCGGGTTGCCGCCCAGGGCGCGACGCGAACCTGAGCAGCGCAGGAGCATCGGAAGGAATGGCCTCGACAAGAGGGACTCATCGTGACGGGGCATTTCAATAATTTGGTACCTAAATAATCAGCCGTTGTCGCGTCAAGGCGCCCCCCTGCCGACTGCTCGCTATTTGGAGCACTTCCCACACGTACAGCGCTAGCCTGTATCAGAGGTGAGCATCGGGTCCGACACCACAGTCCAACCTGGCTCACGAGGGGGCTCGCCGCTTTCATGGCGCCTGCTCGCGAGTGCAGTCGTAGTTGTCGCGATCGCTGTCGTGGCAGCTTTGCTGCTCGATGGCGGCGACCGTTCGACACCTAAGGGACCCGCCAGGGCAAGCGTCACACAGACCAGCAGCGTCCTAAAACGGAACGACTCCTCCGGGCTGGGCGCCCAAGCAGCCAAGTCGGGGGCTGCCAACACCGCTGCCAATGCAGGCGCAACAGGCGCAACGCATTCCGGCACGAGTGCCCACCTAAAGGGGGCGATCCCGAGCGCCACCGGCGATGGCTCTCCGGCCGGCGCAAGCGCCGGTTCGGTCAAAGGTGTGGTCGTCGCCGAGGTGCGAGACCCCGAAGAATCGAAGAGTTTCCCGCTGCCAGCTTCCGTACACCACGCTCGCGCAAGCACACCAAGCGTCGCCGCCGAAGCCGCAATCGCTCCTGGGGCGGCATCAGACTCCGAAATCCGTAAAGAGCTCGGCGAAGAGGAAAAGGCCAAGGCCCAAGAACAGGCCGCGCAGAGGCGTGTTCTCACGCCCGTCGCCGGTGGCTTCTCGGTCGGCGGTAACGGCACGATCCCAATCCCCACAAACGTCCCAGAAGCGGTGCAGCGCGTGGTCGCCGGCGGCAATGCGATCGCCGACTTCCCCTACATCTGGGGCGGCGGCCACGCTTCTTTCGTAGCCAACGGTTACGACTGCTCCGGTTCGGTCAGCTACGCCCTGGCGGCGGGCGGACTATTGAGCGCGCCACTGGTCTCCGGAGATCTGGCCCATTGGGGCGAACCTGGACCGGGACGTTGGATCACGATCTATGCCAACGCCGGCCACACGTTCATGGACGTGGACGGCGTCTGGTTTGACACAGCAGGTCGCAGTGGGCCGTATGCGTCGCGTTGGCTTGTGGCGCAGCCCTCGCTCGAAGGCTACGCGGTGCGCCACCCGCCGGGGCTCTAGCGGTCCCACGCCTAAGCAACTCGCGTGCCCGAGCCCTGGCCTTCGCCAGCAGGTCCACCTCGCGGCTCGAAATCGTGGCGGCCGAAGCGCGGGCGGAGCCGTTCCTGCCCCACCTAGCCTGGTTCAGGGATTGAGCACGACGGTGCTGAGCATCGTCGTCGTCTGCGGGGCCTGCCGCGAAGCGTTGCGAGCGAACAGGCGCAGTGTGACCTTCAGTTTGTGAACGTGCTTCAGACGAGCTGCGGCACGCGAGCTGAACTTGACGCGGATGGTGCCCTGGCCAGCCTTCGTCGTCACGAGCACGGCCGTGCCGACGACGATCGACTTCGGCGTGCCAGCCGGCAGGCCAGTGGCCGTTGCGCCCGTGATGCCAAGGCGTTTGGCTGTACTGCTTTCAAGCAGAACCTCGATGTTCCCGGCCACCTGCTCGTTGGTGTTGTAGCGGACTGGGAGGCCGCTGCTGAGTGCCTTTTTCAGCGACTTGGAGGTAACGGAGGCGCCGAGTACGGGGGGCGGTGTCGTTGTCGTGGTGCCGGTTCCGCCCGAGCCGCCCGAGCTGCCTGAGCCGCCAGGCGTGGTAGTCGACGGTGTCGGCGCAGGTGCGGGGGCCGGCGTGGGTGTGGGTGTCGGTTCAGGTTTTGGTTCAGGCGGGCCGACGACCGTGACCGGCTCTTTGACGCTTGCGGTGTTGTCGCCGACATCGGTGACCGTAAGGGTCACTTCATAGGTGCCGCCGTACTTGTAAGAATGGTAGGCACTCGCCGCACAAGGGGCTTCCCATTGGGCGGCGCCACAGGGGGAGACCCCGGGTGAGTTCACTAGGGGCGCGCCAGGCGCGTAGCCGACCACCGGGGCCGAGCCGTCGCCGAAGTTCCAGGTGTAGGTGGCGTAGCCGGTGTGCGGTTCGCCGGTGGGGGAGAAAACTGTGTCAGCGCCTAGGGATATGTCTGACTCCATGCCGTCGAAGCTGACTATTTCGCCCGCATTTACCGGGTTTGGTGCGGTGAATTGCGGTAGTAGCGATACCCCTGGCAAACAGGGCACGCCTGGATACGGTAGCTTTAGCGCAGCCAGGTTGAAGGCAGTGTTCAGGTAGTAGTCGCCGCTCGAAAGGACCTGATTGAAGAGCGTGCCAGCGTCAGCCTCTTCCTGCGCGCCGGAGTTGCCGCCCAGTACAGGCGCAAACCAGTCACGACACTCGTCGGTCGCCTCATTACCTTTCGGATCCTGCCAAGCATTCAACAGCGGATCGGTGACGATATCCTGCTGCTCGACCGCGATCTGATTGATAATCAGGTCGGCGAGGCCAGTGTCGCAGCCGCCATCGGGACTGGGACATTTCACCTGATTGGGCTCCTCTGGATGGGGACCTTCAAGAAGTTCCTGTTCCAGGATTTCCTGTTGCTGCTTTAGGGTCTTGTGTTTATCTTCTTCTATTTCCTTTTCGGTCTTTTCTTTCTTTTCCTCATGATTCTCGACCGGTTTGCTGCTGGGATCGTAGCCACCGTCCTGGCACTCATATGCGGTGATCCGGTCTTCTTGGATAAGCTGCGCATCGCCGAGTCCACCCGCCGCCCATGGAACTACACCGTAGAGAATTGTGTTTTCCCCGCCGCTAGAGTTGCTTGCATCAATTGCATTGTGGTAGCTGCAGAAACTGTTGTTATAACTTTTTAGCGCTTCCGGTTCAACATACGATTTTTCTATTTCTTCCTTCTTATGCAGTTCCCCCAGCAATTCCGCATCCCGCTCTTCTTCTTCTACCAACCTCTTTTCCCTCACGTCGGCTTCGGCCTGTGCAACCGTGCCACGGAAATCGGAACAGTGCCCATTGTTACCTCCTTGGTCGAGGCATACGGTCACAGCGGGGGGAGTGAGGAGATAGAAGATTGTTTCCATCCCCTTTTGCAATGAATGCTGCGCGATAAAGGTTTCGAGCTCTTTGCGGATCTGCTGGTCGGTCAGACAAATTGGTTCATACAGAGATTCCCCACGCCAATTCTTCCCTTTTTCGGGGCCGATCAGATCCAGCGGGTTGAGGGGGTGGGGATCCTCGCAACCCGACGTCGGATATGCGTCTGTGTCGGTATAGGCACCTTGAAAAGTCGACTTGAACAGTGCATGCTTGTTAGCCTTATCCGTGTACTGGGCGTCCACTGCGAAAACGTTGTCCAGCGCGCCGCTGGCGGTGCCCATGTTTTGTAGAAAGCCATCGATCACGTGCTGCCAATCGCCGTGATAGTGGTCGGTAGGATCCCAGTAGATCGCGTATATCTTGCTCGCGCTAACGACCGGGTTGCCGGCTTCGTTGGCAAAGCTTTCGGGCGAAGGCATAACTTCCGGTTCCACGAGCGGATCCCATCGCAGTCTTCCATCGAAGGCTTCCACACTACGCGGCTGCAGGCCGACATTCGTCCCTTCAACCGTCGTCAAAAACGCCCCAGCCGGTGGCGCCGAGAACAACAGAGCCAACATGATCGAGGCCACGAGCGCAAGCGCCGCGATCGACACGACGGCGCGCAGAGGGAGCGGACGGGAAGTAGTTGCCACGGAGCCATCATCGGCAGACCCGCGCAGTTGCCTTAGCCCACAAGGACGGAGCTGCAGCGCGGCTTGCACTCGGACCCAATTGATGTCCTCCTGCCCGGAAAGGCACCGACGAGTTCCTACGCCTTCCGGGCAGGTCTCAGGAGCTTGCGCATCACACGGAAAGTCATCATCCTGTTCAGGATGGCCGTCAGCGAGTGCTCTCCATGAGCGAGATCGGGCAATCCTCGCGCTTGCGTGGCGACCACGACTCGCACGCATCTAGCAGCCTCAAGCGCGAGGCGCTGGAGCTGTTCGCGCCGCTGCCGCGCCACTACGATCGCGTGGCGGCGGTATTGAGCTTTGGTCAGGACCCGCGTTGGCGGCGGGCAATGGTGGGTGCCGTGCAAGCTCAGAGCAGCCAGCGAGTACTCGACGTAGCCACTGGCACTGGGCTGGTGGCCCAGGAGCTCGTACGGCGCTACGGCTGTGAGGTAGTTGGACTTGACCAGAGCCCGCAGATGCTTGCGGGCGCGCAGGCAAGGCTGGACCGCGACCGCCGGCTGGCCGAGCGGATCTCGCTGGTGCGCGGCGAGGCCGAGCAACTCCCCTTCGCAGACGAGCAATTCGACCACCTGACCTTCACCTACCTGCTGCGCTATGTAGAGGATCCGCTCGCCACGATGACCGAGCTTGCGCGCGTGGTCAAGCCCGGCGGGCGCATCGCCTCGCTCGAGTTCGCCGTGCCGCCGCAAGCGCTGTGGCGGGGCTTGTGGAGCTTTTATACGCATGTGGGTTTGCCTGCGCTGGGCAGGGCCGTATCGCGCGAGTGGGCGCATACGGGCCGCTTCCTGTCCAAGAGCATCCCAAGCTTTTATGAACGCTATCCGCTGACACGGGTGGTGGAACTGTGGGAGCAGGCGGGGATCGTTGACGTGCACATTCGCCGCATGAGCCTTGGCGGCGGCGTGGTGATGTGGGGGACTAAGCGGAAGCGTGGGGCGGGCGCGGGAGACACGACTGCGACCGGCAGTACGGCGGAGAGCGACGCGGCGGCGTCCCCCTCATCGACAGCAGTCCCGTTGCGGCCATGACTGGAAAGGCGAGCCCTGGTGGCGGACCCGCATCCACTTGAGCGGCCAGCGTTCTACGCGTTGCGCCCCGGTGGCTGGCGCGACCTGCTGACCTTGCTGCATCCACCGTACACGGCTTGGCACCTGAGCTATGTGGCGATCGGCGCAGCCTTGGCGCCTCATCTGGACGGCCATCGCTTGCTGTGGACACTGCTTGCCTTCCTGCTCGCTGTCGGCGTGGGGGCACATGCGCTGGACGAGTTGCACGGGCACCCGCTGCGGACAAATCTCTCCGATCGCATGCTGATCACGCTCGCCGGCATCTCCCTGGCGGGCGCGGTTGCGATCGGTGCTGTGGGCGCCGTGTCGATCTCCTATTGGCTACTGGCATTCGTCGTCGTAGGTGTGTTGCTGGTGCTCGCCTACAACCTCGAGTTGCTTGGCGGACGCATGCACTCGGACCTGTGGTTCGCGCTGGCGTGGGGAGCATTCCCAGCGTTCACAGCCTTCTGGGTGCAAGCAAGAGAAGTACGTGTCGACGGCTTGCTCGTCGCTGCGGCATGTCTGATGCTGAGCATGACGCAGCGACGCCTCAGCACACCGGTGCGCGCATTGCGCAGGCGAACGGTGTCGCTGCAGGGGCAGCAAGAACTGAGCAGCGGGCATATCGTGGAGTTGGACGCTGCTCGAATCGCGGCGCCAATGGAGGGGGCGCTGATGGCCTGCGCCACTGGGCTTGTGCTGCTTGCCGTGGCGCTGGTGCTCGAGCGGCTGTCGTAAGCCGCACTCGCGGCCAGGCACGGCAGACCCCTACTGCTGACGACACCACATCATTCAAATAGACGTCAGTGAGAGATCAGTATCGGGCGTAGCGACCGTCGACACTCGACTGGACCGACCGCCGTGCCCGGTGATCGCCTCCAGCCAGCTGTCGCTCCATACGCCGGTCGTTCTCTTGCTCGAGGATCCACAGTCGGATCTTGCCCTCAACCGATCGCGCTTGCTCTCTGGTCATATGAGCATATTCGGCGCTTTGCGCCCACTACGCTTTGGACGTTCGTCCCAAATAGGCGGACGGTCCCTGGACAGTCGCTAAGCACACCTACGTGCGAGAGTATCGTTAGTCGGGATGACCGATATCGGCGACAGCCTGTTCCACAAGGGTCAGCCTGTTTGGGTGATCCAGAGCGACGGCTCGCAACGCGCCGCCGAGTACGTCGGCGAGGGCGAGATGAGCGCCTGGTTCGGCGGGTCGCCCAGCGTGATCGTCGTCTACCCGGATGACCATTCGGGTGGCATGGTTGAGGTCGATCGGGTTATCGCCCGGGATGCCTGAAACGACGGCTGCCGCCGAATGGAGCCGCTTTTGGGCGGACCCTCGGCTATGGGCGATCCTGGATTCGAACCAGGGACCTCTTCCTTATCAGAGAAGCGCTCTAACCAACTGAGCTAATCGCCCGCGAGCGCCGATTCTAGCGTCCGTCCGCGCCAGGCGCAGGACGTAAGGTCGACTCGCCACACCCGCCTCCGCGGCGCCCTGCGCAACGTCACGTCCTTGCGCTTGCGCGACCCTTCCCCAGGCCCTCCACCAACGCCAGCGCCTCCTGCGGATCCGCAAACAAAAGCTCGGCCCGATAGCCCGCCCTATCCGCACGCACCTTGACCTCGGCGCCCAGGGCCTCTTCGAGCGTAGCGGCGATCGTGGCCGCTGCCTCCTGCTGGTCGGGGTGAACGTTGGGCTTCTTTGTGCGCGCGCCGCGCTTGCCCTTAGCGACCCCGTCGGCTTGGTTGGCCTCGCGCGAGCGCGCTTCGACCGTGCGTACCGACCACCCCTCACGGACCGCATCGCGAGCGAGACGGCGGCGCGTCGTATGATCCTCGGCCAGCAGCAGCGCACGCCCGTGACCCTCGCTCAGTTCCTCCCGCTCGAGCAACTCGATCGCCACATCCGGCAAGTCCAGCAAGCGCAACAGGTTTGACACCGCCACGCGGCTGCGGCCAACACGGCGGCCGACATCCTCGCGCGTCAAGCCAAGCTCCTCCACCAGCGCCGCACACGCACGCGCCTCCTCGATCGGATTGAGATCCTCGCGGGCCATGTTCTCGATCAGCGCCAGTTCCAGCGTCGCGGCGTCGTCACGCTGGCGTACGAGCGCTGGGATCTCGGTCAATCCAGCGATCTGCGCGGCTCGCCAGCGTCGCTCGCCAGCGACAAGCTCGTACGTGCCGCCCGGCTTGGGGCGCACAAGCACCGGTTGCAGCACACCGCGCTCGCCCAACGATCCAGCGAGTGCGTTCAGCGCTTCCTCATCGAAATGTCTACGCGGCTGGTTGGGGTTTGCCACGATCAGCTCGATCGGCAATTCGCGCAACTCCTCCGTTGTCTGTGCCTCGCTGGAGACACTTAGAATCGCCTCAAGCCCGCGGCCCATGCCACGCTTTGGCTTAGCCACGGGCAGCCACCTCCTTTGCCAACTCGAAATAGGCGGCGGCACCCGCGCTATGAGGATCGTGATGCGTGACGGGCAAGCCATAGCTCGGGGCCTCGCCGACGCGCACATTGCGCGGAATTACCGTCTCGAACACAAGGTCTGAGAAGTGCTCGCGCACCTCGCGCTCGACATCGCGCCCCAGCCGCGTGCGGTTGTCGTGCATCGTCAACAGCATGCCAGCGACCGTCAGGCGCGGGTTGAGCTCTCGCTGCACGAGCGCGAGTGTCTCCAGCAGGCCCGCAAGACCCTCAAGCGCGAAATACTCGGTCTGGACAGGCACGATTACACGATCCGCCGCCACAAGTGCGCTCACGGTGAGCGGGCCGAGCGACGGGGGACAATCCAGCACGATGTATTCATAGCTATCGCGAATCGGGGCGATGACCTCACGCAAGCGCTGCTCGAACCTGTCCATTCGCGGCAGCTCGATATTGGCGCCGGCGAGTCCCGGACTCGCCGGGAGCAACTTCAATTTCTCCACTGAGCTATCGACGATCGCCTGTGCGGCACCGCTCTCCCCTGCCAGGACCTCGTATAGCCCAGGCACCTGCGAGCGTGGCAGACCGAGTCCCACGGTCGCATTGGCCTGCGGATCGACGTCGATCACGAGCGTCTCGTAGCCAGCCTCGGCAATACAGGCAGCCACGTTGACCGCTGTGGTGGTCTTGCCCACACCCCCCTTCTGGTTGGCGATCGCGTAAACCTTGCCCATAGTGGCCCGCACGCTAGCGTCGATCAAGCTCGCGTGCTCTGCTCACCGCCCGCGAAGCCTGGATCTCAAGCCGCCAACGGCTTCTTGCGGGCCATGCCAGCCCTGCGCGGAAACCGTTCCGGAGTCTTCTCTGCCTTCAGATAGACATGCAAGTGGTGATCACGCACGCCCTCATACGGCTGCACACGTAGGATCGACTGCAACTGCAAGCCCAGCAGTGCCGCAGCGGCTGCGGCCAAGCGCTCCTCATCGAGATCACGCCGTCCGCGCCAGTCCACCAAGGTCCCACCCAATCGCAACAGGGGTGCCGCGTACTCGAGCACCACCGGCTGCGGACCCACGGCCCTGGCTACCACCAGATCCTGCGCGCCTATGCCCTCAGCCCACTGCTCGGCTCGAGCGCAAACGACCTTCGCGTTCTCGATCCCACCAGCCCCCACTACGCCTTCGATAAACCCACACTTGCGCTGCTGGCTCTCGACCAACCTCACCTCTGCGTCAGGCAAGGCCACTGCAAGCGGTAGCCCAGGGAATCCAGCCCCGGCGCCAATGTCAGCGACCAGACCCGCCGATCGCACCTCCTCCAGCTCTAGTGCCACGAGCGAGTCCGCCAGATGCACCTCGAGGGCGCGGGCAGATCCGCGCACGGTCGTGGGGGCAAACTCGTCCTCCGCCAACGCCGTCAGGATCGACCCAAGTTGAGCGATCTGCCCCTTCGACAATCCGTGACGAGCGGAAAGGCCAGCCAACGAACGTCCGATGTCGCTCTCGTCATTCACTTGTGGACTCGGGGATCTCCGGAAGCCGGCGGACCGGAGGCGTTCATTTGAGATCGTCGCCTCAACACGACGAGAGCGTTTCACGTGAAATCATCGGTTCAAACCTCCGCGGAGCGTTTCACGTGAAATCATCGAAGTCGCGTCTATACCGGCAGCGGCCCCGAAATACATGCCGCGCCTACACGCGGGGGCGGTGACGCTTCAAGCGTCGCCCGGCTCCACGACCAAATACCGCTCAGGTTCATCGCCCTCGCTGTGCGTCTGCACGCCCCCGCGCTCACGCAGGTACTCGTGCACGATCCGTCGCTCAGAGGCCGGCATCGGGTCCAGCTCGATCGCTTCTCCACTGCGCAGCGACTCCTCCGCCGCGTCGGTAGCAAGGGAGCGCAGGGTCTCCGCGCGCCGCTCGCGATAACCATCGGCGTCGATCACCACTCGGGCCTCCGGCGAGCCTCCGCGAAATACGATCCGCTGGGCCAGGTGCTGGACCGCGTCGATCGTCTGGCCACGTCGCCCGATGAATAGACCCAGGTCATCGCCCTCGACACTGCCCGTCAAAACCCGGTCAGCCTGCTCGATCTGCACATCTGCGTCGAGACCTAGGCTGTCCACCACCTCCTCGAGCAGATCCCTGAGAACGACAACGGGATCCTCCTGCTCCTCTGCCTGGCTCATCTTCGCCTGCCCGAGCGCTTCTTCTTCTTACGTGGAGGCGGAGGCGGAGCGCTGCCTATACCGGCACCGGCCAACGCGGGCTCGCCCTTCGGCCCACGAAGGTCCTCGGGCTTGCCGTTCGACACCGTCTTGCTAGTGCCCGGCGGACTGACTCCCTTGGCAATCGACACCGGGGGTGGGCCGAAGCTGCGTCGTACGAAGTAGCCCTGGCCGACCGTCCACAGGTTGGTCGTTATCCAGTACACCAGCAGGCCGGCAGGGTACTTGTAGAGGATGATCACGAAGAACAGCGGCAAGGCCATCATCAGGCGGCGCTGAGTCGGGTCGGCCGTCGCCGACATCGTCATCGTCGATACGAGCTGGGAGCCGACATAGAGCACCAACAGCACGACCAAGGCCACACCGGTCGCCTTGGACGTAATGTCCGGTATGAACAGGAATTTTGCCGAGCCGGGGGCCACCGTCTGGCAGCCGGTTTGTTCGACGTATTTGGTCGGCAGCCCAGAAAACGTCGCGATGACGGTGTGGTGCAGGGAGTTGTAATGGCTGACCAGGGCCTGCCCGCAGATGTTCTTCTTCAGGTCGGTGCGCAGCATGTAGAACAGCGAGATGAACACTGGGAGCTGCAGCAGCAGCGGCAAGCAGGAGGCAAACGGATTGACTTTGTGCTCCTTGTAGAAGCCCATGATCTCCTGCTGCTGGCGCTGCTTGTCGTCTTTGTACTTCTCCTGCAGTTCCTTCAGCTGAGGAGCGAGGCGCTGCAGTTCCTGCATAGAGCGGAACTGCTTGAGTGTGAGCGGCACTAGGACCGCTCGAATCAGCACCGTCAGACCAACGATCGCCAAGCCCCAACTCGTAGTGGTGATGTTGGTGTGGATGAAGACCAGGATCGACTGAAAGACGCTGATCAGCGGCGAGAATGCTTCCTGGATGACGTTGGCGAGAATGAACATGGAGCAAGCTTTGGCGCTATTCGGCGCGGCGATCGAGCTTGAACAACCGTTGGGCAGAGACGGGGTCGTAGCCGCCATCGCTCCACGGGTTGCACCTGAGCACGCGCCACGTCGCGAGCACGAGGCCCCTCAGTATGCCGTACTCCCGAACCGCCCGTATCGCATAGTGCGAGCAGGTCGGCTCGTACTTGCAGCGTCGCGGCAACGCCGGCGAGATCACACGCTGGTAGGCGACTACTGGAGCCAGTAGAAGCGATTGTGCCGCGCGCTCAATTCTCACGAGCTACCGCTCCAGCCTTACGCAAACCGGCTCTTCCAACCAACTCCTCGAGCGCGCCGTCGATCCCCTCCAACCCCTCACGCTCGGCAAGCTCTCGGGCCTCGGGTCTCGCCACCACGACAATGTCGTTGCCAACCTCAAGCTGATCCTCAACTCCGGCAAAAGCCTCCCGCAACAAGCGCTTGACGTGGTTGCGCTCCACCGCACCTCCGACCTTGCGCGAAACCGACAGCCCAAGCCGCGGGCGATCGACCGACTCGTTTGGAAACGAATAGAGCACCAGATGGCGGTTGGCTACCGATCGGCCCTGGCGGTAGACACGCTCGAACTCGGCGCTGCGCGACAACCGTTTACCCCGGCTCGGGGATCGCGCCGTCATCGCTGCAGACCCACTACGTGGACAGGCGCTTGCGCCCCTTGCTGCGCCGCCGCTTGAGCGTGAGCCTGCCTGCGCGCGTCCGCATCCGGGCACGAAACCCGTGGGCACGAGCTCGCTTGCGTTTCTTTGGCTGATAAGTGCGCTTCATGATCGATTCTTCTCCGGCCGCGCTCGTATTCCCGCCGCAACCCTAGCGTGGCGTCGGTTGCAACAGACCGGCTTCCGCCGGGTGCTGAAGTATAAAGGTCGGCCAACTCGCTACCGACCCACCGGTGTCTCGACGACCATCGCGACGGAATTTCTCGCCATTTGCGATGACCGTCGGCGCTGCGCGAGCGCGAGCGCGTGGCCTCGGATATATTCGGTTCACCGGGTCCTTCGCGGACCCCACACGAATGACTTCCGCCCGCTTTCTCCTCCCCAAGGAGCAGGTTTACTCTGCCGTGAGCACCGAGCTCGAGCACATCTGGTCGCAGGTAACGGCTGAACTCTCAGCCACCATCGACGAGCCCATCTATCGCATCTGGTTGGAGCCACTGCGAGCCATTGAGTGCAATGGCGATCACCTCACCGTCGAGGCTCCACCTCAGACCTATGCCTGGATAAGGGAGCGCTTTGGACGCGTCCTGCAGACCACCGCAGCCGCCGTTCTCGGCCCCAGCGTGACCTTGGACATCGTGGAGGCGATGCCTAACAAGCGCGCGGGAGAGCGCAGCACCAAAGCAAAACCGTCGGGAACGCGGGCAGCACAGTCCAGACAGTCCCTCTCCGCGACACCGCCAGAGCTCACCCAAGCCTCCTGGGGCAATCCCAAGCTGACATTCGACCAGTTCGTCATCGGTGACTCCAACCGGCTGGCCCACGCCGCAGCGTTGACTGTTGGCGAGTTGCCCGGCCAGGCTTACAACCCCCTGTTCATATGCGGCCCTCCCGGCGTCGGCAAGACTCATCTGCTGCAGTCGATCGCTACGTTCATCGCCACCTACAGCCCCGGGCTCAACGTGCGCTGCAGCACTGGAGAGTCCTTCACCAACGACTTCCTCAAAGCACTCGGTTGCAGCCACCTTGACAGCTTCAAGGCCAGCTTTCGCCACGTAGACGTGCTGCTGATCGACGACGTCCAGTTCCTCGAGCGCAAGACCCGCACCGAGGAAGAGTTCTTCCACACCTTCAACGCACTCTATGACGCGGGTAGCCAGATCGTGCTGACCTCCGATCGCCCCCCAAGCGACCTGCAAGCGCTTGAAGACAGGTTGCGCGAGCGCTTCCAATCCGGGCTCGTAGCGGACATACGTCCCCCAGACCTTCCGACCCGCGTGGCCATCCTGCGCAAGCGCGCACAGCATGACGGCTTGGACTCCGTCGACGTCGACGCGCTAGAAGCGATAGCCAAGCGGATGACCGTCAACGTACGTGCACTTGAGGGGGCACTGATCCGAGTGGTCGCCTTCAGCTCGCTCACGGGCCGTCCGCTCAGCGCCAAGCTCGCCACCGAGGTGCTCGACGGGCTCTATCCCAAGATGGACCCGCCGCAGCGCTCAATCGCAGAGATCAAGGCAGCAGCCTGCGAGCAGTTTGGCATCTCCGCAGAGGAGCTTGTCTCCGCTGGACGTGCAGCGCGCCTTGCTTGGCCAAGACAGGTCGCCATGTACCTAGCCCGCGAGCTCACGCAGGAGTCGCTGCCCACGATTGGGCGCGAGTTTGGCGGGCGCGATCACACCACAGTTCTGCATGCTTGCAAGCGTGCCTCAGAGCGAATCTCTGAGAACCTCACTTCTCGCGCGACTGTGGAAGAGTTGCGTACAAGATTGAGTTCGCGATCTGCTGACCGGAGGACTTGAGACACTTTCAACGCTCTGCTCACAGGCATTGCACAGGCCCTTAGCCTCAATCCCCTCTAGCACTCCCACATCGCACTTCTCAACAGCCCCTACTAACTTCTACAGATCTATTCAGGTGCATAAGTGAAGCTCTCCCTCTCAACTTCAGAGCTGTTGATGCAGTTGCAAGCGACAACGCGTGTTGCTTCGACACGAGCTTCGATCCAAGCGCTGTCCGGCGTGATGATCTCGGCAGATACAGAGATACCCGTGTTGCTGGCGACCGATATGGAGGTCGGCCTACGGGTTCCCCTTAGCGGAGAGATCCTCAGCCCAGGCTCAGCTGTCTTGCCAGCTCGGTTGTTGCTCGAAGTCGTGCGCTCGCTTCCGCAGGAGACGGTAACCCTCGAGCTGCGTGCCCAGGAGCAAGATGTCGAGCTGATATCTGGTTCAGCCAAGTTTCATTTGCGGATACTGCGCTCCGAGGACTTCCCTGCGCTTCCCAACTCTGACCCGGCTAGCCGTATGACGCTCCCTGCTCAAGCGTTTGTGGATACCGCGACTCAGGTCTCTCGCTCTGCCTCCAAAGACGAGACCCGACCCGTACTCACAGGAGTGTTGATTTCCGCGGGTGGGCAGGAGCTGACGATGGTTGCCACTGACTCCTATCGTCTTAGTGTCAAGCACACTACGCTCGATTCGCCACTCCAAAGCACGATCGAGGCGAATGTGCCCGCCCGGGCGCTGCAGGAGCTCGCTCGAATTGCTCAATCGATGGAGGAGCCCGAGCTGACGATTAGCCTCGGCCAGAACCAAGTAGTTTTCGAGATCGGTGACGTGGTTCTTTCCTCCAGATTGATCGATGGGCAGTTCCCCAACTATCGCCAGCTCCTGCCCGAGTCCGTCGATCACGAACTGCGCCTCGCGAGCGCCGAGATTGCCGACGTTGTCCGGCGCATAAGCCTTCTGGCTCAAAAGAATGCTCCTTTGCGGCTCAGCTTCAGCGAGGGCGAGCTGACCGTCTCCGCCCAGACCCCCGATGTCGGCGAGGCCAGCGAGATGCTGCCGATTCCCTTCTCGGGCGAGCCGTTCGAGATCGGCTTCAATCCCGAGTTCCTACGCGATGGTTTGGAGAGCGTGGAGTCTGATGAGCTCGTGCTCAAGCTCATCAGCCCGCTGCGCCCTGGCTTGATCGAGTCTCCAGACGGTGGCGAGTTCGTGTACCTGATCATGCCTATCCGGCTCAACACGTGAGCCCGGGCCGCACATCTCTCTGGTCCTCCTCCCTTTTGTGCTCAGCCCGATGCGATCGGTGCTTCCTTGATCTGTTTGGCCAGAGCCTGGGCATTGGATGAATGATGTGAGGTGCTGGTTCTCGGGGTGCATCTGCGTGACTTTCGCACTTACGCGCGTGCCCAGGCCCAACTTGGCCCAGGCCTGACCGTCGTTTATGGCCCCAACGGGGCCGGCAAGTCCAATCTGCTCGAGGGGCTCTACTTCGGTTGCACTGGCTATTCGCAGCGCACTCGCAACGAGCGGGAGCTGGTGCGTTTTGGGGCACAGACGGCACGCGTCGTTGTTGAGCTCTCAGACGGCGCCCGCCGCCACGAGTTGGCGGTCGGGTTTCAGCCTGGGTCGCCGAAGCGCATGACCGCCGACGGTGCTCCCGTCGAGCGTCTCGCAGACGTCCAGGAGCGGCCGCTTGTTAGCGTCTTCTCCCCCGACCGCTTGGAGTTGCTCAAGGGCGCTCCAACATTGCGCCGAGCCCATTTGGACCAGCTTGTAGCCGCGTTGTGGCCTGCTCGCGTTGGGACTCGCCGCGACTACTCACGGGCACTGGTCCAGCGTAATGCGCTGATAGCTGGGATTCGTGCCGGTCGTGCGTCGCGCTCGACGTTGCCGAGCTGGGATGCGGAGCTTGCCCGTCATGCGCTTGAGCTGAGCAGTGACCGTTCCACGCTTGTAGGGGCACTTGCCGAGCCCTTTGCGCGGTGGGCGCGACAGCTTGGTCTCAGTGGGGAGTCTCGTCTGGAGTATCGGCCCCGGTCAAAGGTCTCCGATGTTGAGGGGTTCGTCGCGGAGCTACAGGCACAGCTCCCGACGGACCTGAATCGCGGCTTCTCCACTTACGGACCGCATCGCGACGAGTTGGCGATCTTGCGCGACGGCCGTGAGCTGCGCTCTTTTGGCTCGCAGGGCGAGCAACGCCTGGCGTTGCTCGCCCTGCTGTTGGCCGAGCGCTTCGTGCTCGCGCGCGAGCGTTCGCATGTGCCGCTGATGTTGTTGGACGATGTCATGAGTGAGCTCGATGTCACCCGCCGCGAGTTGCTCTCCGCGGAGCTGCAAAGTTCCGGGCAGAGCGTGATCGCGACTACGGATCTCGCGCACGTTCCTGGCTCCGGCGATGGGTTTGTAACACGCCTGCGTATCTCGCCTGGGGCCATCTTGGGGGAGGCCCTCGCCGCGTGAGCCGGCTCGCTCCCCGTCCTTTGTCCGTTGCGCTCGAAAGCTTGACGGCGGCGCTTGCGCCGGCAAGCACGCTCGCGCGTGTGCAACAGGTCTGGGGGCAGGCGCTCGGCGCGCGAATCGCCGAGGCAGGGGTTCCGATCTCCGAGCGCGATGGTGTGCTCACAGTTCTATGTGCCGACTCGGTTTGGGCCGCCGAGCTCGAGCTTATGGGACCTGAGCTGGTCGGGCGCCTAAACTCCGCCATGGGCGCCGAGACCGTCCACAAGCTGCGCTGCCGCACTGGCTGACGTCGTGCCGAGCCCGGCCGGAGGCCGGGCTCCTCGCCGCCGTCCTCATAGGCCTCTTTTTGCGCCGCAAAATTGGCTCTTATTTGGCTTGTTTGCAGGCAATTCTTGCGCACACCCAGGCCGGTTCTAAGGGGTCTCTGTGCTATCGTTAGACAAACACACCCCGCGCCCCGGACCGAGGTATTAGACGCCCGGCGCCCGGGGCGTTCTCGCGTCATCGGAGGACCATTTGGCGACCGACACATCAAGCTCGCAAACGCAGCCTGCCGCAAAGGGGGGCGTCAACGACCCCTCGATGGCTGGCAACGCCAGCTATGACGCACAGGACATAACGGTCCTGGAGGGCCTGGAGGCCGTCCGCAAGCGTCCCGGCATGTACATCGGCTCTACGGGGATCATGGGCTTGCACCACCTTGTTTATGAGGTTGTGGACAACTCCGTGGACGAGGCGCTCGCCGGCTTCTGCACCGAAGTCGCGGTCACGATCCACCCCGACAACTCCGTGACCGTCTTCGACAACGGCCGCGGCATCCCCGTCGCGACGATGGAGAAGGAGGGCAAGCCAGCGGTGGAAGTGGTCCTCACCGTCCTGCACTCGGGCGGCAAGTTCGGTGAGGGCGGCGGCTACAAGGTCTCCGGAGGTCTACACGGGGTCGGGGTCTCGGTGGTCAATGCGCTCTCCGAGCAGCTGCGTGTGGAGATCCGCCGCGACGGCCACGTCTGGAGCCAGGAGTACTCGCGCGGCGCGCCGCAGGCCCCGCTGGAGAAGGGCGAGCAGCTGCCGAAGGGCGCCGGCACCAGCAACTCGGTGACGTTCCTGCCCGACGCCGACATCTTCCAGTCGCTCGACTTCGACTTCCACACGCTCGAGGAGCGCTTGCGCGAGACTGCCTTTCTCACGAGGGGCTTGAAGATCTCGATCGTCGACGAGCGCGCTGAGGGTCATTCCGCGGAGTTCCAATACGAGGGTGGCATCGAGGATTTCGTTGCCTATCTCAATGAGAACAAGGACACGGTGCACCGCAAGGTGGTGTTCTTCACGGGGGAGAGCGAGGAGGGCGCCGCTGAGGTTGCAATGCAGTGGAACTCCTCCTACCAGGAGTCAGTCCATTCGTTCGCCAACAACATCAATACGCGCGAGGGCGGCTCGCACATGTCCGGCTTTCGCTCCGCCTTGACGCGCACGCTCAACAAGTACGCTCGTGACCACGGTTTGCTCAAGGAGAAGGAGGACAACCTCTCTGGAGAGGATGTACGTGAGGGTCTCACCGCGGTCATCTCCGTCAAGCTGCGCGACCCCCAGTTCGAGGGCCAGACCAAGACCAAGCTCGGCAATCCCGGTATGGCTGGCTTCGTTGAGTCGATCGTCAACTCCGGACTGGCCGAGTTCCTAGAGGAGAATCCGAGCGAGGCGCGCGCGGTGATCATGAAGGCTGTGCAAGCGCAGCGTGCGCGCGACGCCGCGCGCAAGGCCCGTGACCTGACGCGCCGCAAGTCGGCGCTTGAGAACTCGACGCTTCCGGGCAAGCTCGCCGACTGCGCGGTCAAGGATCCGAGCCTCGCTGAGCTGTTCGTGGTCGAGGGTGACTCCGCGGGGGGCTCGGCCAAGCAGGGGCGCGACCGCAGCACGCAGGCGGTGTTGCCGTTGAGAGGCAAGATCCTCAACGTCGAGAAGTCGCGCATCGACAAGGTGCTGGCGAACACCGAGATCCAGGCGTTGATAACGGCGATCGGAACTGGCGTGCGCGACGAGTTCAACATCGAGAACGCGCGCTACCACAAGGTCATATTGATGACCGACGCCGACGTCGACGGGGCGCATATCCGCACGCTTGCGCTGACGCTGCTGTTCCGCGAGATGCAGGAGCTGATCGAGGCCGGCTACGTGTACATCGCCAAGCCACCGCTGTACAAGCTCAAGCAGGGCTCAAAGGAGCGCTACATCGAGAAGGACTCAGAGCTCGAGGACATCCTGCTCTCCGACAAGTGGGAGAAGCTGAACATCTTCGACCGCCACGGCACCCAGTTCAAGCTGACCGACACGCGCTGGCAACGCTTCGTGCGCTTGCTGGCGCAGTACGAAGGCTGGTCCTCGACGTTGCGTGCCGCACATGGGCATGAGATGGTGCAGTTCCTGGAGGAGTCCTCGTTGTTGGGTGAGCAGGTGATGAGCGCCGAGGCGGCGATCGAGTTGCTGTCCCGCGCCGGACTGGAGGGCGAGACTCATGCCACCGAGCTGGTCGAGCAAGACCCGCTCGAGTTGCGCGTGAAGGCGACGGAGACTCGCACCGGCTTTGCTCGCACCCACCGCATCAAGCGCAGCTTGTTTGACTCACAGGAGTACCGCCAGCTCGCCTCCGTGCACAAGCAGCTGATCGAGCTTGCCGGCACGCCGGCTTTCGAGGTGCGCCTCGGCGACGCCCAGGAGAGCGCGCCCTCCTTCGAGGCGTTGCGCGCGGCCGTGATGACCGTCGCGCAAAAGGGCGTCAAGCTGCAGCGCTTCAAGGGTCTTGGCGAGATGAACGCCGAGCAGCTCGGCGAAACGACGATGGCGCCACAGTCACGCACGCTGGCGCAGGTCACGCTCGAGGACGCCGCGGCCGCCGACCGCATCTTCACGATGCTGATGGGCGACCAGGTCGAGCCGCGCAGGGCCTTCATCGAGGACAACGCCCGTACCGTCGCCAACCTGGATGTGTGACCCTATGACCTGCGCATCTCTGCGTCCTCCCCCACTTATGTGCTGGCCGATTTGCGATCCTGTCGATCGCAAATCGGCACACTATGCTCGGTGCGTCCTTGACCTGTTTGGTCCTGAGGTCACACATCCAGCCTCGGGGGTGAACTAAATGGCAAGCGTCGATCTCATAGGCGGCGGCAACGTCGAACCGCGTGCGCTCGAGGAGGAGATGCGCACCGCCTACCTCGACTACGCGATGTCGGTGATCGTCGGGCGCGCGCTGCCCGACGTGCGTGACGGGCTGAAGCCCGTGCACCGTCGCGTGCTCTACGCGATGAACGAGCTTGGCCTCGGACCGAGCCGCTCCTACGCCAAGTGTGCAAAGATCGTCGGCGAGGTGATGGGCAACTATCACCCTCACGGCGACTCGGCGATCTACGACGCGCTCGTGCGTATGGCCCAGGAGTTCTCGATGCGCTACGAGCTCGTCGACGGTCAAGGCAACTTCGGCTCGATCGACGACGATCCCGCCGCCGCGATGCGCTACACCGAGGCACGTCTGGCCCGCATCGCGACGGAGATGTTGCGCGATCTGGACATGGACACGGTCGACTTCACGGTCAACTACGACGGCTCGCGCCAGGAACCGACGGTGCTGCCCTCGCGCTTTCCCAACCTGCTCGTCAACGGCTCCTCGGGGATCGCGGTGGGCATGGCGACGAACATCCCGCCGCACAACCTGCGCGAGGTGATCGGCGCGACGATCGCCTACATCGACGATCCCGAGATCGACCTCGACGGCTTGATGCAGCACATCAAGGGGCCGGACTTCCCCACCGGCGGGATCATTCTCGGCCATCAGGGTATCCGCGACGCCTATGAGACCGGGCGCGGGCGTGTGCGTGTGCAGGCCAAGGCGCACATCGAGCCGCTGCGTCAGGGCAAGGAGGCGATCATCGTCACCGAGCTGCCGTTCATGGTCAAGAAGGCCGGCGAAGGCAACCTCATCACCAAGATCGCAGAACTGGTCAACGACAAGCGCATCCCGGAGATATCCGACCTGCGCGACGAGTCCGACAAGCGCGGCATGCGGTTGGTCATAGAGCTCAAGCGCGACGCTATCCCCAAGGTGGCGCTGAACAAGCTCTACAAGCACACCTCGATGCAGACCACCTTTGGCGTGAACATGGTGGCGCTCGTGGACAACGTGCCGCGCACTTTGAACCTGCGCGCAGTTATCCACAACTACGTGGCTCACCAGCGCGAAGTGATCGTGCGTCGCACCAAGCATGAGCTCTCCGAGAAGGAGGCGCGCGCGCACATCCTGCAGGGGCTTTTGATCGCGCTTGAGAACCTCGACGCGATCATTGAGCTGATTCGCGCCTCGCGCGATCGCGAAGCCGCTCGCGAACAACTGATCGAGCGCTTCGAGTTGAGCCCGATCCAGGCAACCGCGATCCTCGATCTGCGCCTCTCGCAGCTCACGGCGCTGGAGGCCGACTCGATCGCCCAGGAGCACGCTGACGTCAGTGAGCGCATCGCCGAGCTGCGGGCGATCCTCGGTGACGAGACGCGCGTGATGGGGGTCATCAAGGAGGAGCTCACTGAGATCTCGGAGCGCTTCGGCGACGAGCGCCGCACCGACATCACCCACTCCGAGGACGAGATCGACATCGAGGACCTGATCGCCGATCAGCAGATGGTGATCACGATCACCAACACCGGCTACATCAAGTCGCTGCCGCTGGCCACCTACCGCCAGCAGGCACGCGGCGGTCGCGGCGTGACCGGCATGGACATGAAGGACGGCGATTTCATTGAGCACCTGTTCGTGTGCTCCTCGCACGACTATCTCCTGTTCTTCTCCAACCGCGGCAAGGTCTACCGCTCCAAGGTCTACGAGCTGCCCGAGGCCTCGCGCACGGCCAAGGGCCGCGCGCTCGTCAACGTCCTTCCCCTGCGCGAAGACGAGCGCATCCAGGCCGTGCTCTCGACACGCGATTTCACCGAGACCAAGTACCTCGTGTTCGCCACGCGCGACGGCACCGTCAAGAAGACGGAGCTACAGGCCTACAACACCCCGATCAAGGCCGACGGCATCATCGCGATCAACATCCGTGACGACGACGAGCTGCTGGCCGTGCGCGCGGTCGATCCCGAGGACGAGGTCATCATGGTCTCCCGCGCCGGCCTGACCGTGCGTTTTGCCGAGTCGGCGGTGCGCGCTATGGGCCGCGACACGACTGGCGTGCGCGGCATGGATGTTGGCAAGGACGGCAAGGTGATCGCGATGGACGTCGCCCGCGACGACATGGACCTGCTCGTCGTGACCGAGAACGGCTACGGCAAGCGCACCCAGATCGATCAGTACCGCAAGACCAACCGAGGCGCCAAGGGTGTCAAGACGATCGGTCTCACCGAGCAGAAGGGGGCGCTCGGCGGAGCGCTGGTCGTGCGCGAGCACCAGGAGCTCGTCTTCATCAGCGTTGGCGGGATGGTCCAGCGCACGGCCGCCGGAGGCATCTCCAGCCAAGGCCGCTCAGCAACCGGCGTGCGCGTCATGAACCTCAAGGACGACGACGTGGTCAGTGCCGTGGCGCTCGTGGTCGACAGTGGTGAGGAGGACGCAGAGGCCATCCAGGAGGGGCTGCCGCTCGACGATGCATCATTGCCACCAGGCCCGGCAGACGCCCTCGAGCCGGAGACGACCGAGTCCGACGCTGCTGAGCCCGACGCCTGACCTACCCTCTTCGTCATCTCGGTCCGCTACATTGCAAGGACCAGAGAAAGGAGGTGGTCCTACGTTGGCTGACAGTATTTGCGGGACTCTGGAGGTGGCCGGCCGTTAGGCCGAAACACTCGGCTGGACCCGCCTAGCGGATTCCAACCCGGGCCACCATTGCGCAGGTCGCCGGACTTGTCCCTCCGGTTCGTGGTGCTTTCGTCGCGCCGTTGTGGCGCGCTTGGCAACGCGGAAACCCTGTGTGATCGTGTCCAGCACAGTTGCAAGCGGAGGGCGTCTGAGTCGAGGGCGCCCTCCGTGCTTAACGGGTCGAGCTACTGCAGAGCAAGCGTTGCTCGGCATGCGTGGGAAAGTGAAGCCAGCTCGGTACCTCGCCGGCTGTCTGCTCTGTCCGCGTTCTTCTCAGGCAGCGGCCGGCAGATACTGTCGCCAGGCCGCCGGGATCGTGGGGCTGGCAACGTGGATGAAGATCTCTGCGCGCGGCGTGCGTGGCTTGTGCCTTGGGTGCATGCCAGCTTGACGGGGAAGCATGTCGCCCTTGCGCCGATTGCACGGAGCGCACGAGGCCACAATGTTCTCCCAGCTCGAAGTCCCGCCCTTCGAGCGTGGGATGACATGGTCGACCGTCAAGTTGGAGCGCGAGCCGCAGTACTGGCAGGTCCAGCCGTCGCGTGCGAACACTGCGCGACGCGTGATCTTGCGGCGGTGGGTGTCGCGTGGCACGTGCACATAGCTGACGAGCCGGATCACGACGGGACGGGCAAGCGTCGAGTTCTCCGAGTGCAGTGCCCACAGCCCGCGCTCGATCAACTCGGCCTTCTCCTTCAAGAGCAAAACCACCGCCCGACGCACAGAGCAGACGTTGATCGGCTCGAAGGTCGCGTTGAGGACGAGCACCCGGCCACCCATCGCCGTATTCGACGATGAGCTCGGTCCGTGCCGCTGGTGCTCTGCGGGCGGCACGGACCCCACTGGCTCTGTGGGCGCCGTGCTTTCCATCTTCAGCGCCGGAGTGTAGCGGTCCGCCGCCCTGTCCGCCGCCCATCCTGCCTCACCACGCCGTAAGCGCGGCTCTGCCGACTGCTTGCGCCAAGCGAGGCAGAGAGCAAATCAAGCCGCTGGATAAGACCCAAACACTCGTACCTGTTCGCACATGGCGCGCAGGCCGGCGAGCGCTTGGGCAACGACCTCGTCTTGCAACGAGCCTTCGAGGTCGACAAAGAACATGTAGTGCCCAAGTTGCTCGCGCATCGGACGCGACTCGATCTTCGTCAGGTTGATTTCACGCTGGGCGAACTCGTTCAAGCAGAGCACCAACCAACCTGCGTGGTCGGCGCCGGCACCCCAGAACACGAGTGAAGTCTTGTGTCCGTTGTCGGCCTTAGTGCGCAGCGGCGGAGCCCCCGATCCAGAGTCGACTCGTGCCAGCCAAACGAAACGCGTCTCGTTGTCCTCGCGATCCTGAATCCCCTCGGCGATCACAACGCACTCATACAGCTCGGACGCCAGTCTTGTACCGATCGCAGCCAACGAATTGTCCTTGCGCTCACTCACCAGGCGCACTGCCTCGGCTGTCGAGCTGGCCGCGAGAACACGCGCGCTCGCAAGTGGCCCGTGCAGAAAGCGAGTGCACTGGCCCGGAACATGGGGGTGAGAGACAACCGTCTCGATCCGCTCCAGCTCGAGCGGAGTTGCCGCGATCAAGTAGTGGCGCACCGGCAGGACGACCTCGCCGACAATCGCGACCTCGCCTGCCTCGCCCGCCAGCGTGTCGAGCGTGACCGTTACCGATCCCTCGATCGAGTTCTCGATCGGCACGAGCGACCACTCGACGGTTCGCTCTTGCACCGCCATTACTGCATCGCGGATCGTCTCGAGCGCAACCGGTGTCACAGCGCCGGCAGCGGCACTGCCGAGCAGGGCCTCCTCGCTGAACGTTCCCTCCGGCCCCAGGTAGCCGGCGCTCAGCGCCGCGCCAGCGGATGTGCTGGTTGCCGGGCCAGCGCCCGCGCTAGGAGCCGGCGGCATCTACCGTGTCCGTCAGCTCCGCCGAGCGCTCCTGCCTCGCCGCACTCCCTTGTGCTGATTCTCCGTCAAGGCCCCCAGCCGCGCGCGACGGCGGGCCTTCGCTCAGTGCGACTCGCACAGCCTCGGCCTCCTCCGGCGAAAGCTCCAGTTCGCCTTGACCGTCGCGCACCTGCTTGACATACACGCGGGCTTGGTCGCGGTGGTGGATACAGGTCAGCACGACGCCGGACTGTCTACCGTCCAGCAGTGCGATCGAAACCGATTGCTGCCCGGAGAGCTCGTTGTAAGCGTCGTAGCGCACCAGCGCATGATGAGACACGGCACCTGTCAGTGCGAGCTCGACGCTGTCCAAGCGATCGTCTAGGTGCTGGGCGACATCGCCCACGTACTCCTGCAGGGCAAGAAATGCCTCCTGCAAAGAAGCGCTATGCGCGATCACGTCCTGCTGCGCGCCGTCGCCGAGCACCAACTTCTGCGCGGCGCGCAGGCTGCGTATACGGCTCATCAGCACGACACACGCGGTCAGAGCGAGCACGGCTAGCGCAAGCGCCGCGAGTGCGACGATGCCCTGTGTGTTGTTCAGCGATGCTGCGCTCATCGCAAACAAGTTAGGGCATCTCTCGGCTGGGCTGTGCGATTGGGGCAGGCTTGCGGCCGTTGGCCGGTCGAAGGCTCCCAACCATGTCGCAACACGCCGCCGGGGACGATTGCCTCAGGCGGCCCTCGCCGCTATTTCCCAAAGATCACAATAAAGCTGGCCTTGTTGTTTTCGACGTCTGTCTCGCCTGGCACTGGCGCGACGTTGACGTTGACGCGTGAGGCGGCTTCGAGCGTGACCCCTTTGACCGTGACGTTGGCGTTATAGGTCTGTCCCGGTTCAGTCTTTTCAATCGTGTGCGATGCGGTGAGCGTTTTGCCTTCGGTCGTGACCGACACGTTGACCTTGACGTCAGTCTCTGGGTTGGACCCCGAGTCTTCGACCATCGCCGTAAAGGTTGGATTGGCGCCCCCGCTCACGTGATTGATCGTTGGCGAGGGTTCGAGCGTGTTGGTGCCGACGCTCACGCCCTTGAGCGCGGACCCGTGTGTTCCGGGCGCCACCGCTCCGGAGCCTGCCGTTGCCTGACCTGTGAGCTTCGCTTGCACCGTGGAGGGCGTCAACCAACCGAGGTTCGGCAAGAAGTGGCTCGGCGTGGTGGTTTGCCCGTTGACCCCGCTTGATGTGAGCGTCTGTTGTATTAGCGGGACCACTCGCTGGGAGTAAAGAACGTCCGAAGCGAGAAAGATCTCCATCGCCCCGGCGATGTAGGTGCTGGCTTGCTGGGCTTTGCTACCGAGCGCTTCGCGCACCAGCCCAGCGATCTTGGTGAGTCCTTCCACGCGCAGGTTGAGTGCGAGCAGCAGGTTGCGTTGCGCTGAGGTCATCTCGCTTGGCACGCTCAGGCCCTTGGCGTGTTCGGCAATTTCTTCGGACTGGCGACGCAGTTGGTCGACCTGTGTCTCCACTTGGAGTGCCTGCTTGCCGCTGGCGGAGGAGAGCGTTGTGAACAGAGGCTTGGCGACC
This sequence comes from Solirubrobacteraceae bacterium, assembly GCA_036008605.1. Taxonomy (GTDB): domain Bacteria; phylum Actinomycetota; class Thermoleophilia; order Solirubrobacterales; family Solirubrobacteraceae; genus Palsa-744. The sequence goes on along the minus strand of DASYNL010000032.1, from coordinate 154,013 downwards.
TGCGATTCGGACTCAGCGGCGATTTGGTTGACGTTCTGGTTATAGCTTTCGAGCGCCTGCTGTTTGCCGCGCTTCAAACAGCCGTTGACAAGCAGCACGATCGCGATCAACAGCACGACCCCCACACCGGCCGCGATGCGCCGGCGCACCATCATCGCGTGATGGTCGATCGAGGATGGGCCACCGCCTCCCGCGCCCGTTCCTCCCCCGCCCCGCTGGGGCCGGCGCGGCTGTGGTCGTGGCTGTTGTTGAGTGCGCGCCGGCCGGACCGTGGTCGGCGGCTCCTCGTCCTCGTCGTCGAAGAACGACAAAAGAGTGCTCCTTGCAGGGGCTTGTGAAGCACATCAGTATGACCCCACCGCCAGCCGGAATGTTTGCTGCAACTTCTCAGTCAGTGGCGGATCGCACAAACTTAGGGCAGGGAAGGGCCTGGGCGTGGCGAACGCGGAGGCGGTGGATTCCTCCAAAACCCTTGTCCATGGCCGCGCCAGCGGTGGTGCGGACACGCCTTCTGCGCATCCGCCTACCCTCAATGACGGGGGACCCCCGAATGGCGACACGCCCGGAAGGCTAGTGCCGCGCCTCAACTCGGGGACAGCCGCGCCGGCGCAGTCACGGATCCGCATCGTCGACGAGCGCTCTACTCCCCTTCGGGGACAGGCCCGTCGGGGTGAGCTGCTGCTCGGGCGCTATCTGCTGCAGGAGCGCCTCGGCGCCGGAGGCTTCGGCACCGTGTGGCGCGCGCACGACGAGCAGCTCGATCGCGCTGTCGCGGTCAAGCGCATCCCGCTGCCCTCAGAGGAGGACCGCGAGCGTGCCACGCGCGAGGCGCACGCCACGGCCCGCCTCGCGCACCCGGCGATTGTGGCGCTGTACGAGGCCAGCTCGGACGAGGACGCCTTCTACCTGATCTCAGAGTTGATCGACGGAGCGACGTTGGCTGAGCTGATCTCCGAGGACCAACTCACAGACGAGGAGGTGCTCGAGATCGGCGTGGCGTTGCTGAGCGCACTGGAACATGCGCATGCTCGTGGCGTGATTCACCGCGACGTCAAGCCCCAAAACGTGCTCGTGCCAAGCGACGCCGCCGAGCACACACCGACCCGCGGCGCGACCCCGCCGCCGGCGAAGCTTGCGGACTTCGGCGGCGCCAGACTGACCGGAGACGACGCATTGACGCGCACCGGAGATGTGCTCGGCACGCTTGCCTATATGGCCCCTGAGCAGAGCGAGGGCCACGAGGCCGGTCCCGCGGCCGACCTGTACTCGCTGGCGCTCCTCCTCTATGAGGCTTTGAGCGGCGTCAACCCCGTGCGCGGCCGCACCCCCGCCGCCACCGCACGGCGAATCGGCGCTCCGGTGGAGCCATTGGAGCGCCGTCGTCGCGACCTCCCACGCGAGCTCACGCGCGCTCTCGACCGGGCGTTGCTCGCAGAGCCTAAGCGGCGCGGCACGCTCGCCGACCTGCACGATGCACTCGAGCGTGCGCTCGAGCAGGGACTCAGGCCACGTCTCTTCGCGCGGCGCGGACCGCGCCATCGCCCCGATCCAACCGCGCTGCACGGCGACGCGCAGGCCCGTTCCGCCCTCAGGCCACGCGGCGGGCCGGATCGCTACAGCAGCTGGCTCGCTGCCCCCGGCCCACACCCTGCGGACGGCCTGGGCGCATTCGCTGCTGAGGACCTTCGTGGCGTTCGCGATGCCGGTGCTCGCGATCCGCAGGAGGAGCTCGACGAGCAGGAGATGCGTGCGCCCTCCTACCGCACCGTGGCGCTGCCGAGGTTGCTATGGCTCGGGTGCCTGATTGCGTTTGCCGCTTGGCAGGCGTTTGCCGGCCGGTCCGGTGTGTCGTTGTTGGTGCTTGCCGCCGGTGCCCCCCTGCTGGCGTTGCCATCTCGCTCAGGTCCTGGCTGGCTGGCAGCGGGCCTGGCGCCAGCGCTCGGGCTTGCTGGGCTTGCTGGTGCTTTTCCGGCGCTCGCCGGGCAGCGCTCGGACTGGCGTGCGCGTGCGGCTCTGGCCGTGCTTGGCTTCTGGTGGCTGGCGCTTGCGGAGTCGCTGCTGAGGCGCAGGCTGTGGCTCGGACCACCAGTAGGACTGCCGCCGAGGGCGGCATGGGAGGCCTCTGTCAATGCCACCGTCACACATGTGATCGTCCCGACGTTCACAGTCGAGCTACTGCTCGGCGCGGCGGTGTGGGCGCTTGCGAGCGCGATCTTGCCATGGCTGGTGCGTGGTCGCAGCGCTGCTCTGGACGTGGCCGCGGCGATCATTTGGACGATCGCGCTGCTTGCCGCGGTGCCGCTGCTGGAACGGGCGTTGCTCTCGCATGCAAGCCAACCAAGCCCGCGCGGTGTGCTGCTCGGAGCGATGCTCGGCTGCGCGCTGGCGATCTGCGCGCGCGCATTGCGCGGCCCTGTTTAGCTACATGGGCACACTCCCATCGCACGCGGCCCTTAGAGTGGGTAGCGAAATGCGTGCACCTCTGGATGCGCCAGGCGTTTGTCGGGGCCAAGCTGAGGTGCTCCTTGCGAGGTGCCCCTGAGATGAATCCGCTGAGGACACTGGAGAACATGATCGCCGGCCTCGTCGAAGGCACATTCGGGCGCGTCTTCAAAGCCGAGGTCCGTCCGATGGAGCTTGCGCACAAGCTGGCGCGCGAGATGGACGAGAACAAGACGATCTCCGTCTCGCGCGTGTACGCCCCCAACGAGTATTCGGTTTGGCTCTCACCACGCGATCGCGCCCGCTACGAGGGCGTCGAGCAAGAGGTGATCGACGAACTGTGCGCCTATCTGCTCGAGCACGCGCGCGGTGAGGATTTGGCGCTAGCTTCGCGGCCGCAGATCGTGTTTCACACCGACGAGGCTCTGCAGCTCGGCGAATTTGGCATCGAAGCACGGCTGGCACGGCTCGAGGAGGAGCCGCCGGAGAGCGATGGGCCATCTCAGTCTGCTCCTGCTGGTCGCCGCATACCGGCTGTATCCACCGGCGGCGTGGGCGCATCGATCGCGCCGGTCGGCCCGACTGCTGGGGCTGGCTCTTCCGCTGTGCCTCCCGCGCCTACCTACGCGGAGTCCGAAGAGGTCGGCAACACGATGATCTTTAGCAACTCGCAACGCACGCGTGACGCGGTTGAGCAAAGCGGTGCCCGCCGACGCCCCAAGGCACTGCTGCTGGTCTCGGGCAGACGCCTGTTGGTGGCACCACGTGGGGCGACGATTGGGCGCAGTCGCGACTGTGACATCGTGCTCGAGGATTCGAGCGTCTCGCGTCGCCATGCCGAGCTTCGTCCTGGTGGCCAAGGTTGGACGATCGAGGATCTCGGCTCCACCAACGGGGTGCGCATCAATGGCCGCCCAGTCCACGGCCCTAACGAAGTGCGCACAGGGGACCGCATCGAGATCGGCTCTACTGAGATGCTTTTCGAGATCGCTCCATGAACAATCTCGCGCCCGTTTCGGTGATGTTGAAGTTCGGCTTCTTGGCCGTCATGTATCTGTTTTTGCTGTGGGTGGCGCGCAGTGCTCTACGCGACCTGCGCAGCAACGGGACACAAGTCTCCGGCCTGGACCGAGGCGCCGCCTCGGCAGGAACGGTACCGGCAGATGCGACCGGCTTGCACTCGGCCTCGACGCTCGGCCCGGCCGATCTGCTTGGCCGCGAACCGCGCCTGGTCGTCGAGCGCGCCCCGGGTCACGAGCCTGGGATGATCTATGACCTTGGCGGCGATGTCGTCTTTGGTCGTGGCGACACTGCCGAGATACGCTTGAGCGATCCTTTCGCCTCCTCGCGCCACGCGCGCGTATACGAGCAGGGAAAGATCCTCGTGATCGAGGATCTCGGCTCTACCAACGGCACTTACCTCAACGAGGAGCTGCTCGACGGCCCCCGTCCGCTGCACCCTGGCGATCGCGTGCGCATCGGCGACTCCGAATTCGTCTTCGAGGTCGACTGAGATGCGACGAGGCGCCGAAGTTGCCCACCACCCAAATCGGTCGTCTCAGGGCTCGCTTGCCGAGGAAGCCCCCATCGCCGGGAAGCGCCCTTGATGCTGCGGGTAGCCGAACACTGGTCCGGTACCGACACCGGCCTGCAACGCCGCGCCAACGAGGATTCGCTGCTCGTGCGCTCGCCATTGTTTGTCGTCGCCGATGGGATGGGCGGTGCGCAGGCCGGTGAGGTCGCCTCGAGCGTTGCGGTCGACACCTTCCGCGCCGGGCTCGCCGATGGCAACGACCCCGAGCGTAGCCTTGTGACGCAGGTCGAGCAGGCCAACGCGCGCATCAACGAGCTCTCGCATAGCAACGCCGAGCACGCTGGCATGGGCACGACGATCACGGCTGTCTACGTCGGTGAGCGGGATGTCGCAATCGCGCATGTCGGCGACTCACGCGCTTACTGCATGCGCGACGGCGAGCTGCTGCGCCTCACCGACGACCATTCGCTCGTGGACGAGCTGATCCGCCAGGGTAAGCTCACTCCCGAGGAAGCCGAGGAGCATCCGCAACGCTCGGTGATCACACGTGCGCTCGGTCCGGAGGCAACCGTCGAGGTTGACGTGCGCTCGTTCCGTGGTCGTCCCGACGACGTCTATCTGCTCTGTAGCGATGGCCTGACGACGATGGTAGGGGAGGCAGAGCTGCTGCTTTTGCTCGCATCGCACGAGCGTTTGGCGGCCGCCGGTGAGGCGCTGATCGCGGCTGCCAACGGCGCGGGCGGCAAGGACAACATCACCGTCGTGCTGCTGCGCTTGGAGGAGGTGCTCGGCGGGGCTCAACAGCCCAGCGATGGTCACACTACGATCACCGCTGTTGCGGCTGTGCCACTTGCCTCCTTGGTGTCACAGGAACGAACTTCTATCCCAGACCCGCAGGCCGGCGCGGATGTGGCTGTGCGTGATGGCGAGCATGCCGAGCCGCCTCAGAGCTTCAACGGCAAGCAGGCACAATCGGTGTCTGCGACCCCACGTCGCCCACGCCGGCCGGCGCGGGCGACGCAACCGGCAAAGAGAGCAAGCCTGCGCAGACGCCTTCGCCGTGTGCGCGCGCTCGTTGTGCTGGCATCGGTCGTCGGCTTGCTCGCGGCGGCAGCTTATTTGGCGTTGCAGTCGGTTTATTTCATCGGTACCAACCAGCGTGGGCTCGTGACTATGTACAACGGACTGCCCTACGAACTCCCAGGCAAAATCACGCTGTACACGAGCGACTATGTCTCCGGGGTGAGCGCCTCGACGCTTGCTCCCGCGCATCGCCAGGCGCTGCTCGACCATTCGCTGCGCTCCGAAGGCGATGCGGCCGAACTGATGCGCGAGCTCGAACTGGGGCAGCTGAGCGAAGGATGAACCGTCCAATCGTCCGTTTGTATGGCCTGGTCGTGGTGCTGTTCGCGGTGTTGATCGCCTTTACCTCGCGCTGGACCGTTTTTGAAGCCTCTTCGCTGCGCACAAGCGAACTGAACGTGCGTGGCCTGCTCCAGCAGGAGAGGATCGACCGTGGGCCGATCCTCGCAGCAAACGGCGCGGTGCTGGCCCATAGCGTGCGTGGGGCCGAAGGCACCTATTCGCGCAGTTATCCGCGAGGGAGCGAGTTCACCGCGCCGGTCGGCTATTCCTTCGTCGAACGCGGGCAGGTGGGTTTGGAGCTGTATCGCAACGCAGCGCTCGACGGCGAAACCGGCACCAGCGTGCGCAGCATCCTCGACCAGCTTCAAGGCCGCAAGCCGCAGGGCAATACGGTCATGACGACACTTCAGCCCTCTGCTCAGCAGACGGCGATCACAGCGCTTGGCGAACACGAAGGCGCCGTCGTCGCGCTCGACCCGCGCACCGGAGCCGTCGAGGTGATGGTCTCCAAGCCGAGCTACGACGCCAACCTTGCGGCTTCACGGCGCTCCTATGCGCGGGTCTCCCGCCAGCCGGGTGCACCGTTGATCAACCGCGCCGTTCAATACGGCTACGCGCCTGGTTCGACGTTCAAGGTCGTAACCGCCACCGCCGCAATCGATACTGGTCAGTTCACTCCAGAATCGACTTTGAGCGGGCACAACGAACTGCTCGTCTCAGGCTTTCCGTTGAAAAACGACGATAACGAGAGTTTCGGTGACATTACGCTCACCGAAGCGCTGGCCCATTCTGTGAACACGGTCTACGCGCAGGTCGCTGAGCGCCTTGGCAAGCGGACGATGGCGCGCTACATGCGCCGCTTTGGTTTCGACCGCAAGCCGCAGCTCGACTACCCGGCGAAGGAGATGTCTGCCAGCGGCGAGTATCTAAACGGACGGTTGATCGCGCCGACCAGTACGTACGTCGATGTGGGTCGCATGGGTATCGGCCAGGACAAGCTCGAGGTGACACCGCTGCAGATGGCCCAGGTGGCTGCAGCTGTGGCCAACCACGGCACCTTGATGGTGCCCCATCTGACCTCCGCGATCGTCGAACCGGACGGGCATGTGCTGCAGCGGATCACTCCCAAAGTGCAGTCGGTAGTGATGAAGCGCTCGACCGCGGCGGCCGTTACAGAAATGATGGAAGCGGTCATCTACAGTCCCGGCGCGACCGGCACCAGCGCACAGATTCCAGGTGTGCGGGTCGCCGGCAAGACGGGCACCGCCGAAACTCAGATCGGCACGGCGATCAACAACGTTTGGTTCATCGCGTTCGCGCCCGCCCAGAACCCGACGGTCGCCGTCGCGGTGACGCTCAAGGGCGTTCCGGGACAGGGCGCCACGTTTGCCGCACCCGTGGCAAAGCAAGTGATGGAAGCGTTGCTCCATGTTTAAGGCCGGGGCTCTGTCGATTTGTCGCGAGCGCCGGGTCAGCCATGCTCGCCGCGTGCGCTGCGGCTGGCTGGATCGAGCTGGCCAGTGGGTTGGTTGCGAGGTTGGCTTGACTGACTCCGAGATGAGATTTATTCGCGACGGAGATATGCAAGGAAAGACGTACATGCAACCAATTGGTTGCATGTACGCGTTTTCTTGGTACAGCCAATCGGAGCACAAATACCTCCGACCCCGGAAAGGGTCCGTGGCATGAGCGCGATCGAGGCAGGCACGGTCATCGACGGGCGCTATCGCGTCTCTGCCAGACTCGGCTCCGGCGGGATGGCCGACGTGTACCTCGCCCACGACACGCTGCTCGGCAGGCAGGTGGCGCTGAAGCTCTTGCACCATCGCTTTGCCGAGGACCAGGAGTTCGTCGAGCGCTTCCGTCGCGAGGCCTCCAGCGCCGCCGGCCTCTCGCATCCCAACGTCGTCGCCGTGTTCGACCGGGGCGAGTGGGACGGCACCTATTACATCGCGATGGAGTACCTGCCCGGCCGTTCACTAAAGGCGGTCGTGCGCGAGCACGGACCGCTGTCGCCGTCAGACGCGACCGACATCGTCGTGCAGATTTTGCTTGCCGTGCGCTTCGCTCACCGCCGCGGCATTATCCACCGCGATATCAAGCCCCACAACGTGATCCTCGACGAGGAGGGCCGGGCAAAGGTCACCGACTTCGGAATCGCGCGCGCTGGCGCCTCGGACATGACGCTCACCGGGTCGATCATGGGGACAGCGCAGTACCTCTCGCCCGAGCAGGCTCAAGGCCACGCGGTCAGTGAGACCTCTGACCTGTACGCGGTCGGTGTCGTCCTCTACGAGCTGCTCACCGGCAGCGTCCCCTTCGAGGGCGAGTCGGCTGTGTCGATCGCGCTCAAGCAGGTCTCGGTGGAGCCGATCCCTCCAAGTCAGCGCAATCCCGAAGTGACGCCGGCGCTCGACGCGGTGGTGATGCGCGCACTGGCCAAGGATCCACTGGCGCGCTTTGCGAGCGCGGACGAGTTCATCGCGGCGCTGCAGCAGGCGCGCGAGGGCATCTCTCCCGCGCCGGCGCCCGCCTTCAACGGCGTGCCGCCTACGCAGACCGCGGTAGCGGCCGCACTGGTCGTGCCGCCACTGCCGCCGGAGGAGACGGACTCGGCCGGGGACGACGCGCGCAAACGCAAGCGTGCCTGGTGGATCGCCGCGGGTGTGGCTGTGCTGGCGCTCGCCGCCGTCGCGATCTTCCTGTTTGCGCTCAAACCCAACACGGGGCAGGTGACGGTGCCAAATGTCAGCGGCGATACTCAGTCGGCGGCGCTCACCTCGCTTCAGCGAAAGGAACTTGTGCCGGTGGTCTCACTGGCAGTCAATGCACAAGTGCCCAGCGGCCTGGTAGTCGGAACCACCCCACCCGGCGGCACAGAGGTAAAGAAGGGTACGCGCGTGAACGTCGTCGTATCGTCCGGTCCTGGGATCCTTGCGCTCCCCGACGTAAACCACAAGAGCAGCGCCGAAGCGGTCAAGATCCTCGGTGAAAAGGGCTTTCATCCCAGCGTGCAGTACCAGTCAAGCGGCACCGTGGGCAAAGGTCTTGTGATCTCAACCAACCCAGCCGCCGGCACAGAGGTGCAAGTGGGCAGCCCAGTCACGGTGCTCGTGTCCAGCGGGCCACAGGAAGCGAGCGTGCCGGAAGTAACAGGGGAATCGCAGCCGGCCGCGACCGCAACGCTCACGGCGGCTGGGTTGAAGGTGACCGTCTCCAAGCGCGAAGTCGCCGAACCAACGTCTGGCACCGTCATCTCACAGTCGCCGGCGGCGGGCACGACGCTGAAGGTCGGCTCGCCCGTGACGATCGTGGTGGCGCAAGCGCTCAAGCAGGCGACGGTGCCTTCGCTCGTCGGCCAGAGCGAAGCGCAGGCGATCGCGACGCTGACAAATGACGACCTCACCTCCAAAACCGTGCAGCGCACCGTCACCGAACCGGCCAAGGTGGGGATCGTCGTGCAGCAGAGCCCAGCTGCCGGCCACAAGCTGTCCAAGGGGGGCGAAGTGACGATCGCGATAGGTGTGCTCGCCCAGCAGACCACTTCGACCTCTACGACTACCACGACCACTCCGACCACCCCCGCAACGCCGGCGCCTGCCGCGGAAACGCCGCCGCCAAACAGCTAGCGCTCGCCGAGTTTGCGGCCGCCCGGCTCGATTGAGCCAAGTAGCTTGCACAGCGAGCCTTGCAACCTCAATCCAGGCGCAGCAAAAGGGCTCCTGGGCTCATAATCACTTGAACAGCGTGATCTCCGAGATTTGCGCGGTTTCGCTGCTGGGAGGAAGTCTGACGATCCAGACGAGGTAGTAGTGGTAGATCAGTCGCTTGGGATTGATCTGGATCGTCGTGCGCGCGCTGATCTTGCGTGGCGGCGCCAGCGGCGTCCAGCCGAGCGCGGTCAAGCTCTGCGAGCCGCCCGAGGGCGCGGACGACGGCAGGCCGACAGACGCGTAGACGCCGGCGCGAAAGCCGGGAGTGGGCGTTTGAATCTCGATCGCGCGCGCGGCCACGCCTGGGGCGGCGTTGAGCGAGACGCCGAGGCCAGGCTTGCCGAGGTTGCCTTCGATGTAGTGCTCGGTGCTCCACGAGGTGGTGAGGTCGCCGTCGATTACGCTGGCCACGTCTTCGGTGTGTTCTGGGCCAGTGCCGAATGGGTTATATGAGCTGGCCGCTTCCTGTTTGAGCACGACCGGCGTGACACCTGCGCTCGAGTGCACATCTGGTGCCACTCCGGTGCCGCTGTGCGTATGGCCCGCCACTGCGACGAGCACAAGTGCGACGATTGCCGCAAGCAGAGCCAGCGAGATCGCCCAGCGCGCCGGATGGCGCAGGCGCCAGGGCAGCAGGCGTCTGGCGGGGGAGTGCAATGTGCGCAGCACCGCCGTGACCTCGCCGGTCGTCTGGCCCGAGCGAGCGGTTTCGATTGCGAGCGCCTCCTCCATGTCGGCGATCATGGCTGCCATGTTGGGGTAGCGCCGGTCGAGGTCCTTGGCCGTGGCGCGTTCGACGACGGCCGCCGTTGCTGCCGAGACGGTGGGGCGCGCAAGCTGAACGTCGGGGACCTCCTCGCGCACATGCATCATCGCGACCGCCACGGGAGAAGGGCCTTTGAAAGGGACGCTGCCGGTGAGCATCTCATACAGGACGACCCCCAGCGAATAAACGTCTGACTGTCCGGTGACGGGCTGTCCGAGCGCCTGCTCAGGGGAGACGTAGTCGGTCGTGCCGAGCACGCGCCCGTCCATCGTCAGCCCTTCCTCGGTTAGCGTCCGTGCGATGCCGAAGTCGGTGATCTTCGCGCCGCCCTCGCCGCCGAGCAGCACGTTTTGCGGCTTGACGTCGCGATGGACGATCTCCTGCAGATGCGCGGCGCCTAGAGCGCGCGCGATCTCGATCCCGTAGGCAAGCGCCGTCGGCACGTCAAGGGGGGCGTCGCGGCGGATCAGGTCCTTGAGCGTCTCGCCGGCGACGTGCTCGAGCACGATATATGGAGTACCGCTGACCTCGCCCTCGGCGGTCCCCTCGCCCTCGGCGACATCCCACTCGCCGGCATCGATCACGGTCACGATGTGTGGGTGGTTGAGCTGCGCCACAGCGCGCGCCTCGCGTCGAAAGCGCTCGAGCTGCCCCGAGTCCGATGCGATCTCGCGGTGCATCAACTTGATCGCGACCTCGCGTTCGAGCACGGTGTCGAACGCGCGGTAGACGGTGCTCATGCCACCGTGCCCAATCTGCTCGTCGAGGCGGTAGCGACCGCCGAGTGTGATGCCAAGGATGGCGCTGTTCACGATTTGGCCTCGAATGCCTGAGTATGCCAACGCTCGCTTGGGGGAGTGCCGGCTGACTATTTTTGGGGATTGAAGGGGTGTTCTAGGAGGTGTTATCGCGCATGTACCGGATCACATAAGCCGCGAGCGCACCTCTGTAGGCGATACAGGCCGGTAGCAGTTGGGCGCGCCGGCGTTGATCGAGCGTCTTCGAGGAGGCGAGCGTGGAGAGGAATGCGCTCGCTGAGCCCGCGATCAGCGGCAGCGCCGCTGCGCGTGGCCTGTCCGCTCGTGCCTGGTGGCGTACCAGGCGTGTGCCTTGCAACAGGGTGGCGCCCGCGATCACCGGCAGTCCCACCGTCCAGGAGAGCCGGTCTGCATCCTGGCGCGAGAAGCCGCGCGCCCTGGCTGCGGCCAGCGTTGCCCCGCTGCGCGACACGCCCGGGATCAGCGCCAGTGCTTGTGCCACTCCCAGTGCTAGGCCGTCGCGCGCGTTGGCGCTTGCAACAGGCCGAGCGCTGGCTGTTTGCTTGGGTAGTTCCGTTGCGGTTGTTTGCTTGACGGGGGGCGTTGCCGGGTGCCCGTTGCGGTCTGTAGCGGTCTGTTGCGTCGGGAGGCCGTTGCTCTCAAAATGGCGATGCCCCCCGCGCGCGCGGGGGGCATGCCGCTTTTTGTAGACCTCAACGCTCGCCATCGCGGCCGATCCGGCCAGCAGGCCGTAGGCGATCTTGGCTGGGGTGCCCAGCCGCCGCTCGATTTGCTCGCCCAGCACGTACCCGGCCAGCGCCGGCGGCATCAACCCCGCCGCCAGGAAGCCGAACCTCGCGCCAATAGGCCTGCACGACGGGCTGGCAGAGTCGGCCGTTGCCGTTGCCGTTGCCGTTGCCGTTGCCGTGCCCGGCGCGGTCGTGGCGTCTCCATCGCAGTCGCGGCCGCACCAGCGACTCCCCGAAGGCGGGTGCAGGAGCAAGGCCGTTGCCGTGCCCGCGTGCAACGCCACCTCGAAGGACTTGCGCAGCCGTGGGTCGAGCTGATCGTAAGGCCAGCCAGCCAGCCAGGGGATGAGGGTGGTGTGCGCCGAGGAGGAGATCGGCAGCAGCTCAGTGGGGCCGTGCAACAGGCCGAGGATGACAGCGTGGCGCAACGGCAGCTCGCCCGCCCAGCCCGGCATCGAGACGTGCGTCAACTGACGTCGGCCGCGGGCTCGCTCTCCTCGGCCACCGAGGCCGGCGGCCGTGAGCGGCGGCGGACCACCGCATAGACGATCCCTACGACGATCAGCAAGACGATCGCGTAGTCGACGTACTCAAAGCCCTTGCGTACCGTCGTCCAGTCGCTGCCGAGCGCGTGCCCGGCGAACGCCAGCGCCAGCACCCAGGGGATCGTGCCGAGCAGCGAGAACAGCGTGAAGCGTCCCAACGGCATGCGCGAGACTCCCGCCGGCAGCGACACGAAGGCGCGCACGAGCGGAATCATGCGCCCGAACAGGACCGTCTGCTCGCCATAGCGCTGGAAGAAGCGGTCGGCCCTCTGGATCTGAGCCGGTCCCATGTGCAACTTGGCGCCATGGCGTTCGAACAGCTCGAGACGACCCCCGCGTCCGACGCCATAGGCGACCCACGAGCCGACCATCGTGCCAAGCAGTCCTGCGAGCACGACTCCGGTCATCGTCATGTGGTGGTGCGCCGCACTTTGCGTGGGGTCCGCGACGGCGAAGCCGGCGAACAGCATCACCACCTCCGAGGGGATCGGGATGCAGGCGCTCGAGATCGCCATCAGCGCGAAGATGCCCGGCAACCCAGCGTCGCGCACGAAGTGCGAGATCGAGTTGACTAGCGATTCTGAGATCGATGCGAGGACGAGCACGTGAGTCATGTGCTCGCAACGATACCTGTCGTATGCGTGCCGTCAGCCGCACGAGCTGGGCCGAACGATTCGCGCGATTGCTCAGTACGGGCAGGGGCACGCCCCCGCGGACGCTAGCGTGCCCACCGATGCGTGTCTGGATCGACCTGACAAACAGCCCGCACGTGCTCGTCATGCGGCCCGTGATCGAGCTGCTGCGGGCGGACGGTCACGAAGTGAGCGTGACGGCGCGCGACTTTGCCCAGACATTGCAGCTGCTCGACCGCTTTGCGATCGACCACACAGCGATCGGGCGCCACCGGGGCGAACGGCTCGCAGACAAGGCCATGGGGTTGGCGAGCCGCTCGGCGGCGCTCGTGCGCTGGGCGCGTGGGGAGCAGCGGCGCTCAGCGCCTATCAGCCCGGCTGGCACGGCTCCAGGTGCCACCCGCTCTTCCACCCACTCCGCCACGGACTCTTCCACCCACCCCCCCCGTCGCTTCGACATCGCGCTCGGCCACGGCTCGAACGACATCAGTGTCGCGGCGCGGCTGCTGCGGATTCCCTGCTCGACGACCTTCGACTATGAGTGGGCGGCCGTCCAGCACCACGTCAACTGCCGCCTTGCGCAGGCTGTGGTGGTGCCCGACGCGATCCCGGCCGAGCGCTTGGACCGCTACGGCGCTAAGGGCAAGATCCACGCTTATGAGGGGCTCAAGGAGGAGTACTACCTCGCCGACTTCGAACCAGACGGGGCGGTTCTCGCCGAACTCGAGATCGACCGTGACAGGCCGCTCGTGGTCGTCAGAACTCCGCCGGAGGTATCGCTCTACCATCGCTTCGAGAACGACCTGTTCGCTGAGGTGCTCACGCGTCTGCGCGAGGCTGCTCGTGATCAAGGGGCGCAGTCTGTCGTGCTGCCCAGGACAGCTGCCCAGCGTGCGCAGTTGCGTGGCGTGGCGGGCTTTACCGTCCCTGAGCGGGCGATCGACGCGCAGTCTTTGATCGCTTTTGCGGATCTGGTGATCTCGGCAGGGGGCACGATGAACCGCGAGGCGGTGGCGCTCGGCACGCCCGTCTACACGACCTTCGAGGGCCGCCTGGGGGCGGTTGATGAGCGCCTGATCGGCGAAGGGCGCCTGCGCAAGTTGAGTGGTGCGGAACAACTCGACCTGGCCAAGCGCTCCCCTGCGGATGGCGCAAATCGTGTCCGCCGCGATCCACGGCGGTTGGTGGAGCTGCTGCTCTCACCACTTGCGGGTGTGTCTCAGTAGATCTGCACGCCTGCTACGGCCGATGGCCTTCGCGATGCTGCGTCCTCGAGGCTCGACTTGGCGCTGCCAAGTCTTCGGGTGGGCGGGCATTTAGATCCTTACCTCGCTCGACGCTCAACCGCATCGGCCGCACATCTCTGCCAAGACGCACCCTTCGCCCTGAGACGCCCTAGAATCAAGGCCAATGCGCCGACGGATCAGTGCGCCGGCCCTGTCTCTGACCCGGCATTCGCTACCGAGGCTCGCGCTCGACGGCGCGCTCGTCGCGCTCGCCTATTGGCTCGCCTTCGAGCTGCGCTTCGGCAACGGGCAGACCGGACGCGACGAGAGGCTCCGGTACGAGAAGCTGTTCGATCGCACATTCTGGTGGGTGCTTGGCGGTAGCCTCGTGGTGCTGGCGCTCTCGCGTGTCTACCAGCGCCGTTGGCGCTATTCGGGCCAGCGCGACTACGAGGCCGTCGCACGTGCGGTCGTCGTGATCGTGCTGCTCACGGTGGTGGGAGTGGCAGTCGTGCGTCCTGTGCAGATCCCCCATCTACTCGCCCATCATGGGGTTGGCTCAGGCCAAGCCGCGAGCGCGAACTCCAGCACTAGCACCGCGCTCGAGCTGCCCGACGGCGTGATCGCGCTGTTCTTCTTGCTCTCGCTGTTGCTCTTGATCGGGGTACGTGTCGTCGCTCGTAGCCTGTATGAGCGACGCCCGTTCGGGGGCTTCCGTGCCGGCGGGCGCCGCGAGCGCAACGTCCTGATCGTCGGCGCCGGTGACGGCGGCCGACTCGTGTTGCGCGAGATCTTGCGCAACCGCGAGCTGGGCCTGCAGCCAGTCGGTTTCCTCGACGACGATGCACGCAAGCATGGCTTGCGCATCGATGGCGTGAAGGTGCGCGGCAACACTGAAGGTGACCTGCCGCGCATCCTCGACGAGTCTGAGCCCGACGAAGTGATCATCGCGATCCCGTCCGCACCTGGCTCGACTCGCGCACGCGTGGTGCGCGAGTGCCGTCGCCGCTCGGTCCCCGTGCGCACATTGCCCACAGTGTTCGAGTTGCTCCAGGACCAGGCCGGGATCTCACGACAGGTGCGCGAGGTGCGCGTGGAGGATGTGCTCGGTCGCGAGCCGGTCTTGATGGAGCTCGATCGCGTCGGCGCCTACCTGGCTGGCGAGACCGTGCTCGTGACCGGCGCCGGCGGCTCGATCGGCTCGGAGCTGTGCCGCCAGATCGCGCGTGTCGGGCCGCGGCGGATCGTGCTGCTCGACCATGCCGAGGACAATCTCTTCCAGATCCAGCGCGAGCTGCAGGACGAGCGCCATGTGCAGTCTTCGGTTTTGGCGGCGGTGCTCGCCGACTGCAAGGAGGACGAGCGTATGCGCGAGATCTTCGCCGAGCATCGTCCTACCGTCGTGTTCCACGCCGCCGCCTACAAGCACGTGGGTCTGATGGAGTCCAACCCGGTTGAGGCGGTGCGCAACAACGCGATCGCCACGCGTGTGGTGGCCCATGTCGCCGGTGAGATGGGGGTCGGCCGCTTCGTACTCGTGTCCACCGACAAGGCGGTCGCCCCGGCGACGGTGATGGGCGCCTCCAAGGCGCTGGCGGAGTTCGCGCTGGAGGCGGCCACGGCTCGCTTTGCCGGCACTCGCTACGCGGCGGTGCGCTTCGGCAACGTGCTCGGCTCATCTGGCAGCGTCGTGCCGATCTTCCGTCGTCAGATCGAGCGCGGTGGCCCGGTCACCGTCACCGACGAGCGCATGACGCGTTACTTCATGACGATTCCCGAGGCGGTGCAGCTGATCATCCGCTCGGGCTCGCTCGTATCCGATGGCGATCGCGGTGCGGATGTGTTCGTGCTGGACATGGGCGAGCCGGTCCGGATCGTGGATCTGGCCCGCGCGATGATCGAGCTCTCAGGTCTTGACCCCGATCGCGACGTGGCCGTCGAGATTGTGGGCCGTCGCGCTGGCGAGAAGCTGCACGAGGAGCTGTTCAACCGCTACGAGCAACCGCGCCCGACCAGGGCCGAGAAGATCATGCTCGCCGGACGCGAACCGCTCTCGCCCGAGACGGTGGAAGCGATGTTCGACGAGATCAGGCTGCTTGTGTTCGAGGGCGACGCCGCCGGCCTTGCCGCAAAGGTGGCCGAGCTATCGACCGTGCGCGCGGAGCTCTCGGATGTCTCCGGACACGGCGCTCAGGGTGTTTCGCTCGCCTCGGGGCACGGTCTGCGCGGCGCGCCCGCTGGCTCGCCACAAAGCGCGCAGGGTGCTCCACTCGGCTCTGGACATGACGCTGGGGCGCCTGCGCCCCTCATAGACTCCCAGGAGTCATGAATTCCCACCTTGGCCTCAAGGAAGCGTGCGCACTGTGAATGTGTTGCCGCTCGCGCTCTCGCTGACGAGCTCCTTTACGAAAGTGGGCGCGATCGCTGGCTTTGCCGCACTCGTGGGGATCGCGCTGCTGTCGCTGCTTGCTTTTTCCCAAGCGCGCGAGATCAAGCGCCTGCGCGAATGGGCCGGGCGTGCCCCGGAGCGCGCCGCCGAGATGGAGCAGCGAGTCAGCAGCGAGGCAGCCGCCCGCGTGCAGCGCACTGGAGCTGCCCCGGCGACCGGGGCAGCCGGGGCACGAGCACAGGTGGTGCCGCGCAAGACGCCGCTTGTCAGCGCGCCGGTTTCCACGGCGGTGAATGCCACCGTCGCGGCGGGGAAGATCGGTGCTCCGCCTGAGCCTGGGGCAGATACCCCCGCGGCCGCCCAGGCCGCCGTTGGCCAGCCAGTAACTGGCCAACCGGTTGCTTCTGAGCCTGCCAGTGGCAGTCCCGCCGTTGCCGCCGCTGCCCAGGCTGCCGCTGGTGGTGCCGCGGCTGCCACTGCGGCAGGCGCTGCCATGGTCGCCAAGCCAGACGCGGCGGCCGCGGCCGATCCCGCTGCGCCCAGCTCACCCGATTCCGCCGCGCTCGCTTCCGCTCAAGCCGACACCGCGGATGCTGCCGCTATGCCAAGGGAGTCGCTGTCGGGAGTCGAGCAGCCCTCCGGCGCGTTGCTAAACCGCGAGGGATCCACGACGCCCAATTCGCCAGCGCCTGTTCAAGGGGCCGATGACGCCGAGCAGTCCACACCTGCGCCCGCAACGGCTGCCGCCCGGGGGGCAGTCCCGGTCGCACGCTCGCCATTGCCCCCGTCCCCGTCTGCGCCGACGCCCACCGGCATCCCGACAGCTTCTGCGCCGGAGGTTGCCTCCGTGGCCCCCGCATCGGTTGCTGCCGCTGCTGCCGCTCAGGCAGCCAAGCCCGCTGGCTCGCGCCCGCCTGCGCCTATGGAGACCGCCAACCCGGTGGCCTCTCGGGCCGTTGCAGACCGGCCGGCGCCGACAGGGCCGGGTGCGACAGGGCCGCGCGCGCGAGGGCAGCTGCCGTCACAGTCGCGGCCGGATAGTTCCATTCCGAGCGCGGGCGGCGCACGGAGCCCCGGCGCTGGAGGGTCGGGTCCGAAGTACTTCAAGCAGGAGCGCTCTGCTGGGCGTACGACCTTGCTGATCCTGGGTGGCGTGGTCTTGGGCGTGGTGGTGATCGTGCTGGCGGTATCGGCGCTGAAAGGTGGCGGTAAAACAGCCTCGACGAGTGCACAGTCCACCACGCACTCCTCGTCAGTGCACAGCACGACCGTGGCGCACACGAGCACGCCCGCGCGGGCCTCCAACCCAAGTGAGGTGAGCGTCGCGGTGCTCAACGGGACGAGCACGACCGGACTGGCGCACCATCTGGCGGCGGACTTGCGCCAGAGCGGGTACACGCATGCGGAAGCCTCCGCAGCCGTGCCTCCCGGAACGCACGCCACGACCGTCGTGCAGTACGCGAGCGGGCATCGCGCCGATGGGCAGGCGGTCGCCAAAGTGCTCAACGTAACTCGCGTACAGCCGATGCAAGCCAGCACCGCGTCGCTGGTCAGCCAGGCGACGGTGGTGGTGCTTGCCGGCGCCGACCAAGCCGCACAGCTTGGTGGGGGTGGCGCCCAGAGCAGCGGCGAACCGGCCGCCGGCACAAGTGGTGAAGCCGGGACCGGGGCCGCCGGGGCGACCTCAGGCGCTGGCGCCTCCGGGGAAGGCACGGGCGCCGAAGGTCGCACGGAAGGCGCCGCCGCCGGCGGTCAGTGAGCATCCCGCAAGTGGACGAAGATCGCGCGATAGCCGGCTTCCTTGATGTGCCCGCGCGCTCGTCAAAGCCGCGCGAGCGCGGCATCACGCACGTGATCGACCGCGGCCTGTCGGTGGCCGAGGTCGACGGGCTGATCGAGACCGTCGGCGACAGCGTGGACATCGTCAAGCTCGGTTGGGGCACGGCGTTGGTGACGGCGAACTTGAAGCCGAAGCTTGCGCGCTATGCAGCGCACGGGATCCCGGTGGTGCTTGGCGGGACGCTCACGGAGGTCGCGATCAAGCAAGGGCGCGTCGAGGGATTGATCGCCTGGCTGCACGAGCTGGGACTGCGTCACGTGGAGATCTCCGACGGGACGATTTCGCTCGAGCCCGAGGTCAAGGCCCACCTGATCCGCACGTTCTCAGGCGAATTCACGGTGCTCTCAGAGGTGGGCAGCAAGGACGCCGACTTCATCATGGCCCCCTACGTTTGGGTGGAGCAGATCGAACGCGACCTGGAGGCCGGCGCTTGGAAGGTGATCGCCGAGGCTCGCGAGTCCGGCACGGCGGGCATCTATCGCGCCGACGGCGAGGTGCGCACCGGGCTGATCGACGAGATCGTGCACGCGATCGACGTCGAGCGCTTGATCTTCGAGGCGCCTCAGCGCGAGCAGCAGGTGTGGCTGCTTCACCGCTTCGGCAGCGAGTGCAACCTCGGCAACATCGCGCCAGAAGACGTGCTCTCCTTGGAGACGCTACGGCTGGGATTGCGCTCTGACACGGTCGAGCGCTTCGCCCGGGACGGCGAGGCTTGAGCGGCGCGCAGGCCGGCGGCGCGCCGATGCCTGCCGATGGAGACGGCGCACAAGCCGGAGCGCGTGCTCGGAGCGTCGATAGCAGCTCAGGCGAGCGTTTGGCGCGGATCGTATTCGCGCTGCTCGTGGTTGGCTGCTTCGCGGCGCTGCTAATCACGCAGAGGCTTAAGCACACCCCGACGCTTGTCTCAGAAACAAAGCTGACTCATGTGATCGCCCCAGCCTCGAGCGGCGAATCGCGCGAAGAGCACATTGCTTTCAAGCTGGCGAAAGCCGATCGGGTGACGGTGGTAATCGAAAATTCCTCCGATGAGGTGGTGGCCACGCTCGTGCGCGACTTGCCCGTGGGGCGCTACAAAACACTTTCTCTGCGCTGGAACGGCCACGGAGGGACGGCCCTGGGGTATTCGCTGTTGCGCAAGGCCGATGGGTATACGACGCTTGTGCCCCACAACCACGGCGCGCTAGCTGCGCCCGGCGAATACAGCGTGCGTGTAGAGCTGCGCGAAGAAGATCGCTCAGTGCCGTTCCCGCACACGTTCAAGTTGGTGGGTCCTTGAGCTCGCGCTGGCTGGACCATGCAAATACGACCTCCCCCGGCACGCGGGGGTATAGCGTTTTCGTGACATCGCCAGCCTCCACACGTGTGACGTACATATCGGGGGCGCTCTCGTGATCGCCACGAGCTTGCCCAGCGCTCCCGTGTTGGCGGCGGCGGTAGTCGGCACGCTGATCGTAATTGCCGGCTTGGTATTCGTGATGCGCCGCGATCCTCGCGCTTTCCCGGTGCTTGCCGTAATTGCGCTGCCATTCCGGTTGCCGATCTCCGCCGATGGACGCACCGTAAACCTGCTGTTGCCGCTGTACGCGGTCGTGGCTGCCGGGGTGCTCGCGCACCTTCTGCCGCGCTTCTTGCGCCGTCCAGGCGGCTACGACTCTGGGCGCAAGCCGATGCTGCTTGACTGGTTGCTGCTTGCCTCCGTGGGTCTTTACGCGCTGCAGATTGCCTACTCCTCGGACCCCGGCAAGGGGGCTGAGAACCTTTTGTTCTTCTACATCCCGTTTGGGCTGCTCTACGTACTGTTGCGCGAGGCGCCGTGGACGCGAGCGCTGCTGCTCTCGTGCCTGGCCGCGGCGGTAGCGCTCGCCATCCTGTTCGCCGGCGTCGGCTTCGTCGAGTACTACCGCAAAGCCTTGTTTCTGAACCCGAAAGTGGTGGCCGCGAACGAGTACGACAACTATTTCAGGGTCAACTCGCTGTTCTTCGACCCCAGCATTTACGGTCGCTTCCTGGCGCTCGTGATGATCGCCGTGACCACGGTCGTGCTTTGGACTCGCGAGAAACGCACGCAGCTGTGGGGCGCGGCGATACTCGCTTGGCTGCTTGCTGGGCTCGTGACCAGTTTCTCACAGTCGAGTATCGCGGCGCTGCTACTTGGGCTCGCGGTCCTGGCTGCTTGGCGCTGGGATGTCCGCGGCACGATCTATGTGTCCGTTGCGCTGGCGGCCATAGCGGCGGTGTTCGTACTGGTGGCGCCGGCAAGTCTGCACTTCGGCTTGAAGGGGTCGAGCGGCTCGGCCAACAATGCGACAAGCGGCCGCGCGAAACTGATCACAGGTGGACTGGAACTGTTCGTCGATCGGCCGCTCGGCGGGTACGGCTCTGGCTCGTTTGAAACCGAGTACCGCCGCCATGAAGGCGGCACGGCCGCGAACGCCGTCTCGGCCTCGCACACGATCCCGGTGACGATTGCCGCCGAGCAGGGGATCGTCGGCTTGGCGTTGTATGTAGCGCTGATCCTCACAGCGCTTGAGACACTGTTCCACGGCGCGGGTCGCTCGCCCCCCCGAATCGCTGTCGCCGCCTGCTTTGCCGCGCTTGTGCTGCACACCTGGGTGTACGCCGACTTCTTGGAGGATCCGTTGACTTGGACGCTGCTCGGACTCGGGGTGGCATTTGCGGTGGCGCGTAATGGGAGCTTCAAGAACGACGACGGTGCTCGCACCTCTGAAGCTCAGACCGTGTCGCGGGCTGCCTTGCGGGGGTGACGCGCCGGTGCAGCCGGCCGGGAGTCTCCGCTCCTTGCAACGGTGAAAGGCAGAGCCGGGAAGATCGTACGTCGACGCGGCCGTTAGGTTCTTGCTGGTGTTTGGTTATCTGAAGCGGCTGGTGACGACGGGCGCGGCTTACCAGGCCGCGGAAATCGTGGCCAAGGGCATTGCTGTGATCACGCTGCCGCTCTATACGGGGCACGCGTCGACGAAAGCTTACGGTGCATACAACCTGCTGTTGACGACGGTGATCCTGGCGAGCATCGTGCTGCGGCTTGGCGTGGGCGAGGCGTTCGTACGCTTTTACTTTACCGACACCGATGAGCAACGCCGTGCGCGCATCGCGCGCACGGCGACCGCGACGGTCGCCTGGACCACGACGGTCGTAGCGCTGATCTGCGTGGCGTTGGCCGGGCCGTTGTCACGGCTTGTGCTCGGCTTCGACGACCCGCTGTTGATGGACTGCGCGATCCTCGGACTGTGGGCTTTCACCAACATCGAGATGGCTTACGCACAGTTGCGCGTAGACGAGCGCGCGCGTGCCTACATGTTTGCTTCCGGTGCGAATGTGGCGATGACGGTCGTGTTCACGATCGCACTGGTGGTGTTCGCGGATCAAGGCGCGCGGGGCCTGTTGCTCGGCAATTTCGGCGCCAGTGCGCTCGTGGTACTCGGCCTTTGGTGGGTTTTGCGCAAACGCTTTTCGCTGCGCGTGCATGTAGCGGACCTGCGTGCGATGCTCGGCTTCGGATTGCCCACGGTGCCGGCGGACGCGAGCGTGTACGCGTTGCAGGTCGTTGACCGCCTGTACCTATACCGCGTGGTGAGTCACGGCGCTGCAGGTGAATACGCGATCGCGGTCCAGCTCGCGACGGTCGTGTTCGTGTTCGTGCGCGGGTTTCAATATGCATGGCCGCCACTGGCGTACTCGATCGACAGCGACATGGAGGCCTCGAGGCTGTACTCGCTTGTCACCACCTACTTCGTATTGGCAACGGGAGTGGTCGTCGCAGCGGTCACGTTGCTTGGGCGCTGGCTTGTGCGCTTGCTTGCCCACCCCGAATATTTCGGGGCGCACACGGCCCTGCCTTGGCTGGCGTTGGGGTGGACGCTTTATGGGCTCTACCAAGTGATGATCGTGATCACTGGCAGGGCGCGCATAATGCAGCGCAACATTCCCGCCGCGGCTGCCGGGCTCGCGGTCAACGTGGTGTTGTTGCTCGTGCTCGTGCCGAGCTCTGGACTCGGTCTCGGCTTGGCCGGTGCGGGGATCGCGCTTTGCGGCGCTTATGTGGCGATGGTCGCGATCATGCACCTACTTACGCGCGATGTCTTCGCCGTGGACTTCGAGTGGCGGCGCCTCGGCTGGCTCACAGCGATCCTCGTGGGCGTTGCGGTCTCAGGTGAGCTGCTGCTGCCAACGGCGGGCTTTTTGGGACTCGTGTTGCGTGTGCTGTGGCTATTGCTGATCCCGGTGTTGTTGCTGGCCACGCGTTTCTTTGCTCCGAACGAGCGCCAGCAGGCACGCTCTCTCGTGCTCGATGGGCGTCGGCGCGTGAGGGCTTTCCGGCGCGGTCATGGGGACGTCGAGGCATACGCAGAGGACTCTCTTAGAGACATTTAATTCAAGCGAGGTGTCTCTTCGAACCGACTGATAAGTAGTGATTGTTGGGGAGATCGACTGCATCGATTTCGTGTGAAAAGCTCAAGCTACGCAGCTTTTTGGCCGATTATGCCCGCGTGCGTGAACTGACTGTCAACTCACCCCGACCGGCGGGCCGGCGCGAGCTTGCGCGTCGTGCCGAGGCGTTGCGCCGCTACCGTGCGGACGAGCGCGTGCAGAGCATCGCGGCAGCCGGCGAACTGGCATATCTACGCTCCCAGCTCAGAGCGGCCGCCCGGCTGACGGCACGCTTGGCTGCCACACGCGATGTGGACGAGATGGCGCAACTGGTCGTCGACGAGTTGCACGAGACCTTTGCCTTCTACCTCGCTGCGGTGCAACGGCTCGACGACGACGGCATCCTGCGTCTGATCGCCGGTCGCGGGCCGTTGGCGGAGGTGATGACCGAGTTTCTGATCGTGGAGCAGTCCGTGCAGGAGGGTGTCAACGGACGCGTGGCGCGCTCGGGCTCGACGGCCTTGGTGGGAGACACTCGCAAGGATCCCGACTACATCGCACGCGATCCCGAGACCGATCCGCGCTCTGAGCTGAGCGTGGCGATCGTGGTCGACGGGTCGGTTTGGGGGGTGCTCAACATCGAGGCCGTGGAGCCCGAAGCCCTCGGCGAGGCCGAGGCGGTGCTCGTGGAGGCGATCGCGGCGAGTCTCGGCTCTGCGGTGCACAGGGCTGGGCTGATCTCTGACATCGAGCAGGCGTTTACCAACACGCTTGCGATCGTGACGAGCACGGTCGAGGCCAAGGACGACTACACCGCCTGCCATGGCGGCGACGTCGCGATTTTGGCCGAACGCGTGGCGCTGCGCATGGGACTCAGCGCCAAACAGGCGCGCGAGGTGCACTACGCGGCGATGTTGCACGACGTTGGCAAGATCGCCGTGCCGAGCGAGATCCTCTGCAAGGAAGGTCCTCTGACCGAGGACGAGTGGGTGGTGATGCGCAGCCACACCGTTGTTGGCGCTGAGCTGGTCGAGCGCATCGAGACTTTCTCGCACCTGGCCCCCGCGGTGCGCTCCAGCCACGAGCGCATCGACGGCAAGGGCTACCCGGATGGCTTGGTGGGCGAGCGGATACCGCTGGCTGCACGGATCATCTCGGCTTGCGACACCTACGACGCGATCGTCACCGACCGTCCCTACCGCACGGCACGTACCGATGCGCAGGCGCGCGAGGAGCTGTTGCGGGTGAGCGGCACGCAGTTGGACGAGTATGTCGTGAGCGTGCTACTCGAAGAGCTTGCTGCCGCTTGATTCTCTCTGGTTGCTAGTCGGTGTGCACCTTTCTCAACCTCTGTGACCGGTCGGCGCATGCGCCGACCGGCAGGGGCGTGCATGCACGCCCCTGGACAGCGCCGCATGCGGCGCTGTCTACCCCGAAATAATTATTTGGAGGAGCGGTTGTACACGTCCGCCGCCTCACGCAGACCCTCGCCGCGTGAGGGGAACAGCGTCGCCGTCACATGGCGCAGGTAGCGCTTGGCCGAGTGGCCTGGCAGCACGAGTGCCGCTAGCGCACGCTCTGCGTAGGCAAGCGCTGTCAGCCAGCGCACGGCACGCGCGGCCGCTGAGGAGTGGTGCTTGCGCATGTACAGGTCGCGGTTGCGCGACAGTTCGACGATGCGCCGCTCGGGCACGGCGCCAGTGGATAGCTGCTCGTGGTGGATCGCCACCGCGCTCGGCACATACAGGCTGCGCCAGCCGCTGTCGCGCAGACGCCGGGCGAAGTCGACCTCGTCGGAGTAGACAAAGAACTCGGGATCCAGGTAGTCGACCTGGGCGGCTGCCTCACGGCGGACGAGCAGCGCCGAGGATTGGCACCAGTCCACCTCACGAGTACGCCCCCCCTTGCTCTGCAATGTGTAGATACGTTGCAGGAAGAGGGCGCCGGCGAGTGCGGTCAAGGGCGTGGGAAAGCGCCACGCGCAGGCTTGTTCGAGTCCAACCGTCTGCCAGCCGGACCCGCTGCCCTGAGGTGTGTGCTCTCTGGCCGCGGCGCCGGCCGTACGAGGACGCAACAGCTTGGCGCCCGCGCAGGCTGCGTCCGTCCGTCGCTCGAGCGCCTCGTGCAGCGCAAGTGTCGCGCCTGGTTGGAGCTCGGAGTCCTCGTTGAGTAGCAATGCATAGCGCCCACGCGCACGGCGCAACAGCTCGGAGTCGCTTGCCGCCTTGCCTTGTCGCTGTGCGAGTGCGATCACCTCGTCGACCGCTAAATGCTCGCGTGCGGCCTGCGCCGAGCCATCGCGCGAGTCGTTGTCGAGTACCAGCACCTCGCTTGCAAAAGGCAGCATCGCGCGCTCGTGTGCGATCGCGTCTAGTCCGCGCAGCATCAATTCGCGCTGGGATGTGTTGACGATGCAGTAGCTCAACTCGATCTCGCCCATCGGCGTGACCTTAGGGCAGATGTCCGTCAATGCAGGCTTTGGCTAAGGGGGTCGCCGCAACTCAGGGTGCGCCAGATGGTTGAACTTCGTAGGCCTATATGCACTAGAATTGTCCAGTAACCTCGCCTTTCCGCTATGTGGACTAGGCTTCGGGGGTCAGGGTCGTATGAGGAGGGGAGTCTGTTCTAATGGGACGCGACATCAACAGCCACATGGAGGGAAAGATGGGGAATCACTCTTCGCGCAAGCGCAAGTCAGCGCGCACGCGTATCTCAACCGCCGCGCTTGCGCTCGGCGTTGCTGCGACAGCCGCAGCTGTCGGCACGGCCGGTGCCGGTGCCGCTGCGCCACATGCGATAGCTGCGCGCACGCTCAGCTTGAACGACAGCGCCAGTCTGCATCTGGAAAACAAACACGGGCTCGTGCTCAAAGAGGGCGGCACCGCCAAAGGCTCGCTTGGCGGCCTGCTCTATCTGCAGCTCGACGTCACCTCCACCCGCAGCGTGACCGCTGAGGTGCAGGTCTATCCCAAAGGCGGCTCGATCAGCGGTGACGCCAAAGCCAGCTATCACGTAAACGGCTCTACGGCGTCGTTCTCGGGCACGATGACGATCACCAAAGGCAGTGGCACCTACTCGAAAGCGAAAGCCTCGGCTCTCAGCTTCAGTGGCACCATCGAGCGCTCAAACGACGCCGTCACAGTGCACGTGAGCGGACCCATTTCGTACTAGCGAGCGGAGGCATCTTGTCCAGAGCGCGTATACACAGGGCTCGCGCCCTCGTGCTTGGGGTCCTTGCTCTCAGCTGCCTGCTTGTGCTCTGCGGTATATCCGCAGCGGCACAGGCAGCTGAGACAGTCTCCCTGCAAACATCGTTCACGCCTGAGAAGCTTGGCGCTTCGACGACGATCGGTTTCGGTTTCACGATAGGCAGCACGACAGGTGGGCTGCCCTCGCCGCTGACCCACGTCAGTTTGCGCATGCCGAAGGGCATGAACTACGTTACGACCACTCTCGGGTTGGCGATTTGCGAGCCCGAAGCGCTGGTGGCAAAAGGCATCGAAGGCTGTCCGGCAGACTCTCGTCTGGGCTACGGCAGCGCTTACGTGGAAGTTCCATTCGGGCAGGGCGCAGGTCGCGAGATACCTGAAATCGAGGCGCTCATGGGTCCGGCACACGACGGCAATATCGTCGTGCTTTTCTATGCCAATGGACTCGCGCCGGTCTATGCGCAGATCGTCTTTTCCGGCGAACTGCTCCCCGGGGAAGGCGTCTTTGGCGGCGACCTTGACACGACGATCCCGCAGATACCCAGTGTCACGAATGGCCCGCCGGTGTCGATCATCAACGTCAAATCGACGATCGGCCCCGAACATCTCACGTATTACAAGCGCGTCCACGGAAAACTAGTCGCCTACAAACCGCAGGGCATATCGCTTCCAACGAAGTGCCCGAAGGGTGGCTTCCCGTTCTCCGCGGAGTTCACGTTCCTCGACGGCAGCCAGGTGGCGGCGACGCACAACGTCCCCTGTCCGCCGCCCACGCACCGCAAGAAATAGCCTCGGCGGTCCCTCCAGGGCTGGGCTTAGCGGCTCAATCCTGGAGCGCCAGGCTGGCCTGCACCTTGGCGGCGAACCAGCCGGGGATCGCCACCATCAGTACGGCTGAGGCGGTGACGAGCGCAAGGCTCGATAGCGCCACGAGCACCCCGACGGAGCTGACGACGGGGTAGTTGATGACGATGTTTAGGGCGCGGTCGAGCAGTTGCTGGCCGAAGAGACCGAAGACCGCCCCGCTGAAGCAGCCGACGCCAAGCAGCATCAGGCTCTCGAGCACGATCGTGTACCAAAGTTCGCGGTGGGGAAAGCCCTCGAGCTTGAGCTTGGCAAGGCGTGGACGGCGCTGCCAGATCATTGCGCCCATCGCCGCTGCCATCGCCATCACTGCTGCCACCAGGATCAGGGTGGCGATCTGTGAAAGCCGTTCAAGCCCCTGTCGGGTGATCGAGCGCAGTGTGTTGGCGTGTTGGTCGGCGGTCTGTGCTGCCAATGCCGTGCCGCTCCCGAGTGCCGCTCTGATTTCGTGCACGCCCTGCTCGGGTGAGACCCCGGGCTTCATCAGCACGTTGTAGGCGCTCGCATCGGTGCTCCCCCAAGCCTTGGCATAGTCATCCGAGCTCATCACGATCGCGCCCGGCGCCCAGCCGATGTTGGTGCTGATCGCCGCCACGCGGAATGGGGTCGGGATGGGAGTGGGCAACGTGAGGACTTGGCCGATTTTCAGTTTGTGTTCTTCGGCGAGCGCCAACGAGACGACGGCCCAACCGCCTTCGCGTAGGTGCGCGTCGGCCTGTGCCACGTTGCCTTCCACGAGCTGAGTGGGGGGGACAAGCGGCGAGGCTTCGCTGGGCGGCGCGATCACCCAGATACGACGGTCGTTGTAGTCGAGTAGGCCCCCGCGGTAGATGCGCACCGCGCGCACCCCAGGCAGCGCCTTCAGGGTAGCTACCTGGGTAGGCCTAAAGGGTGAGGTCATCAGCAGGTTCGAGCTACCGGCGGCCGATACCCACACGTCGGTGGACGCGTTCACGTCGCTCGCCGCGTTGTACAGCCCGTTCAGCAGGTCGCTGTGGGCGCCCTGGATCGAGACGCTGCCGAACACAGCGATCGCGCCCGTGGCGGCGATCGCGATCGCCCGCGATCGCCCGGCGCGCAGCTCCATCACGGCGATGTGCGGCACCGCGCTGACGATCGTCGGCGCTATCCGCCGCACGAACGCGAGCATCCAAGTGAGCGGCAGCGCAAGCAACGCCAGCAGCGCCGCGATCAGCGTGACCATCCCCACGATGGCAGCCTGGGGGGCCGCGAGCAGAATCACGAGCGTCGCCGCCAGGCACACGAGGCCACCCAGCGTCACCAGCCGGGATGTGCTTCCACCGCCCCCCTCCTTGGTTTCGATCGCGGCGAGTGGGTTGCGCGAGACGATGTCCTTGAACGGGCTCAGCACGGCGACGCTGGCCGCGCCCATACCGCCGACGACGGAGATGACGATGCTCTGCAAGTTCACCACTCGCTCGGAGCCGACGGCGAACGCCGAGGAGAGATAGCCGGGATTAGAGTGGAACAGGTGGATCGAGAGCTCGTTGCCCAGCACGAGCCCGATCGCGCAGGCGATCGTGCCGAGCACGACCGCGTCGAACATGAGCACCCCGATCACGGCTCGGGGCGTGTACCCGTCGCGGCGCAGATCGGCGATCAGGCGCCGCCGCTGAGGGACTGTGAGGAGCATCGCGTTGAATGCGAACAGAAAGCCCACGAGCGCGCTGATCACCGCGAACAGCTGTGTGGACTGGTTGGTTGCCGCCGCCGCCTTGGCGAATAGCTGTTCGTCATAGCTCGCCGACTCGACTCCGTAGCTCCCGCCGGCGATGCGCTCCAAGCCCGCCTGTACGGCGGCGGTTTGCCCGGCCTTGGGCTCGACCAGGATGCGGCTCACGCGACCGTCCAGGCCGCTCGCTTTCTGCACGTATTCGAGCGTGCTTATGGCGATCGGACTGGAGATCAGCGCTCCGATCTGCTTTTCGCTGAGCTTGGAGTAGAGCGCCGCTTCGCTTGTGTGCCCGAGCGTCTGGAACTTGATGATGTCGCCGAATTTCTTTGCTCCCACCGCGTTTGCCACGGGCAGCGGCAATACGACCGCTTCGACACCCGCAAAGGGGGTGAGCGCCACTTTGCTCACGAGCGCCCCCTTCAGTTCGGCGAGCGAACTGTCGGCGCCGACCAGCTCTACCGCTTCGCTGCCCTTCGGTCCAACCGCATTGGCGCTCACTTCCAGCAGCGGCGCCGCGACCCGCACACCCGGTAGACGACGAGCTTCACCGACGAGCTTTTCCGGCAGGCCCTGTGCACCTCGCGCTGTCACCTGTAGCTTCGCGGCGCCCACGATGCCGCTGTTGAGCTGCCCAACTGAGCTAGAAAGGCTGGAGCTGGCGATCTGGGAGGCAAACAGCAGCCCGACGCCCGCGGCGATGCCAATCAGCGCGAAGCACTCCTGCAAGGCCCGCGCGCGCAACCGCACGCGGTACAGATGAAGCACGTTCGCGAACCTCATTGCTTGCCCCCTGAAATCGTTACGCTCACGCCGCGCTGTCGTCCTGCGCGCCGCGCGCAGAGCTTGTCGGCGCGAGACCCTGGTCTGGGTCGTAGTCGACCAGCTGGCCGTCGCGCAGCGCCAGCACACGGTCGGCGTAGGCAGCCGCCTGCGGGTCGTGGCTGACGAGTACGATCGCTACGCCCCGTTCGCGGCATAGCTCGGTCAGCAGTTCGAGCACCTCGCGACCGCGTTGCGTGTCGAGGCTGCCGGTCGGCTCGTCGGCGAGCAGCAGCTTCGGTTCGGTCGACAGCGCCCTGGCGATCATCACACGCTGGCGCTCGCCCATCGAGAGCGTCTCCGAGCGGTGCGTCAGGCGTCCGCCCAGCCCCAGGCGCTCCAGCAGCGGCTGCACGCTCTTGTGAGCGTCCTTCCACGGTGTGTTCTTGAGCAGCTTCAACACTGTGTTGTCGATCGCCGTCACACCAGGCAGCAGGTCGAAGTTCTGGCGCACAAAGCCCATTTCTGAGAGACGGAAGTGCGAGGCCTCGCGCTCGGACAGCGAGGAGATGTCGCGGCCGTTGACGAGCACTTGGCCGCTGGTCGGCGCTAGCAGCGCCGCAACCATCAAGAGCAGCGTCGTCTTACCCGAGCCGCTTGGCCCATACAGGGCAACCATCTCGCCCTGGGAAACCGATAGCGACACGCCATCTACGGCGCGTACGGTCTCCTCTCCGGCTGTGTGGTAATGCTTGACGAGATCTCGCAGCTCCAGCATGCGTGTCCCTCTCCCTTATGACCGGCCGGTAGCTGATCCATGCTACCGGCCCCCCTCCTGCTTGACCTGTGGAGAAACACTATCTGAAAATGTCTACGTTGGGAGTTCTCTGCACTTGCGCCTCGTCCGTCGGATTCCCAAGCCAGGCGTGTATCCGTGTGGGCAGGCGGCGCAGCTCGAAGACGAGCATAGTTGGGCGTCGGAGGACGCTTACCGTAGCGAGCACGCTGTCGCCGATCGGTTTCAGCTCGTCGCTGTGCGCTTCGGGCGTGGCTAGGTAGTTGCCGATCATGGCGGCCAGGATCACGATGTGGCGGCGACTGTGTGGCAGCTCGCTTGCCTTCTCCAGGGCCTGCTCGGCGATCCACCTCATCCGCTGCGCCGCTTGCTCGGGGCCGTAATACTCGATCAAGCTGCGATGACCTGCAGCCTCGTCCTCGTGTTTGTCGATGAGATTGTCAAGCAATGAGTGCAAGCCGCCGATCCAGGGAAAGTAGGCGTCGGCCAACGCGCTTACTTCGCCCTCGTTGAGCTGCGTCCCCGCGGCGGCCGCAATCAGCACGTGCACACCGAGTGAGGAACCCGCGGCGGCGGCGGTCTCCCACCATTGCAAGTCTCCTCCAGGCGGCGTGGCTGCGCGCGCCCAGCGCTCAAGACCTGTGTGCTCGCCTTGGGACTTGCTCAGGTTCAAACTCTGAAATGCGACGATGCGAGCGGCCGCGGCCTGCGCCGAGGGCGCCGCCAGGAGGTGGGAGGGGAGTGCTGCAAACGCATCGCGGCATTCCTCCAGCATCGCGTCCAGGTAACCGCCGTCGTCTCGTTGCGGATGATGCTCATACCAATCGAGCGCGCGAGCGCCCCCCGTAGGAGGATCGGCGCTGGGGGAGTCCGTATCGAGAGAGCTCACTTCGCTGCCGAGCGGCCCCCCGGCCCCCCGTGGAGTGACCGCGTAGACCAGCGCTTCGTGCAGCTGCCTGCCGTCCAGCACCGGATCGGGGCTCGGCTGCTCTCCGAGCATGTCGAGCAAGTTGTAGGCCGCCTGGAAGGCGCTTGTCGCCTTCGTCACGTTGGCTCGTCGCGCAAGCGGCACAAACGCGGCAAAGGCCGCGGCACCCTCGATGTTGCCGCGCTTGTCGAGCGCTTCGAGCGCTAACTGACGTAGTACGGGATCGGGTATCCGCCGCGCGCGTCGCCGCCAGCGGGCTACGTAAAAGCAGACGCGCGGGAATACGCTAGCCCAGTAGCTAAACGCCGCGTGGGCGAAGCTGGCAAGCAGCGCTGCACGCTTGTGCGGCGCTGTCCGTATTGTCTTCCCCCGGTGCGCGTTCACGTCGTTGACCCCTCCTCCTACACCCCACCTTACGACCATGCGCTGTGCGATGCGCTTGCGAGAGCAAACACAGAGGTGGAGCTGTTTACCAGCCGCTTCCCGTACGGCCCTGTCGCACAAGCCGATGGGTACGTCCGTCGCGAGTTCTTCTACCGGGCTGCGCTCGGTGCGCCCGGGGGACGTTTGCGGATGGCGAGCAAGCTCGCTCAGCACGTGCCAGACATGTTGCGCTACCGCCGGGCGGCTCAATCGGCTGACGTTGTGCACTTCCAGTGGCTGCCGGTTCAACACCTCGACGGCCATCTGTTGCCTGCAAGACGTTCCAGGAATGGCGAGCGCCGTCCGTTGGTGCTCACCGCCCACGACGTGCTCCCACGCGAGCCGCGCCCCGGTCAACTGTCTGCGCAGAAGCGCCTGTACGACCGCTTCGACGCGCTCGTCGTGCACTCAGAGCACGGCCGCTCGCGCTTGATCGAGGAGTTGGGAGTTGACGGCGGGCGTGTGCAGGTGATCCCACACGGTGTGTTCACGCACCTTGCCTCAGGTGTCTCCGAGGAGTCGCCGGCGGCGAAACGCGAGCGCCCCGTGGTGCTCATGTTCGGGCTGATGCGTCCCTACAAGGGCATCGACGTCCTGCTAGACGCATGGCGAGGCGCAGACGGCGAGGCGCCGATCGAGGACGCCGAGCTGTTGATCGCCGGTATGCCGCGCATGGACATCTCCGCACTGCGGGCGGCAGCGCCAGCGAACGTCAGCTTCGACCCGCATTTCGTGACCGACGAAGAGCTGCCCGCCTACTTCGAACGCGCCGACCTGGTGGTGTTGCCCTATCTGCAGGCCGACCAGTCGGGCGTCCTGTTCACGGCGCTCGCGTTCGGCAAGCCGCTGCTGCTAAGCGACGTGGGCGGCTTCCCCGAGATGGCGGGCACAGGCGCCGCGAAGATCGTGAAGGCTGGAGACCCGCGTGCCCTTGGGCGTACGCTGAGAGAGCTGCTGGCCGATAGGGCCGCCCTGACCGAAATGTGCGTGAGGGCCAGGGCAGCCACTAATGGACGTTACTCCTGGAAGGCGATCGCGGCGGCACACGTCGAGCTATACGAGCGCCTATTGGGCGAGGGAGAGGAGCGCTAGCGTCTGCGCTCGGACAGAATGCGCCCATGCGCACAGCACTAGAGATCGTGTTCTGGGCCTCGGTCGGCCTGATTGTGTGGACCCAGTTCGGCTACGCCATCGCCGTGGTTGGATTGGCCCGCCTGCTCGCGCCAGCGCCGACGGCCGCGGTCGCGGACCGGGCACGAACCAATCCCCCAAATCAAAGTGTGTCCCTGATTGTCGCCGCGCATGACGAGCAGGCGATGATCGCTGCAAAGCTCGCCAATGCCCTCGCACTGGACTATCCGCGCGAGCTCCTGCAGGTGATCGTGGCTTGCGACGGCTGCACGGACGCAACCGCCAGGCAGGCAAGCGACGCGGGCGCCGATCTCGTGCTGGAGCTTCCACGCGGCGGCAAGATCGTCGCTCAGGACACGGCGGTGGAGCGGGCAAGCGGAGAGATCGTGGCCTTCTCCGACGCCAATGCGCTGTGGGAGCCTGACGCGCTGCGCGAGCTCGTGAGCGCGTTCGCCGACCCACAGGTCGGTTATGCCTGCGGACAGGTCCGCTTCGTGCAGGCCTCAGAGGGCGCACAGGCCACCAACCAGGAGGGCGTCTATTGGCGCTATGAGATGGCGCTGCGCGCACGCGAGTCGCGGCTGTCGTCGATCACGGCGGGTAACGGCGCCATCTACGCCACGCGGCGTGAGTCCTACATCGTGGTCGATCCGATCATGGGCCACGACCTGTCGTTCCCGTTCAACATGGTCAAGCGCGGTTGGCGTGCTGTGTACGCGCCGAACGCACGCGCCACCGAGAAGATGGTGCCCTCGATCGAGGGCGAGTTCGCGCGTAAGCGGCGCATGATGAGCCACACGTGGCCGATTGTGCTGCGCGGCGGCATGCTTTCCCCGCACGGCTACAGCTTCGGCTACGCCGGGATGATCTTCTCCCACCGGCTTTTGCGCTACCTGACGCCCTTTTTGCACGCCCTCGCCTTTCTCGCCAACATCGCACTCGTGGCGGGCGGGACAAGGGGCGTCTATGAAATCGCCCTCATCCTCCAGGTCGTCCTCGGCGCGTCCGCTGGGCTCGGTGGGTTGGTGCATTTGCGCCCACTCTTGATCGCGCGCTACTACTTCCTCACGACGCTCTCTGCTGCCGCGGGCTTGTGGGATTGGCTGCGCCACGGTACGGCCCCTTCGTGGGAAGCAGCCGAGGGGACACGCTAGCGAGATGCGGAGTGCGCACCCCTCACGCACAGTCTCCTATGAGTATCGCTGTGTGCTTCACACACAACTCCAACATGCATCGCTGCTATGGATCGCTTGAACGAGCACGGAGCGCTCTTTGCATGATCAGGCGCACGGTCGACATCGTCCTCGGCATGCTCGCGCTGATCGTGGCCGCGCCCGTGATCGCGGTGGCGATGTTGGCCATCAGGCTCGAGTCTCGCGGGCACCCGATCTACCGTCAGCGCCGTGTCGGCAAGGGTGGCAGGGAATTCGACCTGCTGAAGCTACGCACGATGATCGATGGCGCCGAGCACGTGGGTGCGGGCTTGGCGATCAACGAGAACGACCCCCGAGTCACGCGAGTGGGAGCCTTCCTGCGCCGGACCTCGCTGGATGAGCTGCCCAACCTGCTGGCCGTGGTGCGCGGCGAGCTTTCGTTCATCGGGCCGCGCCCTACGATCCCGGCGCAGGTGGCTCAATACACCGAGCGCCAGCGCGGTCGCCTGGCGATCAGGCCTGGCATCACCGGCTGGGCGCAGGTCAACGGCCGCGCTTCGCTGCCATGGAGTGAGCGCATCGAGCTCGACCTCTACTACGTCGAGCACCGATCGCTCGCGCTAGACGCACGTATCCTGTGGCGCACCGTGGCGATCGTGCTGGGCGGCTCGGGTCTCTACAAGGGCCAGACGGGAGGGTGGAAATGACCCCGAGCATCATGCTCACGGGAGTCGGCAAGCGCTACGACATCGTGTCCTGCTTCGCCGCGCTCACGACGGTGGTAGCGGTCGACCCGAACCCTCTGGCTCCTGCTCAATACGCGGCGCAGTTGCGCGCCAGCCCACCGCCGATCGCAGACCCCGCCTATGTGCCCGAGCTCGCACGCCTATGTGCCGAGCACGGGGTGGGCGCAGTATTGCCGCTGACAGACCTCGACATCGAGACGCTCGCGCTGGCGCGCGAGCAGGGTCTGCTTGCGGCGCTCGTCCCCTCCTCACAGGTGGCGCATGCCACCTATGACAAGTACGAGGCGCATTTGCTGCTCGAGCGCCTCGGCCTGCCTTCGCCTCCGACGGTGCTGCCCGATGCCAACTTCGATGCCCTCCGCTATCCGGTGATGGTCAAGCCACGGAGGGGTTCTGGTGCGCGTTCGATCCATCTCGCCCACACCCCTGAAGAGGCACGCTTCTTTGTGGGCTACGTCGCTGAGCCCACGATGGTGCAACGTGCGATGGGTGGCCCCGAGCTCTCAATCGATTGCCTCGGCGATCTCGACGGCCGTTGCCTCAACGCGATCCCGCGCACGATGCTCGAGTCGCGCGGCGGCGAGTCGATCAAGGGCACCGTGATCGACGATCCCGAGCTCGTAGAGTTGGGGCGCGCCGTGATGCAGACGCTCGCGGTGCGCGGCCCAGCCACGATTCAGGTGTTTCGCGACCCCGAGCTGGGCGTGCGCATCACCGACGTCAACACGCGCTTTGGCGGAGCCTTCCCCGCGCCGGCGTTGGCGGCCTTGCCCGGCCGCTCCTACCCCGAGCTGATCGTGCGCATGGCCGCCGGAGAGCACGTGCCCCCCCACGTCGGCGAGTATCGCCGCGAGGTCACTTTCACGCGCTACTACTGGCAGCTGGAGTTGGACGAGCGGATGCAGCCCACCGACAAACAGATCCTGCCGCGCTGATGGCCGGGGGCGGCGCCATACGGCGTCCTCGCTCGCTTGTGTACCGATTGGAGATCAATGGGATCTCCAATCGGCCAGCACACGGCGCTAGCTGCGTCCTTGTCTGGCTTGCCCCGGCTATCAGAGTGCTGGGTGAGTCGCCGCTTCCCGAAGCTCTAGGTGTCAGAATGGGTGCCAGTGAGTGAGTGCTCGAAATGCGGTTTGCCGATGCAGGAGGGCCAGGACTGGTGCCTGCAGTGCGGCACCGCCAAGCCGCGTCTTTTCGGTGGTGGCCCTGGCTGGCGCACCGGTATCGCGATTCTCACCTCGACGGCGGTGCTCGTTTGCGGCGCGGCAGTGGCTGCGTATGCGGCGCTGAACAAGACGAAACCGAAGTCCTCGGCCGTGGCATTGGTCATAAAAACTGCGGCGACGGGTGTGCCCGCCACGACCACGCCGACGACCCCGGGTACTACCTCGACTCCCGGTGCAACCCCAATCCCGGGAACGCCGACGACGGTAAAAGCCGCCCCGCCGAAGATCCCATTGCAAACGCCGACGCCCAAATCCACCAGCGGCGCGGACAGCGAAGCCAACAACGCGCTGTTCCCGCCTGAAACGAAATCCACCAGCTCCACGACTACCCCCACCAAAACTGCAAGCGAACCAACGAAGAGCACGAGCGAAAACAAAGAAACAAGCAGCTCTGAAACGAAACCCAGCGCCGAACCCGAAACGCCGAGCCCGATCCTGCTCGACACGAACGCGGCCAGCGTCTACAACCCCTACAACTACCCGCCTTCGCTGTTTGGCGATCCCAGCCTCGCGATCGACGGTGAAGTCAGCACTGCCTGGACAGCTCAGGTACAGCCCGAAAACGCCCCGAAGATGGCGGAGGGGCTGCTGCTCGACCTGAAGAATCCGCAGAAGCTGGGCAGCGCTGTCGTCAAGACCACGACCACGGGGATCACCGTGGAAGTCTATGGAACGAACGGCAACACGCCGCCAACGTCGATCTCTGACCCGGCTTGGGCTCGCATCGTCGGGCTAAAAGTCTTGAAGAAGAAAAGCACCACGCTCAAGTTGAAGACCAAAGGCAAGGGCTACCGCTACATCCTGCTGTGGCTGGCCAAGGCTCCGGCTACCTCGACTGCCGCGAACCCGGGCAGCGTCTCCATCAACGAATTTGAACTCTTCCCACCGAAGTCAAGCTCCTGAGGGTCGGGGAGCGGCGCCATAGGGCGTCCTCCCTCCCTTGTGTGCTAAAGCACACGGCGGTCGGTGCGTCCTTGTCTGGCTTGCCCCCCGACCGTCAGGTCGGCTGGTTAGGTAGAGGTGGTAGCGCGTTTCGCTCGTGCGGTGCGCGTCGACTTGGCGCGACGCGGCTTTGCCGCCCACACCTCATCGAGGAAGCCGGCGATCTCGTCTGTGAGCCGTTCTGGGCGTAGGCGTAGCTCGACCAGCGAGTCAGCTTCGATCAGGCGCGCGTCGGGCAGCTCCTCGGCCAGCATCCCGGCGTCCGAGAAGGGGTGCACCGGATCGCGCCGGTGCCCGAGCACGAGTGCGGGCGTCGTGAATGTGCGCCGTTCGTTGCGGTGTGGTGCGATGCGTCCAAAGAAGAGCCCCTGCAGCAGCGCACCGCCCGGGCCGGGGTCCTGGCGCACCAGATCGAGCATCACGTTGCCGTAATAGGGGAGCAGTCGACGCGGCACGGCGCGAGTGCCACGCGAGACGAGCTTCATCAGTGGCTCGCCGAACGTGAGTGCCACGAGGATCGGGGTGAACGTCAAGGCGCTGGAGAGCAGCCCGTTGTCGAGCACCGGCATCTCGATAACCATCCCGCGCAGTCGCTCTGGCGCGGTCGCGGCGACTTGAAGCGCGGCGTTGGCTCCGAGCGAGGTGCCCATCACGACCGCCTCGGATATCTCCAGATGGTCCATCAAAGCCACGAGCTGCTCGGCGAAGGAGTGCATCGAATAGCGCCACATGTCGCGTGGCCGATCGGATTCTCCGTGGCCCAGCAGGTCAACGGTGATCACGCGATTGCCGCGGGCTGCCAGATCTTCGGCAAGCGGCCTATGCATCTTCTGCGAGAGCAGCAGCCCGTGCACGAGGATCACCGGGCGCTTGGCGGCCTTGGCCCGTTGTGGTGTCTTGCCACGTGTGCCGTCGCTCTTCAGCGCCGCCGGTCCCCCACCGAACTCCGTGTAAGCGATGCGCTGGTGATGAAAAAGAAACGATGCCACCAAACAAGCCTAGCGCTCGGCGGTGGCACCGCGTCAGGCTCGACGGCTAGAAACCTGAGATCTTTGGCTGAGAACCTCGACGTTGCGCGCGGAGCCGCGCGGAACGTCTCGCGGGTCCCCAACCCGCGCGACGCCCGATACGCGGACCCGGACGAAGCCGTGGATCGTCCGGGTCCGGCCCCCCTCCGGGACCATCCACAGGCCTGATGGGATGGTCTGCAGTAGAAACCCCGCGACAGCTCAGAAGATGCGGTGTATTTTGACCTGCCCGTCATCCATTCGGCCGACGGGGTGTGGCTCATTTGAAGATGGTGCCATGAACACCCCTTTCGCGAACACCGGAGATAGAACTTAGGTACCTAAATAAATCGCCCAGGTTCACGCAAAGGGGTATCGAACGCACAGATCGTTTTTGAACGACGCGCTTGCGGCGTTGCCCCGGGGTGCGCGGTGACGCGAGTAGCGCTAGCTTTGGCTGGACGACCAACTTTCGCCGAACACAAGATTTCAGGAGGAGACAGCATGGCCAAGCAGCCCCGCATCCTCGCCGGGCAGACAGCGGCGATCACCGGCGCGGCGCGCGGGATCGGCAAGGCAACTGCGCAAGCGCTCCTGCGTCAAGGAATGAAGGTGGCGCTCGGCGACGTTGACTTCGCCGCAGCCCAGCAGACCGCGAAAGAGCTCGGTCCCAGCGCTGTGGCGCTGGCGCTCGACGTAACCGATCGCGCGTCGTTCACCGCATTCCTCGACAAGACTGAAGAGCAGCTCGGTCCGATCGACGTGCTCGTCAACAACGCCGGAATCATGCCGATTGGCCGCTTTATCGACGAGGACGACCTCACCGCACAACGCATGGTCGACATCAACCTGCACGGGGTGATCCTGGGGACGAAGCTTGCCATGGAGCGGATGGTTCCGCGTGACCGCGGTCACATCGTCAACATCTCCTCTCAAGCCGGCAAGTTTGGGGCTCCGGGCGGCGCCACCTACTCGGCGACCAAGCATGCGGTCGTCGGCCTCAGCGAGGCGGTGCGTGGCGAGTTGCGCTTGATGAAGGCCAACGTCGACGTGAGCTACGTAATGCCGTTCGTCGTCAATACGGAACTGGGTGGCGGGCTCGGCGAGGCGCGCGGGATGAAGGTGCTGCAACCCACCGAAGTAGCGGACGCGATCGTGGAGGCGTTGCAAACTGGCCGCGTCGAAGTGTGGGTACCCAAGTCGGCCAAGCGCACCAGCGTGCTCGGGGTGCTGCTTCCGCGACGGCTATCGGAGGGGATGGCACGCGCGCTGAAGGCAGACCAGGTTCTGGCCGGCGCCGACGCGAGCGCCCGTCGCGGCTATGAACTGCGCGCCTCTAAGTCTGAGCCGGCGCTTGCTCCAGCTTCGGAGAAGCCGCAGCTTACGGACGGCTCAGCCGGCGGTTAGCCACTCCGCGATCTGGCGGCCGATCTCAGGGCCAGCATCCTCCTGCAAGAAGTGTGAGGCGTTCTCGATCACATGCGGCCCCTCGCGACCGATCGCCGAAGCGAAGCGCTCGCCGGTAGCGAGCGGTAGCACCGGGTCGGAGTCAGCCCACAGCATCAACGTCGGACGCTTGTCGTCCTTGAGCGCGTCGAGGACGCGCTGCCCCGCCTCGGCGCCGGGTGCGTCGGGCTCGCGCGGGATCATCAGTGGGAAGGCCCTTGCACCTGCCTTCGAGGCGATGCTCGGGTAGGGCGCTTCATAGGCCGCTATCACCTCGTCGCCTGGGTCGTTCTTGCAGGCGCCGCGTACGAGCATCCCAACCGGCAGGTCCTCGGTGCGCTCCACGAAGTCCTTGAAGGCCGTCCACGCGTCGGTCATCTTCTGGTGGCCGGTGAACAGCCCGGTGTCGAGGATAACCAGCCGCTCGAAGCGCTCGGGATGCTCGACCGCGAGGCGCAACCCGATCGGACCACCCCAGTCGTGCACCACCATCGTGGCTTTGCGCACATCCAGTTCCTCGAGCAGCGGAGCGACCGCGGCCACGTGACGGTCATAGGAGTACCAGTCGATGTCGACCGGCTTGTCCGAGCGCCCGAAGCCGGGCAGGTCCGGTGCGATGCACCTAAAGCCGGCGTCTCTCACCGGCACGAGCACCTTGCGCCACAGAAATGACCATGTCGGCTCGCCGTGCATGAACAGCACCGGATCACCCTCGCCCTCGTCTACGTGGGCGAGGCGCAGCCCCTCGTGCTCGCGGTAGTGCGCCTCGAAGGGAAAATCAGGGAGACCTTCCAGCAGCTCCTCCGGGGTACGCACCGCGTCGGTCATCGGCGAGAGAGCATACCCACCGGAGGATCGGTTACGCTCGCAGGTGGGATGTTTGCAGCAATAGCACACTTCGGGCCTGTGCTTGCAGCCGAGAAGAGCAAGGTGCCGTACTACCTCGCAGGCGGTCTGCTGGTTGCCTGGGCGCTGTTCGTATCGATGGTTCTGGGACGGCGCAACCCGAACTTCCCGGGCTCGCTCGGTGCACAGCGCACCGTGATGGCGATATCGGCCGTGCTCGTGCTGGCCACGGTCTCCATGGCGGTCGCTACCTCAGGCGACTCGAGTGCCAAGGCAACGATCGCGCCGATTACCCAGACGGGCCGCGAAGCCGCCTCCGGTTCCGGCACTTCTTCGTTGCGCGAGGAAGCCGATCCCGAAGGCCAGCTGCGCTACACCACCAGGAACCTCTCTGCCAAGGCCGGCAAGGTCACGATCGACTTCAAGAACATGTCTCCGCTGATGCACAACATGACGATCGCGCAAGGCAGCAAGGTGCTCGCGGCTACACCCACATTCCAGGGCGGGGCGCGGACGCTCACGCTGAATTTGAAGCCCGGTGCCTACGTGTTCTATTGCTCGGTTCCCGGCCATCGGCAGGCAGGCATGGAAGGCAAGCTCACCGTCCGATAGGCGCTGGCGGTGTCGCCCGACGCGCCCGCCATACTTCGCCCTATCGGGAGTGTCTGCCTGCTGTGCCCTCGGGCGCTCCCAGCCCATACGAACCAGAAGGAGCCGCGGGATGGATGTGATTGCCAGGATCGACCAGGCCAGGCGCGAATACGACGTGCTCGAGCACCCGTTCTACCAGCGCTGGAGCGCCGGTGAGCTTAGCGCCGAGGAGTTGGCTTTCTACGCCGGTGAGTACCGCCACGCGGTGCTAGCGCTGGCACAGGCCTCAGACAGCGTTGCCGCCAAGGTGGATCTAGACCGTCGCGCCGGTCTCCAGCGTCATGCGGCCGAGGAGCACAGCCATGTCGCCTTGTGGGATGCGTTTGCCGCTGCGACGCTCACCGCCGAGAGGACGGCCGAGGCCGCCGCTGAGATCGCCGCCGAGCGTAGCCCTTTGAGCGAGACCCAGGATTGCACTCGGGCGTGGACAGCGGGTGACGATGCCATCGAGCACCTCGCTGTGCTGTATGCAATCGAGGCGAGCCAGCCGGCGATCGCCCAAACCAAGCTCGAGGGGCTCGTCGAGCGCTACGGCTACACGGCCGAAGGCCCGGCGGTCGAGTACTTCGAGTTGCACGCCAAGCTCGACGTCGAGCACGCGCGCCAGGCGCGGGAGCTGATCGCGGAGCTGATGAGCGAGGACGAGGACGAGGCGCGAGCCCAGGCCGATCGCATGGTGCAGCGCGCAACCGCTGCATTGCAAGGTAATTGGGAATTGCTCGACGGCGTGGACACTCACTTCGCACAAGTCGTCTGAACGCGGATCGCCGACTCTGTGCGCGGGGGCCTGCCTGCCGCGCACAGAGTCATTGATGTATCCAACGATCTGAGGTTCTGATCCAGGCGCGGCACTTGAGCGAATGCTCTGTATGGGCCTATCTAAGTCTCTCGCGAGGATCGTGCCATTCCCATGAGGATCGCGATCGTCGGCGCCGGCGTCTCGGGCATGGTCACGGCACACCTGCTCTATCCCCGCCACGAGATCGTCGTGTTCGAGGCCGGCGAGTCGGCCGGCGGGCACGCCAACACGATCCGTGTGGACACGCCCGAGCAGACCCACAGCGTGGACACCGGCTTCATGGTGTTCAACGACCGCAACTACCCAAACTTCGAGCGTCTGCTGCGCCAGCTCGGCGTGACCTGGCAGCGCTCGGACATGAGCTTCGGCGTGAGCGACGGGCGCGGCGACTTCGAGTACAACAGCGCTTCGCCGAATGGCCTGTTCGCAAAGCGAGCGCATCTGCTGACACCATGGTTTCACCGTATGCTCGCCGACCTTGTGCGCTTCAACCGCACGGCCCGCGAGCTCTCCAGGGGCTCAAGCGGCGATATCTCGCTTGGGCAATGGCTGGCGGAGCAGCGCTTCTCCGAGGCGTTCGTGCAACGGCTGATCGTCCCGCAGGTGTCGGCCGTTTGGTCTGCCGACCCTCACCAGATGCGCAATTTTCCGGCACGCTTTCTTGCCGAGTTCTTCGACAACCACGGGATGCTCGGGTTGACGGGCCGTCCCGGCTGGCGCACAGTTACGGGTGGCTCTGAGAGCTACGTGCGCGCGCTGATCGGACCCTGGCACCATCGCCTGCGGCTGGGCGCAGCGGTGCAAGCGATCGAACGCCGTGACGACGCGGTCATGGTCAAGCCGCACGGTGGCGAGGCAGAGCGCTTCGACGAGGTTGTGATCGCGACCCACTCAGATCAGGCGCTCGCGATGCTCGTCGATGCCGACCCACGCGAGCATGAGATCCTCGGTGCGATGCCCTACCAGGCCAACGAGGCGGTGCTCCACACCGATATGCGCCTGCTGCCCCGCCGCCGCCGCGCCTGGGCGAGCTGGAACTACCACCTGTTGGAGACCCCAACTGAGCGCACCACCGTCACCTACCACATGAATCGCTTGCAGTCGCTGCAAGCCGATCGTGAGCTGTGCGTGACGCTCAACAGGACGGCTGCGATCGATCCCCAGCAAGTGATTCGCACGATTCCCTACGCCCACCCGGTTTACACCGCCGAGGGCGTACGGGCGCAGGCGCGCCGAGCTGAGATCAGTGGGCGCAACCGCACGCATTACTGCGGCGCCTACTGGGGCTGGGGCTTTCACGAGGACGGTGTGCGCAGCGCGCTTGCTGTAGGTGAGCATTTCGGGGTAGGGCTATGAGAGCGATGCACACAACACTTGTGGATAGCGACCGCGCAAAGTGTGTAAACGGGGCGGTGACGGACCCCCAAACCCGCGGCGCACTCGCGGCTACTGCACCTGCTCAGGACCCCGTCACGGCCAGTGCTTTGTATTACGGCAGCGTCCGCCATAGGCGCTTCGAGGTGCGTACACACGAGTTCCGCTATCGACTCGCGCTCGCCTACATTGATCTCGACGAGCTGCCCACGCTGCTGGGTGGGCAGCTGCTCGCGTCTCGGCCCGGGTCCGCGCGCTTCCGCCGTCGCCACTATCTGGGTGACGAGCACGTGCCGTTGGCCGATGCGGTGCGCGACGTCGTAGCCGACCGGGCCGGCGTGCGGCCATCCGGGCCGGTCCGGGTGCTCTGCAACCTGAGCAGCTTTGGGCGCTGCTTCAACCCCGTCAGCTTCTACTACTGCATGGACGAGGCCGCGGAGTCCGTGCAGGCGGTGCTCGCTGAGGTCACGAACACGCCCTGGGGTGAGCGCCACGCCTACGTGCTCGCATGTGGCAGTGAAGATTGCTTACCCGCCCAAACCGCCGGCGCGTTGCTCGCCGGCAATTCGACTAAGGCATTGCACGTGTCGCCGTTCATGGGGATGAACCAGTGCTACGAGTGGCGTGTGAGTGTGCCACGCGAGACGTTGTCGGTGCATGTCGCAAGCTCTCGCGAAGGAGCCCTTTCGTTTGACGCCACGCTCTCGTTGCGTCGAAGAGAGCTCACGAGGACGACGCTTGCGCGCATGAGCGCCCGCTATCCGGCTAGTGCGCTGCGGATGCTCGCGCTGATCTATGCCCAAGCGCTGCGCTTGAAGTTGAAGGGCGTTCCGGTACACCCCCATCCTGAGGGGGATCTGGCATGACAAAGCGCCGCACACCACAGTCTTTGAGAAGAGGTTCGGCATGACCACGCGAATCGCGCGCACGATCGCGTACGCATTGCTGCGGCGTATCCATTCGGGCAGCCTCACCGTGATCGAGGACGGTCGTAAACAGGTGAAGTTCGGTAGCGGCGCGCCGCACGCGACGGTGCAGGTGCGCTCACCGCGCGCGTGGCGCAAGCTGCTGCGCGGCAGCAACGGACTTGCCGAGGCATATGCCCAAGAGCTGTGGGATTCCTCCGATCCGACGGCCGTCGTGCGCGTCGCCGCTCGAAACGCGCACGCGCTCGACCGCGTGCGTGCCGTGCTCGCGCCGCTGCTGGTTCCAGCACAACGCGCTCGCACGCTACTCAACGCCAACACGCGCCGGCGCCGGCGCCATGACATCGCCGCCCACTACGACCTCGGCAACGAGCTGTTCGAGCTGTTGCTCGACCCGAGCATGACCTACTCCTGCGCCCTGTTCGAGCGACCAGGGATGAGCTTGCACGAGGCGGCGCTTGCCAAGCTGGAGCGCGTCTGCGAGAAGCTCGACCTACAGCCCGATGACCATGTGCTCGAGATCGGCAGCGGCTGGGGCGCGTTCGCGCTATATGCGGCGCGCACGCGCGGCTGCCGCGTCACCACGACCACGATCTCGCGCGAGCAGCACCGCCACGCCGCCCGGCAGATCGGCCGCGCGGGTCTGCAGGACCGTGTCGAGGTGCTGCTCGAGGACTACCGCGACCTGCGCGGACGCTACGACAAGCTCGTCTCAATCGAGATGATCGAGGCGGTTGGCTGGCGCCATTTCGGCACGTTCTTCGATTGCTGCTCGCGTCTGCTCGCGCCCGACGGCGCGATGTTGCTGCAGGCGATCACGATCGACGATCGCGCCTATGAGGTCGAGAAGGCTTCGCGTAGCTTCATGAACACATACATCTTCCCGAACGGCTGTCTGCCGTCGCTGGGTGTGATCGAGCGGGCTCTCAAGCAGCGTACGGACATGCGCATCGCGCGGTTGGA
Source organism: Solirubrobacteraceae bacterium (assembly GCA_036008605.1). Lineage (GTDB taxonomy): Bacteria > Actinomycetota > Thermoleophilia > Solirubrobacterales > Solirubrobacteraceae > Palsa-744. The sequence goes on along the minus strand of DASYNL010000032.1, from coordinate 109,776 downwards.
TGAGATCACCCCGCACTACGTGCAGACGCTGCGCCACTGGCGCGCCAACTTCGAGGCCAACTTGGGGAGGCTGGCTGAGCTAGGTTACGACAAACGCTTTCAGCGTATCTGGTGGCTGTACCTGTCCTACTGCGAGGCCGGCTTTGCCGAGCGGCGAATCGGCGACGTGCAGCTGTTGCTGGCTAAGCCGGGCTGGCACGCAATGCGGTCGGGGCAGTCGACGCACACGCACGCGCTCAGTGGCATAGGCGCCTGAACTCGCGCCATGCAGGGTTCAGTGTGCAGCCCGAGCGTGGGGGCGTGCCGTGCGCGCTAGACCTCAGCCGCGTGCTCGCCGGCTGAACAAGCGAGCCGTGATCGCATCGAGCACGAAGGTGGGACCGCGGGCGGCGAGCATCGCCAAGCTCGAACGACCGCCAGGGCCGAGCATGCGCCGGTCGGCTTCGATCGCGCTCACGACCTTGGCGGCCCACTCCTCGGGCGGTACCCGATCCCAACCGGAGGTGTCCATGTGGCGTCCGTACACCTCTTCGGTGGTGCTCAGCATATCGGTCGCGACGCCGGGTGTGACTAGGTGCATGGCGTGCACGCCGGTGCCGCGTAGCTCGCGGCGCAGCGATTCGGTGAAGCCGACGATTCCGGCCTTCGAGGCGGCGTAGGTGCTCGCCGCGGGGAAGTGGGCATAGCCGCTGATCGAAGCATTGTTGGCGATTGTCCCCTTCCGCCGCGCGAGCATCCCGGGAAGTACCCGCTGTGTGAGGTGTGTAACCCCCACTAGGTTTACTTGGAACATCGCATACACATCGTCGATCGCCTGCTCCTCTAGCAGTCCGCCGGTCATCAGCCCGGCGTTGTTGACAAGCAGGTCGATCTGGGTGAGTTGCGCTCCCAGCTCTGAGCAGCACTGCTCGATGCTCGCTTGTGAAGAGAGATCCATGCGCACCGCACGCACCTCTTCGGCGCCACCGGGCGACGGGTTTACGGCTTCGAAGCTCTCGACGTTGCGCACGCCTGCCAGCACCGAGCGCAGCGGCAGCTGGGCAAGTCGCCCGACGAGCGCGCGGCCGATGCCACGGTTGGCGCCGGTGACCAGCGCGGTTGTGTTCGTCAGGTCCACTGTTCGAAGCGTAGGGCGAGCATGTGTGGGCGGGGGCAGAAGGGATGATCCCGACAAGTGCGCAACATTTTTCGTTGCGTTAGAATAGGACTATGCCAGTAAGCACAGTCGAGAAGGTCACCGCATTGAGTGAGGACTTTCACTCCCAGCGCAGGCTAGCTGAGCTGTTGGGGGTCAGTCCTGCCCAGGTTACGCGCTGGCGCCGGGGGCAGGGGATCGACGAGCTGAATGCGCAGAGAGTCGACTTGCTCGAGCTTGTGATGTCGAGTCTGTTGCGGCTGTATTCCCCAGATACGGCCGAGTTGTGGCTTACAGGCCTAAATCCTTTCCTCAGGGGGCGCAGGCCGATCGACCTCGTACGTGCGGGCCGCGCGCGTGAGTTGCTCGACGCGATAGCTCAGGAGCGCGCGGGCAGCTTCGCGTGATCGTTTGGCGTTTGCTGCCTTGGCAGCCAGGTGCTCCTTCGAGGAGTCCCGGAGGTGCCCTGTGGTTCCCGCGAGAGCTACAGGGAGCAGGACGCCACGATAACCCTGATCGCTATGGCTGTCTATACGTAAGTGAGAACCCGGTCTCTGTTGTGGTCGAGGGCTTGGCCTCCTTCCGTGGCGCGCCTATGCTCACGAGTGGCATGCTCACGCGCGCGGGAGTGCGGTTGGCGCTTGCTCAGCTTGAGCTGCACGTGGGTGGGCTAGTAGACCTAGATAATCCGCGGACTCTGATCGATGCCGAGCTTCGCCCGTCCGAGGTCGCGACTGGGATGCGGCCCGTCACTCAGTCATATGCATTGCGCCTTTTCGAGACGCATCCAGCGCTGTTGGGCCTGCGCTGGTGGTCAACTATCGAGGCGAGTCTGATCAACTTCACGCTTTTCGATCGCGCTCAGCCGGAGTTGGGTGTCATCGATGTGGCACCGCTGGCAGTTGCCGATGTTGTTGTGCGCGAAGGCGCCGATCTACTAGGACTGGCCATTTAGGTGGTTGGTGCGAAGCTGGGCAAGTGAGCATCGCCTCTGAGGAGCGCAGTCCCCGGCTTACCGCTGTCATGCGCGAAGGGGAGCGTGTCACTCCACTGGAGCTGTTCTTCGACCTTGTGTTCGTGCTCGCGCTGACGCAGTGCACGACCTTGATGGCGCGCTCGCCGACCTGGATCGGGCTGCTCAAAGGCGTGCTTGCCCTTGGCATGCTCTGGTGGGCCTGGACTGGCTACGCGTGGTTGACGAGCGTCGTCGACCCCGAGGAGGGCAGCGTGCGGCTCGTGATCTTCACGGCGATGGCTGCCATGCTCGTCGCGGCGCTGTGCGTGCCTGGCGCGTTCGGCGGCGAGGCGCTGCTGTTCGCCTGCGCTTACGCGGTCGTGCGTAGCGCGCACATCGCGCTGTTCACGATCGCAAGCCGCGAGGACCCGGCGCTCAGACATTCCGTCGCGGGCCTTGCGTACAGCACGGCGATCGCGGCAGCGCTGCTGTTCGTCGCGGCGGCCACTAGTGGTGCGCTACAGCTCGGGCTGTGGGGGGTGGCGTTGGTACTCGACATGGGCGGGCCGTTCTTGTTCGGCGCCGACGGCTGGAAGCTCGTGCCCGGGCATTTCGCCGAGCGCCATGGCCTGATTGTGCTGATCGCGTTGGGCGAGTCGATCGTCGCACTCGGCGTGGGGGCACGCGCTGTGATCGACGCCGATGTCGTGCTTGCTGCTGTCCTCGGTGTGATCGTCGCGGCGACGCTGTGGTGGGCGTACTTCGATGTAACTGCCCTCGTTGCCGAGCGGCGCCTGTCAAACGCCGAGGAAGGACGCGAGCGCAACGAGCTGGCGCGCGACTCCTACTCTTACCTGCACTTCCCGATGGTCGCCGGCATCGCGCTGTTGGCGGTCGGCTTCAAGGTAACGATCGAGCACGACGGCGACGATCCATTGAAGCTCGTGCCCACGGTCGCGCTGCTCGGCGGCGGCGCCGTATATCTGCTCGCGCACGTCGCCTTCCGCTTGCGCAACGTTCACTCGCTCAGCGGCCGGCGGCTGGTGTGTGCGCTCGTGCTGCTGACGCTTGTGCCGATCACGCTGGCGCTGAAAACCTCATCGCTCGTGACGCTGGCGATCCTGGCGGCAGTGTTGAGTTCGCTGATCGTCTACGAGGTGACCCGCTACGCGGATGTGCGCGAGCGGGTCAGGCACCAGGGGTCGCCGGCACCAGGGCCGCCGTGATCACGGCGGCCCTACGCCGCGTCTCCCCTAGAAGAAGTATTGCTTGGCAATCAACCCTGCCAGCACCCTATAGCCCAAGTCCGTTGGGTGTATATCTTCCGGTGTATTGCACATATTCGTCAGTAGGCAGATCGTCGGTTCTTCCAGCTTGCCTGGCGGATTGAACACTGGCAGCGGATCGGCGAAGCGTGCCCCCACGGTTGCGGCGACTTTGCTCATGACTTCGTTGAGCTGGGCTGTCAACGCGTCGCCACCCGCCAGCTTTTCGCCGAACGGGTTGTACAAGCCGAGCACGATGATCGTCGCGTGGGGGTCCGCTGCTCGCAGGTCGCCCAGGATCAGCCCTAGGTTCGCGGTGATGTGCGCGAACAGAGCTGGGGCTTCTTTGATTACGCATTCCACTTTCTTTTCACACGTGTGCTCGATCACGCCGAGCGCGTCGTTGGCGCCGATGTCGAGTGTGATCGGGTTGGTGTTGGGATTGGCCTGTAGGTAGGCCAGCGCATCGGAGAGCTGTGAGGACGTCGGTCCGCCGACATAAGGATGGTGCAGCGGATAGGCCAACTGGTATTCGCACGGTCCCTTGATGAAGGATTCCGTCGTCTCGCCTGGACAGCCGTCGTTGATGACCTGAAGCTTGGGGCTACCCAATCTCAGGAGATGGGCGAAATCGTCTACATAGCCCGTGTTGTATTCGGCAGGGTTCTCCGTTGGCAAAAGGCTTTCGAACTTGGCCTGTGAGTAGCCGAAAGCCAGCGAGTCGCCGAGCGCCAGGTAGCTGGCCTGTGGGAAGCCGTGCCCAGGCCCTTTCTGGCCTGGAGGAGGGCCGCCGTGGCCTGGTCTGTGGCCTGGTGGCTGATGGCCGATCTGCTGTCCGCTATGCCTCGAGTGCGCGTGTCTCGAGTGGTCTCGCTGTCCCGGGGACGCGCTGGCGGCCGAGGCCAGCCACATCGTTATGAGGATCGCTGCGAGCACCGCGAAACACGCGTGCGAGCGGACATGAAACCGAAGCCGATCGAACATCTCTGCCTCCCTGCTGCATGGCTTTGCCGGGTAGGCAAACCCCGCGCCCGTCCCGGACCGATCTAGCGGTGATACCCGGGCGGGTGTGCGCTCAAACGAATATGAGTTTTTTTGTCAACCTGCGGCTGCCTCGCCGGCATCGCATGACGCGGCACGATCGCGACGCGCGGCGGTTGCCTCGGCGACTACGCAGCAAATACAACCTAGAAGTTGTATTCCGGATCAGCGGATTTTGTTGTCCGCCACCAGCCCGCCCGCGTCAGGCGAGCGCAGCGACCTTCTCTTGGGTAGCGGCAGCCGGCCCCGACTTCGGGGTCTCTTCAGGCCGCGCGCGCAAGATCACTTCGCAACCGCGCGACGGGCTGATCGTGATCGAGCGCCGGCGCGCGCTCTCCGGGCGATCGCCTACCGGCAGCACGAGGTTGCGCTCGATCACCTGCCGCAGCACGATCTTCATCTCCAGCATCGCGAAGCTCGCGCCGAGACAGCGGCGACGGCCACCGCCGAACGGGAGCCACGTGTAGGTGCCCGGGGCCTTGCCACCCTCGCTCTCCAGGAAACGCTCGGGACGGAACGCGTACGGCTGCGGGTAGATGTCGGGGTCGTGGTGGACCAGGTAGGCGCTTGCGATCAGCACGACACCCGGCGGGTAGCTGACGCCGCCGATCTCCACCGGCTGCTTGACCAGGCGCGGCTCGGCGTTCATCAAGACCGGGCGGCGGCGCATGATCTCGTGGATCGTGGCGGTCAGATAAGGGCTGTCCGGGTCGTCGTCGAGCTCGCGTGCCAGGCGTGCCGCCACCTTTGGGTGGCGTGCCAGCAGCTCAAAGCCCCAGGCCAGCTGCGAGGCGGTCGTCTCGTGGCCGGCGACCAATGCCGTGACCAGCTCGTCGCGCAACTCGGCTGGGCTCATCGGCGAGCCGTCCTCGTGTTCGGCGCCTAGCAGCATTGTGAGCACGTCTGGGCCATGGGCGTCTTCGCGACGACGCTGCTCGATCAGCTCGAAGATCAGCCGGTCGGTCTCCTCGCCGAGCCGTTCCAGGCGGCCCATCGGGCCGCGACCTGCCAGGGCGCGCTGCGCAAACGGCAGCAGCGAGATCGGGTTCTCGGCGAACTCCAGCACCTGCGTCAGCAAGTCGCGCAAGCGGTCGAGCTGGGCGCCCTGCTCCAGCCCGAAGACGGCGCGCAGCACGATCTCGAGCGTCAGCTGTTGCAGCCGCGGGTGCAGCGCGAGCGGCTGATCCTGCGGCCAGGTGGCGATCTCGCGCTCGGTCAGCTCGCTCATCAGCTCTGCCAGGCTCTGCATCGCGTCGCCGTGGAAAGCCGGCAGCATCAGCTTGCGCTGGCTCAGGTGCGGCTTCTCGTCGAGCAGGATCACCGAGTTGGGGCCGACGATCGGCTCGAGGATGCGCGCGCCCTCGCCCGGGTGCAGAACCTCGGGGGACGCTTGGAAGACTTCCTTGATCTCGTCGGGGTCCGAGAGGACCACGAACGGCAGCTGGCCGAGCAGCCGCACGGAGAAGCGCTTGCCGTAGCGCTCGCGGGCGCGTACCACGACGCTCGTTGGGCGCAGCCACGAGCCTGCCATCTGCAAACTGGCGGGGACTTTGGGGCCGGGGGGAAGTTGCTGCATGATGCGACGGTTCTCCAGGATGCTGTTCACGGTGGGGCTCCGTTCCTGTTTCGCTCGCTGGGCTTCTTGGGTGGGGCCTTGAGCGTAGCGCGCCCAGTAAAAATTGGCTAGCCGGCCAGTTTCCAACGGGAGTGCTGCTCGGGCGGTGTCCTTTTGGGCTACACGGCCGGACACTGAGCTGACCGTCAGGAGCGGATCTCGCCTCTGCGCGGTGAGGATGCCCAAATGCCTATATGCAACCCATGCGACGTGTGTTGGCCTATGCCTCTGTGAGCGGCTCCGGTTGCGCCTCGCCTAGCACCTCGGCGGGCTCAAAGAACTCGGCGCCCTCGATGTTCAGGTGCGGCGTGACGCGGTCTAGCCAGCTTGGCATGTACCAGTTGAGCTTGCCCATCAGAATCATCAAAGCTGGGACCAGCAGACAGCGCACGACCGTCGAGTCGAGGATCACCGCCACTGCCAAGCCGACACCGAACTGCTTGATCGTGGGGGAGCCGTTGAGCACGAAGCTACCGAATACGAACACCATGATCATCGCCGCTGCGGTGATCACCCGTGCGCTTGTGACCAGGCCCGAGACGACCGAGCCGCGGTTGTCCTCACCTGCGTGCACGTGCTCCTCGATCTGGCTGACGAGGAACACCTCGTAATCCATCGAGAGTCCGAACAGGATCGCGAACATGAACAGCGGCACATAAGAGACGATCGGCACCGGGCCGCTGAGGCCGATCGGGCCGCTCAGCCAGCCGTACTGGAAGACGGCAGTCAGCACGCCGTATGAAGCGCCGATCGACAGCAGGTTCATCAGTGCTGCCTGCGGTGGGATTACGACCGTGCGGAACGCGAGGATCAGCAGCACGAAGCTGAGCGCGATCACGACCAGGATCTGCAGTGGCAGCTTGTTTGAGATCTGCGTCGCGAGGTCGATGTTGCCCGCCGTGCTACCGCCGATGTCGGCGTGCATGTTCGTGCCTTTTTCGGCTCCTGGGATCACGCTCGAGCGCAGTCGTTCGACCAGTTCCTGAGTCGGTTTTTCGGCCGGTCCCGTTGTCGCGATCGCGTTGAAGTAAGCGGCGGTGCCTGCCTTGTCGATCTGGATCTGGGTGATCGCGGCGACACCTCTAGTGGAGGAGACGTCCTTCTCCAACGTCTGCAGTCGCGGGTCGGCGGCGCGCGGGTCGCTGGATGAGGCGCTCGACGATCCGCTCGACCCACCTGCGGTAGAACCGGAATGACCCTGCGATCCCGCCGAAGGTGGGGGCTGCGCAGGTGTGCCCAGCGTGACGGCGACGATCAGTGGACCGTTCACTCCTGGCCCGAAGTTCGCGGATATCAGGTCATACGCACGCCGCGCGGTGGTCGAGGTGGACAGCGCAGCCACGTCTTCCTGCCCGAGGCTCAGCGACAGCAGCGGGATCGTAAGCGGCAGCAAGATCGCCAGTGCCGCCAGGCCGGCGATTGCTGGGTGCTTGGCGATGTCGGCAGCCCACTTTGCCCACGCGCCCTGTTTGGACTGAGCTGCCGTGGGTGGGGTGCGCACGCGCAGCGAGTTGATGTGCGGGCCTGCCGTCGCGACCAGAGCCGGCATCAACGTGAGCGCTGCCAGCACAGCGACCACGACCGCGATGCCCGCCATCAGGCCCATCGTCGTGACCAGCGGAATTTTGGCCACCGCCAGCGACACGAGCGCGATCGTCACGGTGCAGCCGGCGAAGAACACAGCCCCGCCCGAGGTCGCCGCCGCACGCGCGATCGACTCGTGCAGATCGAGTCCTTCGCCGAGACCGCGCAGGTGGCGCGTCACGATGAACAGCGCGTAGTCGATGCCGACTCCCAGGCCGATCATCGTGGCGAGCGTGGGGGCGACGGTTGGCACGCTGGTCACATGCCCGAGTAGGCGGATGATCGCAAGCGTCGAGAGCAGCGCAAGCACCGCATTGAGAATCGGCAACAGCATCGAGACGACCGTGCCGAACGTGAACGTCAGGATCACCATCGCCGCGATGATCCCGATCAGCTCGCTGGACTCGGTCGAGGTTTTGGAGACCTTCTGACCCAGTTGGCCCCCGGTCTCCACCTCCAGCCCGGCCGCCTTGGCGGGGTTGGCCGCGTCGATGATCGTCTGCACTTCGGAGACCGAGAGTTCCCCGGGTGAGACGGCCAAGGTCACCGACAGATAGCCGGTCGACTTGTCCTTGCTTAGCGCCGCTGCGCCCTGGGGCGTGAGTGGGTTGACGACCGATGCGACGTGTGGGGCCTTCGCCACGTCGGCCGCGGCTTCATCGACGGCGCTCTTGTACTTGGATTCGGTCAGCTTGCCAATGGCTGCGTGCAACACGATCGGGCTCGTGCCGTTGGCCTGGTCGGGGAACGAGTGGCTGAGCGTGTCGGTCGCGTGCTGGCTGTCGGTCCCGGGCAGCGACAGGTTGTCGTTGGTATTTTCGCCCAACCTGTGCGACACGCCGACGAGCACGACCGTCACCAGCAGCCACACAGCGATCGTCACGAGCCGGTGCCGCACACAGAACTTTGCCAACCCGTACAGCACGCCGGTCACGGCTCAATGCTCCTGGCTCGCGGTGGCAACGCGCCAATCCTCGCCGTTTGCAGCGAGTGTGTCAAGCGTAGTTTCCTCTTCGCCGCGCAGGCGCAGAGCGAGGAAGGGGAAGACGAGCGTGGAGAGCACCGCGGCGCCAACCAGCGCGGCCGCAGTGGAGGGGCGCATGTGGCCACTGCTGGTGGCTAGTGCGGTGATCGCGAGCACCAGCGGCAGCTGGGTCGAGCACATCAACGCCAGCGCCAGGCGTGCACGCGCGTCGAGCACTTTGCGATAGAGCACCAATGCCGGCGTGCCACGCACGACCAGGAAAAGCACGAAGAAGAGCAGCATCTTCAAGACGCCCGCGACGCTTGCGAAGAGGGCGTGGATGTCTAGCTGCATGCCGCTGACGACGAAGAAGAACGGCACGAACACGCCGAACGCGACGGCCGTGAGCTTCGAGTCGAACCCCGGCAGCTCGCGCGCCTTGAGCACCTGGCGGGTGATCACCCCGGCCGCGAAGCCGCCAAGCAGCAGGTCGAGGCCGAGTTCGAAGGCAAGCAGCGCGAGCGCGAAGACGAGCACGAGGATCCAACGCACGACCAGTTGCGAGCTGGCCTCGATGGTTTGCTCGAAAAGCGGCAACGTGCGCTCCGAGGAGCGAACCGCGAAGATCGCCACTCCGACCGCAAGCGCCACGAATGCGACCAGGATGACCGCGTTGTGTGCGGTGCTTTGCGTCGAGAGGATCAGCGTGAGCAACAGGATCGGACCGAACTCGCCCACGGCGCCGGCGGCGAGCAGGTAGGTGCCAAAGCGGGTGCGCATCTCGCCGGCGTCGGAGAGGATCGGAATCAATGTGCCGATCGCGGTCGTGGAGAGGGCCGAGCCGGTGTACAGCAGCGACAGCACGATTCCCGACGCGGCCAACACGCCACCGATCGTGTAGGCGAGTGCGAGCGATAGCAGCCAACCGATCAGGCCGAGACGCAGCGGCAGGCCCATGATCCGCCGCATGTCGATCTCATAGCCGGCGAAGAAGAACAGCAGGCCGAGGCCGAGGTCTGCGAAGAACTGGATGAACTGCGTGACCTGCAAGCCGATCACCTGCGGTCCCAGCACGATGCCGAACAGCAGCTCGATCACGACTACCGGCACGACCAGCCCGCGACCTCCCGCCAGCGTGGCGATGCTCGCCGCGATCGCCGAGGCGGCGATGACTGCAAAGAACGTGCCCGGCGCTACGTGAACGACGCCGAGCATCTCTCAGCCGTCTTTCGCGATCGCCTCCATGGCCTCTGCCGCGGCGCTTGCTCCACCGGCCGCAGTGTAGGCGCGACTCACACGTTGCGCGCCCGCGCGACACTCGATCGCGCGCTGCACGGCGTCCAGCAACCGCTTGGGAGTCAGACGACGAGGCGGGAGACGCACGCCCGCCTCGGCGAACTCGACCCGCCTTGCCGTCTCGGCCTGGTCGCGCCCAAAGGGCACGACAACGACCGGTACCTCGGCCGCGAGCGCCTTTTGGGTGATTCCCAGGCCGCCGTGACAGATCACGCACGCGGTGCGCTGCAGAACGGCATCGTGGGAAAGGAAGCGCACGATCTTGCTCCCGGGTGCAGTGGCGAAGTCGGTGGGGTCGTGGGCAGCTGTCGTGCCGAGTACCGACATGCCCGCCTCCGGCAGTGCTTCGAGGGCCACGTGCAGCAGGCGCTTGTCGCGTTGGCGCTCGGTCGAGCAGGTGACGAGCACCAGCGGATCGGTCAAGTCGGCCAGCCATTCCTGTGCCTGGCTGAATTGGCGAGCGGGAGGGGCGCCTTCTGCCGAGGTGCGCGCGAGACCATCGTGCGAGGCGTCGAGTGGGGGGCTCCAATTCATCGGCCCGACTAGCTTCACGTTCGCCGGCCAGTCGCTGCGTGGGTACTCAAAGCCCTCGGCGGTCAACGACAGCAGCAGGCTTGGTGCCGCCAGCAGGTCATCGAAGCGCGCGAGCGCTGCCAGGCCGTGCTCGGAGCGCAGTGCGTTGATCTGCGGCATCGTGCTTTGAAATGAGATGCGCTCGCTGACGCGGTTGACGATCGCGTCGCGCGCGGCCCCAAGTGGGCCGCCCATCGGACGCAGGCCAGGGCCGTAGGCTGGCGCGTCTTTGGATGGCAAGGGCAGTAGATAGGGCGAATACATGGCCCACGGACGCCCGCTTGCCTCGGCCACGGTCGCGGCGCCCCAGCAGTTGATGTCGATCAGCAGCAGGTCGGGATCGTGCTTGGCGAGTGCTCGTTGGAGGTCGGGGGCCTCGCTCGCCGAGCGCTTCAAGAATGTTCTGAACACCGAGCGGATCGCACCTAGCTGCGAGCGCTCACGGTAATCCTCGATCTCGATGCGTTCTATCGCCGAGTCGATTGCGGCGCCTTCGATGCCAAGTGGCGCCAGCTGTTCGAGCTCGCCGGCAAGCGAGTACAACGTCGTGTCGTGGCCTCGACGAGCCAGCTCCGCCACGATCGGCACGACTGGGTACAGGTGCCCGCGCGCAGGGGAGGTGTAGGCCAGTACCTTCATCGTGGCTTCCCATACGCGCACAGGCGTGGCTTGGTCGTGCGCGCTAGGACATGTGCAAGACCCCGAATCGGGGCGCGCGTGACCTGCTTCATCTCTCCTCCAGTGCGCGTTCGATCTGTTCGGTCAAGATCGCATGAACCTCCCTGCGCGGCAGCCCGAGGTCGTTGGAGAGGGTCCACCATGTCTGTACGTCACACAGCACGATCAGCGTGGCTCGCCGGCGCGCGCGCGTCTCCTCGTCGAATTTCACCAGCCACTGCGCGAACGCGTGCTCGACCCAGTCGTAGTGAATCTGCCGTGCAGCATTGGAGAAGAGCGCGAGCACAGTCGGCCCGCGTTGCCAGGCGCCGATGCGCACCGAGCGCTCGCCCCACTCTTCGTAGTGCTCGATCACGTTCTCGACGGCACCTGAGATGTCGGTTGTGGGCGTGCTCCAGCGCTGGTCGCGTACCTGTGAGGCGCCGCGCATGAGTGACTGCATCAATAGCCCGTCCTTGGAGCCGAAGTGGCGCAGCAGCGTCTGTCTGGTGACGCCGGCTCTGCGCGAGAGCGAGTCGAGCGAAGTTTTCAGCCAATTGCCCTCGAAGAACTCGTCGGTTGCCGCGGCGATCAACGCTTCGCGCGTGCGCTCTTGCGCCTTTGCGCGCTCGACCTGTTTGTACTCGCGTGTGGATTCCTGGATCTCCGTACGCTCGTTTGTTTTGCGCTCGCGTGTGGGCTCCGGTGTCTCAGCGCGTTCGGCGGGTTTGCGCTCGCGTGTGGGTTCCTGTGCCTTCGCGCGCTCGACCTGTTCGTGCCCGCGTGTGTTTCCCCGCGCCTTAGCGTGCCGGCCTTGTTGCTCGCGCTTGCTTTGCCTGGCCATCGGTGTGTGTCAGTCTTGAAGCGCAAGCGCGGGCGGCACCGACGCGGCGATATAGCCTGGGATCGCGATGATCGCAAGCGCAGTGGCGATCACAAGCGAGAGGCTCTGTAGCGCTGGCAGGGCCGTGACGGAATGGGCGACCGGGAAGTTGATCACGTGCGCGAGCGCACGGTCGGCCAGTTGCTGGCCGTATAGGCCGAAGACGGCCCCTGTCGAGCAGCCGGCGCCGAGCAGCAGCAGGCTCTCGAGCAGGATCGTCCCCCACAGTTCTACGCGCGGCAGCCCCTCCAGCTTGAGCTTGGCCAAGCGCGGGCGGCGCTGCCAGACCATCGCGCCCATCGCGGCGGCCATCGCGAGCACGGCAACGAGTGGGATCAGCGTGGCGATCTGCGTCAGCCGTTCGAGCGCTTCGCGGCCGAGCGCTACCTGCTCGGCCGCGTGCGCTTCGGCGGTCTGCACCGTAAGTCCGCTACCGGGTCCCAAGGTGTGTGTTATCTCCTGGGCGGCGAGTGTCGGCGAGACGCTGGGATTCAGCACCACGCTGTAGGCGCTTGCGTCCTGGCTGGCCCACGCGCGCGCGTAGTCGGTTGCGTTGAGGAGTATCGCCCCGGGTGCCCAGCCAAGGTTGGTGGACAACGCCGCCACGCGCAAGCGCATCGGAGCTGGTGTCGGCGGGGTGAAGACCTGGCCGATGTGCAGGTGTTGTTCTTCGGCGAGACCTTGCGAGACGACTGCCCAACCGCCCGCGCGCAGCCGTTCTTCGGCCAAGCGCACATTGCCTTGCAGAATCTGGCCGGCCGGTATTAGAGGCGTGGCTTCGCGCGCCGGCGCGTCGACGAGCACGCGCCGGTAGCCGTAGTCGAGCAGGCCGCCGCGGTAGAGCTGTACGGCTCGCACACCGGGCAGCCGCGCAAGCCGAGCGCGCGCATTTGGGGTGAAGGGTGTCGTGTTCAGCAGGTTGTAGGACCCAGCGGGTGACACCCAAACGTCGGTGGCTGCGTTCGTATCGCGCGCGGCGCCTTCAAGTCCTCTCAGCAGGTCGCCGTGGGCGCCTTGGATCGCGACGCTGCCGAATACAGCGACGGCTCCTGTCGCGGCGATCGCCACGGCGCGCGCGCGGGCTGCCCCAAGCTCCATCGCGGCGACATGTGGGACGGGGCTTACGAACAGTGAGCCGATTCGCTTGATGGCTACGAGCGTCGCGCTGAGCACGATCGGCAGCTCCAACAGCAGCGCGCCGAGCAGCAGGACCATGCCGGGGATGGCGTCGTCGGGCCTGGCCAGTAGCAGGCCCGTAGCAGCGGCAAGGCAGGCGAGACCTGCGAGTGCTCGTCGCCGGCCGGTACGCGTCCCGCTGCTGCTTTCGCGCGGGCTGATCGCGGCCAGCGGGTCGCGCGAGAAGATATCGCGCAGTGGACTCAATACCGCCACGGTTGCGGCCAGCATCCCTCCACCCGTAGCAATAGCGACACTCTGCCAGCTGACGACGCGCTGCGCGCCGACGGCAAAGGCCAGGGAGAGGAAGGTCGGGTTTGAGCGAAACAAGTGAATCGAGAGCTCCTCGCCAAGCGCGAGTCCAAGTACGCAGCCGATCACTCCGAGTGCCATGGCATCGAGTAGCAGCACGGCAATCACCGTGGCCGGTGTGTACCCGTCGCGGCGCAGGTCGGCGACCAGTCGGCGCCGTTGTGGCACGGTCAACAGCATCGCGTTGAACGCAAAGAGGAAGCCGACAAGTGCGCTGATAACCGAAAACAGCGCTGTGGACTGGTTGCTGGCGGTGGCAGCCTTGGCGAACAGCGTCTCGTCGTAGCCAGTGCTCTCAACGTCCAGGCGCCCGCCGGCAAGACCTGTAAGTGCGGTGCGCACCCTGGCCTGCGCGCCGGTGGCGCTCTGCACAAGGATGCGGCTCACGCGACCGCTCATGCCAGCCATTTCCTGTGCGTAGGACAGCGACGCGATCGCAAGCGGCGTAGCGATGAGCCCGCCGATCTGGCGTTCGTGCAGCTGTTCATACAACGGCGCGTTAACCGTCCGTCCGCCAATCTGCAAGCTGACTTCTTGGCCGAATTTCGTGACACCGATTGTCTTCGCCAACGGAGCGGGTAGCGCGACCGCGCCGATGTTCCCGAACGGCGAGAGATTGGCGTGAGCGAGGAGTGTGCCTCGGAGTGCAGACAGAGCGGGATCCGCTCCTACGAGCTCAATTGACTCGCGGGCGCGGGGGCCAACAGCATTTGCATTTGTTTCCAATACAGGCGCTGCAACCTGCACGCCAGGGATATTGCGCACCCTTGCAAGCATGCTTTCGGGAAAGCCGTGCGGGTCGCGTGCCACGAGTTGCAGATTGGCTTTTCCGACGACTGCACGCGATAGCTGGGCGACTGAGCCCTGCAGGGAGGAGCTCGAGACTTGTGAGGCGAACAGCAGCGCGACGCCGGCTGCAATGCCGAGCACCGCAAAGCACTCCTGCAGAAAGCGCGCACGCAGACGCACCCGGTAGAGGCGAAACGCGTTTGCCAGCTTCACCTTTAACCCCCGTCTGCGACCAGTGAAGCGACGGCTTGCGGCCCTTGCTCGTGCTGGTAGTCAGACAATTGCCCGTCGCGCAGCGCCAGCACTCGATCGGCGTATTCGGCGGCCATCGGGTCGTGGCTTACGAGCACGACTGCCACACCGCGCTCGCGGCACAATCCGCGCAGCAGTTCCAGCACTTCGCGCCCGCGCTGGGTATCGAGGCTGCCCGTCGGCTCGTCGGCGAGCAGCATGCTCGGCTCGGTTGAGAGGGCGCGCGCGATCATCACGCGCTGGCGCTCGCCCATCGAGAGCGTCTCGGCGCGGTGGTGCAGTCGCTCGCCCATGCCCAAGCGCTCGAGCAGGGGTGTGACATGACGCTGGGCATCGCGCCAGCGCATCGCCTTCAACAGCTTCAGCACAGTGTTGTCGATCGCGCTAACGCCGGGCAGGAGGTCGAAATTCTGGCGGATAAAGCCGAGTTCGGAGAGCCTGAAATTAGACGCCTCGCGCTCGGACAGCGAAGAGATGTCGCGTCCACCGATCAGCACCGCACCGGCGGTCGGCTGTAGCAGTGTGGCGACCATCAATAGCAGCGTCGTCTTGCCAGACCCACTGGGTCCGTACAGGGCGACCATCTCGCCGGCTTGCACCTTCAGGGAAACGCCGTCTACGGCGCGTACCGCCTCACCGCCGACGGTGGGATAATGCTTGACCAAATCGCGCAACTCGAGCATTCCCGATTGCCTCCTCTCAATGCCAGTTTGCTAGTCGGAGGCCGTGCCGCCTACGTGCACGGTGATCGCGTCGTTTGAGCGTTGGATCGTGCCGCTGAAGCTGAGTCCAGACCCGTGCGCGGTGGCGTAGCTGCCGGTACCGCGGTCGATCGACAGCCCGCCGGAGAAGTTGGCGATGGAGCCCTCTCGTTTATAGCTGGCGCTGCCTGAGCACGTGATCGAGCCACCGTGCGGGTAGAGGCTGATTTCGGCGGTGACGCGCGTGCTGGAGACGATCTTCAGGTGCACGTAGAGCGTGCCGCTGACCGTGCCAGAAGCGGGTCCCTCCTCGTTGAGAGTGAAACCCTGCTTGCTGGTCAAGTGAAGGTTGCCGTTCTCATTGAGTGAAAACGTTTTCGCAGCGAGCGCTGTGGGTACGGCGAGTAGCGCCAATGCACTGGCGCAAGCGGCCGTGCAGGTAAGAAGTCGCAGGCTCCGCATTGAGCCACTGCGTATGGTCGCAAACACAAGTATCTGCGGCGGCCGCCGCAAAGTGCGGCTGCGTGCGAGAGTAGACAGTGGTTTCCGTCGCAGGCTCGGCGATGGGTGATTTTGCTGGGACATCTCGGATACCTGCTTTCCTCTCGTTACTCATGGACAGGCGGCGCTAGCAAGGGCACTGCTGGTGGAACCGTCGGCATAGGTGAATTCAGCGGCGAAGGGAAAGCCACCGACCGGACAGTTGGAAGGGACGACGATGGTGTTGACGGTAATTGGGTGGCGAGGTTTGACGGTGCCGACCGTCAGCGACATGTCGACGATCGAGGCGTTGGGCTCGAGCGGCAGGGTAGGAATCGGCGGAATCGAGAGCACCAGGTCTTCCCCGTAGGGAGGATTGTCTGGACGCACGGTGCCGGTCAGCACCACGCGCTGGTCGAAGGGGGAGTAGCCCTGGCCAAGGATCTCGAACGTGGGTTGCAAGTTGTGAAAGGGTCCGACGAACAGAGTGAGGTCGATGCCCTCGCTGACGATCTGCGACCCAGCCTGCGCCTCGGCGACAGCGTGGCCATGGCCGAGCAGCGATTGAGGCGGACAAGCTTTAGGCCCTTGTGTCCGCAAACGTGTAGGTGAGCAGCTGCGCAGATGCGGTATTTCGACGCCCAGCCCAGCTGGAAAGCGCAAGACTGCGCCAGTGACCGGCAGCGGCACAGCAGATTCGTTACTCGAGTAGTTGATCGTCAGCTGCAGTGCACCCTCGGCGCCGAGCCGGTCAGGCGAGAGCGTGGGGGCGACCGTGGCGGTTGTCATGGATTGTCCTGCCGAGGCGGGGGAGGGGCAGACGATAAGCGCGAGGAGCAATGCCAGAGGGAAGGCGCGCAGGCGTGTGCACATACGGATCGCGGTGCCACGCGGTACGCACCGCGTGCGTGTACGGTGCGTACGCACGCGGTGAACTAGCTGTTTGGACACGGGATGGTGGGATTGACGGTGAGCGTGCTGCCGTCGGCGAAGTCGATAATGCCCTCGGTGGGAAATCCCCCACGCGGGCAGGTCTTGGGCACGACGACACCCTTCAGGTGCACAAGGGTGCGCTTGCCATGGATGGTCTCGTAGTAGGCGACGTTGGGCGAGCCAAATGTTGCAAAGGCGCTTTCCACTGAGGCAAGCGTCGCTCCGGGGATCGCGGATATGGGTGGTATTTCGACGCTGAAGCCAAGTCCATAGGGCTTAGGGGCGGGTACTTCCTTGGCGATCACGGTAATTTCCACGGCCACCGGCGCGACAGCGTTGGCATAGGCAAGCAGGGCCAGATGCCCGTGTTCGCGAGGAGCAAAGAAGAAGTCGATCGTGAAGCGCTCGCGGATTATCTGTTTGGGGAGCTCGATCATGCCCACGCCGCCGCCAAAGCCGACGCGCGAGGTGGCAGGACAGCCTTGCGGCCCGTGTAGCCGCAGCGTGACTTCGCTGCAAGTGCTGGTCCCGTGCGCGTCGACCCCCAGCCCTGCGGGCGCATATAGTGTGAGCTTGGTGATCGGCGAGGGCGGCGCGCCAGTGGTGGAGGAGAATTGCGCTGTGATCGAAAGGTTCGTCGACGCGCCGAGCTTGTCGGGGGTGAAGGTCTCGCTAACCGTCAAGGTGTCGGCAGCCCAAGCGACGGCGGCAATCAGCAGACAAGCACAGGTGAGGAGCCCTCCAAGGAGGAGCCCGGCTTTGCGCGTCATTGTTACCCCCACCTCCTAGTGCTGGCTGACGCATGCGTGACGCCCGCCGAGCGTGACCCGTATTTGGCGAACCTCTCCTACAAATTCACTTTACCGACGGTAACATGAATCTTGGCCCATGTCAACCGTAATTCCAGAACTTGTTTATCTTCTTCGACTATGAGCCAAGATCTGTGGACCGCCGTTGATGACTACATTGCTGCGCACCTGCTCTCGCTGGACCCGTCGCTTGACGCTGCCGTCGCTGCTAGCGAGGCAGCTGGCTTGCCGCCGATCGCGATCACGCCCAACCAGGGCAAGTTGCTGGAGTTGCTCGCGCGCATCCACCATGCTCGGAGCATCCTCGAGTTGGGAACCCTCGGCGGCTACAGCACGATCTGGCTCGCCCGAGCGCTCCCAGAAGATGGACGTCTCCTTACGCTAGAGCGCGAGCCAGATTACGCCGAGGTCGCGCTCGCGAACATAGCCAACGCGGGCTTCGCGGACATGGTGGAGGTCCGTGTAGGGCCGGCGCTGCAGACGCTGCCTGAACTGCATGGCGAAGGGGCCGGCCCGTTCGACTTGATCTTCATCGACGCGGACAAGCAGAACTACCCGGGCTATCTGGAGTGGTCGCTAAAGCTTTCGCGTGTCGGCACTCTGATCATCGGCGACAACGTGGTGCGCGGCGGTGCGATCCTCAACTCTGACGGTTCGTCCCTCGAGGATGGAGGCATAGCGGCTGGTGTGCGTAGCTTCTACGAGATGCTCGCCGCCGAGCCACGCGTGAGCGCGACCGCGATCCAGACGGTTGGCGCCAAGGGTCATGACGGCTTTGCCCTAGCGCTTGTAACAGCGCTGTGAGCGCTGACATCGACCGCCTGTGGGCCGGCCAACAGACCGGCCAGAGCTATAACGAAGGTCTGGGTCTGCCGTGCCTGCCTGCCGTGCCTGCCGGTCCGGACGTCGATTGTCCTGGAGCTGCTGGCCGCCACCCCGTGGGGTGCAGACCTGTGTACCGACTGTCGATTTCGTCCCTCGCCATTCGTCTTAACACGACCGTCCACACGGGTCGATCTGACCCACGACTCAGGAGCGACCATGACCGGCTCTTCAACCCAGGGAATTAAGATCGTGCTGCACCCAGTGTCCGACCTGGCGGCGGCCAAGACGGTGTACACAGCCCTGCTCGGCGTCCCACCGCAGGCCGACTCGGACTACTACGTCGGCTTCGAGGCCGAGGGCCAGCACATTGGGCTGGTGCCGGGCGGTGGACCGCAAGGCATGACCTCGCCGGTGACTTTCTGGCAAGTGCCGGACATCGAGGCGAAGCTGGCCGAGGTGACCGCCGCGGGCGCCACCGTGAAGGAACCCGCGCACGGGGTCGGTGGTGGCCGCATGGTGGCCACTTTCACCGACCCAGATGGCAACGTCCTCGGGCTGGTTCAGGACCGATGAGTGCCAACTCCCGCTCCCGCTCCTGCGTTCGGTGTCGTCGCGACACCGAGCATTGGCTTACACACGACATCGATGTTTGGGTGGGCAGTGCCTCGGCAGAGGGTGTGCCGTATGCGGTAGAGACACGCTGAGCATGGCCAAGAAGACAAACACGCGGTCGCCTGCGCCGCATGGTGCCGACAGCCATGATCTGATTCGCGTGCATGGCGCCCGCGTCAACAATCTCAAGGACGTCAGCGTAGAGATCCCCAAGCGCCAGTTGACGGCGTTCACCGGCGTCTCCGGATCGGGTAAGAGCTCGCTTGTGTTCGGCACGATCGCCGCGGAGTCCCAGCGGCTGATCAACGAGACCTACAGCGCCTTCGTGCAGGGCTTCATGCCGACGTTGGCGCGACCCGAGGTCGATGTGCTCGAAGGGCTGACGACAGCGATCATCGTCGACCAGGAGCGGATGGGCGCCGACGCTCGCTCCACGGTCGGCACAGCCACCGACGCGGGCGCGATGCTGCGCATTCTCTTCAGTCGCCTCGGCAAGCCGTATATCGGCTCTCCCCAAGCCTTCTCCTTTAACGTCGCCTCGATCTCGGGTGCCGGCGCGGTCACGTTCGAGCGCGGCGGCCGCACGACGAAAGAGAAGCGAAGCTTCAGCATCCTCGGCGGCCAGTGCCCTCGCTGCGAGGGCCGAGGCAGCGTTTCCGACATAGACCTCACTCAGCTCTACGACGACAGCAAGTCGCTCAGAGAGGGCGCGCTAACGATTCCCGGCTACAGCATGGACGGCTGGTACGGGCGCATCTTCCTGGGCTGCGGCTTTTTCGACCCGGACAAGCCAATCAAGAAGTACACCAAGAAGGAACTGGGCGATCTGCTTCACAAGGAGCCGACCAAGATCAAGGTCGACGGCATTAACCTGACCTACGAGGGCCTGATCCCGCGGATCCAGAAGTCGATGCTCTCAAAGGACATCGACTCGCTGCAGCCGCATATCCGCGCCTTCGTGGAGCGGGCGGTCACTTTCAGCACTTGTCCCGAGTGCGACGGGACCCGGCTCAGCGCGGAGCCCCGCTCGTCGAAGATCAAGGGGGTCAATATCGCCGACGTCTGCGCGATGCAGATCAGCGACCTAGCTGTATGGGTGAGCAAACTCGAGAACAATTCGGTCGCGCCGCTGCTTGACGCGCTGCGGGCGACCCTCGACTCGTTCGTGAGGATCGGCTTGGGCTACCTCTCACTCGAGCGGCCCTCGGGCACGCTCTCAGGCGGCGAGGCTCAACGCGTCAAGATGATTCGCCAGCTCGGCTCCTCGCTCACCGACGTCACCTACGTCTTCGACGAGCCCACTATTGGCTTGCACCCGCACGACATCGAGCGTATGAACGAGCTGCTGCTGCAGTTGCGCGACAAGGGCAACACCGTGCTCGTCGTCGAGCACAAGCCGGAGACGATCGCGATCGCCGACCACGTTGTGGACCTCGGCCCGAAGGCAGGGACCGAGGGTGGCGAGGTGGTGTTCGAGGGCACCGTCGAGGGGCTGAGGGAGAGCGACACGATCACCGGTCGGCACCTCGACGATCGGGCCATGCTCAAGGAGACGGTGCGGACGCCGGATGGCACGCTCGCGATCCGCGACGCCAGCACTCACAACCTGCGTGACGTCGACGTCGACATCCCGCTTGGTGTGCTGGTCGTCGTCACGGGTGTAGCGGGCTCGGGCAAGAGCTCGCTGATCGGCGGCTCGATTGTCAAGTCCCACCCGCCCCGGGACGGGGTCGTCTCGGTTGACCAGACAGCGATCAAGGGCTCGCGGCGCAGCAACCCGGCGACATACACAGGACTGCTCGACCCGATCCGCAAGGCGTTCGCCAAGGAGAATGCAGTGAAGCCGGCACTGTTCAGCGCCAACTCCGAGGGCGCGTGTCCCAACTGCAATGGCGCCGGCGTGATTTACACCGATCTGGCGATGATGGCTGGTGTTGCCGCTCCTTGTGAGGTGTGCGAGGGCAAGCGCTTCCAGGCGGAGGTGCTCGAGTACAAGTTCGTCGGTAAGGACATCAGCGAGGTGCTCGCGATGTCGGTAATCGAGGCCGAGAAGTTCTTCGGCGCCGGCAAGGCAGAGACGCCGCCAGCGCACAAGATGCTCGAGCGGCTCGCCGACGTCGGGCTCGGCTATCTCAAGCTCGGCCAGCCTTTGCCCACGCTGTCAGGTGGCGAGCGCCAGCGGCTCAAGCTGGCCACGCGGATGGCCGAGAAGGGCGACGTCTACATCCTCGACGAGCCCACCACCGGCCTGCACCTCGCCGACGTCGAGCAGCTGCTCGGCCTGCTCGACCGGCTCGTCGACTCCGGCAAGTCGGTGATCGTCATCGAGCACCACCAGGCGGTCATGGCGCACGCCGACTGGATCGTTGACCTCGGCCCCGGCGCCGGCCATGATGGCGGCAGGGTCGTCTTCGAGGGCACACCCGCCGAGCTCGTAGCCGCTCGCTCGACCCTCACCGGCGAGCACCTCGCAGCCTACGTCGGCGCCTGACGACACGGTGGAAAGGGTCACCCCCTCCTCTTCTCCACCTCCAATTTATACCACGCAAGAGGTCTTCATGAGGCCTTGGATTGTGCTGTAGAACCGCTGTCCAAGATCAGAGCCTGCGGAGATGGGAGTCGTGAAATGCGTGCGTTGTTGTCGATGTGTATGACGGGAGTGTGGCTATGAGCGAGCATGCGGTAGTGATCGCTGGAGGTGGTCCAACGGGGATGATGCTGGCGGCTGAGTTGGCGTTGGCGAAGGTCGACGTCGCGGTTGTGGAGCGGCGTCCGGATCATGCACTCGTTGGTTCGCGGGCCGGCGGTTTTCACTCGCGCACGATTGAGGCTCTGGATCAGCGTGGGGTCGCCGATCGGTTCCTCGCGGAGGGCCAGGTGGCTCAGGCCGCGACGTTCGGCACGACCGTACTGGACATGAGCGACTTCCCGACGCGTCATCCGTATTCGCTCGGGATCTGGCAGAACCAGATCGAGCGGATCATGGCCGCCTGGATCGCCGAATTGCCGGTGCAAATCTATTACGGATGTGAGGTGACGGGCTTCGCACAGAACGACACCGGGGTTGACGTCCGGCTGTCCGAGGGCGAGTCGCTGCGGGCGCAGTATCTCGCCGGGTGTGACGGAGGACGCAGCCTGATCCGTAAAGCAGCAGACATCGAGTTCCCCGGATGGGATGCGACGAGGAGCAGTCTGATCGCCGAGATCGAGACGACCGAGGAGCCGGAGCTGGGTGTCCGTCGCGATGACAAGGGCACCCATGGCATCGGCAGGTTGGAGTACGAGATCCGCGACGGCAAGGTGATCTACATGGATGGGGGGCCGGTGCGCATCGTTGTGACCGAGCAGCAGCTCGGACCCAGCAGCGAGCCCACCCTGCGCGATCTAAGTGAAGCGCTCATTGCCGTATACGGCACCGACTTCGGGATTCACAGTCCCACGTGGGTCTCCAGGTTCACCGACATGACCCGCCAGGCAGCGGCCTACCGCGCAGGACGTGTGTTGCTGGCCGGCGACTCGGCGCACGTGCATTACCCGGCGGGTGGACAGGGTCTAAGCCTTGGCGTGCAGGATGCGGTGAACCTGGGATGGAAGCTGGCTCAGGTAGTTAACGGGACTTCACCCGAGAGCCTCCTGAACACCTACCAGGACGAGCGCCACCCGGTTACTGCCCGCGCGCTTCAGTACACGATGGCTCAGACCACGCTCCAGCGCCAGGACGAGCGCATGAAGGCCCTGCTCGACGTCGTTTCAGAGCTGGCGTGCATGGAGGAGCCGCGCAAGCTGCTCGCCGGGATCGTCTCCGGGCTGGACATTCACTACGACCTCGGCGAGGGCCATCCGTTGCTCGGACGCCGTATGCCCGATCTGGACCTTGTGACCGCCGACGGCCCGCTCCGAGTCTTCGAGCTGCTGCACGGCGCCAAGCCGGTGCTGCTCAACCTCAGTGAACCCGGGGGCTTTGATATCGCTCCATGGGACGCGCGGGTCCAGTTGATCGATGCTGAATATGTCGGTGAGTGGGAGCTTCCGGTACTTGGCCCGATCACCGCTCCCATAGCTGCGTTGATCCGCCCCGACGGATACGTTGCCTGGGTCGGAGAGCCAGCCGATCCCGGGCTCCCTGACGCGCTGACCACCTGGTTCGGACCTCCTACTGCGGTGTAGCGCAGTGGCTCCCAAGATCGATCCTAGTTGGCCGAGCCATGATCGACGGAAATCCGCCTGGATGCACGCGATCAAATCGAACCGGCCTTCTGGCTATCCCGACGCTGGCCATTAGCATTGCGTCACTAAATTAATTAGTGACGCAGAAAGGGTATTGATGGACGATGAGCTGATCGCTCTGCTCGACGAGGTGCACCGCCACGGCGTTGAGCATGACGCGGGCAAGGCCGACCGTTTGAGCGGTTGCGCAACGTCGAGCCGGACACGGCGCGACTACTGGCTGTGCTCATACGTGCTATCCGGCCGCGCGCGGTGCTGGAGCTCGGTACCTCCAATGGCTACTCGACGCTGTGGCTGGCCGACGCCGTGCGTGCCACCGGCGGGCGCCTCGTGAGCACAGACATCGATCCGGATCGAAGCGCCCAGGCGGCGAGGAACCTGGATCGTGCCGCGTTGCACCACCTCGTCGAGTTGCGCGTTTAGGATGCCGCGGTGACGCTGCGTGAGGCGTCTGACGCAACATGGGACATGATCTTTTTGGACGCCGAACGTCCGGCCTATACCAGCTACTGGCCCGATCTAGTACGCGTACTCAAGCCGGGTGGCCTGCCGGTCGTCGACAACGTGATCTCACACGCGGAGGAGGTTCGCGAATTCCGCGAACTGATCCGGCCGAGAAGCTCGTCAACAGGCGCCGGAGCGTTGCTAGTCGTCCGCGAGCTCGACCGGTAAAGGCTGCCGCGAGCCCCACCGGTGTCCGATCACGCAATGCCTCCCCGTGACGAGGTCGTTCTCGATTGCGGGGAGGTTGGCCAGCAGCAATGCGACCTGCTCGTCCGGGTGGCGTTGGGCACCTCGCCGAAACAAAATCACCGATGGTGACTGTTGCGGACGGGTCGCGAGTAGCGTCCCGAAGTCGGTGTCGGCCGAGCACTCGCTGCTCCTGCTCAGCGCGTACGAAGATCTCTTCGTCGCTTGTGCTCTGCATGTCGTAGTCGCGGACGTGAACCGCATCGTGGCCGACGGCACACAACCGTTCGGCAACGACTGGCGAGAGAGCGTTGTCGACGAGGAACCTCACCCAGCCGCGACGAGCGGAAGCTCACGCTCGCGGACGGCCTCGGCAGCGTAGTGGAGCGCCTCATGCACGTCGTCGGCTTCCAGGTCAGGGTAGGCGTCCAGGATCTCCTGCTCGCTTATACGTCGGCAATCATCCCGCCTACGGTTGCGACTGGGATGCGCAGGCCGCGTATGCAGGGCGCGCCGCCCATCTGGTCGGAACTCACGGTGATCCTGGCGAAAGCCATCACCGTCTAGGTTAGCGCTGCGCCCTCGACACCGGTGGCTGAGCGAGCGTCCGCGACACGTCAACGACCACCGGTAGTCGTGCAGGGGATACGCTCGCTACGACACGCCGGTCTCGTCCTTGGGCGCTTGCCGCCGGGGCTATGTCCTAGGTCACCTCTCGGTCACGAGCACAATCTCAAGCCACGCTCGACGGTTCGCCCTTCGGTACGAAATGGAGCTAGCCGGACTCGAACCGGCGACCTCCTGGGTGCGATCCAGGCGCTCTCCCAACTGAGCTATAGCCCCGTATGCTCACGCAGGCGCGCAAGCGACGGTCTGAGAAGTGTAGTGGGCAGAGTATGTCCCAGAGGAACAGAGCTCAAGCGTGCCTAGGAGCCTTTGGTCAGCCCACACGTCTGGATCAAGCTGAGCCAGGACACGGCCCATCTGAACAAACGCGCGGGCGCGCACAGTATGGTTTGCTGGCGCAATGGGATTGCTCGATGACGCCATACGCGAGCACTTGGAGCTCAAGCGTCTCAGGGGGGCCGACCCGGGTGTAGTGGCTCGGGAGGAGCAGGATGCCCTGGGGCCGGTGCCTCGGCGACGAGGCGACGGCGCGTACGGAGACGAGGACGAGGACGAGCTAGGCGCGGCGATTCACGACGACGGCGGGATCCTCCCCGCCTCTGATTCGTCTCCGACGGCCGATTCAGTGTCCGTCGGTCAGGAGACCGTCGAGCTCAACATGGAGGCCGAGCTCGCATCTGAGGGCGACATTGACTCGCATTCAATAGCTGATCGAGATGCCAGCGCGAGACCGGTTGTGCACCCTGCGAGCGCCCGTGCCATCAGCGACGAGTCGCTCGAATGGGAGGTGCCTGACGATGCGGAAGGCCCCTCTGAGCGTGCCGAGTTCGATGACGAGCAGCACCCAGACGCCGGTGAGGACCCCAGCCAAGCTGAGCTTCCCGAGGACGTGCTCGAGGAGACCCCGGATTTTCTTCGCGAGACGCCAGAGCAGGAGCGCCTCTGGTTCGAGCAACGCCCGCCACGCGACTTCGACTTCAACGAGTAGCGCTTTAGCCGCGTCTCGCGGGCTCCGGGGAGAGGCCTGTGTGCTGAGCGAGAATGGGAGGAGGCGGTAGGCGGTGACCGCGCATAGAACGCTCCAACAGGCTGTGCAGCGCGTATATTGAAGCGCCCCGTGGGCCATGGCTCAGTTGGGAGAGCGCCCGCTTTGGAATTGACAACCTCTCTACGATCTTGAAGTGGCTTTAGGCCTCGCGTACGGCTCGGCTGAGCTAGCGGATTTGTGCGGCTTCGCGCGGCCGGCTTCAGGAGCCGGCCGCCTGAAGGCGACTTCGATCGCGCTCGCGCGCCACCCAAGCCGGGCGCGGACGCTCTTGTCGCTGCGAGAGCTGCCGATCGTCAAGCTGCGCCTGTCGGCTGTGGAGCACGATCGTTGGCTGCACGCCCGGTGGCCCGCCGGCGGTGAGTCGCTATTCGACGGTTACTGGGCACAGGCAATCATCCAGACCCCGGCCGGAGAACGGGAGTACCTCGTCGGGCGACACCGCCAGGCGGTACGCACGAATATCCGCCGCGCCCGAGAGCTGGGCATTACCGCCACGCGGCTCGATGGATATGACGAGTTCGTCGCTGCCTCCGCGCCGGTGTACCACAGTCGTAGCGGCGGCGACGCGGTTCTTGCGGCCACGCAGAAGCCGTCGCCATCGGACGAATTCGCCTGGTACTCCGCATCCACAGTCGCTCATGAGGTACCCATCACGGTCGCTGCGGTAGCGTTGTTTGGCGACTTCGCCGTGCTCGCGGTAATGGTGGGAAACCAGGACTATGCGCGCATCGGTTACGCCCGCTACCTCCTGCACACCTTCGTCCTCGGCGATCTCGCCGCGCACGGTATACGACACCTCATCGTCGGTTCGGTGCTGCGCGAGTCAAACGGCAATCAGTACTTCCAGAGGCTGCTCGGCTATCGCATATGCAACGTGCAGCCGATCTTGCTCCACTCGGCTGGGGTCCGGAGGAGAAACACCGCCGCAACGATGCGCCGACTACTGATGACCGGGCCGGCGATCGAGCGGCCTACCGCTCCTCGCACAAACGACGCTCAGAGGGTCACGCCACCGGCGTCTGCGCCTGTCGGCCGCCCTGAGTGGCCGGCAACTGGCAGCAGCGGCTATCCAAGTACCCCTAAGGTTGCGGTGACGACGAGCGTAGGAGAACGGAAATCCACTCTGTAGGGAGTATATTGAGTGCTTCTGGGGCCATAGCTCAGCTGGGAGAGCGCCTGCTTTGCAAGCAGGAGGTCGCCGGTTCGATCCCGGCTGGCTCCATACCCGAAATCCCTGTGTTCGTGCGGGATTCAGCGGGTCGGCTCGTCCGCCGGCGCATGGGTTGGACGCCGGATGGAAGCGTTTTGGAAGCGCGTCGATCCTCGAACACCTGCGGTACAGCCGCGACGCGCTTGGCCGATCGAGAAGTGCCGCCTGCGGCAGACGCAGGGGGTGGTGCAGTTGGCCTGACCTCGCCGTACGCAAAAGCGGCGGCGAGGCGCGAGCCGAAGCCCTACGCCTCACCACCGCCGAAGTCGTTCCGTGGCATGGATGACTTTCGCCATCGTACTGTTGAGAGGGCGTCGTGAGGCAATTCGGCCACGCCCGCAGGTGAGAACTGAAGCGCACGTGCCGCGTGCGCAGGCGGGCTTCGGCGCTCCTCGATTTTTGACCCGTCCGTGTCGCCGCAAGGCGAGGCCGGCGGGGGCGAAGTGGAAGCGAAAGCGCCGCGCTGGATAAAGCACGACCGAGGCCAGTCAGAGCCCCCGCAACGTCGAACACGAACCGCTCCCGTCCAGACGGCAGCAACCCGTGACGACCGGCTCCCCGAACAGGGGCCGGTCTGTCCCCACACCCACAACCCAAGCCATCCGGCAGGGAGAGAAACGGGGAAGCGACGCCAAGTGCGTAGTTGCCGGCGCAGGCGCTGGATAAGCTCCGCGACCAAGTGCCAGGGAGCCAACCACAGACGAGGAGCCAGCGCTACAGGGACGTGCTGAACTACGAAGTCGGCGCGCGGATCGTCGTGGAGTTCACGACGCTAGGCCGCGAGGTCATCGACTACGCGGTCGTGCTGACGGTCGATGAGGATGGCGAGGCGGTGACGGTGCGCGTGTACGACGGCGCGCACGGCGTCAACGACATGCACCGCCACGATCGCGCGGGCGCGAAGGCGCCGGCGGTGTCGTTTCATGCCGGTACTCTTGGAGAAGGGATGCGCGCCGCGATCACAGCGGTTCGTGTCGGCTACAAGGAGATGATCGACGCATGGCGAGCAACGTGAACCCCTCCGATTCGCTGACGGCGAAGGCGATGGACCGTGCGATCGACTTGGCGATCGAGGGCGACTCGCCCTATCCCGAGCACGCCGCGTTCGTGGACGCCGACTCGCCCCACGCAGGGCACGAGATCGCGCGGGCGCTGGATGAGGGCTACGCAGTCGTGCTCGTCTCCGCGGATGGGCGCGAGCGTGTCATCACCGCCAAGACGCTCGCTGCAAGCCGATAGGAAGGAAGGGAGATGGCATGAGTGCCGAGCGGGTGTATGTGGACGTGCTTATCGAAGCCCCTGACGAGCAGTGGGCGAGAAGGATCGAGAGTCGTCTCCAGGCATCATTGGCCGATGTGGGCTATGCACAGCTCGCGGCACCTGGAGAGCCATCTCCTGATTCTGCGTCGTCTTTGCCGCGGGTCTTTCGGTGTTCGGTGGACTCTTCGATGCTGAGCGAGGAGGCGTTGCGGGACCGTGTAGTTGCCGCAGTCGAAGACTTCGATGAAGCTGGCGTTGAGCAGAACAACCGGAGCGAGGCCGTTGAGATGGTCGTGGTCAAGCCTCTGGAGTGGCTTGAGCTGGAGTCCGAGGAGCCCCTTGAGTAGCGCTGTGGCTAACGGTACGCCGGTCTAGTTCGTCAGTATGTGCTAGCAGCGAGTCCGTTCGAGCAGGATGCGGTAGCGCCGGCACTCGGCTCGCTCAGAGACCTCCTTGCCGGTGAGCGTGATACCGCTGGCTACCCGATCGCATTCGGATGCTCAGGTGCGATCTCCAAGAGTCGTCCAAGTGCCCATGCCATGTTGTCGAGGATCGCAGCGGATGCGCAGACGTAGTGAAGGTTCGCCTCTTCAACGACACGCCGAGCAGGGTCTGCGCGGGCGGGATGCTGGCGTAGGAGGCTATGCGCCACGAGATCGAGGTAAGCGACGGTTTCCTGGGTGCCGGCTTGCCTGATATCTAGATCTAGTCCGAAGTCGATCACCAAGCCACGGAGAGCAGCTTGAGCCTTCCGGGCGATCGACGACTCTGGTGGTGAGGGGTTGCGCAGGAGGACGAAGCCGTCGGTAAGCACGATGGCGTTGTTGTCGTGATAGCCATTCTCCGCGCGGTGCTGAACCGCCTTGTTGCGGACAGCGCTGAGCCAGGTCAGCAGATTCAACTCTCGGCGACGTGATCGGAGCGCTGTGCCCAGAGGATGGCCCTGCTTGTCTGCTTCAGCCGCCAGGCCACGGAGACTTGACGCAGCCAACGGCGGCTCGGTGGTCGCACGGATGAGCTGTGTGATTTGCTCGCATAGAGCATGGAGTTGCTGGTAAATACCGTCTGCTCGCATCGACAGGTCTTGGAAGACCTCGACCGGACGTTCGTTGTAGACCGTCTGGTAGATTCGTCAGCCCGAGCACGATTGTGCTTCCAAGGTCTGCCGTTGCGAGCCTGTCGGCTCGCTTGATGGCGACGTGAACTGCGGGGCCAAATGCGGATGTTGGCATCGAGCGAGCGTAGCGCCGGCGTTCAGTCGTTGCCGATTTGTTCACCGATCATGCGCGACTTGTCAGGGCACCGAGGATCAGGTCCGGCACCGCATCGAGCGCGGTATCGAGTGCGGCTTCGATCGGTACGGCCAGCTCGGAGTCGTTGACGGCTAGTGCGCCGACCCATGTCTCCGGGTTGTAGCGGGCGATGCTGGACAGGCCGAACAGCAGCGCCCACCAAAGCATCAGCGGGGAGAGCGCGTCTTGTGCGCCTGCGCGCGGAAGCAGGAGATGTGTGCCTAGCCGTCTGTAGTCGGGGGCTATCGCCTCGAAGCGTTGCGCGCGAGTTTGGACGTTGGTTGGCACCTCTGGCCAGCAAAACACGGGCAGCGGCCCGATCCCGCTGGGCTGACAGACAACCCAATCCTCGCTCATTCCGGGCGTGTGCCACATGTAGGCGCCCTCCGCGGCTGGGTAATAGCTCAGGCAGCGGCGCAATGTGTCGAGGTCGGCTTCTGGTGGTAGCCCGTCGATCAGCAGCTCGAACGGCCGCATGTCGGCGAGCCTTACGTGGGCGGCATCGACCGCAGGGCGAAAGACCCGCAGCGGTCGTATCCAGTTCTCGCCGTCGCGCAGCGGTTGCGGCAATGGCGGCATCAGGTCGGGGATCGCTGCCCACACGGCCCCCAGCTCCAGTGCCGACGTGAGCTGTGCCGAGTCGGTTGCTTCCGCTACCCCTGCGAATGATTGTCTGCGGCCCTTCGATGTGCCCGCACCCTCGGGCTTGACGACGCGCTGGAGCAGGCCGGTCGATATGTCGGCTGGCGTGGGCGCTTTCAGGCCGTGCCCCGAGAGGCGCCACGGATCATCCAGTCGCGCGGCGGCGATTGCTCGACCGGCCTGACTGACGGCGTAGAACAGCAGCAGCGGAGAAGCGGCAGCCCCGACGCTGGCGGCAGCGTGCATAAGCTGCTCGGCCTGCTCAAGAGCGGACACGAACACGGCCGCGCGCTCGTCGTCATCCTCGATACGCGCGGGTGGGCGGGCTCGTAGAACCCGGATTCGCTGCCATGCAAGCACGGCGAGGACGATACGCCTGGCCCCTGCTGGGCTACAGGCCGGCGAGTAGGTCGCCGGCGGGGATGCCGAGTGCTTTGGCGAGTTTGATGATCGTGAGTAGGCCGGGGTTGCGTCGTCCGCGCTCGATGCGGTTGACCTCCGTGGGATGGAAGTCGGCGCGATGGCCGAGTGCTTCCTGGGAGAGTCCGGCGTCTTCGCGGGCTCTGCGGAGGTTGGCGCCGAAGGTGGTGCGTGGGTCGCCTGGATCGGGCTCGGGCATAACCCGGCACCCTCGATCCACCTGACAGGAACCTCAATAGGGAATCTGTCAGGATGCGCGGGATGATCGAACGGTCGAAGTCGTTACCAAGCAGGCGACGATGCCTGCGAGCCTGGTCAGCGGGGGCGCTGGTTGTGGTCGCGCTCGCGGGCTGCGGGAGTTCGGGCAGCGCCGGCTCGGCGAGCGCGAAACGCTCACCAGGGCTGGAAGCAGCCGCCGCGCGTGAACGCGCTCAGCATGAACGTGAACGGCCCGCCGAAGAAGAAAAGAAGGCGCGTGCTGAAACGATCTTGAAGCGCATCGCGCCGTGTGAGAACGTGCAGCACACGCTCGCGTCGATGACGGGCGCGATCACCGCGGCGACCAAGCCGGGCGCCGGTGCCACGGCATACGAACAGGCGAGCAGCGATGCGGAAGCACTGCGCGGCAAGCTCGCCGAACTGGCGCCGCTCACGAGCACCGAACAGCGCGCGAAGCTCGAAGAAAGCCGCCGGTTCCTGCTGAAAGTCGGCACGATCGCCGAAGCGCTCAAGACCAACGATCTGTCGCTGGCGCAGCAGGAACTATCCGGCTACCGCGCCGGGATGCTCGAACTCGCCGAACACGTCAAGGTGGCGTGCTGACGGCGCCCGGCTTGGATGATGAGCGACGAGGATGCCCTGATCGCCGCGGAAGCGGCCGAGGACTACAAGCGCCAGGTCCAGCAGGCCGGGACGGTGCGCGTGCGAGCCAGCGACCTGATGGCGGCGTTCGGGCTCGTGGGCATGGGCCAAGAGGCGCGGGAGTCGGTGGCAGACGCGCTGTGGGAAGCCGGTGTCTGTGCTGAGCCGTCGCTGGCAGGAGCGGGGATCGACGTGGGCACGAAGATCAAGCTCGCGCCCGTGGACACGGCGCAGGTGAACGCCGCCGTGGCTTGGCGTCGGACGCCGGCGGGGAAGCGCGCAGCGTCGCCCGAGGTGCGGTATGCGATCAGTCCTGTCGCGGCGGGCACGGCCGCGGTGGGCGGTGTGCTGTTGGCGATGGCGTCGTTCCTGCCATTGGATCAGTCGAGTGGCGCATTTGCTCGCGTGCAGAGCAACACTCTGATCCAGCACGGCTATTGGTGGGTGTTGATCGGCGCCGCCGCGATTGTGCTCGCCGCGTTGCGTGCCTTCACCACGGGGAAGCGCAGCGAGACGACAAGCGTGCTGGTGCTCGGCGTGATCGCCGCGGTGCTCGTGATCTTTGCCGCGCAGGACACGAGCCTGCGCACGCTCTACCCGATCGGCGCGGGCGGCGAACCGGAAGCGTCGGCGTCGGGGACGGTCGTTCCGCTCGGCATCGCCGTCTACGTCGCCGGTGCCGGCGTGCTGCTCACGCTGATCGGCGGCTGGACGATGCGCCAAACAGCGACCATCGCCCCTGCCGTCGAACAGGAGGCGACCACGCGCTGCCCGGAGTGCGCAGAGACCATCCTCGCCGCAGCGCGCGTCTGCAAGCACTGCGGGCACAGGCTGGAACCGGCCGCGAGCGAAGCTATAAACTGATCTCGTAAGCGACGAGCGCCAGGCTGCGGAGACGGCGCTGAAAAGCGTCATTCAACGTCGTATTCCTGGAGTGGCCCAACGCGCCTGAATCCCCTTTATTCATGCGGGATCAGCCGTCCTATCTAGCTGCGATGGTGCGCAACCATGTTGCGCTATGAACGGGGGCCTCATTCCTTGGTCTATTGGCCGCCGAGAAGCCTGCCGCTGTATGAGCAGGTGGACCTTCTTCAGCGGATCGCGGTGGCGCGGGCAACCGGATCGACATGGGACGAGATCGCGGAGGAGGAGCGCGTCCCCAAGCGGACGCTCCAGCACTTCTACCGATCCTCCATCGACGGCCCGCGCATCCACAACTACCGGCGACGCTCACGTTGAGCGCGCTGCGCTCGGATCGCGAGTGCCGGCCGGTGGAGGGTTTGCCATAGTCCGCCGGGCTGCCGCCTATGCTGCTCGGGAAGGTCGTACCACTCTCCGGGCGTTGTTTCATCATCTTCATCCGGAATCGGGGGCGTTGTCCAGCGGGTGCTGGTGGCGCCCCTTCTTTTTCCGCCGGACCGGATGCGACGCTTTCGGGCGATGAAACAGCGTTCGCTCGTAGAGGCGGTTCGGCCATGTCGGGCTCAGATGAGCTGACCTTCGCGGTAGTGCGGGAGGTCGTGAGCGAGGAGTGGGCGCGGCGCCTGTTCTCGCTGATCGTGGCTGTCAACGCGCTCGCCCCGAACGCTTGGACGCCGAGGCGGGCACGGTTTGAGTTCGGGATGCAGGACGACGATGGACTCAAGCGCTGCGAGACGGCTTTGATAGACGAGATTGACTGCGAACGGCGCCGGGCGCGCTCTGCTCGACGGCGCGACTGCCAGCATCTGGCGGCAGTGACCGCCGAGATCGAGGCACCGCGGCCGAAGTTCGATCCGATCTTGGGACGCGAGCTCTCCGAAGCCGAGCAGGACGCCTACGCGCACAGGTGGCGCGCGACGCGGCCTCAGCGCGTCCAGAGAGCCCGTGCAAGGGTGCTCTCGCACGCGCCGCGCCGGTCGTGTGTGTATAGGCCGCTGCGCGCGATCCAACCGCGGCGCACCTGCGGTGGTCGGCGTCACCGGCCCAGCGCACGACGCACCGCTCGCGCGGCACGTGCCGGACCATCTGGCAGTTCGGGCGACGGCCCAGGCGATAGCGAGCCGCCTGGCGGGCGGCACGACCGACTGCTCTCGATTGCCGAACGGAGGGTCGAGCAGTGAGTGGTCGCGTCAATTTGGCCGACCTCACAGTCGGCGACCTGCTCGATGCTCTGGCGGATCGAGTTGCGCACCGGGTCGTGGCGCAGCTCACCCAATCACGCGACGAAGATGAGGGTCGTTGGCTGACGACGCGCGAAGCCGCGCGGCACCTTGGGGTGCACCCCGACACACTGAGGCGCCATGCCGCCGCCAACCGCATCCCTCACGCGCAGGACGGTCCCGGTTGCACGCTGCGCTTCCGACTCCCGGACCTCGATCGCTGGCAGGAGGCCGGTGGCGCACATTCGACTACCGCTTCTAGGGCTTCCACGCGGCTTCCACGAGGAGTAAAGACCGGATGAGCGCTGAAGATTCTCGCTCGCCCCTTGCTCCGCGAGCAGGCGGTCGTTTTGCGCGTAGAATGGTGGGCAACAACGAAAAGTGCCCCCGCACGGCTGCAACCGCCGGGGGCGTGGCCCAGGAGGTACTAGCTCCATGAGCAAGTCCAACGCTACTGCTCGGCGCGTTCGCGTCGAGCGCAACATCTACCGCCGACCCACGGGAGTCTTCGAGATCGGCTTCAAGGACGGCGCCGGCGTACAGCGCTGGCGCACCGTCGAGGGAGGCATCACCGCAGCGCGGGCGCTGCGCGACGAGCTGTTGGCCGCGCGAGGCCGTGGCGAGCGCGTGGCGCCCAACCCGCGCCTTCGGTTCGAGGAGGCATCGGAGCGGTGGCTGAACGAGTACGTGGTCGATCTGCGAGAAGCGACCCGCGAGCTGTACCGGAACGCCGTCGAGCGTCATCTGCGCCCGCGCTACGCAACACGACGACTCGACGCGATCGCGCCGGACGACCTCGCGCGGCTTGTGCGGGAACTCCGCGCCGCCGGCCTGTCGGAGTCATCGGCGCAGAATGTACTCGGCGTAGTCAATCGCATCTATCGCTACGCCAGACGACGGCTGAGCTGGGCCGGCACCAACCCAGTTTCCGACATGCTTCCCTCAGAGCGCCCAAAGCCGTCGCAGGCGGTACACCGGCGCGTGTTCGAGGGGAAGGAGTTGGAGCAGGTCATCGCTGCCGCTCGTGGCGTCTGGCGCCCGTTCTTGATCCTCGCTGCTGTCACGGGTGCGCGTCTCTCTGAACTCTGCGGACTGACATGGGAGTGCGTCCACATAGATGACCTGGACGACGCTGAGATTGAGTTTCTTTGGCAGGTCGATCGCCGCGGCCGGCGCCGGCCGAGCAAGAAGGACAGCTCGATACGCAAGCTCCCCATCCCGCGCGAGCTGGCCCTGATTCTCGCCAAGCACAAGCTCGCCAGCCGCAACACCGGCCCTGACGCCTACGTGTTCGCCACGTCCACCGGACGGCCGCTCTCTCAGCGCAACGCAGGACGGGCATTGCGGGCAACGCAACGGCGGGCGGTCGATGACGGTGGTCGGCCAACCTTCCCGATCCTCCACGAGCATGACGAGCACGACAAGCCGGTCTCGGTCCCTCGCGGAGCGTTGCCCTCGATGCACAGCTTCCGTCACACGTTCGCAAGCCGCGCATTTCTCGCCGGCGACAGCATGGATGACGTTGCCTTCCTGCTCGGCCACGCGAACGCGAACGTTACGCGCACCGTGTATCTGCACGAGCTGAACGACGCACGGCGACGGGCGATGCGACGCTCGAAGATGGTCGGTGAGTACGGCGCTGCAATGGAAGCCGCGGCTGCCGTCACACCGACGAACAGTCATCCAACTAGCACCGAAGCTAGGCAACTGAGGGAGGCATCTTGATGGCGCAAAAAAGGCGCAAGCAGGCGGACGACGGACTGTCAGAGCTGAACTACCAGACGCTCAACGAGGACTTCTACGCAGGCGATCCGGCCGACTACTTCATGCAGCGTCTCTCCGGCTTGCTGCTCTTGAAGGGTAAGCCGGAGGCCATTCGGGCGCTGCTGGCCGACGGCATAGAAACCGGGGGCGTTCGCATCCAGCTCCAGCCCGGAACGACCCCTGATGCCCGCTCTGAAGAGGAAGACACCGAGAGCCAAGATCGCTTTTTCACGGCTGACGCATGGCTGCTGCTTCACCACGCCAGCGAGACGTTGCTGCGGCTATATCTCGCCCATGCCAAGGGCGTTCCGTGCCCAGCGCTGGAGATCGCACGTGAGCGCCAGCCTGGGAGCTTCAAGAAGAAGGTGTTTGAGCGCTTCATGCGCTCCTCACCGTCTCCCGAGCATCATGGCGAAAACGGCGTTGTCTTCTACGGATCACCGACTGCCGCTGGATTGGTCGGCTATGACGAGGACGGCCGGAATGCTCTGCTCTCGAACGTAGAGGGCCTACTGCGCCTTTTCGCCTCGATATTCCTCGACGCCGAGGCATACAACGCCATCAAGCACAGTATGGCGATCCGCACGGGCAACTCGCGCCTTGAAGTGAAGGTTGACGACATGGACCTGGGTACAACACAAGGCCCTCACATCGAGTACGTGGGCATCAGGCAGACACAGGAGCGCTCTGTTTGGGCGCGCAAGACACTGTGGTTCGATTTTGACCTCATCGTCGCTCAGGTATATGTGGCGCAGCGCTTGATCCTTGCGCTCTGGCTGATGGCTCGGCATCAATATCTCGGCGCCGAGCTTGACTCGGTACCGCCCTTGGGGTCTCCAACACGCGATGAACTTCTTCGATCGGAGTCGATCACGTGGACCAGCATGGCCCGTGACCTGCTCTACGACCAGCTCGACGATACGGCTGAGCAACGGCCGCGGGACGAGGAGGCCGACCCGCCGACAGGCGAGGGACCAGATGACGCCTGATCGACGCACTGCATGGAAGCGCGATGGAAGCCGCAGCCGCCCCGATCGCGTCCACAGACACCCGCAAAGCGGGCGCCGCCGTGCGTCAAATACAGGAGGCGTCGTTATCGGACCCGCAGCGATCCGCAGCCGCGCGCTTTTTGCAAGCAGGAGGTCGCCGGTTCGATCCCGGCTGGCTCCACCATAACGTCGCTAATCAAACCAATGGCCAAAGGCTCCTGTGAGCCAGGCTGGTTTTGGCGGACTCGACTGCGCCCAGGTCGGACGGGCCATAGAGCAACTGCGCACTGAACGCAGCCTGACGATCGAGCAGGTCGCCACCAAGACCGACCTTAGCGCTGAGCAGCTGGCAAGAATCGAGGACGGAGAGCGTGACCCCACCTGGACGGCCTTCTACCGGATAGCCGTGGCCCTCGACACCACCGCCACGCTGCTTTCCTACGCAATCGAAGTTGAGCCCCCAAGTAGAGCTGAACCATCAGACTGAGGCGACCATGCGACGACTGTGCGCGACGCCGATTCTCATCGCATACTGCTGGGATGGAGCTACGCGACAGATTCTTGGGTCCGATTGGCCGCGAGACAGGGAAGGACGCGGAGGCGCCGATGACGGTCGACTTTGGTGCTCTGGTCCGAAACTTGATTCTGTTTGATGAAATCATCGTGGAGTCGCATAACCTCAAGGAGCCTGCGCCGCTCGCGCAAAAGTTCGGCTACGACGGCGCGAAGGCACTGTTTGAATCGGGAAGGGTGCGCCTTGTGAACGACATGGTGTTGGTCGCCGATATTGGTCAGGCCCCGACACCAAACAGACCAGTCCTTCCCACCGGCTCATACTCGATCAATGCTACCCGTTTGACACCACCGCGGGAGTTCCTATCAAGGCAACTTCATAGGGTCGATGATATCCCTGGCCTGACTGCAAAGCAGGCTAAGCGACTCCGACAACTCGTTGGAAGTCGCCTCGTGAACAATCCCGAGGAGGCAGTCCGGCTCGCGCAGGAGCAGATTACTCGAGATTTCGAGGCAAGTCCTCCGATTCTAAAGGTGTCCATCGCTCATGCGTTGAAGCGTCAGTTTAATGTTGACCTCGATCCGGCTCAATTGGAACTTCGCCTAGAACGGCTCAGCGAGCGGGACTGGCACACCGAGACCGACCTCGGCAGGCTTACGAAGTTGTCCACGAAGCAGGTACATGATGCCGTCGGTCAAGGCTTGCTCGCAACATCGGCACTCAACGTTCGCATCGCCCTAATGCGGGAATTCACAGCACTCACGGGCTTTCAGGCTAACGATCTGCCGCTCTTCGAGGAAAAGCTGGAGTTCCTCGTGCACGAGCTTGACCCCAGGCTGCAAAGCCAGCGCTTTGATCGGGTCCGCGAGATCGTTGGGATGCCGGATGTGAGCGATGACCTAACCGTCCATGACGTCGATATGGCGAAGCTGCTAGAAATAATCACCGGCCCAGAGGTTCGAGACTTTCGCCAATGGCTGAGGGCTAGCGATTCGCTCACCGATAAGGAGCTGGCGGACCTTGTTCATCCAGTCCGGGATGTTCTCGGAAAGGCCATACGTACTTCCGCTGCGAAGGCAGTGCGCCTTGCTGCCTCCACCGGTGTAGGCGTCGTACTGCCACCCGCTGGGGCTGGTCTGAGCGTTATTGACACTTTCCTCGTGGATAAACTGATGCCTGCTCCCGGTCCCACTGCTTTCTTGAGTCGTATCTCTCGATCCGTCTTCCAGACCTAGCGACCATCCCGGTCGGCCAAACACTACCGGGGTGGGATTGAGCACATTGGGTCATTGCTCGCCAGTGCTCACTGAACTCGTCGCAGCAGAAGACGCTTCGCGCTTTTGGCGAGCCTCGCGGAGCCGAGTCCAGGACGTGCCAGGAACGTTCGGGAGCGCTGGAATCGCCATCACGTGGTCACCGGCTTGCCGAAACAAGGGGCGCTCCGCAGGAGCATCCCAGGCGGGCAGTTTGGCGTGCCGCTGGGCGTAATCTCTGATGACTGACTTTCCTCGCCAGATGACCATGCCGGCGATGTCGACGCTCTCGAAGCCGTAGGCTCGCGGCATCAGCAGGTCCGCGCTGCCGCCAACCGCAACGATGTACTCGGCCACCTTGGGCATCGCAAATAGCTGCTCGAATTCGGTCTCGGGGTCGCCGTGAAGCCCAGACACTCCGAATCCAGGCTTGGGATGCACGAGTCGGTTGCGCAGCTTGAAGAGGTCGACGATCGGCTGGTATCCCTCGCGGTCTACAAAGAACAGCTGCGAGCCATATGCCTCATGCGTGCCCTTGAGAAACTTCCGATGGGTCGGCTCACGATCCCACTTCTCGAGTGTTCCGTGGACGCTCAAAAACTCGTTGACGTAGGACTCGGCCGCAAGCGCAGCAAACAACACAGCAGTTCGTGCCGCCCGGACACGAGCTCGTAGAGCGGCGGCGCGCATCTCGTTCTCCACCTTGCCGGGGTCATCCGGCGGAAACCGACGCCAATGCGCGAAAAGATGGGCCGGGTCTCCAGCATCGTGGAGGCCGTCAAGTGCCTGGAGCAGATACTCGCCCGATAGCCCTGCGTGCCGCTCGGGTCTCTCGATGCCTGTGATCTCCTCCTCAAGTCGCTCCGCGTCTCGGTTCGCCATAGGCCCAGAGTAGGTGAGTGGGCGGCTGGTCCCAGCGTGCTAGGCCCCGCCAGTCGCTCGGTGTGGTCACCGGATCAACGTCCTGACTTCGGCCCAGAGCCCCCGTCAAGAGAACGTTGTATAGTACTCTTGACGATCAGTGGCCCCCCAACTGTCGTCATCCGATATGCCGAACTATGTATCCAACGTCAAGGAGCACCGCGAACGAGAGGGTTGGTCCCAGGAGGCGCTTGCGCGAGAGCTTGGGGTCAGCCGGCAGACCATCGTCAACATCGAGAAGGGGATCAGCGAACCCCGCGTCCTATTGGCAATCGCCCTCGCCGCTACGCTCGGTGTGGCGATCGAGCAGCTATTCCGCAAAGGAACTACACCATGACTACCTACAACATCATCGCCCGCGTAGACGTGCGCCGTGCCCTCCGCTTCTCGCCAGAACTGACGCCGCAGGCGCTTGAGCGAGGACTTGCCGGCGCGGCCTTGAAGGCTTGGGGCGGCGACCCGTACAACCAGGTCGCGTTCACGGTCCAGCTCAAGCGACCCACTCACGAAGAAGCACTGAGCGAGATCCGCGACTTCATCGGGCAGTTTGCGTTCTACGTGGCGGAAGCCACGGTGACTGAGGTTGCCGGCGATGCCGTTGAGGCGGCCGTCATAGCGGCGCTCGGCGACGGAGGCTTTGTCCCCGCGCTCGCGTCCTTCGCAGCAGGCATCACGGAAGCGGTGGCTGCTTCGGAGATCAAGAAAATCAGGCGCGACTACGAAGCCCGCCAGGACAGCGACGGGAGCTGGTCGCTCACCAGGCTGCGACAGCAGCAGCCCTCAAGCGCAGGACCACAGCCTGGGCTCTCGCCTGCCTGAGTCCTTGTTTTTTCGCCTCTCAGTTGACGACGCAATGGCGCGATGCCGATAGGTGCTACGCCAGCACGTATCTCCCTCGGGCGACACGCACGAACCGAGGCAAGGGACCGGAGACGTTCGAGCACAACGCCTGCTTGACCGAGGACCACGCCACCGGACCGCCCACCAGCACTTCGACAGCAGCATGGATGTCCTTTGCGCGCATCGGCTCACCTTGCTCGTCTAGGACAGCCACAACAGCCTTGGTGCCCCAACGAGGTCGCTGCGGCCGCTGGCGGCACGACCGCCGCGTTTGGATCTCGCCTCGTGCCCGGATAACAGCCAGCTTCTTGACCAGACGGCGCAACCGTACCTGTAGATGCTGGTTCGATAGAACCCCGGCTACTTCCATAGGTCTCGATTTGCAGCGGATTCGGCGAGCGCATCGTGACGGTGGTCGAACCGTGCTCTGCCGTCGTCGCAGCGCAGGCTCGTACAATCCTTCGTATGGCCACGCGAACGATCCACCTGCCCGAGAGCTCCTACGCACTGCTTTCTGCCGAGGCGCAGCGGCGCGGCCTGGACCCTGACGCACTGGCGGACGAACTGGTGCGCGCCGACCTCGCCACACACGATGAGCAGGACCTTGAGACGACGCTCAAGGGCCTAGCGGACTTCCGTGCAAAGCTGCCCGAGATCGACGGGATCGTGCTTGCACGCGACGCTCGTGCGCAGCTCGAACGACGCGGCGACAGTTGAGCGTGTCCTCGACGCCAACGCGCTTGTCGTGCTCGCGCTCGACCAGCGACGCGCTGTCGCCATCGAGAAGCTGCTGCGCACCTGGAAGGCCGAAGGAGAGGAGCTGCACGCCCCGGTGCTGTTGCGCTACGAGATAGCGAGCGCCTTGGCGCAGGCGGTTGCCGCCGGGCAGCTTGAGCCGGAGGCGGTGGTCGATGCCACGCAACGCATCGACTCGGTGCCGATTGTCCTACATCAGCCCAAAGACACGCCTGCGGTCGTGGCGATGACGCAGCGTCTTGAGCGCCGCAGCGCCTACGACGCGGCGTATGTCGTGCTCGCTGAAGAACTCGACACGCAGCTATGGACGCTCGATGGAAGGCTCGCTCGAAACGCAGTCTCGCGCGGACTGCCGGTGCAGATCATCCAGACAGACTGACGGCCGCTTCGTCAAGCGACATCCGGCCGCCGGGAAGCCGCGCCGAGCGGTTCGACTTGAGGTCGGCTGGCTCCATTCGAATGATTGTCTACATCGACTCGGCCTCCGGAGTGTGTCTTACGAGCGCATTGGCCACGATCGACCTTCGTGCAGCGACAGCGAAGAACCATCGAGTTGAAGGCACGCGACCTAGACCAGTCCGCCGAGTACCGCAATAAGCAACATCGTCGCAGCAAGTCCCACATTCAAGCCGACGGAGATGCGTTGGACCTGCGCCTCGCTCAGCTCGCCAAGTAGTTCCTCCCCCGAGCGTGTGAGGGGGGCAACCGGCCGCTGCCAGTGGAGCACGATCGGCAGGCCAAGCGCCAGACTGGTAGTCAAAAGCCAAACTGATACGTCGGCTAGCGTCGTCTGGACTCCCGAGCGCAGCGTACTTGGCCAGCTCAGCGTCAGCGCAAGTAGCGCCGCCGAGCCCCAGCCACTCCACCGGCAGGCGCGCGTAACCAGTTCCCACGCGGGCGTAACGCAACGACGAATGAGATTGTCTACCGGAGCGGTTCGCCGCTCCATCCGTCGGAAGGCCGCACTCGCGACGACGGTACGCCCGTTCCAGACCAGCAACCAGAAGCCGAACACGGCCTCGGTAATGTTGATGCGACCCGCGAGCGAAGCTGCGGTAGCCCAGCTTGCTCCGAGCAGCCCGGCGGGCAGAAGCATGATCAGCATCATCGGCACGCTGGGCAAGACCAGCGGTGGGCGCGCTGGATGGTAACCCTCGCCCCACAGGCGCGTCCGCCGCGGATCACGCAAGCTGCGTACTCGACCCTGGTGCAGGTCTTTCCATGCAACCGCGAACGGCAGCAGGCATGCGGCGATGAGGGCACCTGTCGCCACACTCGCCACGTCTTCGTGCAGCATTGCATGCCATATCCACTGCGCTACTGGGGTGACTGCGAGCACGAGCACCACCCAGGCCGCCACGACGCGTGTTGCCCTGCATGGCGTTTCGCGGGCCATCCGCAGCAGATCCTGGGCGGTCAACTGCAGCAGCGGCGTCCTAGCATCGACGCGTTCGCGGGCAGTATGGGCCCGCCGTGGGAAAGCATGCACAAGATCACCGCCAAACCCAAGAAGCAGTTCCACAAGCGCATACTCCTCAGCCTTCGCGCGACACTCAAGACGCGCGCTGAGCAGCCAGCAGGCGACCGCGAGCTCCAACGGCACGGCCACAGCATTCACAGCCTGTGCGTGCGATCCGTGTGCGGTCAGCAAGAACGTTATCGCGACGGCGCTAAGCAGCAGCGCGATCAACACGAATGGCTCGATTGCAAGGAAGATGACCGCCGCAATCCGGCCTGCCCAGCGCGCTGAATAAGCACCAGCAGTCATCCCGCAAAAATCCTACCTGCTCCACAAGGCAGGACAGATGACCGCGATTGGGTGATGGAACAGACTGCACTAGCACTCGATGACACCCTCGCAGCGCTGCGAGAGTTCAGGACCGTGCGCTCAGCGGACATGACCCACGATCTCTAGCCGAGTTGACACGGCTTTGCTGACCGCGCTCGCGCTCTAGCCAAGGGCCTCCAAAAGCTGACTGATCCCCGCCAAGTCGCGGCTACGCGGCGGCGCTGTGCGGCGCGCTGGGGGCCGGCAGGGCTTCTAGGAGGGTCCTGGGCAACCTGGTACTGGCGTCCCAAACCTCGATTGCCACTAGCGCGTGGCTGGTGCGATCATAGTCCCGCAGTCCACCGGGGACACGTTCGCTGACGACATCATCAGACTCGCCGGTGGGGAGCCAGGCGATGTCCGCGTCGCGATCGTAGTAGGCGTACATGACTCCCTCCAGACTATCGTGCCCGATCCCCTACGACGAGTCCACGCGCCAAGCCGACACGATACGAGCGGTTGTCTCGTCCTCGTCGGCAGGATGATCGTAGATAGCTTCAAATCGGACTGCGTATGCAGTGATGCCTTCGATGAGCCAGTCTGCCCGCCCGTCGTTGATCTGCCTTTCTCCGTGTCCCTCACGAATAGCGTTCTCGACATCGGACTGACTCAAGTGCCGCTCGTCAAGCCGGAGCACAGCATGAGTAGTCCAAACGAAGTGTTCAATCGGCACAGAGCGGGATTCTATGTGCCCGTCCTGTCAGCCAAAACGCGTAACGATGCGTGAGAGCGTCGATGCCTCAACAGTGCGGGACGCCTACCCGACGCGCCAGCCGAGGGCAGCATCAGCCGATCGCGACCGCTGGCGCGGCTATCAGCGCGTGGTTTGCGCGCCGCCAAGTTTCGCCCACTTGAGAAGTGCCTACTAATTGGCCAGTTTTGAGGCTGGGAATGGCGGTGGTAGGAGTCAGGGGAGAAGCAGGCTCAGCGGATCGTCGCCAGCAATACGGCGAAGCACTTCACTTCCGCGAGGTCGCTCACTGCTTGCCGCCGTTGGTCCGGCGATCTCTCCTCAGTGAATGTGTTCTTGGTGTGCAGGTAGCGGGCGGTGGTCCGAATATGCGCGTGGCTCATGGTGCGCGGCGTGGGAGCCTTGGCTGCGTCGTGCTCCAGCAGTCGGCGCAGCTCCGCTGAGTTGGCAGTGAAGCCATCCTGCCACTTTGATCAGAGCACGTGGACGCCGATTGCACCGCGCCGAGCAGGGCACGCTGGCAACAGCCTGGGCCGATAGATCAGTGGGTTGAACGACGGCCATTCAGCGCCTCGCGCACTTCCGCCGCGAGCCGCGTGACCTCGCTGGGATCTCGCAGGTCACGGACCTCGACATCCACCTCAAGTACAGGAGAGCGGTCCCAATCGGAGATCCACCTGTCG
This sequence comes from Solirubrobacteraceae bacterium, assembly GCA_036008605.1. GTDB lineage: Bacteria > Actinomycetota > Thermoleophilia > Solirubrobacterales > Solirubrobacteraceae > Palsa-744. The sequence continues at coordinate 66,262 of DASYNL010000032.1, read as the reverse complement.
TATACCACCGCTAGGCGCTTCAGGTCGCCGAGGCTGTAGAGGTTCGTGTCCGTCGAGCGCCTCGCGCGGATCCGGGCCAAAAGCGTCTCGGGAGCTGCCTGCAGCGCGACCAGCAGGTCTGGCACACCGCCAAGACGTTCGCCAAACGCCACGATCCTCGTGAGCAGGCACACTTCATCCCGGCCGAGCAGGTGCTCGTCCTGGAGAGTACGGGCGAAGACCCCGAGCATCTCCTGTGGGGGCCGCTCGATGACCCCGCCGACCCCCTCACGTCGCGCCATCACCGCATCCTCAGTGGCGCCGATCAGGAACGCTGTTTGAGAGTGGAATGCCCATGCAGCGCGATCCTGGACAAATCGCGGGAAGAATGGGTTGTCGAAGACGCGCTCAGGCCATGCCCTGAAGCCGAGACGGGACGCGAGGGGCGTCACAACGGTAGACTTTCCGGCTCCCACGAGACCGGACAGCCCGATCAGCGGCGCGCCAGACACACCATGATCGTGACATGTGGTGCAGATACCATGGATGGTCCGTGGTCTGCGATGACCCTGACAGCGGACGTGGAGCCTCTGGCGTGGCCTCGAACGATGTGGATGAATCCGCTCGCCATGTAAATCTCGAGTTCATCGATCTGCTGTATGCCGTACCCGTCGCGGTGCTGGCCACCCGCGTCGGCGAAGCGGATCCTGAACATGTCAGCGCGGCTGCATGGGCGGACATATTTCTTGCCCTGATTGCGCTCACGCTCGGCTGGGTGGGCCATCACAACAATCGTCGAAGGAAGCAACAGGACGCACCGGAACCTCCTGAGCTCTCTGAAAAGATCTTTACCGAAAGGTCGTTCTGGCAGTTCTGGAGCGAGGCATTCATCATCGGTGCCTATTTTGCCCTCAGCACGCGCCTGTCTCTGCCGAATACCCACAGCGGGCAGCTGCAGTGGAAGGCGTGGTGGATCGTCGGATTGTTCGGGCTGTATCTGCTTTGGGACTACCTCGATGGCAGGATCGCGAGGGTCCGCGAACAAAACCGCCAGACCAACCACTCTACGAAGTACAAAAATTGGGCCGAACGCGCCACGCAAGGTGGGATCGTTACGGCGCTCTTTCTGGTCGTGTTCGTCGTGGTCCGATACAGTGCGCCTGCAGGACGCTACTGGACCGTTCCATTCGATGTCACCTGCATCGCTCTCCTCTATGGCTACCGCGTCAGCCAACAGGAATGGATCCGTGCCTTTAGAGCCGGCGACAAGCGCCTGTCGAGCTGGAAGCGTCGTCTAGTCCTTGCCGGCGTCGGCGTGTTCGTCATTCTCGGGTTCAGCGGATTGCTGAAGGACCTGTTCTCGCTGAGACGAGAAGACGTGGCGATCACCCGCCTGCGGCCACACCTCGGTCCTACGACCGGCGGTACGCCCGTAGCTGTGACGGGCCGACATTTTGAACCGGGTGAGACTGGGTTTCGACTAGGGAACGCCGCCGCTACAAATGTGCTCTGCCAGTCAGATACGCAATGTACGCTTGTAACCCCTGCGGGGCAGGCAGGGGTAGCTGAGGTCGTAGCAACACTCCACGGGAGCGGAGTGGAATCGAGCGCCGGCGCCAAAGTCGCTCGCTTCACCTATGTGCAGGTGAAGCCGAAGCCGCCTGAGCGCGAGCACGTTCTGGTCGAGCTCACGCCCTACGGGCGCCGCGTACTGCGCCAGCGACTCGGCGCGCGCTGCCTCAACGATGACCTGCGCGGCCGCGTCGTCGCAGGCCCCAGCTCCGCGCCGGTCGTGCTTGCTTTAGCCAGTAGCAACTGCCGCCGTCTGCGCGTGCGCGTCTCCCCGAGCATCGGAGTCATCTACCTGCCTGCTCGCGCGCACTGAGTCGACCGGGATGCTGGCCGACACGACCCTGCCTTGCGTGGCACGTTATACAAGCAGAGATCGAGCGCTGTTCAGCAGGGTTCGTCATCCTCTTCCAGGGCGGGTGTTAGCGCACTCGCCCGGCCACTAGATTGTCGATTGGGACGGAAGGGCAGCAGACCCCGACGTAGATCGCAACTCAGGCGCAGAGAGCGCTTCTCATTGCGTCATGCGAGCCGCGACTACCCCCGCTATCGAGTGCTTGTCCGTCCGTCGGTTTGCCTGGGCAAGACCAACGGCTTATTTCAGACCTTGGTGCTACTTGTCGTCAGAAGGCCCTGTGCGCAAATCCGCCGGTGGTCCTTGAATAAGGATGAACTCTCGCAGGCGTTGAAGCTCGGCAGCATCTTCCGCTTCAATCTGGCCCTCAAGCAAGTACCCCCACAGGGGTGCGGCCCCCATTAGCCGAGCGCATAGAGTCTGCCGCACGGCTTCCTACGATGCATGTATGGCGACGGATGCTAAGTAGGGCTTCCTGACTGAGGCTGACGAAGCGCTTATCAACGGCGCGAAGGACGCGGCGACGGAGGTCATGTCGAACGGACAGGCCATACGCTTCATCTCGAAGGACGGCGCGGTGCTTGAGGGCGTTCCGCAGCGCGTAAGCGTAGACGCGACTAATGCACCCTCCTCCTTCCGTGTCGCCAAACAACCAAGGCTCCCGTTTCGACGCACGGAGAGGCGCTCTGCCCAGCAACGTGCTATGTCGCGACTACGCGGCGGCGCTGCGCGGCGCGCTGGGGGCCGGCAGGGCTTCTAGCAGGGTCCCGGGCAACCTGGTACTGGCGTCCCAAACCTCGATTGCCACTAGCGCGTGGGTAATGCGGTCATAGTCCCGCAGTCCACCGGGGACGCGCTCGCTGACGACATCATCGGACCTACGTCCACCTGTTTGAGTCCGCAGCACACTCAGGACGCTCGTGATGCCACGGAGCCGAGTACACCGGAGTGTGGCCCGACACGTATTCTCAAGCTGGCTGCCACAGACTATGACGGGGTGATCCACATCCACATCGCCGCAATCGATTGGGAGGAAATGGGCAGGGAGCATCCTGTCGTCAACGGCCGAGATATCTTGCCGCTGGCCCCTCTGACGATTCTATTCGGTGCTAACGACAGCGGCAAGAGCTCGACGCTGCGCGCGCTCGCAAGCTTCATGGAACGAATCTCGAGCGGAGACAAGCAGCTCTTTGGCAGCGTAATCATGAGTTTTGGCGGCGACACTGTGGCACTCAACGCGATGCTCACCGATATCGCCAGGCGAAGGGACACGGCAACATCAGCGGGCAAGTGGGCGCTTGAGGCCCTTGCCGATCACCCTAGGCTATACACGGATTCCGCAGCCGACATGGCAGGGATGTTGGCGCAGGCACCGGTGTTCTCATTGGACACCGACTCCGATGATGGGCAATCCGAATCAGAGCATCTGGACGCCTCATCGCAAGCCGGGACCTGGTCGGTAGGCATCGTGGACTCGCCTGCCCATATGGCCGAGTTGCCGCGACCGCTGCTGGAGGTGCTGCGGAGCCTGCACATTGACCCGGATGAACGGGTGCGAGAGCTGGAGCAACTGGGCCTGGACCCCGATGCGATCCTGCACCCACTCGGCTCGTGGCACCTGGGCGAGATGGGACGAACGTCGCTGCCGCTGCTACCGCAGCCGCTGCTCTTGCCTCAGGGCGTAGAGGTCGCGCTGCACGTGCTGGAGAACGCGGTGGAGCGGGCACGACGCTCCTTTCGTGCCTGGGCCGCAAGTGTGAATTTGGAGCTACCGACCGAGGATCCTCACAACCCTTGGACCTACGTTGACGGACAACCCGATCCGTTCATCCTGAAACTGGTCGGAGCACTTGAGACGCTTTCGTCACATCTGCTTCCCACGTTTGTGAGGTCCACCTACAGGCTCGACTTCGATCCATCCTCACGACCGAAGACCCCAGGGATCACCCGACTAAATGCGCGTATGAGTGCCGTCGTGTCGCTGCTGGTGCACGAAACGTTCGCTAAGAAGTTCCCGATCAAAGAGATAGCTTCCGGATTCCAGCTTTGGGTTGAGCTCACAGTCTGGGATCTTGTAGCAGAAGCCAATCGGACAGCGGCCTCGATGCGGCTCGCCGCATGCAACGATATTGCACAAATACTTGGCCACCCAGGATCGCCGGCGAAGCGCCTAGAAGAAATTCGTCTCGTCTCGCAAAGAGGAGCCGACGCCCATTGCGCCTCCTGGCTCTGCCATGAGCAGGAGCGTAGCTGGCAGCTGAATGCGCTCGCAACTGTACCGCGCGATCCACGCCTCGTTAAGGCGCTCACCGAAACAGAAGCCGCTGTGCGGCCGCGCATGATCCTGATAGACGAGCCGGAGCGACACCTCAACGCAGTTGTCGTCAAGCGGGCTGCTGCCTACCTTCAACAGCGTGCCCGCAAAGGGTATGACCAGATCGTCATCGCTTCCCATTCGCCGGCATTTCTCTCACTCAGGGGTGTAGACGTGCGTCACATCCACGTCAGGCGGGTCTCAAACGGGCTGCTGTATACGACCTTTGCTCCGTCAGACCAAGAGGCGCTCGCAAACGTAGCAACCGGGATGCGTTTGGATCACGGCGAGCTACTCGGGCTGGTCGCGGCGATTGTCTGGGTCGAGGGACCGATGGACCGGGCTGCGCTGGAGGGGCTCTGCGGCGAGCAGCTACAACGACACGGTGCTCGTATAGCGACTTTCGGCGGCCTCGGCAACATGCCTGAGCTGCTCCACAATCCGCTCGCTAAGCTGCCGGGTCTCCCGTTTATAGTCCTCGTAGACGACCTCGATGAGGAGCAACTTAGGCGGCTGCAATCTGGCACGGCAATCGTTAGCCCAGACGACTCGCAGGAGATGCGAAAGAGCACAGAGCTCCTAGAGAAATCCGACGCGAGGCGCATCGAGTTCGTCTCACACGGCACGCCTGACATCATTTTTGCGCTCCCCGACCATGCCCTGGCTGAGGTCGCAAAGAGCTTCTGGCCAGGCAAGGAGGCGGTACTCCGGCGCGCGACCGAGGCCGGCATCGCGAAGAGCGGGCTAAAGGGCTTCCTTGCGGCCGAATATGGGCTTAAGGTCAATGTGGCGAGCTGCCGGTATGCCGCTGAAATCGCGAGCGGGCATGCGCTCCCGCTGTGGCTCGGGAGACTCCTGACCGTCGTCGAAAGAGCCGCGTTGCGTCGCGAATCCGCCACCTGAGTGGGCGTTGCTCTCGCTGTAGCGGCCACAGCCCAACGGTCGGAAGGGTTGGGTGGATGTTGTTGCGGGCGTGCACTTGGATTCCGTCGATCAGGGTTTGAGGACGGTCTTTACGCGGGCGGGTGCACTGTGCCGCGCGCCGCGTGGGCCGGCCCACATCGTCGAGGTCGCCGCTGGTGGCGCGCTCGGGCTGCGGACGGTGCGCACCCGCCCGCACGCTCGGTTGTCTTGACTGGCGCGCGATCAGGCAGGACTCGTACGCGTTCTCAAGGCCTGCGCGATGAAGCTTGGACCTCGGGAAACGACCCCGCCACCCTTGACATAGGTCCATAAGGGTCATAGGGTAATTATTCTATACCAATCTAAGTGCAAAGGAGTCATTATGGCCCGTCGGGTAGATCGTTTCGAGAAGGACGCCCAAGAAGCCCTACGCCGCTACCCGTGGGAGCAGTGGTGCGACGGCTCAATTTGGGAGATTCGCCAAGGCGAGGACTACGACGTGCCCACCGAGAACATGCGCGTTAACCTCCATGAGCGCTCTAAGCAGCGCGCGATGAAAGTCAGAACAGAGAAGTTCAAAGACAAGCGCGGCGAGGGGCTGCGCTTTCAGTTCGTCACACTTGAACTCGTTTCGCCCACGCGGCGCATGCTCAAGCCTGTTGGGCACGGCAATCCGACCAGCCGGCGACTGTGATTCGACCTGCCAGCAGAGTCTAGTTCGGTCACCCGATGGGAAGATGACGCCTGCTGTGGGTCGATGGATGCGCAGCGCGACACGCCACGGATTGCGTGACGCTCAGAGCAACGCGACCTGACGACTATGCCACATCACCTATCTCAATCAACCCACCGGAGAGCCGCAAACCGGTTCTCGTGACTTCGGTTGGCTCGATTCAGCGGCTATCTGTTTGCTCTTTCGTTGGCTTCATCAGTCTTCGGCGCGAAAGCTGCGCGCAAGCTCAGGGCCGGTGGAGAAGTAGTGCCTGAACACGTAGAACAGTGGTCGCCACTCGTCGGGGTCGACGTGGCTGGTGCCGGGCTTGATTATTGCCGGGAGTGCGTGCACTCGCTGTACGTGAGCCTCTGCGATCCTGAAATAGGCTCCATCGGGGCGTGTGGCTGGCTCGTGGATCGCGGTGACCTTTGCCTCCAGCTGTAGTGGACACTCGGCGATGCGGGGCGGCTTGACGGTCTCGCTTGCATGCTCGGTCAGGCCGGCGGCGTCGAACTTGCGTGGCTCGAAGCGGAACTTGTCTGCCTTGTGGGCTGCCGGTGGGTTGCTGCCTGTCAACGGAGCGAGCACCTCGACTTGCTCGACGAGCCTCCGGTCGGGGAGATTGATGACGCACTCGCGCTCGCGCTCCAGGTTGGCGAGTGTGTGAGCGGTGCTCTCCCAGCCCATGACAACTGTGTAGCCGAGTGCCCAGGCTGAGGACATCGGTCCGATGTTCGCGCTCCCGTCGGCATTGAGCGTTGTGACCAGCGCTATCGGCGTGCCGAAGTAGAGGATCGGGGGCCAGATGACCTCGTGCCCGTCGGTACCGTCGGGGCTCCCGACATCGTGGTCGTTGGTGTCGGTCTTGAGCGTCACAGGGCTTCTCCTTACCGTGCCTGGCGTTAATTAATGTGGGCGTCGAGCGGTGGCGTCGAGCGTAAACGGCCCGCAGTTCGATGCACGTCGAATCGTCCTTGTCGTAGGCTGCGATGATGGTGGGAGACGCGGATATCGCTGCGGTTGCCGCATTGATCGGAGATCGCACGCGCGCTCGTTTCCTACACGAGCTGCTCGGCGGAGAAGGTCGGCGTGCGAGTGAGCTGGCGAGTACGGCAGGCGTCTCGCGGTCTACCGCCAGCTTCCATCTTGGCAGGTTGCTTGCAGCAAATCTGGTCGAAGTCCGAGTGCACGGGGGCCGTCGCAGCTATCGCTTGGCCGGTCCTGAGGTTGCGCGTGCGATCGAGTCCCTACAGCGCATCGCACCGCGACAGACGGTTCGCTCGTTGCGAGCCGCAAGCACGGCCCACGCTCTTGACTGCGCTCGCTTCTGCTACGACCACCTCGCTGGCCGTCTGGCTATCGAACTGGTCGATGCGATGACGACAACTGGGCTACTAACATTCACCAACGATCACTTCGAGCTGACCGAGCAAGGCATATCGTGGTTTAGAGACCTCGGAATCGATATAGATGCGCTGCGAGCGGCGCGGCGCTCGTTCGCGCGCGCGTGTCTCGACTGGAGTGAGCGACGGCCGCATCTTGCCGGAGCGACCGGAGCCGCGCTGGCCGGGCGATTTATAGAACTCGGCTGGATCGAGCGAGCAGCTCACAGCCGAGCCGTAACACTCACCCCCACAGGTCGTATCCAACTCCACCGGACTCTCGGGATCAAGATCTGAAGACTCCACTTCATTAGGCGACGGTCACTCCAGCGGGAAGCCACGCAAAGTTGTTCGCATCGACTTCTTCACTCGGTAGTGCCGATCACCTCCCGGCCCTGAGATCCCGGACCGGGCGCTGTCCTCGATGCTCGGTGGCGATCTCGACTTCGCTGTGGCGCGCCAGCGGCCGGCTCGTGGTCTACGTCTACCTTCGCACGGCAAGATAACTAGATCCATATCGATTCTGGTAGCTTCGCCAGATATGAGATCGATAGGAGGGCGCTGATGATGATCACGACGATGAACGACCTCCCTGGCTACCGAATCGACGAGGTGATCGGCGAGGTGTTCGGTCTGACGGTGCGCTCGCGCAATCTCGGTTCTCAGATAGGCGCAGGACTCAAGTCGCTCGTCGGCGGCGAGCTCAAGGGCATGACGAAGATGCTCGTCGAAGGTCGGCTACACGCGCAGCAACGTCTCGAAGAGGAGGCCGCCGCGCGCGGCGCCGACGCGGTGATTGCCTTTCGATTCGACACATCGGAGCTGGGCGGTACCTGGACCGAGATCTGCGCCTACGGCACAGCGGTCAAAACGACCCCCGTCTAGCCGACGCGTGCCGGGAGTTGACAGGCCGCCGGCAGGCGGATGGTCGACGTGGGTCCTGCGGCAGGGTCCTGCGGCAGCGACTCGAGCAGCTGCAGCGCATCCCCCGAGGCGCAACTGGCGATTTCCTCGACGCGCTCGAGCGCCTCGTCGGTCAGCATCTGCCGCGCCACCTGCATGCTCCGCCGCGCTCGATCTTCTGCGTGCGATCACGATCAGGAAGCACGAGCAGTCAACGCCTCCCAGCTGACGAGCTAGAAGGGTTCCTCCAGGAGCTCGGCGTGCTCAAGCTATGGCCTTGTGGCCTTCACCCGCTCGGCAGCGGAGCCGCCATGGTCAGGCAATGCGACCGCCGGTGCGACCAACAACACACGAGGATGACCTTGGTGAACTCGGACCAGCGTGCGATCAGGCCGCACGCTCCGTAATGAGCTATGTTCGCTGCTTGACGGACCGGGAATTCGTTGTGCGGGCAGGCAGCCCACAGGAGGCCTCAGTCATCCTCGAGCTATGGCGGCAGGCTCGCAGCGAGCATGCCAGTACCGCCGACCGCCCCGGGGATGTGCAACGGCTGCTCGCGGAGGCACCTGGGAGTCTGCTCGTCGCCACTGCCGATGGCGCGATCCTCGGCGCGTTGATCGCCGCCTGGGACGGCTGGCGAGGGAACATGTACCGGCTGGCAGTTCGCTTCGAGCATCGCCGCCGGGGTATCGGCCTGGCGCTCGTGCGAGCTGGCGAGGAGCACTTGCGCCGCCAAGGGGCTCGTCGGATCACCGCCCTCGTCGCGTACGAGGACAAGGTGGCCGCGGCATTCTGGGAGTCCGCCGGCTACCCGCAGGACCGCGATATCGGTCGCCGCGTCCGCAACTTGTAGCGCGAGCGTGCATGGCTTCTAGCATCAGGCGAAGACCATCCACAGATGTCTGTCTCGATCCCAACGAACGAGGAGATTCCATGCCCGATCCCATCTACACAGCAGAGGCCTATGTCACCGGCGGTCGCGCCGACGGCCACGGCAAGACCAGCGACGGAGCTCTGGAGGTCGACCTGCGGCTGCCGCCTGAGATGGGTGGGCAGGGAGGAGGCACCAACCCTGAGCAGCTATTCGCAGTCGGATACGCCGCATGTTTCGAGGGGGCCTTGGGTGTGGTCGCCCGACGGGCCAAGGTGGATACCGGTGAGGTCGGTATTGACAGTAGTGTCAGTCTCGCACCCGACGGCCAAGGTGGGTTTCTGCTGGCGGTTGGGCTGAATGTGACCCTTGCGTCTGTGGATGACCTCGCGCAGGCGGCCGAGCTGGTCCGTGCGGCACATCAGGTTTGCCCTTACTCCAACGCCACCCGCGGCAATATAGAGGTAGCGCTAAGTGCCAATGGGCAGGTGGTCGACGCCTAATCACTGTCATTATCGGTTGCCCTGCGCGAATTTCGTCACGGCCTCGAGCGCGCCGTCCTTGCCCCAGCTGGCCACATGATGCGCGCGCTCAGCGTGCTCGCGCTCGATCGCGACTACGGAGGAGCTCTTGGCCATGAGTCCTTCTCCGAGGCGATGCGGCATGCGGGACGCCGCTACCCTACGCGCCATGCGAGTTGCCACCTGGAACGTGAACTCGGTGAAGCAGCGGCTGCCGCGCCTGTTGCCGTGGCTCGACGAGCGTCAGCCGGAGGTCCTCTGCCTACAGGAGACTAAGCTCGCCGACGAGGCGTTTGACCGACTACTCGGCGAGGAGCTGAAGAGTCGCGGCTACGCGGTTGCTCGTCACGGCGAGGCGCAGTGGAACGGAGTGGCAATCCTCTCGCGGGTGGGCCTTGACGACACCGTGTCGGGGATTCCGGGTGCGCCGGGTTTCCCCGATCCAGAGGCGCGGGCGGTGTCCGCGACCTGCGGCGGGATCCGTGTGCACTGTGTGTATGTGCCAAACGGGCGCACGCCCGACTCCGAGCACTACCGCTACAAGCTAGCCTGGCTGGAGGCCCTGGGTGAGCTGATCCGCAGCGGTTCCCAAGACGCGATGGTGTGTGGGGACATGAACATCGCGCCGGCCGACATCGACGTGTTCGACCCAGCTGCCTACGTCGGGCAGACCCATGTCACGCAGCCAGAGCGGGTGGCGCTGGCCAACTTGCAGGCGCTGGGTCTGCACGATGTCGTGCGCGAGCGCTGGCCGACCGAGCGCGTATTCACCTACTGGGACTATCGCGCTGGCATGTTCCATCAAGATCTAGGGATGCGGATCGACTTGGTGCTCGCCAGCGCGCCGGTCGCCGAGCGAGTCAGAGCGACGTGGGTCGACCGGCAGGCCCGCAAGGGCACCAAGCCCAGCGATCACGCCCCTGTGATCGTCGATCTGGACGAGGCGCCGGACGGCGACATCGGACCGCTCGTCCCACCGCCCTCCGTCAAGACCGTCACACGCGGATCGGTCAAGCTGCCCCAGTCGTCGTGACCGAGCAGTGGGGGTGACTGTGGTCAGTCACCTTGCAGCCACGAGGCGCCGCGCAGACCCGGTCCCGCTCGATCGCTCGCAGACCGTTACTGATTGAGCCCAACCGTTTCCAACGCCTGGTCCCAGTCGTTGAATCCCTCGACGGTTTCTGTTTGCTGTAGCTGGGTTTCGATGCGCGTTGTGGTCGCCAAGATCGCTTTGTCCGCCGGCTTCTCATAGGGAGACAACAGCGACTCTGGAATCGCTTTGGGTTCAATCGCTTCCACGCGCCGATCGAGCTGGATCGACGTTGCCGGAGCCGTCTTGAAGCCGCTTTCCTTCCAGGTGGTCACGTCGCCACAGACGTTTGGCATCTGCAGGCTTGAGAGTTCCTGCAGGTCGGTCGCGTAGCGCCGTGCCATATCGGTGAGCTTTGGATTGCTCCAGCGCAAATGCCGTACGGTATTTGCGAACCTGCGGATCGGCCCAGCGTCCGTCGCGTAGGAAGCCGACCAGAGTGCCACTACCACCTCATAGCTGAGATGCTGCGCTTCTTGGTTCTGGGGTGAGCCGACGGCCAGCTTTGGGCATTCCTGGCCGAGTTTGCCGATCACCGTCTCGATGTTCGCCTGCGCGGCTTTGACCTTCGCCTGGGTAGCCCGATTGAGCGCATAGTTGGCCCGGATGTAGGCGTGCGTCGAGGCGACATCCTGTGGTGCGCCAAAGGCCGTGGCAGGGATGACCCCGAACGCAAGCACCGTGAGAATCGTCGCGATTGGTCCCCTCATCCCAGCCTAAGGGTAGCTGCTCGATGCTCGTGTATCGCCGCTGCCGCGCCTGTGGGATCCTCGCGATAGCGATGACTGGTCCGCGCTCAAGCCTCGCAAGTCTCTCCTCCAGGGTCGAGCGGTTCGTGCGTGCCATCCAGGAAGAAGACGAGGCGGTCCTGGAAGGCATCGTCCGCCTCAGTCAATCGCGGCGTCTGTTTGCGCCGCTGGCCTTCACCGTAGGGGCGTTTGCGATGCTCCTCGACGGGCTCAAGCTGCTGTTGACCAACTGGCGGCTGACGCTCGTGCAGATCCTGCCGGCCGTGTGGATCTGGCTGGCGATGTTCGACCTCAGGGCGCGCGTCCTGCGCGACAAGTCGTTTCCCGCCTTGCGCGGTCCGGTCCTGATCCCGATCGCGCTTGCGATCGTTGCGATCACGATGGCGTGCTTCTTTTTGAACGCGGTGTTCGCGTTTGCGATCACCCGACAGCCTCCACCTGAGATCCGACCGGCATACGGCATGGCACGTCGTTATTTGCATCCGATCTTCGCTTGGGGCGCTGGGGTGGGCATGGCGCTTGCGATCGCCACGACCGTCGCTCCCCGCTGGGGCAGCCCCTGGTTTGCGCTGTCTCTTGGCGCGGTCATAGCCGTGATGATGGTCTGCTACGTGGCCGTTCCCTCGCGGCTGATCGGCGTCAAGCCGGCACACTCCAGGCGCGAGAAGCTGACGGCCTCGGCACTTGGGGCCGCGCTCGGCACGACTGTGTGCACGCCTCCGTATCTGCTCGGACGCCTGGGCATTCTGATGCTCGGATCCAAGGTCTTGTTCGTTCCAGGCATCGTGTTGCTTACGTTCGGCTTCACATTGCAAGCGGGGGCGACCGGTGCTGTCAGGGCGATCAAGATGAGCCTCAAGCTGACAGAAGGAAAGCCACTTGAGGAGTCCGCGCAAGAAGCGGAGTCCGCGCCATGAAGATCTGGCGCTCGTGCGAGACACACCTCTGGATCCATTCGTGGCGCGATTGGATGGGGTCGAAATGGCGTGCCCTGACGTCGATCGGCGCCCCGAGCACGTACGATCGTGCTCGATGACCAACGCCGATGAGATGCTTGCCATCGCTGGCTCGCGCGCCGAGCAGCTGGCAGCGCCCGGCCTGAGCCCGAAGCCGCGTCGTCGCGTGGCCGTGCTGGCCTGCATGGACACGCGCATCGACCTCTTTCCGATGCTTGGCTTGGAGCGTGGCGACGCGCACATCATTCGCAACGCCGGTGGGCTTGTGACCGACGATGCGATGCGCTCGCTCAGCGTCTCCCAGCGCAAGCTCGGCACCGAGGAGATCGTCGTCGTGATGCACGACGGCTGCGGTTTGCACCGCGCCTCCGAGGACGAGTTTGCGCAGGCGCTTACCGCCGACGGCGTCCTGCCGACCTGGCGCCTTGGCGCGTTCGAGGACGTCGAGGAGACCCTGCGCCACAGTCTCGCACGGCTGCGCTCGAGCCCCGAGCTCCCCGCTCGCGAACACATTCGAGGGTTTGTGTTCGACCCCGAGAGCGGCACCCTGCGCGAGGTCGACTAAAGCCGCGCCCGACCGGGCTGCTTCTACTCGGCGATCATGCCATCAGCCGCGGTACGCCTGCCGGCACGCCCTTAATCAATATCCACAAAGGCCTCGAACAGGGTATTTGTGGCGTTTGTCGCTAAGCGTCCGCTGCTACGGGTACCAATAGTTCCGACTTTATGCGTTAGTCAGTGTGCCGCCTACAGAGAGGGGTCTGTTGTGAATGGCCGTCCCGTACAGCTGATCGTCAGCGACGACTTGGGGCGCTCGCGCCTGACCGTCTTCTTTCGCCTGCTGTTGGCGGTCCCGCACCTGATCTGGCTGGGGCTGTGGGGGATACTCGCCTCCGTGGCGGTCGTCGTGAACTGGTTTGCCACGCTGATAGCTGGGAGATCCCCCGATGTGCTGCACGACTTCCTGGCCGCCTACATCCGCTACGCGATCCACGTCGGCGCCTACGTGCTGCTGGCCGCCGAGCCGTTCCCCGACTTCCTGGGCAAGCCGGGCTATCCGGTCGACGTGACGATCGCTGCATCGCAACCGCAGAATCGCTGGAAGGTTGGCTTTCGCTTCGTTCTGGCGATACCGGCCCTGATCATCGGCAGCGCGCTCGTCTCCGGCAGCGCGCGCAGCTACGGCTTCAACTACAGCTACGGCCTGGCCGGCATCGCGGCCTTTCTCGGCTGGTTCGTCGCGATCGCGCAAGCTCGCTTGCCGCGCGGGCTGCGCGACCTGGTCACCTACGGGCTGTCCTACTCCGCCCAACTCGACGCCTACCTGTTCTTGCTCACAGACGTCTATCCGGACAGCAACCCCCTCACAGCGCTCTCCGATCTGCCCGTGCGAGCCGCGGACCCGATCGAGCTGGAGCTCGACGCCGGCCTGGAGCGCTCGCGCCTGACGGTCTTCTTTCGCCTGCTGCTGGCGATCCCCCACCTGATCTGGCTGACGCTGTGGGCGCTCGTCGCTTACCTGGCCGTGATCGTCAACTGGTTCGCCACTCTGGTAGGCGGCGTCTCGCCGCTGGTACTGCACCGCTTTTTGGCCGCCTATGTGCGCTATCAGAACCACGTCTACGCCTACCTGTTTCTGATCGCCGACCCATTCCCAGGCTTCACGGGCCAGGCGGGCAGCTACCCGGTCGAAGCCCACATCGAGGATCCTCGCCCGCAAAATCGCTGGAAGGTGTTCTTCCGCCTGTTCCTTGGATTGCCGGCATTCCTGCTCGCCAGCGCTTATGGCAGCCTGTTGTGGGCGGTGGCCTTTCTCGGCTGGTTTGCCGGCCTGGCGGGTGGCCGTATGCCTGTGGGTATGCGCAACGCCGGGGCGCTCGCGCTGCGCTACACCGCCCAAACCAACGGCTACGCGCTACTGCTCACAGACGCCTACCCCTACAGCGGCCCGGTGGCGCCACCGGCCGATGGCTCCGCGCCCACGGTGGTGGCGCAGCCGTTGCCCGAGCCCACGCTGTAGGCCGCGTCGGCGAGCCGATATCGAGAGCCCCGCACGTAGTACCATCGTCAGCTTCGCGCGCCCGTAGCTCAGTGGTCAACGGTTCTCTTCGGGGAGCCAAAGAGCAGCGGTCTTTCAAACCGCAGGCCGCGGGTTCGATTCCCGCCGGGCGCATTGGCCGGATCCTGTTTGGATAGGCAGGTTTCGGCGTTTCGGAGTAGTACGCGAGCGACGGTTTTGTACGGAGTGCGAACAGAAGTGCAAACACGCTGCACAGGTTCGCGCTCGTCGGATCGGGATCAGGCTGCGGTCTCGTGGACCTCGATGGCCGCATGGCGCTTGCCATTGCGCGGCTGAGACTTGACCCGGATGTCTATGTAGACATCCAGGGCCTCGGCCACGTCTGCGATGGTGCCGAGGTTTGGGACCCCCTTGCCCGCGAGTAGCCGGGAGACGACCGGCCGCGTGACCCCTAGTCGTCGGGCAACGTCGGCCTTGGTGAGCTGCTTGGCCTCGCGGATGTCCTCAAGCTGCTTCAAGAGCTTCGCCGAGGCAACCAGCTTGGCGAGATCGCGCTCGAAAGCAGCGCGCTCGTCATCGCTTGTGTAGGTCTTGCTGAGGAAGTCAGCGAAGACGGCTGTTTGGTCGGTCTGCTTCATGGCTTGCCTCTGAGTGTCTCTCTGTTCCGGCATCTTCGAGGTCACGAATCCTCATCAAGGGAATCTTGTCAAGAATCTTGTAAGGCGTAGCATGAAGGCTACGCACCTGTGAGCAGAGGCATGATTGTGCTCTTAGTCTCTCTTGCCATCTTCCGACTCGTTGGTGGTTTCCGTGCGTTCCGTGCAGGCCAGCCACGATGAGCCTGGAATGTACGGAGTGCGTCTCGCAGGGTCAAGGATGGCAAGTGGCGAGCCGACCTCCTCCGGCTTCTGTATGCCCTGTCGGGCAAATTCTACCAGTTCGATATAAAGGGCGTCGTGTCGTCAGACGTCACATCAAAGGCGAAAATGACGCAAGGACATTGTCTACGATCGAGGTGCTGTTATGTACATAAAGATAATGACTGTCATAGCAGCACTCGCTCTCACGTTGGTGCTAGCCAGCCCGACTGTCGTATATGCATATAACGTAGAACTTTCTCCGGAACTAATCGAAAAAGAGAAGGTCGAGGCAGAAGAAGCTGCACGCGAAGGTGCGGCGAAGGCTGAAGCTGAAAAGAAGCAAAGGGAAGAAGAACAGGCGGATAAGGCGCAGGAAGCTCGTGCTCAGGAAGAACGCAAAGCGGAAGAAGAACGCAAAGTTAAGGAAGAAAAGGAACATAGGGAAGCAGCTGAACTGAGCGCGAGTCAATCCCGCGAGGAAGCGGAAGCGCGGCAATGTGTAGTCCCGTCTTTGAAGAGCAAGTCGTTGAGTCAGGCGCGGCATATGCTGACCAAAGATCATTGTCGTCTTGGAAATGTTGTTCAACCACGCAGTCATCACGGGGGCACCTTGGTCGTGATACGTCAGCTGTCGCCTGTCGGCACGCGATTGCCCAACGGTTCGCGTGTAGGTGTTACGCTCGGCGTCTCTGCTGCCCGCGACCGTCGATGACTCCCGGCGGTAATGCCGGGGGACAGTCAACTCGGCCCTCGCTACATGTTGTAATTTGCAGTCGTGGTCAATCACAAGCGAAGGTGTCCAAAGCACAGCGAGCTGGATGTCTGCTGTGCAGGCCGCATAGGTTGCCGCGGCGCAAAAGGCCGAGTGCAGGCGGACGCTGCGTGTTGTCCTCTGTAATGAGGCATCTCAAAGGTGGTGCTGGTCGTATGATCCGAGTCGGAGTTCCTCGATTCGGTGTGCTCGTGGCGGCCAGCGCGCTGCTGATGCTAGTCCCGGCTTCGAGCGTCGCGAAGAGGAGTGCTCGTGTCGCGATCGTCGGAGGCAGCGAAATATCGATCGGACAGGCGCCGTGGCAGGTCGCGGTAGAAGCTGTCATCCCTGAAGAAAAAAGCATCGTCAGGATCCTCTGCGGGGGATCGATCCTCGACCCCGCGCACATCGTCACGGCGGCTCATTGCGTCTTCGACTCGAAAACTGGCGAGTTGATACCTGCGGAAGACTTCACCGTTCGTGCCGGTACCGCCGACCTCGCGACTGTCGCAGCCGAAGAACAGGAACGTGCCGTCACCGATGTTCGCCCCCACCCCTATTACAGCTATCTCCCCGACAGCGGCCGCGTCCTTCCGGACGACATAGCCGTCCTGACTCTTCAGGAGCCATTTTCATTGGGCTCGGCGACAGCGGCGATTCCGATGGTGTCTGCCGGATCTAGCCCGCTTGAAGGTGCGCTAGTAAATCTCACTGGCTTCGGGGAGGAGGAACCGATCAGCGAAGAGCTCAATGGCAAGCTGTACTCGCTGGGAATGACTGTGGGCTATAGTCGTGAATGCGGTGGCGAAAACGACGCGGTCCTGTTGTGCGCGAGTTCTCGCTCGGGCACTCCCTGTAACGGGGACAGCGGGAGCGCGCTGACGACCGCGGGTCCCCTTACGCTTGTAGGGGTCGAGGACGACTACACGCTGGTCTCTGGGAAGCGGTGTGCACCCGGCGCGGAAAACGCCTTCGCCAATGTGGCGGCGCCCGAGATCCAGGACTTTCTTGACGGCAGCGAATCGCCGCCGCGCGCGCCCCGAGGTGGGGGCGCAATCATCCGTGAAGCACCGGTGGGGGACGGGTCGATGAGCTGCACTCCCGGGAACTGGAGCGGGGGTCCGACTTTCACCTATACGTTCTTCGACAGTACGGATGATCAGACCGTGCAGCAAGGTGCGTCGCCGACATATGCGGTGCCCACGACAGAGGTCGGCCACGCGATTCTTTGCGAGGTGCAGGCGAGCAACGAAGGCGGCACCGGCGTGGGGCGAACTCCCGGTCTTCGCGCGATCCAGGCCGCGCCGATCCCCCAGCCGCCGCCCACGACGACGCTCTTGACACCTCAAGAACCATCAACCTTCTCGCCGCCGCCCTCCCCGCCGCGCGCACGTGTGTCCCTTGCCGAGACGCACATCGCGACGAGCCACGGCGTTGCGACGGTCAAGCTGACCTGCACAGGCACCACCGGCACTTGTGCTGGCAAGCTGACCCTGACCTCAAGAAGTACGATCGTAAGGGGCAAGAGCGTCAAGACGACGATCCTCGGGACGGTCGACTTCGCTATCCCAGCAGGCAAGACGGCTACGGTCAAGCTCACGCTCAACGCTCACGGTAGAGCGCTGCTCGGCGAGGGTCACGGGCGCCTGAACGCCACGCTCAAGATCCTGAAGTCCTCACCCAGCCCCTCGCAGACGCGCAGCGAGAGCGTGCGACTCATGCGTGAACCCGAGCATACGGGGCATGGTGCACGTGCGAGTCCCAAGCCAGCGCGACAAGCGCGTTGACGTCCAGCAGTGGCACCGGACAGGCTGCTCAATCTTCGTCGAGTGCTCGCCGCACCGTCTCTGGCGGGATCGGCGGTGTACCTGCCGGCGCTCGGATGACCGGCAGTCCGTCCTCAGCCTCAAACCCGAGCGTCTGTGCTCAGCGCTTCGCGCATCGCCTCGAGCGCCCCGTCGATCGCCGTCACATCGCGTCCGCCGCCGACGGCCAGTCGCCGGTCCTTGCCGCCTCCGCCACCGCCGACGAGCTTCGCCACAGTGCGCACGACGGCTGGGGCGTCGCCGGAATCGTCCGCGACTGCCACAGCGACCGCGACCGCCTCGCCATCGGGCGAGCCGATCAGGCCCACGGCGCGGATGCCGGCGCGTCCGAGGAGCTCAGCCGCGATCGTGCGCAGTGCCTGCTGGTCGCGATCGTCCAACCGCGCCACCACGTTGCCATCGACGGCGGAGTCTGCAAGCGAGGCTGCCAGTTCCCGGTCGGCGTTGGCGGCAAGTGCCTTGCGCTGACGTTCCTCCTGGCTGAGCGAAGTTTGCAGGCGGACGATCGCATCGGGCAGCGAATCCGGCGCCACGTGCAACGACTCGGCTGCCGTGTGCAAAAGCCCGCGCGCACGCCGGTGGTCCTCGTGCGCCGCCTTGCCGGTCAGCGCCTCGATGCGGCGCAGGTTGGCGCCGACTGAGGACTCGCTGCGCACAACGAAGCCGCCGATGCGCCCGAGCGCGGACACGTGCGTGCCGCCGCACAGCTCGACCGAATGCTCGCCCGCGCGCACCACGCGCACGATCTCGCCGTACTTGTCGCCGAAGAACGACATCGCCCCCTCGGCACGAGCAGCCTCGAGCGTGCTCTCGGTCGTCTCCACCGGCTCGTCGCTGAGGATGTCGCCGATCACGAGCTCTTCGATCCGCGCGATGTCCTCGTCGCTGAGCTGCGAGTGGTGGTTGAAATCGAAGCGCAAGTAGTCGGGTTCGACGAGCGACCCCTGCTGTTGCAGCTGTGATCCGAATGTAGTGCGCAGCGCCCAGTGCAACAGATGGGTGGCGGTGTGGCTGCGCCTAATCGCATCCCGGCGTGTCGCGTCTACGCGCAGGTTCGCCTCTTGCCCCTCCACGAGCGTGCCCTCTTCGAGCCGCACGCGGTGGCGGATGATCCCCTCGAGCGGTCGGTCGGTTTCGAGCACTCGTGCTCTGCCGGTCTCGCTCTCGATCGTGCCGGTATCTCCGACCTGCCCACCGCTTTCCGCATAGAAGGGAGTCCGCTCGGCGAACACTTCAAGCGTCGGATGCTCGCTCCCATCGCTCTCGGTCTTGAGCACGCGCAAGAGCTTGCTCTGCGCCTCGAGCTGCTCATAGCCGAGGAACTTGGTTGGGCCGAGCCCGGCAAGCTCTGCCACCAGACGGCTCGCCGCCTGGCTCTGCAGCTCGTCCCCGCTCCCACCCCCCGCGGCGCTGCGCGCAAGCTCGCGCTGGTGCGCCATTGCCTGCTCGAAGCCCTCCAAGTCCAACCCGACTTTTCGCTCGGCGGCGATTTCGCCCGTCAGCTCGACTGGGAACCCGTAGGTGTCGTGCAACTTGAAGGCGTCGCTCCCGGAAATCACGGAGGCGCCATCCGCGATCAAATCCTCCAACATGCCCAGCCCAAGGCTAAGCGTCTCCACGAACCGGTGCTCCTCGCGCTCGAGAATGTCGCTGACCATCCCAAGCGAGCGCTCGAGCTCGGGGTATGCGCCGCCCATCACCTCGCAGACCGCGGCGGCCATCGCCGCCATCATCCCCTCGCGCGCCCCAACTCGCTGACCGTGGCGGATCGCGCGGCGGATGATGCGTCGCAGCACGTAGCCGCGCTCCAGGTTCGAGGGCACGACGCCGTCGGCGAGCATGAACGTGACAGCGCGCGCGTGGTCGGCCACGATCCGCAGGCTCACGTCATCCTCCTCCTCACGCCCATAGACGCTGCGCGTAAGCTCCTCGGCCGAGCCGATCAGGCGGCGCAGCACGTCGGTGTCGAACACCGAGGAGCTGCCCTGCACGATCGGCAGGATGCGCTCCAGCCCGGCGCCGGTGTCGATGTTGCGCTTGGGCAGCGCCGTCAGGCTGCCGTCTCCCAGACGGTTCGATTCCATGAACACCAGGTTCCAGATCTCCACATAGCGTTCCTCGCCGCCGCGCGCCGGACCGCCCTCGGCGCCGTGCGCGGGTCCCTTGTCGTAGAAGATCTCCGAAGAGGGTCCGCAAGGCCCCGTTGCGCCCATCTCCCAGAAGTTGTCCTCGCCCATGCGCTGGATGCGCTCTGCCGGCAGCCCGACAAGCTCCTGCCAGATCCGAGCTGCCTCGTCGTCGCTCGTGTGCACGGTGGCCCACAGGCGCTCGCCCTCCAGGCCGAGCGTCTCGGTCAGAAACTCCCAGGCGTACTGGATCGCCCCTTCCTTGAAGTAATCGCCGAAGCTGAAGTTCCCGAGCATCTCGAAGAACGTCAGGTGGCTCGTGCTGCGCCCCACGATCTCGATGTCGTCGTGCTTGCCACGCACGCGCAAGCACTTCTGCGCCGAAGTGGCGCGCGGCGAGGCCGGCGGCTCTTCGCCGAAGAACACCGGCAGGAACTGGACCATGCCAGCGTTCGTAAAGAGCGGTGCGGCGGGGTGCTCGGGCACCAGGCTGGCCGAGCCCGTCAGCCTATGATCGCGCGCGACGAAGAAGTCGAGAAAGCTCGACCGTAGCTCGTCCGCGTTGAGGGGTTGGCTCGTGCTCAAGGGGAGCTAAGCCTAACCGGCCTACGGCAGTTGGATCGCCCGCATCGTGTGCTCGTCGGGCAGCTTGTCGATGACACGCCGCAGGATCTCGCGCTCGTCGGCCTGCCCGCGCTGCAGGTCGCCGAGCAACAGCTTCAGCGCGGTGTGGGTGATCTTCATCTGCCCAGGGTTGAGCGTCACGGTCAGCTTGCCGCGCTCATCGGGCTCGGCGTCCAAGCTCGCGATGACCTCGCGCGCCAGCCCGCGGATCTGCGGCTCGTGGGCCTCGTCGGTAATCAGCAGGCGCAGCGCGCTGGTCGTGGGCGCAACCTCCTCCGTATCGAGGAATAGGTGATAGGGAGGCTCAGGCTCCTCGGCTGTGTCGGTCATGGCGCTCCTCCTGTCAGTTGCCACGTTTCGTGTCTAGAACGATCGTCCAATGTGGACATGTGGATGTATCCTCCCAGGAAGGACTGCCGTAGACCTCATAGAACCTCGTAGGCACAAAGGGACGACGTGCGCGTCGTCCCAAACGGACCGATGACGCAACAGTCACAACCCAGCGAGTCGCCTCGCAAACTGTCAGACCAGCCGCGTCCAGTCGAGGTTCAATCCTCTGAGACCTCTGTAGAGCCAATGAAGTGCGTATGGAGTGGCCATCCGCACTACGACCGCGACTGTCGCGCGCGGATCCCCGCGAGCGTCGTCGTCAAGGCATGGCATCGCGAGATGGGTCGCAACGGCGCCGTTGAAGGGTTCTTCAACTTCACCTGGCGCCACGGCGTGTGGCTGGCATACGGGCTGAGCGACGGCGGCGTACGCGGGGTCTACTGCCCGACCCACTGCTCCGAGCGCGATTCGCGCGAGCTGCGAGTGGAGGATCTACGGGCTGAGGAGCCGGCGGGGCCAGCGCTGCAATAGCATTGCGCGTCCCCGTGGCGCGCACTCAGGTAGCCGATCTCAAATCTCATGTGCAGGAGACCGTCGAGCTCCGCGGGTGGGTGCACGCCATCCGCGACCAAAAGCGCATGCAATTCGTGGTGTTGCGCGACGAAACCGGTCTTGCTCAGCTGATCCTCGGCAAGGAGGAGCAGCCGAGCGAGCTCAACGAGACGATCTCCGCGCTCACACCGGAGTCGGCTGTCACGGTCACGGGCCTCGTGGTGGCCGACGAGCGCGTGAAGCTCGGCGGCCTCGAGATCCAGCTTGCGTCTCTGACCGTCGATTCGCCCGCCGAGCCCGAACTTCCGGTTACGGTGGATTCGGCCTTGGATAAGCGCATCGACTGGCGCTACCTCGATCTACGCCGTCCCGACAGGCGCCTGATCTTCGAGGTGCAGTCGACCGTGGAGCACGCGATGCGCGAGTACTGGCACGCCCAAAAATTCATAGAGATCCACACCCCCAAGCTGATGGGCTCTGCCAGTGAGTCCGGAGCTGAGCTGTTCAAGGTCGACTACTTCGAGCGCATGGCTTACCTGGCCCAGTCGCCGCAGTTCTACAAGCAGATGGCGATGGCCGGAGGCTTCGGCAAGGTCTTCGAGATCGGCCCGGTGTTCCGTGCCAACCCGTCCTTCACCTCGCGCCACGATACGGAGTTCACAAGTGTCGATGTCGAGATAGCCTGGATCGACTCGCACGAGGACGTGATGGCCTTCGAGGAGCGTTGGCTCGCGCACGTGCTCTCGGTCGTGGCCCGCGAGCACGGCGAGCAGATCACGAGCACGTTCGGCGTCGAGGTCGGTGCGCCTACCGTGCCCTTCCCACGTATCACGCTCGCCGACGCAAAGGCCCTGCTGGCAGAGCACGGCCACGATGTGGGTGGGCGTGGCCTCGATCCGGACCACGACCTCGATCCGCCGAGCGAGCGGGCGCTGTCGGCGATCGTCGCCGAGCAGTCCGGTAGCGAGTTCGCTTTCGTCACCGACTACCCAACCTCGGTGCGACCTTTCTACCACATGCGCTACGAAGATCGCCCGACGCTCACCAAGAGCTTCGACTTGCTTTGGCGTGGCATCGAGCTCACCACGGGAGCACAGCGTGAGCACCGCTACGAGCAGCTCCTAGCCCAAGCGCACGAGAAGAAGGTAGAGGTCGAGCCGATCCAGTATTACCTCGACTTCTTCCGCTACGGCGCCCCCCCACACGGCGGCTTCGGCTTCGGCTTGACGCGCCTGTTGATGCAGATGCTCGGACAGGACAACGTGCGCGAGGTCACGTTCCTGTACCGCGGTCCGAACCGGCTCGAGCCGTAGGCGGTCCTGTATGTCGTGCCCGTCCGCGCCGCGCGCACGGTGTGCGGTGCGCCATTTTCTTGGTGTCGCGTAACGCCCCTGTTTCCGTGCACCGCATTTCGCATGCACCGGAGGAACCTTCCCGGTCTCCCCGCCGCGTGCCGTCCGCACTCCGCTCTACCTTCCAAAGCATGCTCGTCAACGAGCTCACAGACGGTGTGGAGATCGACCGGGTTCTGCTGGTGCGCGCGATCGAGCGCCGCTCGCGCCGGGACGGCGGCGAGTACCTGCGCTTGCAATTGGGCGACCGCACCGGCGCCGTGGTCTCAATGGTTTGGGAGGAGCTCGCAGAGACGGAGCGCCACGCGACGCAGGGCGCGCCTGTGCACGTGACCGGCCGCTACACCGTGCACCCGCGTTTCGGCCCGCAGATAAACCTACGCACGCTCACCGCCGCCGAGCCGGGAAGCTTCATGCTCGACGACCTGCTCGACGGGCCGGCGCACTCACCTGAGCAGATGGAGGCAGACCTGCGCGAGCTGCTTGCAACCGTGCGCAACCCCCACCTCAGCACTCTGCTCGAGCGGGTATTCGGCGAGGACTCGCCGCTATGGGCACGCTTCCAGGGAGCGCCGGCCGCGAAGTACTACCACCAGGCTTACCGTCATGGCCTGCTCGAGCACTGCCTCGGGGTGGCTCAGGGCGTCAGCGCCATCTCCGCAACCTTCCCCGGCATCGACCGCGACGTCGCGGTCACGGGTGCACTGCTGCACGACATCGGCAAGCTCGACGCCTACACCGACGACGCGCAAAGCATCGACCTCACCGATCTAGGTCGGCTGCACGGCGAGATACCGCTCGGCTACTACCGCATCCGTCGTGCAATCGAGGACATCGAGGGCTTCCCCAAGGAGCTTGAGTGGGCGGTGCTGCACATCATCCTCTCCCACCACGGTTCGCTCGAGCATGGCAGCCCCGTGACGCCCTGCACCCGCGAGGCCACGCTCGTACACATGATCGACAACCTCGGCGGGCGTCTCGGCAGCTTCGATCGCATCGAGAAGGAGCTCTCGCCGGGAGCGCGCTGGTCGAACTTCGACCGCGCGATCGGATCGGGCGCGTGGTTCAGCGCGCGCGAGCAGCCGGGTCCCGTCGAAGAGTCTGTTCGCGAAGCCGCCTAGAACGTCTTCCGCGCACCCCTGTAAAAGCCGCAATTTGCGAGCGGCTTTGCTACCGGGCGAATACGTCTCGCCACTGGGTTCTATCTTTGATGAAGGATGGCCAAGGACACCGAGAAGCTGATCCGCCAGTTGTCGCTGATCTCATACCTGATGGCCGAGCGCAGACCGGTCACAGCGCTTGAGATACGGCGCGATGTGGAGGGCTACAGCGGCATGAATGAGGACGCGTTCGCGCGGCGCTTCTACGCCGACCGCTCCGAGCTCGAGTCGCTGCGCATCCAGCTCACCGTCGATCGGCCCGCCGACGGCGCCGCCGAGCAGGAGAACTATTCGCTGCGGCCCGAGAACTTCCATCTGCCCGCAATCGAGTTCTCAGACGAAGAGCTCGCGGCGCTGCAGGCGGCGCTGCATCTACTCGACGGCGAGTTCGCCTACGCCGAGCCGCTGCGGCTTGCGTTGCAGCAGATCACTTGGGGGCGTCCGAGCCCGTTGCGTGCGCCCGAGCAGCGCTCGGCGGCGCTGGGCATCACCGCATCGGCCGGTGGCCACGAGCTCTCGATTCGTCTCGCCAAGATCGAGACGGCGATCTTCCGCAACAAGACGATCACTTTCGACTACTACACGATGGCGCGCGACGAGACAGGTTCGCGTCGTGTCGATCCATACCACCTGCTGTTCCAGGGGGGAGAGTTCTACCTGCTCGGCTATGCGCACGAGCGCGAGCAGATCCGCGTCTTCCGCCTCTCGCGCATTCGCGGCAAGGTCTCCTACGCCACCAAGGCCGAGCACGACTTTAGGCGTCCCGCGGATTTCGATCCTCGCGAGTATGCGGGGCGCGCCGAGTGGCAGCTTGGCGACGAGCAGGGTACAGCCGAAGTGCTCCTCTCCGAGCGCATCGCATGGCAGATAGAACGCCACTTCGGGCGCTTTGGAGAGATGGCGCCCGCCGAGGGCGAGGGCCACAACCCCGGCGACCGGCTGCTTCGCACCAGCTATTCGAGTGCCCGCATGCTCGTCTCTTGGGTGCTGGGCCTCGGCGAGAATGCTCGCCTGCTCGGCCCGCCCGCACTCGTCGAGGAACTTGCGCGGCGCTTGGCGCTGCTGGAGGAACGCCACAGCGAGGGTGAGGAGCTGGCCGACAGCGTGCCAGTGGTCGAGGAGGCGTCGCCTGGGGCTCCGACTCGTGCCGCCGCTGCCTCGGCAGCGCGCGCGGACCGTCGAGCCGCGGCAGTCGAGCGCGACCCTCAGGCCGAAGCGGCGATTCGCCCCGAGCGCTTTGCACGGCTGGTCACGTTGGCGAGCATCCTGATCCACGCCGGCAGGCGCAGCGAGCGCGTGAAGATCGCGGAGCTGTGTGAGAGCTTGCAGCTCTCCGACGAGGAGTTGCGTGAGGACATAAACGTCCTGAACGTTGTCAACTTCGGTGGTGGCTCCTATGTGCTGTACGCCGAAATCCTCGAGGAAGAGGGCGAGATCGACGTCGACCCAGAGCCATACAGCGACAACTTCGACCGCCCGGCGCGGCTGCTGCCGGTCGAGGCCAAGGCGCTCGTTGCAGCGATCGATCTAGTGGGCGAGCACATCCCTGAGGGCTCGCTCTCCTCGGCACGCGAGAAGATCGTGGCGGCACTCGGCGAGGACCCGATGGAACAGGGTCTGCAAGTGGCCCATGCCACGAGCGACGACTCCGAGGTCGCCCGTATCGTCTCACGCGCGATCGTCGAGCACCGCCTACTCGAGCTTGACTATTACAAGGCAAACGAGGACGAGTTCTCCTTGCGTCGCGTCGAGCCCTATGCGCTCACGAACGGCCAGGAGGGCTGGTATGTGGCCTCGTTCGATCCAGCCAAGCACGAAATGCGCCACTTCCGCCTCGATCGCATCAGGCGCGCGCATGTGACCGACGAGGTGTTCGAGCCGCGCCCCGAGGTCGACCCGGGCGCCGAAGTGGAGGGTTGGATGCGCACCGGCGAGGTGCAGGCCTCACGCGCCGCGCGTGTATGGATATCCCCCGAGCGGGCACGCTGGGCACGTGAGCAGCGTCGCGTGGTCGAGGAGCTGGTGGACGGCTCGATCGTCGTGCAATTGAGCTTCGCCGGCACCGATTGGCTGGTGCGCGAGGTGCTGAAGGAGGCCGGCGACGCGGTTGTGCTCGAGCCGGAGGACGCGCGCGAAGCGGTGCTGGCTGCTGTGCAACAGCTGCGCGCTGTCCCAGCCGGCGTCTCGTGAGTGTTCGCGAGCGCTCGGCGCACCCCTCCTGTCCCGTCAGATGAGTCGCCGCGATCAGATCAGGATGAGCGAGGCGGAGGTGGCCTCGTTCTTGGCAGACGAGCGAACGGTGACATGCGCCACGATGGGGCCGAGGGGCTGGCCCCACTTGATGCCGCTTTGGTACGTGCTGCGCGCGCCCGAGTCCTCCAGCCAGAGCGCAGCGGCCGCCGCGGCCGGCGAGAACGTCACTTCACAACCACAGATCTGGGCCTGGACATATGCCGTCTCCCAAAAGGTGCGCAACCTCGAGCGCGACCAACGCGCCAGCTTGCAAGTCGAGGCCGGCGAGCAGTATCAGGAGTTGCGTGGAGTGATGTTCGAGTGCGACGTGATCGTCCACCGCGATATCGAGATCGTCGCTGCGCTCGGGCATGAGATCTTCATGCGCTACGCCACTCCACGCGGCGAGCCACCCGTCGACGAGCTGCCGCCGGAGGTCGGCGCGATGGTGCAGGCACAGGCGGCAAAGCGCGTCGCGCTTCAGTTCGTCGAGCGCCGTCGCGCGACTTGGGACCATCGCAAGCTCGCGGGTGTCTACTAACAGCACCTGCTGGGTTGGGGTGTCTATTTGGGGAATCTCCCAAAATGAGTTGCACGTCAACACCCCCCTTCGCGTGCAACGGGAGATTAAAGGTGTCGAATCTCTATCTGAGGATGCAGATTACGTCTCAAGATGTGTCCTATCTCGACTCGAAGCTGCGCATAGCTGTGTCGATCCCGCGAAGTTTCTCCCGCAAGAGACCTGAGTCGATATAGGCTAGGCGGCCGATGGAGTCATTGAAGGGACTGATCCTCTCCGGAGGCAAGGGCACACGACTGCGCCCGATCACCCACACGAGCGCCAAGCAGCTCGTGCCGGTGGCCAACAAGCCGGTGCTGTTCTATGGCATCGAAGCGATGGCCGCCGCGGGTGTGGGAGAGGTGGGCATCATCATCGCGCCGGAGACGGGCGAGGAGATCAGAGCAGCAGCCGGCGACGGTTCGCAGTTCGGTGTGCAGATCGAGTACATAGTCCAGGACGAGCCGCTTGGCCTCGCCCACGCGGTGCTGACCGCCGAGCCGTTCTTGGGCGACAGCCCGTTCGTGATGTATCTAGGGGACAACCTCTTGCAGGGAGGGATATCGGATCTTGTAGCCGCCTTCCGCGATAACGCTCCCGACGCGCTGATCTTGCTCACCCCTGTCGCCGACCCCGAGAACTACGGTGTGGCCGAGCTGGCGCCAGCTCCAGCTGGAGAGGTCGGTCATGTCGTTCGCCTCGCGGAGAAGCCACCCGAGCCGGCTACCAACTTGGCGCTCGTCGGCGTCTACATGTTCACCGCCGCCGTTCATGACGCCGCGCGCGCGATCGAGCCCTCAGCACGCGGGGAGCTCGAGATCACCGATGCGATCCAGTATCTGGTGGACAGCGGCCGACGCGTCGAGCCGCATATCGTGCGCGGTTGGTGGAAGGACACGGGCCGTCTCGAGGACATGCTCGAGGCCAACCGGCTGATCCTCGACAACTTGAGCGAGCGTGTCGAGGGAGAGCTGCTCGATTCGCAGGTGGACGGCCGTGTCGTGATCGAGCCGGGTGCGCGGCTGGAGCGCACAACCGTGCGCGGCCCGGCGATCGTCGGCGCCGGTGCGCAGTTGCGCGATTGCTACATCGGTCCCTACACCGCGATCGGCAAGGACTGCCGCATATCCAATGCCGAGGTCGAGCACTCGATCCTGCTGAGCGGCTCTTCCGTGTGCGACCTCGACGGGCGCATGGAGTCCTCGTTGCTGGGCCGCAACGTGACGATTCGCCGCGGCGATCGCCAGCCGCGCGCATATCGCTTCATGGTCGGCGACAACTCAGACATCTCGATCCTGTAGTGAAGCGGCCCGCCAATCTCACCTATGGCCCTTGAATCTGGGTCACCGATGACGGCGCCGCGACCATGAAGCTGCTTGTCACGGGCGCTGCGGGAATGCTCGGCCACGACGTGCGCCGCGTCGGTGAGCGCGCCGGGCACGAGCTGATCCTCATAGACCTGCCCGAGCTCGACATCACCGACGAGCCGGCGGTCATCGCCTTCTACGAGCGCGAGCGGCCGCAGGCCACTATCAACTGCGCTGCCTGGACCGATGTCGACGGCGCCGAGAGCAAACGCGAGGCCGCCCACGCAGTCAATGCAGAGGGCGCCGGCAACCTGGCGCGCGCCGCGGGCGGCATCGACAGCCCACTGCTGCACATCTCTACCGACTACGTCTTCGACGGTACGCCGCCGCTCGATGCCGCCGGCCGACCACGTCCATATGTCGAGTCAGACGCAACCGGCCCCCGATCGGTCTACGGAGATACCAAGCTCGCCGGGGAGCAGCAGGTCCTGGCTGCCTCACCGGCTCACACCGTGGTGCGCACAGCATGGCTCTACGGAATCGACGGCCCCAACTTCGTCGCGACAATGCTGCGCCTGGCGGGCGAGCGCGAGGCGGTGCAAGTGGTCGACGACCAGGTCGGCTCGCCCACCTGGTCGGGGCACCTGGCGCCGGCGATCCTGGGGCTGCTCGAACGCCAAGTCACTGGGCTCGTGCATCTCACCGGCTCAGGCTCGGTGTCGTGGAACGGCTTTGCCAAGGAGATCTTCCGCCAAGTTGAGGTTAATTGCCGCGTGGAGGCGGCTACCTCGGCGGAAATGGCCCGTCCCGCGCCGCGCCCGGCATGGTCGGCGATGGAGTCCGAGCGCGAGGACGTCCTACCGATGCCCGACTGGCGCGACGGTCTTGCGGGATACCTCGCGGCACGCATTGGGGTCAACCGATGAGCGATGAGGGTGGCCGACAAGCGTTCATGAGCACGCAGAGCAAGCTGGGCAAGGACGCAGCGAGCGCCGTGTGCTTTCTCGCACACAAGCGAGCGAGGACGCCGCCCAGCGCCGCTCTGCGTACTCATGATGGGATGATGTGCGCATGAGATTGCTCGTCTGCGGTGGCGCGGGATTCATCGGCTCCAACTTCGTGCGTCTGCGCTTGCGCGAGAACGGCGATGAGGTGGTCGTGCTCGACAAGCTCACCTACGCTGGCCGTGAAGAGAACTTCCGCGACTTGGCCGAGGATCCAGGCTTCCGTTTCGTGCACGGCGCGATCGAGGATCCCCAAGCGGTGGCAAGCGCGCTCGATGGCGGTAGTCCACGGGCGGGGGAGCCGATCGAGGCGATCGTCAACTTCGCCGCCGAGACGCACGTCGACCGCTCGATCGCCGAGCCCGACGCGTTCGTGCGCACACACGCTCTGGGAACCTATGTCCTGTTGGAGGCCGCCCGCGAGCGCGAGCTTCGTTATCTGCAGGTCTCTACCGACGAGGTGTACGGCTCGATCGAGGATGGCTCTTTCACCGAGGACTCGCCGCTACGCCCTTCCTCGCCCTACTCGGCCACGAAGACTGCCGCCGACCTGCTCGTGCAGAGCTACTTCCACACCTACGGCCTACCGGCGACGATCTGCCGCGGATCGAACAACTACGGCGCCTACCAGTATCCAGAGAAGCTGATCCCGCTGATGATCCTCAACGCGCTGCACGGCGATCCGCTGCCTGTCTACGGCGACGGTATGCAGGTGCGCAACTGGATTCACGCCACCGACTTTGGGCGCGCCATCGGGCACGTGCT
This sequence comes from Solirubrobacteraceae bacterium, assembly GCA_036008605.1. Classification (GTDB taxonomy): domain Bacteria; phylum Actinomycetota; class Thermoleophilia; order Solirubrobacterales; family Solirubrobacteraceae; genus Palsa-744. The sequence goes on along the minus strand of DASYNL010000032.1, from coordinate 36,487 downwards.
CGAGCACGGGGTACACGGTGAGGTCTACAACGCCGGCGGCCCGGACGAGTGCGCCAACATCGACGTGGTCAAGCGCATCATCGAGCTGACCGGTACGGATGAGTCGCTGATCGAGCATGTCACCGATCGCCCCGGCCACGATCGTCGCTACTCGCTGTCTTCGGAGAAGGTCAGGGCGCTCGGTTGGGAGCCGCGCGTGCGCTTCGCCGAGGGCTTGGAGCAGACCGTCGCCTGGTATCGCGAGAACGAGTGGTGGTGGAAGCCGATCCGCTCGGGCGATTACCTCACCTACTACGAGCGTCAGTACGGCCGCTCGCTGGCTTAGCTCTTTTTGCTCGTGGCGCTCGGCGCCACGGAGAATCCCGTCAGCCCGGAGATCTTCCAGTGAGTGCCTTCCTTGACGAGGGCAAATGTGGAGATCCGGCTCTTGCCCGAATAGGTGCTCTTCACATGGGCCAGCGCGTGGGTGCCGTTGACGGAGATCGATTCGATCGTCAAGCCGAGCGCGTCGATTTCGTGCAGCTGGGCCTTCAGCACCGGCTGGCACCCGCCGACGCGAGCTAGCTTGGCGGTCAGCGTCGTGGCGAGATCGTCTTCGCAGAGCTTCTTCTCGTCCTCTGCGGTAGCGTCGGTCTGGAAGTTGGACACCGTCTGGGCGACCTTGCTGCTTTCGCCGCTGAATTTGCTTGTAGACGCCGTTTCGGCGCAAGCGCTGACGCCCACGGCAAACACGAGCGCGCAGATCCCGGCGAGGAGCGGTCTGATGGACGTGAGCATCGCCGGTAGCGTATGCGAGCGGCGGGCGCTGTGCTGTCTGCGCTCGACTTAGACCCCCGCGAAGCCGGCGCCGATGCTGTTTCCAGCTCCCGGCGCGGGCTAGTGGCGGGAAGTCCTTCCGGCTTTTCTAGCTCTCGTCGTCGCGGCGGTAGCCGAGACGTGCGGAGATGTTGTCCGCTGTGGCGACGAGATGCGGTCCGAGTGCGTCAACGAGCTCCTCGAGCGAGATCATCGAGCTGTGCGCTGCAATGTTCACAGCTGCCACAACCTCGCGCGACTCGGTCCGAACCGGCGCTGAGATCGAGTGCAGTCCCTGGGCGAGCTCTTCGTCGTTGACGGCCATGCCCTCCTCGAGCACGTGCTCGAGTTCGGTGCGCAAAGCCTTCTTGCTCGTGATCGAGTTCGGCCCACGACGCGCCAGCGTCATGTTGCCGATCAGATCGCGCTGCTCGGCCTCGGGCAGGTTCGCGAGCAGTACCTTGCCCATCGAGGTGCAATAGGCGGGCAGGCGCGAGCCAGGGCGCAGATTCAGGTCGATCTTGTTCTGCCCGCGGCGGAAGCTACGTGCGCGATCGACGTAGAGGATCTCGGGACCGTCGAGTACCGACAGGTTGACGGTGTAGGAGGTGCGTTGGCGCAGCTCCTCGAGATAGGGCCGCGAATGCTCGCGCAGCCCGGTCGAGTTCAGCGCGGACATGCCCAGGTCGGTGACGCGCAGACCGAGGCGGTACTTGCGCGAGGCGCCCTGCTCGAGGAAGCCGAGCGCTACGAGCGTGATCACATAGCGGTGCGTAGTCGAGCGGCTCATGCCGAGGTCGTCGGCGATGTCGGCAATGCCGAGCACGGGACGCTCTGGCGTGAAGCAACCGAGGATCGCAAGTCCCCGCTCGAGCGACTGGGAGTATCGTGGCTCGCGAAGGCTTGGTATCGACCACTCGCCTTCTTGGCCTGATTTGGAAGAATTCGAGCTTACTCTAGGCATCTCTGCTAAGGCCCCTATCGGTAGTGCCAGAGGTGCCTCTACATGGGTGCACCTCAGTTGAACAGTCATCATACTTGGGAGTGCCGACATTCTCAATCGAGAGCAGCATCTCGAACCCCAGACCAGCGCTCAATTCCAGTCAGCTCTGACCTTCGTTCCATCCTTTACGCCCTCAAATTTCACTCATCTGACATCGCACATCGCCCATGATCACTGGGGTCTTGCCCTCATATAAGGGATTTTCCGAATCGACAGAAAATACGTCTTTTCGTAAACGTCGAAGCGGTTCGGCAAAACCGCTCAGAACTGAATATTCAGCCAGGGGAAATACCCGCAGGCGGCAGTGGGCAAGCGGCGGCAGTCCGGTGTCTGAGCGACGATGAGCGAGCCGGCTGACATCGTCATCGTCGGGGCCGACGTGCGTACTATGGACCCCTCCGCGGGGCGCGCTGGGCCTATCGAAGCGCTCGCGGTTCGCGGTGGGCGGATTCTCGCGCTCGGCACGGCGGCAGAGCTCGAGCAATTGCGTGGTCCAAAGACCGTAGCGGTCGACGCGCGCGGCGCCACGGTGCTGCCGGGTCTGATCGATGCGCACGGGCACTTCGGTCACGTCGCTCGCTCGATGGCGACCGCCGTTGACTGTCGTACACCTCCGGTTCGCGCAATCGCAGACATCCTCGACCGGGCGGCTGAGCGTGCGCGATCGGTGGCGCCTGGCACCTGGATCCTTTTGCAGGGCACGACTTTCCAGGACGAGCTGCTCGTCGAGGGCCGCTTTCCAACTCCGCAGGAGCTGACAAAGGTCTCCTCGGACCGGCCGATCGTGTACCGCTCGAGCATCCACAACCTTGTGGTCAACCGTTGTGCGCTCGAGCTCGCTGGAATCGGGCGTGACACACCCGAGCCCGCGGGCGCACGCATCGAGCGTGATTCCAGCGGAGAGCCAACGGGTGTGCTCGCGGAGATGTTCGATCGCTTCCCGATCCCAACGCCCACTGACGGCGAGCTGGCCAACTCGATCGTCGAGGTCGCTTGGGAGCAATATTTGGCCCACGGCGTAACCTCGATCCAGGAGATCTGGGATTCGGCTCAGGTCATGCGCTTGCTCGCGAATTCGGTGCGAGAGCGGGAGGTGCCGTTGCGCGTGCGCGGCTTCGGATGGGTCCCACTGGCGGGGAGCGTGCCGGAGGTCTCAAGCGGCGCGATCGCCGACGTGCCGCTGGAGCGCGATTGGTTTGAGGGCGGCGGCGTCAAGCTGTTTTTGGACGGCGGCACCTCCTCCCATACGGCTGCTTTCTACGAGGAGTACCTCGATGCTCCGGGCCAACGCGGGGCGCTGACCTATGAGCTGGGAGAGCTGTGCGACTACATCCGCGAAGCTCATGACGCGGGCGCCCAGGTCGCCCTGCACGCTGCCGGCGATCTCGCTCAGGACATTGCCCTGGCTGCGTTCGAGCTTGCGGGTGTGCGCCTCAAGGACGATCTCCGCCCGCGCATCGAGCATGGCGCCAACACCGCCTGGAGCGCACGGCGCACGGCCTGGTGCAAGCGCATCGGCGTACTGCCGGTGCCAAACCTGGGCTTTATCTACAACTACGGCGAGTTCTGGCCGAGAGCGCTCGGAGTGGAGCGCAGCCGTGACTGTGTGCCCTTGCGCAGCCTGCTGGCGGAGGGCTTTGAGGTGCCCAGCAGCTCAGACACGACCGGCGGCGACCCACGTCTGCTCGACCCTTTTCACAACATGTGGTGTGCGATCACGCGTAAGACCTTCGCCGGGCGCACGATCGATCCCGGGCAGCGCATAACGCGTGAGCAGGCGCTCACGATGTACACCCGCTATGCCGCTCACGCCGGCTACTGGGAGGGCTCTCGCGGGACGCTCAAGGAGGGTAAGCTGGCCGACATCGTCGTGCTGGAGCAACCCATCGATGAAGTCGGAGATGAGGATTTCGCGCAGCTGAAAGTCGCGCATACGATCGTCGACGGCAAGCTTGTCTATAGCTCGAGCGAAGATCTGCGCGACGCCGTCGTGAACTTCTCCGGGCAGGATCACACCAATCGGGTTGGCGGCTGAGATGGCCTTTGCTGTCTGGGGTGCCGGCCAAGTGGGTCCCGGGCAGTCCGCCCGTGAGGTATATCGTCGCGGTTGGAGTGGAGGGGTTAGCTGATGGACTTCTACCTGTTCCTCCCCGGTCAATGGTGGGACCGCCGCAAGCCGGTGAGCGAGCTCTACGAGGAGATGCTCGAGCAGGCGGTGCTCGCCGAGCGGTTGGGCTACGACGGCATCTGGCTGGCCGAACAGAACCTCGTCAGCTTTCTGGCGGCGCCAGACCCGTTGCAGCTGGCGGCGATGATCGCGCAGCGCACGAAGCGCATCCGCATCGGGGTGGCGGTGTTCGTGCTCCCCTTCTACCACCCCCTGCGGCTAGCCGGTGCGATCACCCAAATTGACCAGCTGAGCGGAGGGCGCTTCGACGTGGCGGTCGGTCGGGGAGCGTCGGCTTACCAGATGCGCCAGTTCCAGGCCGAGCTGGAGGAGGCCGACAGCCGCGAGCGGTTCGCGGAGCATCTGCACATCATGGTCGACCAGTGGACCGCAGAGGGTGGGCTTTCTCATGACGGTCGCTTCTTCTCCTATCCAAACGCGACGGTCCTGCCGCCGCCGCTACAGCTGCCACACCCACCGCTGTGGATAGCGGCCCTATCGGCACGCTCGATGGAATGGGCGGTAAAGCTGGGCTTCGAGTCGGATTTCATCTTCAGTCCGTTTCGCGAGCCGTTCTCGCATGTGGAAGATGTCTATGGAGGGTTCCAACGCGCGATGTCCGAGCAGGGCAGGCCGCGTTCGAGCGCCCGCTTCGGCGTCAATCGCATGACCTACGTCGGCGAGCCACACGACACACACGACGTCTTGCGTTACGTGCTGATGAACAATCGCGTCGTCGACCAGCAGCTGGCGAATACCGAGCGGGTCAGCGGCGGTGACTACGCGGTCGAGCATCCTGTCAAGGAGGATGAGCTCGAGCTTGAGCAGATGCACGCCAACATCGCCTTTGGCGTCGTCGAGGAGGTGCGCGAGAAGCTTGCCCGCTATGACCAGCTCGGTGTCGACATGTTCTCGGCTTGGCACAACGTCGGCCAGCCTCATGCGCAGGTGGTCCGCTCGATGGAGCTCTTCGCGAAAGAGATCATGCCGGAGTTCCGGTGAGCGGTGGGGTCATGTGAAAAGCGTGGCCCCGCGCTGCGGGCGGCGTGTTTACCGGATGACACTGTCGATGACGAGATGAGCCTGTTCGATCCCGTGAGGCTCGGCGAGCTGGAGATCCGCAACCGGATCATGATGTCGCCGATGAGCCAGCGCGCGGCCGGCGAGGATGCGTGCGCGACCGACTGGCACCTCGTCCACTACGGCTCTCGCGCTGTCGGGGGTTGTGGACTGGTGATGGTCGAGGACACGGCCGTGCAGCCACGGGGCCGCACGAGTCACGGCGCCCTTGGTCTTTACGAGCCGCGGCACGCGGACGCGCTAAGAAGGATTGTCTCGTTCTGCCATTCCCAGGGCGCGGCGGTGGGGTTGCAGCTTGCTCACGCCGGACGCAAGGCGTTTGCCGACGCCCACGGCGGCGAGGATGCCATCGCGCCCACGCCGATTGCGTTTGGACCCGATTGGATCGCTCCACGTGAGGCATCGGAGGCAGAGCTCGAAGGCGTCGTGCGCGCGTTCGCCCGGGCCACAGCGCTTGCCTTGGGAGCCGGTTTCGACGCGATCGAGGTTCATGCTGCCCACGGCTACCTGTTGCACCAGTTTCTCTCCCCTCTGACGAACTTCAGAATCGATGCTTACGGGCGCGATCGCATCGGTCGTTGGCGTCTGCTGCTCGAAGTGGTGGAGGCGGTGCGCGGGGAGTGCCCAGCGGCAGTGCCATTGCTGGTCAGGCTTCCCGCAGGGGACGGCCAGCCTGGAGGGCTTGGCATCGAGGAGGTGGCCGAGTGCGCCGAGCTTTGCGCGGACGCCGGAGCAGACATGATCGACATCACCGGGGGCACGCCGGTGATGCAGGGTAGACGCGCGTCGAGTGAGGAGGTGCACGCACTGGCGGCGACGCTGGTGGCGGCAGGGCGCGTGCCGGTCGCTGTCGGCGGCGGGATCGTCGACGGCCTTGCCGCCGAGCGGCTCGTTCGCGAGCGCGGCGCCTCGCTCGTGTCAGTCGGCCGGCCGCTGCTTGCTAATCCCTATTGGCCGTCGCAAGCGGCCGAAGATTTGCGAGCTCCGTCGCCGCTACCGCCCACCTACGCGCATGCGTTGGGCGAAAGTACGTGACAAACATTCGCCACCGTTCGCCCGCGCTGTATCCTCGCCCGATCATTTTAAGGCGTATCGATGGTTGCTCGAAGTTTTAGAAGACCGAATGGGCTTGGCAGTACCGATCACGAATCAGGTTCAGGTTGACGGTTGTGGAGGCGACCGCCACATTCAGAGGCGATCACGAGTCCGCGAAACGCGGTCACGGGGAGGAGAGAAGATGAAGGTTGGCAAACAGGTCATGGGCGCGCGCGGGATGCTTGCGTGCGGTCTCGTCGCCGTGATGGCGTTCGCGGGTAGCGGTTGCGGCTCTTCGAAAAGCAAAGAAGCATCGCTTGCGGCAGGGGCGCCGATCAAGATCGGCTACCTCGCCTCGTTGACGGGTTTCTGCTCGGGCTTTTCACAGGACTATGTCAAGGGCGCGCAGCAGGCTGTGAAGACGATCAATGCAGAAGGCGGCGTGCTTGGACACCCGCTGCAACTGCTTGTACGCGACGACAAGGCCGAACCGAACGTGGGCGTGGCTCAGGCACGCGACCTCGTTCTGAGCGAACATGTGAAGTTCCTTGCCGGCACATGCACTAGCGCTGTAGGTAAGAGTGTCACGCGACTGGTGGCTAACCCCAGTCACATCCCCTACGTGGTCGGTGTGGCCGATCCGACGATCTTCACCGGCCCGAACAGCTACGTGTTTGGCACCATTCCCACCGCCAACGTGGAGGGCGCCAACGCGGCCGCCATCGTGCGAGCTCACCCGCAGTGGAAGACGGTGGCTGTGCTCGGCGAGGACTACAGCTATGGCTATGAAGTCACCGCGGCGTTCCGCAAGGCCATGCAGGGCTCTTCTTCGCAGAAGATCGTGAGCCTGGAATACGCTCCTTCGGGCGCGCCAAGCTACGCGTCCTACATAAGCAAGTTGGTCGCCGAGAAAGCCAGCGTCGTCTACAACACGTTGGTCGCCGAAGACATGATCACGTTCGTCAAGCAGGCCTTTCCTCTAGGACTGTTCAAGACAACACAGCTGTTTGGGCCGCTCGACTATGTGACGCTCGACGCGATGTCCAAGCCGCCGGTCGGGGCGTTTGGCTACGGCTACTATCCGGTCGCCTCGATCTACAACACGCCGCTCGCCAGGAAGCTGGAACCCCTCGGCCTCGAAGTGGCAAACAGCGGCAGCGCCGGCGACGGTTTCAATCAGATCGAGATAATCGCGCAGGGAATCGAGAAGGCCCATTCGGTTGAACCGACTGCGGTGCGCAACACCCTCTCCGGCGCCACAGTGCAGATGGTCCAGGGCAACGTGAAGATCCACGCGTGCAACAACCTCACCGCCGTGCCGATCCCCATGGGGCCGGTGGTGGCAGCGACGAAAGCGCTGCCGTTTGCGCACTTCTCGCCGATCGAAGTGGTGAGTACGGGCAAGTACTTCACCTGTTGAGGCCAAACCCTGCCGCTGTGGGCAGTCGCTGCGGCGGCGGGGTGAGGCTCCCCTGGGCATACAGTGAGCTTCGTGTGCGCAAACGATCGGTCGTCCCCGTGAGCTCTGCTCATGCTCAGGCCGGGATAGGTTGTCCGAGTGAGCTTTGCCACCTTCCTGGATCAGCTGTTCGCAGGCCTTGCCCTCGGCTTCGTGCTGTTCTTCTCAGCCGCTGGTTTGAATCTTGTTTGGGGTGTGCTCGGAGTGATGAACTTCGCTGCCGGGGCGGTCTACATGCTCGGTGCCTACATGGCCACGACCGTAATCGCGCGTACCGGTGCCTCGGCGCTCGGGTGGCTGCTTGCGCTTGCGCTCGTGCCGCTGCTGGCCGCGCTCGGAGGTGCCTTGACGGAGGTCCTGCTGCTGCGGCGCACCTACCGCGATCACAATGAGAATCAGCAGTTCATGCTGACGCTTGCGCTCTCCTACCTGCTTGCCGGTGGCATCGTGCTGGTATACGGCTCCGGGTTTCGCACGGTTGCGCTGCCGGCTTCGCTGAACGGCAGCTGGAATGTGCTGGGTGCCACCTTGCCCAAGTACACGGCGATTGTGATCGTGCTCGGGGTGCTTGTCGCGGCTGTGATCTGGGGGCTGACGTATGGGACCCGGGTCGGGCTGCTCACACGCGCGGCGGTCGACGATCGCGTGATGCTGTCGGTACTTGGGGTCAACGTGAATCGCCTCTACACAGCTGTCTTCGCGTTCGGGATCGCGCTCGGCGCGCTCGGCGGAGTGATCGACGCACCGGGCGGCGCGGTCACGACGAACCTCGAAACCACGGCGCTCGTACCGGCCTTCATCGTTGTCGTAACAGGCGGCCTTGGCAACATGACCGGTGCGCTGATCGCCGCCGTGTCGATCGGCGTGATCGAGAGCTTCGCCACCCTGCAGAGCCCTACCTATGCTCAGCTGACACCCTATGCGGTGATGACGCTTGTGCTGCTGGCCCGCGCCGCGGCTCGACGCGGCCTGCTCACGAGCCGAGCCCCGGTAGTGCGATGACGAGCCCCGTGGCGTTGGCTTGCCGCGCGCTCGGCCACTCCTCCTCCACGCTGGCGCCGGCGCGGCGATGAGAGGGGTCCTCCGCTGGCTAGGCCCGCTGCCCGACTGGGTGCCTGCGTTCTTGTTGGTGCTCCTAGCCGCTCTCTTGCCGGCGTTGGTGTCCACCGAGTATGTGCTGCTGGGGATGAGCATGATCGTGACGATGCTGCTCGGGCTCAGCTTCAATCTGCTGTTCGGTTATGCGGGGATGTTCTCCTTCGGTCAAGCGGCGTTCTACGGCCTCGGGGCTTATGTCACCGTGCTGCTGCTCAATGACGGAGTCGGCTTCTACCCGGCGATGGTTGCCGGTGTTGCCGCCGCTGCGCTGGTTGCGCTCCTAAGCGGTGTGCTGCTTGTGCGTCTCGAGCCGATCGCATTCATAATGCTCACATTCGCGCTCGCCGACCTGTTTGAATTCGTCGCCGGGCATGCACGCGGCCTGACCGACGGCGACAGCGGCACGATCGCCAGCCTGCCCGACTCGCTGAACATAATCGTCGGCGTCGATCCTGTGTATTACGCGATTCTGGCCGTGGCGACGGTCACGCTCGCGCTCACCCTTGCTTTCGTAAAGGCCGGCACCGGGCTCGTGCTGCGAGGCATTCGCGAAGATGCACTGCGGGCGCGCACGTTGGGCATCGCCGTCGACCGCCGCCGCCTCGGTGTGTTCGTGCTCTCGGCGGCCGTTGCTGGGTTGGCCGGAGGGCTGTCGGTGCTATCCACGCAGATCGTCTATCCGAGCGTCTTCGCTTGGCAGGTATCGGCAAGCGCGCTGATCGTGACTCTGCTCGGGGGCGTCGGCCTGTTCTCCGGCCCGGTATTGGGCGCGGTGCTACTCGGCTTGATCGACTTCTATGTCGGGCGCTTCACCACGAACACGCTGCTTGTCGACGGGGTGGTGTTGCTGGCTGTCGTGCTGATCGCTCCGCGCGGCGTCGGTGCTGCAGGACGCGGCGGGCTACTGGCGGCGCCGGGGACGCTCATCCGTTGCTTGCGGTCCAAGGCCAGGGGCGCCCGCGCGGGCGCCCCTGGGTAGGGCGTGAAGAGCTCGATGGGCGGCGATGGCTTGGCCGATGGCGCGGGTGGGCGGACGGTGCTCGAGCTGCGCGAGGTAAAGCGACACTTCGGCGGCATCCGGGCCGTGGACGGGGTAACGCTCACCATCGAGCAAAGCACCGTGACCGCGCTGATCGGCCCCAACGGCGCCGGCAAGAGCACGCTGTTCGCGTTGATGATGGGCGAGATGCCGTTGACTGGCGGCGAGATGCTGTTGGATGGTCACGACCTGCGCGCCAGCTCTCCCGAGCGGCGCAGCCGCCTCGGCCTCGGGCGCACGTTTCAGACCCCGCGCCTGTTCGCTGGGTTGAGCGTGCAGGAGAACGTGCGCATCGCCCTACTCGCGCGTTGGCACCGCTCACGTGGCGCAAAGCAGGCAGTGCGCTTCGAGCGGGATGTCGAGGTATCGCTCGAGGAGGTCGGCTTGAGCGAGCAGGCGCAGCTCATGGCGGCGTCGCTGTCGCAGGGCCAGCGCAAGCGCTTGGAGCTCGCGCTGGTGCTCGCGCTACAGCCGCGGGTACTGCTGCTGGACGAGCCGACCGCGGGCATGGGGGTGGACGAGCGCGCGAAGATAATGGAGCTCGTGATGGCTGCCGTGGGGCGCCGTGCGCTGACGATGCTCTTCACGGAGCACGACATGGAGACGGTCTTTGCCCATGCCAAGCGCATCGTCGTGATGGACCGCGGTGTGCTCGTCGCCGACGGGCTGGCACAGGCAGTGAGGCGCGACCCGTACGTACAGCAGATCTATTTGGGAAGTCAGAAATGAGACTCGATATCAGCGGGCTGGACGCCAGCTACGGCTCGAGCCAGGTGTTGTTCGGGTTGGACATGCACGTAGAGGACGGCGAGACGGTGGCCCTGATTGGCCGCAACGGCGCCGGCAAGACGACCACGCTTCACTGTGTGATGGGCGTGATCGGCGCGCGCAGCGGGTCGATACTTCTGGACGAGCGCCAAACCATCGGTCTCGGTGCGCACCGGATTGCGCGTCTCGGTGTGGGTTTGGTGCCGCAGGGGCGGCGCATCTTCACCGACCTGACGGTCGAGGAGAATCTACGGACCGGGATTCGTCCCGACAGCCCGAGAGCCGACGCATCCGGGCGCCTGTGGACAATGGACGAGCTGCTCGAGGTATTTCCCTTGCTGGCGAAGGTGCGCAAGTCAAAGGGGGGGTGGTTGAGCGGTGGCGAGCAGCAGGTGCTCTCGATTGCGCGTGCGCTGATCTCGAGCCCCGGAATACTGCTGCTGGACGAGCCCACCGAGGGCTTGGCGCCGCGCGTCGTGGAGACGCTGACCGAGCAGTTGCTGCGCATCAAGGACGCGGGCTTGACGATGCTGCTCGCCGAGCAGCACGTCGGACTTGTGGGCGAGCTGGCCAGCCGCGCATATGTGATCGACCGCGGCTTGGTCCGGGTCGAGGGAGAGCCGGCCTCGTTGCTCTCTGACGCCGAGATCCGCCGCGCGTACCTGTCGCTATGAACCTGGAGCGACCTGAATTGATGCCAACATGGCAGCCGATGGAGCAGACTCCGATCGCCGCCGCTGAGCATCCCGCGGCGCAGTCCCTCTACGAGCGGGCGCTGCACAGCCTGCCAGGCGGCAACGCGCGCTCGACGCTGTTCGTGGAGCCACATCCGCCCTACGCGCAGCGCGGCGAGGGTTGCGAACTGGTTGACGTCGACGGCCGCCGCGTGATCGACCTGCAGAACAACTACACGGCGCTGATCCACGGTCACGCTTTCCAGCCGGTCGTGCAGGCCGCCACGGCGGCGCTAGCCGATGGCTCGGCCTTCGGGCTACCGACGCGCTCGGAGATCGATTTGGCCGAGTGTCTAGCCAAGCGCGTCGGTTGGGCCGAGCACTGGCGCTTTGTCAACTCGGGCACCGAGGCGGTGATGATGGCGGTGCGTGGCGCTCGCGCCGCGACCGGGCGCGACGGGCTGCTGCGCTTTGCCAACTGCTACCACGGCGGCTGGGACGCGGTCGTGCGTCGCGGCTCGCACGGCGTGCCGGCCGCGGCTCAGCGAGACGTGCTGACGCTCGAGCTCGGAGACGCCCAGGCGTTCGTGGCGGCGCTCGACGAGCACGAAGGTGAGCTCGCAGCAGTACTGCTCGACCTGATGCCCAATCGCGCCGGCTTGCAGCCACTCGAGGAGCCCTTTGTGCAGCTCGTGCGCGAGCAGACCGAGCGGCGTGGGATCGCGCTGGTGATAGACGAGACGATCACGTTTAGGCTCGCGCCCGGCGGATTGCACTCGCTATATGGCATCGAGGGCGATTTCATGACGCTGGGCAAGATGATCGGTGGCGGCTTGCCGGTAGGCGCGATCGGGGGGCGCCGGCGATTCATGGACGTGTTCGACCCGCGCCGGCCCGATGCGGTGGTGCAGAGTGGGACCTTCTCCGCCAACCCAGTCACGATGCGCGCCGGCCTCGCGTCGTTGAACGCTTTTGGGTCAGCTGAGATCGACCGGATAGACGCTCTCGGCGAGCGTCTGCGCTCAGGTCTGGGCGAGCGCGGCTGGGCGGTGGCTGGACGTGGCTCGTTGCTGCAGATCGGCTCTCAGGATCCGACGGGATTGTGGTGGCGTCTGTACGAGGCCGGTGTGCTGATCGCCGGCAATGGTCTCATGTGCACTTCGACGCCAATGGGAGAGCGGACGATCGAGCGCGTGCTCGACACGTTTGAGCGTGTGGCAAGCGAGTCGCGTTGAGTCGCAGCCGCATTTCGGAAGGACCCGAACGGCTATGGAAGTAGCGGCTAGGGTCGTTGCGGAAGTGCCGCAAGCACACAGCGAGCCAGCTGCTCGTCACCGGTGAGCTGCAGCTGCGCGGCGTCACGCTCCGGGCCGAGCGCCATCGCCCAGGCGGTGAGTGAGCCGGCGATGCTCGTCCAGGGGACGCACTGACCCGGCTCGACCGACTTGATGTGGCCCTCGTGGATGTCGAACAGCTGACGGGTTATTGGCGCCTCGAAGTCTTCGATCAACAGCTCCACCACACCGTCAGGCAGGCTCGAGCTGTCGAGCAGTGTCGGTAGTGCGCATAGGGTTTCGCGAACGCTGAAGCGGTCGCTTGTCTGCCGATCTTGGTCGGCCGGTACCGCTCGACGATACGTCGCGGCGAGCCAGCGCACCCAAGTACGTGGCCTCAGGACCTTGCCAAGCGCATATCCCGGAGAGGAGTGTTGCGTTTCGTCGTCGGTCACGGAGCGGCAGTCTAATAGAACAGTCCCGAGAAACAATTTTGCGTGTTCTTCGGACATATTCGAGCAGCCTGAGCTTGACGTCTCGACCTGGACACGAACGCACTGCGCGCTAGCCTCGGCAGACGTGGCAACCGCAAAGTCAGATCCGCTCGCTGCGTTCAGCCCAGCTACGCGCGCTTGGTTCGAGGCTTCATTTTCCGAGCCCACGCCAGCACAAGCACAAGCTTGGCCGGCGATTGCCAGTGGCGAGCACGTGCTGTTGTCGGCCCCAACCGGTTCGGGCAAGACGCTCGCCGCGTTCCTGTGGGCTCTGGATCGGCTGGGGGCGCAGGTCGACGGTGATGAAAGCGCGATGGCCCCCCCACGCGCGGGGGCCATCGGCAATAACCAAGACACCAACACCGCGGGGGAGGGTCTCGCCGCGCCCGAAAATGGGGTGGGCTCCAGTACGTCTGTAGGCACGCCCCAAAACCCAAACCCAAACAACCCCCCGCATACCGGGGGAGGCGTGCGTGTCGTGTACGTCTCGCCTCTGAAGGCTCTGTCCTACGACATCGAGCGCAACCTGCGCGCGCCGCTACGCGGGATCGGGGCGGACGTAAGCGTTGGCATCCGCACGGGCGACACCTCACAGGCCGAGCGTGCGGCGATGGCTCGCAAACCGCCGGAGATCTTGATCACGACTCCGGAGTCGCTGTATCTGATCCTCGGCTCGCGCGCACGAGCCATGCTGGCCACGGTTGAGACGGTGATCGTCGATGAGATTCACGCGGTGGCGTCGGTCAAGCGCGGCGCCCACTTGGCGCTGACGCTAGAGCGACTCGAGCAGCAGGTGCGTAGTGCGCAGGGATCCGATGCTCCCGGCGTGCAGCGTGTGGGTCTCTCTGCGACGCAGAACCCGCTCGAGGAGGTCGGTCGTTTTCTGGTGGGTCCCACACGCAAGGTGCGAATCCTCGATGCCGGCGTGAGCAAGCCGCTCGATTTGCGCATTCACGTGCCGGTCGAGTCGATGGGCGATTTGGCAGGGCCAGTCGGCCCGTCAAGCGACGATCCGCTTCAGCCGGTGCAGGGCAGCGAGTCCACGCACAACTCCATCTGGCCGGCCATATACCCAGAGCTGTTGCGGCTCGTGCGCGAGCACCGTTCCACGATCGTGTTCGTCAACAATCGTCGCTCGGCCGAGCGGGTCGCGCTGCGTCTCAACGAGCTTGCCGCTGCCGAGACAGACGGCCTGGAGATCTCCGACGGTACGGGGAATGGTTTGGATGGGGCCGCCCCTGGGGGCGGCCCGAGGGGCGTGCCCGTCGATGCCCCAGCGCCCTTGGCGCTTCGCGACATCGCGCGTGCCCACCACGGCTCGCTCAGCCGCGAGGAGCGCACGACGATCGAGGAGCAGCTCAAGGCGGGTGAGCTGCCTTGCCTGGTGGCGACCTCATCGCTGGAGCTGGGGATCGACATGGGGGCGGTCGATCTGGTGCTGCAGATCGAGTCGCCCAAGTCTGTGGCGAGGGGCCTTCAGCGCATCGGGCGAGCCGGCCACGGCGTCGGCGATGTCAGCAAGGGACGCATCTTCCCCAAGTTCCGCGGCGACCTGCTCGAGTGCGCAGTGGTTTGCCGGCGCATGCGCGAGGGCGCGATCGAGCCCACAGTCGTGCCCCGCAATGCGCTCGACGTGCTCGCTCAGCAGATAGTCGCGATCGCCGCCTCTGCCGAGGATGGCACGCTCACCGAGAGGGATGGAGAGGGAACGGCCGCCGGACCCTTCCAAGATGGCGGTGTCGGCGTCGAGGACCTGTACGCGCTCGTAACGCGCACACACTCTTACTCCGAGTTGCCGCGTGCGCTTTTGGAGAACGTGCTCGACATGCTCGACGGGCGCTACCCCTCAAGCGAGTTTGGCGAGCTGCGGGCGCGCATCGTTTGGGATCGTGTCGCCGGTCGCATCCGCGCGCGCAGGGGAGCCCGCCAGCTGGCAATCGCAAACGCCGGCACGATCCCAGACAGGGGCCTCTACTCAGTGACCCTCCCCGACGGCCGCCGCGTGGGCGAGCTCGACGAGGAGATGGTCTATGAGGCCAGGCCTGGGCAGGTCTTCCTGCTCGGCGCCTCCTCCTGGCGGATCGAGGAGATCGGCCGCGACCGCGTGATCGTGACTCCTGCTCCCGGGGTGCCGGGCGCGGTGCCGTTTTGGAAGGGCGATGGCATCGGCCGGCCCAAGGAGTTGGGCGCCGCGATCGGCGCATTCACCCGCTGGGCGGTCGACCAGGACGCGGATCTGCTCATGCGCGGCTACGACCTCGATGAGCGCTCAGCTGCCAACCTGCTCGATTACCTGCGCGAGCAGCAGGCGGCCACGCAGGTGCTGCCGAGCGACCGCACGATCGTGCTCGAGCGCTTTCGCGACGAGATCGGCGACTGGCGCCTGTGCGTGCTCTCACCTTACGGCGGTCGCGTTCACGCAGCTTGGGGCCTTGCTATTTCGGCGCGCATGCGCGAGCGCTTCGGTATCGACGGCGAGGCGATCTGGTCTGATGATGGCATCGTCGTGCGTCTGCCCGACGTGGATCTGGACGAGCCCGACGAGCGGGCGCCGAGCAGTCGCAGCCCATCCGAGGAGCCGGCCACCGCCCAGGTCGCGCCGGCCGCAGACCCCCCGGGTGGTTTGGCCTTGCGCGGCGTCGAGTCCTCCGGCGCTACCGGCGTCGCCTCCTATGCCGAGCTGGTGGCACTGGATCCGCAGGAGGTCGAGGAGGCGATTGTCGCCGAGCTCGGCGACTCGGCGCTGTTCGGGGCGCGCTTTCGCGAGAACGCCGCTCGCGCGCTCTTGATCCCCCGCGCCTACCCGGGCCGTCGCACACCGCTGTGGCAGCAGCGTCTGAAGGCACAGGGCCTGTTGCAGGTGGCTCGTCGCTATCCCGACTTCCCGATCGTGCTCGAGACTTATCGCGAGTGTCTGCGCGACGTGCTCGATCTGCCCGGTTTGCAGGAGCTGTTGCGTGGTCTGGCAACGCGTGAGGTCTCGCTGGTGGAGGTGGAGACGCAGAGCGCATCTCCGTTTGCCGTTTCGCTGCTGTTCGATTATGTGGCTACCTATATGTATGAGGGCGACACGCCAAGCGCGGAGCGCCGGGCGGCCGCGCTTTCGCTGGACCGCGATCTGTTGCGTGAGCTGCTCGGCCAAGAAGAGTTGCGTGAGCTGATCGATCCCGCGGCGCTCGTGCAGATCGAGGACGATCTCCAGCATCGCTCGCAGCGCACACAGGCCACCGGCCGCGACGCGCTCGGCGACGTATTGCGCATCGTCGGCGACCTGCGCGTCGAGGAGTTGAGCGAACGGGTGCTCGTCGGTCTGGACATGCACGAGATGCTTGGCGCACTGGAGCACGAACGGCGCGTGGTGCGAGTGCGCATCGCCGGGGAGGAGCGCCTGATCGCCGCTGACGACGCTGGTCTCTACCGCGATGCGCTCGGCTGCCCGTCGCCGGCGGGCTTGCCCAGTGTGTTCACCGCAGACGTGCCAGATGCTTTGGTCAAGCTGGTGGCGCGCTATGCGCGGACGCATGGCCCCTTCACTAGTGAGGAGCTCCTCGAGCGCTACCGCGTAGACGTCTCTTCCACATTGCGTGAGCTGGAGCGCTCGGGCGATCTGGCACGGGGAGAGTTGCGTCCCGGCGGTGCACCCCCATTGCGAGCGATCTCCACCAAAGGCCACGCAGCAGACGGGCGCGAGTGGTGCGATGTCCAGGTGCTGCGTCGCCTGCGCCGCGCTTCGCTGGCGGCGCTGCGCAAGGAGATCGAGCCCGTCGACGAGCGCGCCCTGAGTGCGTTCATGCCTTCCTGGCAGGGAGTCGACCGTTGGCAGCAGGGCTCTGAGCGCCGCGGCGGTGGGGTAGAGCGCTTGCGCGAGGTGCTCGTCCCTTTGCAGGGCTTGGCGCTCCCAGTGACCTCGTGGGAGCGCGACGTGCTCGCCTGTCGCACCGGTTCCTATTCGCCGTCTTGGCTAGACACGCTGTGCGCCAGCGGCGAGGTCGTCTGGGTCGGTGCGGGCTCGCTTGGCCGCGACTCGGGGCGCATCGCTCTCTACTTTCGCGAGGACGCTGCATTGCTGGGTCCGCCAAGCCCCTCCGTCGGTGCGCGCGGCGAGCCGCCGGCTCAGCCCGAGCACGCGCTGCTACGCGAGCGCCTGGCCGCCGGCCCTTGTTTCTTCACCGATCTGCTTGCCGAGCTTGAGATCCCCGGCGTCGCGCTCACGCAGGCGCTGTGGGACCTCGTCTGGGCCGGCGAGGTGACCAACGATGCCTGGGCTCCCTTGCGCGCCCCACGCCAGACACTTGCCGCGCATGCGCTAGCGGGACCGTCTCGCGCTCGGGGAGGAGGTCTGCGCGCAGGACGGCGCTTTGGCGGATCCTC
The DNA here is from genome assembly GCA_036008605.1 of Solirubrobacteraceae bacterium. GTDB lineage: Bacteria > Actinomycetota > Thermoleophilia > Solirubrobacterales > Solirubrobacteraceae > Palsa-744. The sequence goes on along the minus strand of DASYNL010000032.1, from coordinate 19,230 downwards.
TCTGCGCGCGAGCCGCCTTGGCACTAGCGCGCAGGTGCAGGGCCGATGGTCGCTGACGCTCACGCTCTTTGGCGAGCAGGCAGCGCGTGAGCAGAGCGGTCGTCCGGCGGGAAGCCAGGAGTTGCGTGGCCGCCGCCGTGCCCTTGCCGAACTATTGCTCGAGCGCTATGGCGTGCTGACGCGAGAGCAGGTCTCCGCGGAGGGCATCGCCGGTGGCTTCTCAGCTCTGTACGCTGCGCTCAGCGAGCTCGAGACCCTGGGAGTGTGCAGGCGTGGCTACTTCGTGGAGGGTCTCGGTGGCGCCCAGTTCGCTCTGCCCGGAGCTGTCGAGCGTTTGCGCGCACGAGCAAGCGACGGGGAGGCTGCCACGCTCGTGCTTGCAGCGGTCGACCCAGCCCAGCCGTACGGTGCCGTGTTGCCCTGGCCGCGGCGAACCGATCAAGCACGACGCCCGGCGCGTGTAGCTGGCGCATATGTGGTGTTTGTCGCCCATGAGCCGGTGCTCTACCTGGAGCGCGGCGGACGCGGGATCGTGACGTTCGCGTCCGGCCCGACTCAGCTAGCGCCAGCGTTGCGCTGCCTGGCAGATGCCGTGCGTGCCGGGCGCGTCGATGCGGTTGCGCTCGAGCGAATCGATGGCGAGTCCGCGATCGGCTCGGATCTGGAGCCCGCGCTCGTCGAGCTCGGCTTTCGCCAGGGGCCACGGAGACTCATACTACGAGCTTGAATCTCATATTCCGAGCTTGAATCGCTCGACCCTCTCGAATAAGATCGAGTTGGAAACACGCAGGGTTTGGGGATGGGGTAGAAGGAGGGTGATGTTTTCGACGATCCGCGCAATGTGGAAGAGACAAATCGTCGCATCTGGCCACCAAAGTCAGAAACATTCGTTCGGTGCGGTTGCACGGTGGCTTGCCAATAGTTCAGCCCTGAATTATCTTCCCGAATAATGGGGATCAATGGAACAAGTAGTACGGGCACAGTTCTCCCAGGATCGACGATGATTCTGCCTGGGGAGGACTGTCCGGAGCTTCCCGTCTATACCGAGGTCTCAGCCGAGGAGCTGCTGCTGGGCGTCGGCCAGTCAAGCCGCTATGACGGATTGACACCTCTATACAAGCGTCTGCCGCATGGACCCCACGGCCTCGGCCGCGAGGCTGTTGCACGCCATCAGCGTGCGCGCCTGTACGGAGGCATGGCCGAGTCGGTTTACCAGCGCGGCTATGCGGCCACGAGCGTGGCGCACGTGATCGCGTTGGCTGGCGTCTCGCGACGCGCTTTCTATGAGCAGTTCTCGAACAAGGAAGATTGCTTTCTGGCTACCTACGATGCGCTCGTCGGCGCCTCGCGCAAACGGGTCCTGCAGGCTTGGATGGGTGAGCGCGGTTGGGCCAACCGTCTGTATGCGGCAACTCAGGTGTTCCTCGAAGGGATCGCCAGCGATCCACGCGGCGCCAATTTGGTGCTCGTGGAGTCAATCGGGATTGGGCCGCGTGGCCATGAGCGCCTGCAGCTCACGGCCACCGCCTTCGAGCGCGTCGTCGCGACCGGGTTCAGCCTGACGCCCGACGGAATCACGCTGCCGCCGCTTGCACCGCGCGCGATCGTGGGCGGTGTGCGCTTCGTAGTGCTCAGGCGTGTGCGCGAAGGCCGCCATCAGCAACTTGCCGGCTTGACCGACGAATTGCTCGATTGGGTCAACTCTTACCGTTCCTCGGCCGTGACTCGGCTGCGCACACTCGGCTCGGGTCGCCCGCCCCACCTCCTTGCCAAACGCGCACGCTTCCTGACGCGCGAAGATCGTCGCTCCAGCGTGATGGACGCGATGGTGCAACTGGCGCTCGAGGAGGGCTACACAAACGTCACCGACGCTGAAATCGCGCGCGCCGCAGCCGTGTCCACCGAAGCGTTCCACAGAGAGTTTCCGAACAAGGAAGAGTGCCTGCTGGCGGTTGTCAACGAGTTTGCCGCTGAAGCCCACGATGCCGTGCGGCGCTCCACTCGCAACGATGCCGAGTGGCCTGAAGCGGTGCACAAAGGCGTTGAGGCCTTGATCGGCTACTGCGCCGCTCACCCCGGGCTTGTAAAGCTGTCATTCATCGACCTGTTCGAGGCCGGTAACGACATGGTCGCGCGTGTCAGCGGCGTGCTCGACGGCTTCATCAAGGTGATGACCCAGGGTGTGCCGGAGCCCGAGCGAGCTCCAGCTGTCGCATCCGAGGCGATCATGGGAGCGATCTGGACGATCCTCTCGAGCTACGCTCCGCACGACCGGCTGCGTTATCTACCGTGCTTGGTCGATCACCTGGCCTTCTTGATCCTCGCGCCTTACGTAGGCCCACGTGCCGCCGTCAAGGCAATCGAAGCCGCGAGCTTCCGACGCAAGCAGCTCAAGATTTCCTAGATCTCCTGATTCCTAGGTCTCCAACTCGCCTCTATCCTTGCGGACGGTGGCTACCGATGAGATCACTGGTGTGTTCGCTCGCCCGCGGCGGGTCGGTCACAAGGGCGCCGCGCACCTTGTGCAGGGGAACACTCCGGCGAGCTTCGACGTTGCGCTCGCCCACGGGGTGGACATGATCGAGTTCGACGTTCTCAGCGAGAACCCTGACGGTAGCGGTGAGTTGATGGTCGCCCACGATTACGAGGACATGCGCTCGCGCACGCCCCTTACGCTCGAGCAGACGCTCGAGCACCTTGCCGGCGAGAGCTTTGCCGGCATCGATTTCGATGTCGACGTAAAGCTGCCCGGGTATGAGCTGCGCGTGGTCGACGCTCTGCGCGAGGCTGGGCTCACCTCGAGGACGTTGATCAGCGGCATGTACCCGTCCTCGCTCGCGCGCGTGCGCATGGCCGAGCCATCTTTGCGCCTCGGCTGGTCTGTCCCTCGAGTCAGGCGTGACTACACAAGTCATCTGCTCACCGCGATCCCGGCTCTTGCAATTCTCACCGGCTACCGTGCGCTGTTGCCGCGGCGTGCGGGGGAGGCACTGCGAAGCGGGACAGTGGACGCGATCATGGCTCACTGGCGGGTCGTGACGGGGGCGCTTGTGGATGCGGTTGCGCAGGAGGGCGGCGAGCTCTACGTATGGACGGTCGACGATGCTGCGCGCATTGCGAAGCTGACCGCACTTGGGGTGAGCGGCATCATCACCAATGATCCGCGCCTGTTTGACGAAGCCAACAGGCGTGTGTGATGATCCCGATGGCCGCGCGTGATGTCGCGCCTGGCCGGATAGGCCCTGGCCCCGGCGGGTAGCTAAGTTAGCTTGCAAGTCGCGGCGCTGAACCCCTTCGGGTCAGCTCCGGCGAGGCTCGTGTGCCCGGCAGTGGTGGGCATAACCGTCGTCAGCAGCACAGTGCTCGCCTTGCGCCATTGGAAGATGACCTCGCCGCGCAGGGTGTAGGCGGACTTCGAGGTGCTCGACGCGAACGTAAAGCTGTGGCCGTCCTGGCGCGCGAGCTGGGCTGTGCCGATCTTTACGAAGCCGGAGTCCGCTTCCTTGCCGAGGTCGATCCACTGATTGGTGCTGGTATCGAGGTATTGAATGCGGAAGCGCATGTACATGGCGTCCTTGGCGTTGCCATCGCCGGGCATGGAGCCACGGATGCCAACCGTTTCCGGCTGGTCCTTCGGGTTGCACACATCTACGGTGGCCCACAGTTCGCGTGAGTGCAGGAGTGCGTGTGTCGGCGTCGGCGCGAAAGCGGCGGCCAGCATGAACGGTGCGATCGACCTCAACGGTCCCATACTGTGAAGATAGCGTTGGATGCCCCCAAGTTGCGGGGTTGGGGGCTGCCTGTGATATCTCCAGGGCATGACGTCCATCAAAGCTGAGGAGATAGTGGAGCTGCTCGGACGCGTGCCGGTGTTCTCGACGCTCGAGCAAGTTGACCTGGAGCGTATCGCGCAGCTTGCGGTACCACGCACTTTTGAGTCGGGGCAAATCGTTTTCCGAGAGGGCGATGCCAGCGATACTTGCTATGTCGTGCGCTCGGGCCGTGCTCGTGCGATTCGCGAGCACGCTGACGGGCGCACGATCACGCTCGCCACCTTCGGCCCAGGGGACATCTTTGGCGAGTTGGCGATGTTCGAGGACGAGCTGCGCTCGGCGACCGTCGAGGCGGTGCAACACACGACTGTGGTGGCCGTGCTTGGTCCAGACATGCGCAGGCTGATGGTCGAGCATCCAGAGATATCGATGCGCCTTGTGGTCGCGCTCGGGCGTCGATTGCGCGAGACCAACGACCGTCTGGCCAAACAGTCTTTTCAGACCGTGCAGAGTCGCGTGGCGGTTGTGCTCGGCGAGCTCGTCGAGCAAGCTGTCGGTGCCGGTGCGCCGGCGCATGAGGTGCTGCTCACGGCTACCCAAGCAGACCTTGCCAAGCTGGCTGGCTCTTCGCGCGAGTCGGCCTCGCGTTTCCTTGCGGTTTTGGAGCGCGCCGGCGTGATCTCACAAGGGCGCGGGCGTCTTGTAGTGCACGATCCGTCGGCACTCGAGGGGTATGTCTTCTGAGCGCGAGATCTCGGCCGGTGGTGTGGTGGTTCACGACGGTCAGGTGCTCGTGATCGTCCCCACCAGGCGGGCCGCCGATGGCTCGCAGGTGCTCGCGCTGCCCAAGGGGCATCTCGATGATGGGGAGACGGTCGTGCAGGCCGCCACCCGTGAGGTACGCGAGGAGACGGGAATGGTGGTCGAGCCGGTGAAGGAGCTAGGCGAGGTGCGCTATTGGTACATGCGCGACCGGCAGCGGATCGCCAAGAGCGTTCACTTCTTCCTCTTCCGTCTGCTTGGCGGCGATCTCGCCGATCACGACGACGAGGTGTTGGAGGCGCGCTGGATGGGACTTTCAGAGGCGCAAAAGACGCTTAGCTATGCGGGAGAGCGAGACATGGTTGGCCGCGCGCTGGCCATCTGCGAGCAAGACCGATAGCCTGCGCGTCGTGCAGGTACTCAATTTCTATTCGACGATCTTCGCCGACGAGCTGAAGAAGGGCCGCAAGACGGCCACGATCAGGCTCGGGGACAAGTCGAGCAAGTACCGCAAGAATCAGGCGGTGCTGGTAACGATCGGCTACCAGTACTCGCCTCGCGAGCGGATTTTCGAAGCGGTGATAGACCAGGTCGAGGTGATGAAGGTCTCCGAGCTCTCGCCGCGCGACATCAAGCATGACAACCCTGAGTTCCGCCGCCACGAGGAGCTGATCAACTTCCTGGAGCAGATCTATGGACGCTCGGTGTCGACGGAGGACATCGTCACGGTCGTGCGTTTCTCGCAGATCCTGGATACGCCCACAGCTATGACCGAAGCGATGAAGGGCTTCGGCGGCGCACAGAACTAGTTGCGAGCGCCTTAGCGGCGCTAGGAAGGTGTTTCAAAATCGGCGTACTGATCTTTTGAACGCGTTCTAGGTGCCTTCTAATCCCAACAATGGGAAACAGGTGATGAAACTGAGCCGCGTTAGGCGGAGGATTGTCGGTGTCGAGCTATGCCTGTCAAGCGACAAACTTCCGGTCTGGAGAGCCGTGCTCGTGACTCTGAGCGCGACGGGTTTGGGCGCGATCACGTAACCGAGATTCAGCGCGCTCGGATGATCACAGCGATGATCGACGTCGTCTCCGAATATGGCCGTGCAAATGCGACGGTGGCCCACGTAGTAGCCCGTTCAGGCGTATCGCGACGCACCTTCTATGAAGTCTTCGACGACTTCGAAGACTGTTTCCTGGCGGCGCTCGACCAGTCGCTCGCGGAGGCTTCGCGATACGTGCTCGATGTCTATGACCCCGCGGAGAAGTGGCGCACGCGGATCAGGTCCGGCTTGGTCGGGGTGTTGGAATTTCTCGACAACGAGCAGGCGATGGCACGTCTGTGTGTCTTGGAGACGCTCGGTGCCGGTCCCAGAGTGCACGAGCGGCGTCTAGCCACCCTCGACGTCGTGGTCGCAGCGGTAGATGAAGGGCGCGAGCAGTCGCGGTCCGCAAAGGCGCTGCCACCGCTGACCAGCGAAGGGGTGGTAGGTGGCGTTTTGTCGGTTCTGCACGCCCGCCTTGTCCCTCATGCGGAGAGTGGGCGCGGCAGTCGGCGTAAGGATGGCACAGCGAGCACAAAGCGCGCCGGGCGGACAGACGAGAGGCCCGATTCCCTGCTCCAGCTGACGGGTGCGCTGATGGCGATGATCGTGCTCCCCTACCTTGGACCGGCGGCCGCCGCCAAGGAGGCAGCGCGCCCTACACCCAGGCGCAGGCCTGCGCGCCGCGCCGCGAGCGGAGATCCCTTGCGCGATTTGGAGATGCGCCTGACCTATCGCACGGTACGCGTGCTGCTCGCGATCGCCGCCAACCCAGGTACGTCCAACAGACAGGTTGGGGCAGCCGCGGGGATTGACGATCAAGGCCAGATATCGAAGCTTCTGGCGCGCCTGGAGAAGCTTGGATTGGTCTACAACAACGGTGCCGGACAGGTTCGCGGTGCCCCCAATGCTTGGCTGCTCACGAAGAAGGGCACCGAAGTCGAACGATTGGTGGCCGGGCAGATGCCGATAGGCGCTGGAGCCTGAGAGACAGACGCAGGCGCTGCAATTTGCTTGGCACTTGAGCTCGAGAGTGCCAAATAACCTTGACGAGCACAATCTCTTCTATATATTGAGCGTGGCCGTTGGCACTCTCGCCATGCGAGTGCCAATAAAGGTCGTTGGGCGCCGTCGTCTCAGAGGACGACGCCGACATCGAAGCACATTTCTAAACGGAGGTTCTCAGCATGAAACTCAAGCCCCTGGGCGATCGTCTGATCGTGCGGGCCATCGAGGAGGAGCAGACGACCGCTAGCGGCCTCGTCCTTCCCGACACCGCCAAGGAGAAGCCGATCAAAGGTAAGGTCCTCGCCGTCGGCGACGGCAAGCTCGACGACGCTGGTAAGCGCATCCCACTCGACGTGTCCGAGGGCGACGAGGTCCTCTACAGCAAGTACGGCGGCACCGAGATCAAACTCGACGGTGAGGATCTGCTCGTGCTGCGCGAGTCCGATGTTCTCGCCAAGGTCGCATAAGGAGATCTGAATAGATATGGCTCACAAGGAACTCAAGTACAGCTCCGAGGCGCGTAAGTCTCTGGAGGCCGGCGTCGACGCTGTCGCCAACGCCGTGAAGGTCACGCTCGGCCCCAAGGGCCGCTACGTGGTGCTCGACAAGAAGTTCGGAGCGCCCACGATCACCAACGACGGTGTCACGATCGCTCGTGAGATCGAGGTCGAGGACGTCTTCGAGAACCAAGGCGCTCAGCTGGTACGCGAGGTCGCCACGGCGACCAACGACGTCGCCGGCGACGGCACCACCACGGCGACCGTTCTCGCCCAGGCGATCGTGCGCCAGGGCCTGAAGAACGTTGCGGCCGGTGCCAACCCGTTGGCACTCAAGCGCGGCATCGAGAAGGCCGTCGATGAGGTCGTCAAGAACATCGCCTCGCAGTCCAAGGAGGTCTCCGGCAAGGACCAGATCGCGCGCGTAGCGACGATCTCCGCCGGCGACGAGGAGATCGGCGACGTAATCGCCGATGCGATCGAGAAGGTCGGCAAGGACGGCGTCGTCAACGTCGAGGAGGGCCAGACGTTCGGTATGGACCTCGAGTTCACCGAGGGCATGCAGTTCGACAAGGGCTACATCTCGCCCTACATGGTCACCGACCAGGATCGCATGGAGGCGACGCTGGAGGACCCCTACATCCTGATCGCCAACCAGAAGATCGGCTCGGTGCGCGACGTACTGCCGGTGCTCGAGGCCGTGATCCAGAGCGGCAAGCCGCTTTTGATCATCGCTGAGGACGTCGAGGGCGAGTCGCTCGCCACGCTTGTCGTCAACAAGCTGCGTGGCACCTTCACCGGTGTGGCTGTCAAGGCTCCCGGCTTCGGCGATCGCCGTAAGCGCATGCTCGAGGACATCGCGATCCTCACCAAAGCAGAGGTCATCACCGAGGAGATGGGACTCAAGCTCGAGAACACTCAGGTGTCTCAGCTCGGGCACGCTCGTCGCGTGGTCGTGGGCAAGGACAACACCACGATCGTCGACGGTGCCGGCGATGCCGAGGCGATCAAGGGCCGCATCAACCAGATCAAGGCCGAAGTCGAGAACACCGACTCCGACTTCGACCGCGAGAAGCTCCAGGAGCGTCTGGCAAAGCTCTCCGGCGGTGTCGCCGTCGTGAAGGTTGGCGCGGCTACCGAGACGGAGATGAAGGAGAAGAAGCACCGCGTCGAGGACGCCCTGCAGGCAACTCGCGCGGCGCTGGAGGAGGGCATCGTGCCCGGCGGTGGGGTTGCCCTGCTGCAGGCATCGGCGGCTGTCTCGGTTGACGGCGACGGAGCATCTACGGACGGCTCAGACGACGAGCGGACCGGAGCACGCATCGTGCTGCGTGCCCTCGAGGAGCCACTGCGTCAGATCGCCGAGAACGCTGGGCTCGAGGGCTCGGTGGTGGTCAACGACGTGCGCAAGGCCAAGACCGGAGAAGGGCTGAACGCGGCCACGAACGAGATCGTCGATCTCGTCGCGGCGGGCGTCATCGACCCGGCGATGGTCACGCGCTCGGCGCTGCAGAACGCGGCGTCGATCGCCAAGAACATCCTCACGACCGAGGCGATCGTCGCCGAGGTGCCGGAGAAGGAAGGCGGCGGTATGCCCGGCGGCGGTATGCCGGACATGAGCGGAATGATGTAGTCAGACCGAGTGTCGGCGAGTGCGGCGCTCCAGCCGCACTCGTCTTCGGTCGATAGGTGTGTAGAGGACCCGGCAGGATGCCGGGTCCTCTACGTAATGCAACCATTTGGTTGCATGACTGGGTCTTCTAGGCATTGCCTTTTCGAGCATTGCCTCTCGCTCCCACCGGCTGCTGCCTTGCATGCCGTACGTGGCGGTTATTCGACGGCTGATACCGGCCGTGGACCCTCGCCGACGTACTTGGCGGTCGGGCGAATCAGCTTGGCCTCGCGCTTCTGCTCGAGGATGTGAGCCGACCAGCCCGCCACACGCGCGCACGTGAACATCGGCGTGAACAGATCCGGCGTCACTTCGGCCAGATCCAGCACAACCGCCGACCAGAACTCGACGTTGGTGGCGAGCACGCGGTCGGGCTTACGGGCCGTGAGCTCTGCAAGCGCTGCCTTCTCGAGCGCCTCGGCGGCCTCGTAGCGCGGTGATCCCAGTTCCCGGCAGGTGCGTCGCAGCACCCGTGCACGCGGATCTTCGGCACGGTAGACGCGGTGACCGAAGCCCATCAAGCGCTCGCCGCGGTCGAGTGCGCTCTTGACCCAAACATCGGCGTCCCCGGTCTGTTCCACTTCGTCGAGCATCTTCAGCACGCGCGACGGGGCACCCCCGTGCAGCGGGCCGGAGAGCGCGCCCACGGCTGCCGACAGTGCCGCGGCGCAATCCGCTCCCGTGGAGGCGACCACGCGCGCGGTGAACGTAGAAGCGTTCATCCCATGCTCGGCGGCGGAGATCCAGTAGGCGTCGATCGCCTTGGCGTGATCCGGATTCACCTCGCCGCGCCAGCGAATCAGGAAGCGCTCGGGTATGGAGCGACCCTTGTCGACCTCGGACTGGGGCACGGGCGGCTGGCCTGCGTCGCGCGCTGACTGGGCCACAAACGACAAAGCCATAACCGAGGCCCTTGCCAAGTTGTCGCGGACTTGCTCGTCGGAAATGTCGATCAGCGCGTTAAAGCCCCACTCGGGAGCCAGCATCGCAAGCGCCGACTGCACGTCGACACGATGGTCGCCGGAGCGTACGGTCAGGACGTGCGGTTCGGCTGGGGGCAGGCCGGGCTTGAAGCGCCCGTCTACCAGCAGGCCCCAGACCTGCTCGTAAGGAACTGTGCCGACCAGGTCCTCGATGTCCACACCGCGATAGCGCAGCGACCCTCCGGCCCTGTCGGGCTCGGCGATCTCGGTGGCGAAGGCTACGACCCCCTCTAGGCCTGACTGGACTTCGTTGGAAGGGGGCGGGCTGGAAGGGGGTGGGCTGGAAGCAGGTGATGCGGAAGATGATGAAGCGGGAGGCTGTGTTGTGACCTCGCTCATGGGCGCTCGCTTTCTGGCTGCTGATTACCGGTTGAGAGTCGACCCCGCTGGATTGCACCGGCATCGACCCGGCTGCCTTGTGGGCAGGCTCATATCGTCGCAGGAATCCGCCAGGTAGGCTCCGTTGCGGGCCATGGGCCGGCGTCGCTGGTCCCAACGAGGAGGAGTACCGTGAGCGACAGTGACCTGATGTTCCGCCCCGCGACCGAGCTCGCCGCGATGGTGCGCTGCGGCGAGGTGTCCTCGAGCGAGCTGGTGGAGATCTCGCTAGCGCGTATCGAGCAGCTCAACCCCCAGTTGAACGCGTTCGTCGAGATCGACGGCGAACGTGCGCTCGCGACCGCCGAGCAGATCAAATCCGGCGATCAGCGTCCATTCGCAGGCGTGCCGATCGCGATCAAGAACAATCGCCCGGTTGCCGGCCTGAGAGCTACGATTGGATGCTCGCTGCTGGCTGAGCATGTGGCCGAGCACGACTGCAACATTACGCGCCGCTTCAAGGAGGCGGGCTTTGTGATCGTGGGCACCACCACGCTGCCCGAGTACGGGATCTTGCCAGTGAGCGAGGCGCGTATATTCGGCCCGACGCGCAACCCGTGGGACCTGGAGCGCACCCCTGGCGGCTCCTCTGGCGGCTCTTCGGCCGCGGTTGCCTCGGGCATGGTGCCGGTCGCCCACGGCAACGACGGCGGTGGCTCGATCCGGATCCCAGCCGCCTGTTGTGGGCTTGTCGGCCTGAAGCCGGCACGTGGGCGTATCTCCGCGGCGCCTGAACGCGGCGAAGCGCCGCTCGACGTCGATGGCGTGCTGACGCGCACCGTCGGCGACACGGCGGCGATCCTCGACGTGCTCGCCGGCTATGAGTTGGGCGACGCCAACTGGGCGCCGCCACCGTTCGAGCCATTTGCGCTGTCGGCGACACACACACCCAGCAAGCTGCGGGTCGCGGCGACCGCGTTCCCGCCGATCGCCAATGCCGCCGTCGACCCGATCTGCGCGCAGGCTGTCACGGACGCCGCCGAGCTGCTGCGCTCACTCGGCCATGAGGTCGAGGAGGTTGACCCTCCCTGGCGGATCGAGGGCCTCTCAGAGCTGTTCGGAGCGGTCTTCTCGATCCACATAGCGCTGCAGATCGTCTACTCCGGGATGGTCGCCGGCCGCGAGCCCACAACAGAGGACATGGAGCCGATGAGTTGGGCGATCCATCAGATGACCCAGAGCTTCAACTCTGTACAGGGGCTTGCCCTGGAAATCCAGTTGCAGGCGATCACGCGCCAGCTGGTGAGCTTCCTGGCCCCATACGACGCGCTTCTCACCCCCGCGCTCGCTGAGCGTCCGCTGCCTATCGGCACGCTCAACACGGCCGCGCCCGACCCGATGTCCACGTTCACGCGCTCGGGCCTGTTCACGCCGTTTACGCCCGTCTTCAACGCAAGCGGACAGCCGGGGATCTCACTGCCGCTCTATCAGGGCGAGGATGGACTGCCGCTTGGCGTGCAGCTAGTGGGTCGGCCCGCAGGCGAGACTGCGCTGCTGGCGCTTGCCTCGCAGGTCGAGGCAGCCGTGCCTTGGGCGGGTCGCCGAGCGCCAGTGTCTTAACGACTCGGCCTGATCAGGACGGGACTGAGTCGGTGGTGGGGAGCTACCCCGAAGCAGGCTGATACCCATTCGACCTATCTTGCCGGTTTTTCATACAAGAGGTTCATTGTTGGAGCACCTCATGCAATGCCTCCGGGCTCACCCCTAGCGATCGTGCATCTGCGATGCCCCGCTTTGCCACCATGTTTGCCTCCAAAAGCTCTGCCTCATCCCATGTGATGGGGGTGCTTGCGTGCATCGCTCGCTCGACTAGCCGTAGCGTGCGCGAGACCATCGGCGTGGGGATCGGCAGCAGCGGACGCTCGCGATCCAGCGAGCGCAGCACGGTGTTGAGGACTTCGTTGTAGGCCATCGTCTGCGGCCCGGCCAGCTCGTAGCGATCGTGGGTCACTCCATCCGCTGCCCCGCACTTGCCTAGCGCTGCGACCACGCAGGCGGCGACGTCCTCCGCCCAGATCGGTTGGCAGACGGCACGGCCTCGCCCTGACACTGGCACGACCGGGAGCAAAGACAAGCGCTCGATCAAGGTCAGCCAGCGGTCGCCGGGTGCGTATACGAGCGAGGGGGCGATTACGGTTGTGTGCATGTCGGACTCGCGTACTGCCTGCTCGGCGAGTGCCTTGGCGCGGAACAGGCGCGCGCGATGATGCGTCGAGGCGCCGAGCGTGGAGAAGAACATGAAGCGCTCTACGCCCGCGCGCTGGGCCGCCTCGACCATCCGCCAGGTCGCGATCGCCGCCAGCTCCTCGATCGAGCCGCGCGGTTGGTCGCGCGCGGACGCCGCCAGGTGCACCACCGTGTTGACTCCGCGCATCGCGTTGCGAAACGACGGCGGGTCGGCCAGGTCGCCGAGGGCTATCTGTACGCGCACGCGTTGCGGGCCAAGCCGGCGCGGGTCGCGCACGAGGCAGCGGACGGGCTGTCCTTCTGCGATGAGGCGGCGCAGTAGGGCGGAGCCGACGAGCCCGGTGGCGCCGGTGAGCAGGAGCATCGCCCAAAGCTAGCGGAGTGCGGGGCGCGGCCGGCCCTCGCTTGTGTGACTCATTCCCGGTGTGCTATTGAGCGGCCTCGCTACTATTCGTCGTCCCGCAACTTGTAGTCCCCGACCAAACGAATCGAGAAGGAAGCGAATGGCCTACGTAATCGCTGAGCCGTGCATTGGCACGAAGGACAATTCCTGCGTCGAGGTGTGCCCCGTGGATTGCATCCACCCGACGCCTGACGAGCCCGGCTACGACGCGGCCGAGATGCTCTACATCGATCCGGAGGAGTGCATCGACTGCGACGCGTGCGTCGAGGCCTGCCCGGTGGACGCGTGCTTTGCCGAGGACCAGCTCCCGGACGAGTGGCAGAAGTTCGCCTCGATCAACGCAGAGTACTTCGCCAACGCGAAGTAGGGGGCTTCGCCTGGATCCCCGGGCAGGCGAAGGGGGTATAGACGTGCAGCCCTGTTTTTGAAGACCTTCCTCAGGCCATCGGGAGCGACATACCTGCCGGCTTCGGGCTCGCGGGCGGTTCCGGCGGGCTCGGCGATGTCACTTCTACTAGGGGCAGCGTTGGCAGCTCCAGCGGCGCCATCGCTATGAGTCCGCGCGCGGCCTGGCGGATCGCCTGAGACGCCGGGTCGTCCGGGTCCTCGATCACCAGCGGTAGGCCACTGTCTGCCTGTGCACGCAACGGCATCGTCAGCGGCACCTTGCCGAGTAGCGGCACGTCGAGCTCGTCGGCCAACTCCTTGCCGCCGCCCTCGCCAAAGATCGGGAAGCGCTCGCCGCTTGGGGTGGTGAAGCCGGACATGTTCTCGATCACCCCGCAGATCTCCAAAGACACCTTGTTTGCCATCTCAGCCGAGCGGCGTGCGACCTTCTGGGCTGTTGCCTGCGGGGTCGTTACGATCACGAACTGTGCTTGCGGGAGCATTTGGGCGAGCGTCATCGAGACATCGCCGGTGCCTGGCGGCAGGTCGATCAGCAGGTAATCGAGCACGCCCCATTCGACGTCTTGCAGGAATTGGCCCAGCGCCTTGTGCAGCATCGGTCCCCGCCACACGACCGCGGCGTCCTCCTCGAGGAAGAAGCCGATCGACATGACCTTCACTCCCTGGGACTCCAGCGGCACGATCTTGCGCTGGGGCGAGACCGGTGGGCGAGTCGCGCCAAGGCCGTACATGCGCGGGATCGAGTAGCCCCACACGTCGGCGTCGAGGATGCCCACGCGCTTGCCGTCGGCCACCAGAGCCGCCGCGAGATTTGCCGTCAGCGTCGACTTGCCGACGCCGCCCTTGCCAGAGCCGATGCACAGCACGTTCGATACTTGGGCGAGCGAGCCGGCAGGCAGACTGCCGCGCCCGAGCTTCTGCTGCAAGCTGGCCTTCTCGCTGTCGCTGAGCACGTCGAAGTAGACGTTGACGTGCGTCACGCCCTCCAGCGCCGAGACCGCCTCAGCAACGGAGGTCTGGAAATGGCCGCGGATTGGGCAGCCCGCTGTTGTCAGCGAGACGGTCACGTCGACTACCCCGTTCTCGGAGATGTCGATCGAGCGCACCATCTCGAGCTCGACGATCGAGCGACGCAGCTCCGGGTCGATTACGACCTCTAGGGCCTTGAGGACTTCATCGCGGTTCATGTCTGCTCGCATTCTGCCAAACCCGGAGTACCAGCCCCGACTATCGAGCCAGGACACGCTCTGGAGCTAGGTGGGAAGCGGCGGATCGACTGGTTGAGTCCGACAAGCGGAGGCACTATGGAGTGGGACTTTTGGGGAGCGCGACCAAAGAAAATGCCGCCGGGCGGTAGGGGGACCGCCCGGCGGCGAGGGAGGAGAGGGTGCTTCTACTACCGGCGGGATATGAGGCCGGCAGACCTTCCCGTTCCCAGCCTCTCCGGTCTGGGACGGGGGAAGTCGCTAGACGAGGTTGAGGATGCGCTCCTGAACCTTGTTGGCTAGATCTTCGCCCTCGCGCTGGACACGGCGCGCCTCGCGCTCGACGCTGGCACGCGTCTGGCGCACCTCACGTTCGACACGCACGCGCGTCTTGCGCACCTCGCGCTCGAGGCGGTTGCGGGCGGTGTTGCCACGGCGCTCGAACTTGCGCAGCTGCGCGTTTGCCCTTGCCGGGCTTGCGTAGCTCTCGATCGTGTCGTTGACGCGCGCAAGCACCTGTTCGCGCGCGATCAGAGCCGCGCCGACGGGGATCAGTACGGCGCGCTCGGCGTAGGAGCCGACCGTCGGGTTCTTCACGGCAGTGGTTGAGCGCTTGCTGGAGGCGCTGGAAGTGGTTGCCCGCGGCGCGCTTGCGCGTACGGTGCTCTTTGCGCGTGTTGCGCTCTTTGGTGTGGTGGAGCGGCGCGGCTTGGCGCTGCTTGCAGGTGTGGACTTGGCTGTTGCCATTTGGGAGGCGTTCTCCTATTTGGGGGGCACACTTGTTCTGGTCGGCACCACTTTAGCACCGAACACATGTTCCTAACCCACTGTAGAAGGATGGTTACACGCCAATCTCAACTCGGGGTGAACACGCTGTAAAGAAAAGCTATGAACCCTGCGTCCCACCGACGAAGGGGTGGAAAGAGGCCTTCAGCTTGGTAGCAGCGGAACGCGTGTTCGCGCCAGCCACGCGGCCGGATCATCCAGCTCACTCATGCTGGGGAGCATCTCGGCTGAGCTCCAGGCGAGCGTCAGTGCACTCGGACCTGCCTGCGCGACGACCTCGTCGCAGAAGGAGCGCCCGATCTCGTACTGGCGCATCTTCATCTCCAAGCCGAGCAGCTTCTCGAGGATGCGCCACGGCCAGCCGCGCTCGCGCCGGCGGCGGTTCATCGCGACGCGCATGCGCTCCATGCTCGGCAGCTCCTCCGCACCGACGGCGTCCATCACGTGCTCGGCGTGACCCTCGATCAGCGACATCGTGGCCTGCATGCGCTCGACCAGCGCCCAACGATCCTCGCCGATCCCGACGCGCAAGAGCTCGCCGGCCAGCAGCCGCCCAACGAGCGCGCGCAAGTCCGAAGGGTCGGGGACTTTTGCCAGGCCGCCGAGTTTGACGCCGACCTGCATGCCCTCGATCAGCTCGCGCAGCATGCCGCCGAGATAGTCGCGCAGCCATGGGGCGCCGCCGAACTGGACGGCGTGGGTGACCTCGTGGATTGCGACCCAGGCTGTGAACTGCTCACGGTCGAGCTCTAGGTTGCGTGCGGCTTGGGCCAGGTTCGGCGCCAGCAGCAAGAGTCTTGGCGGCTGCTCTGGGTCCAGTAGCGCGATGTCGTATTGACCGAGTACGCGCTGGGAGAGGATCCCGGTGATCGCGCCCACCTGTGCGCCGAGCAAGAGCTGGGTGATCGAGCGCATCGCCGGTGCTAGCGGACCCGTGCCGCTACCGAGGCGCTTGGTGAGCGGGTCGAGCAGCGGGCGCATCGTCGCGATGTTGGCTTCGATCCAGCTGGGACGGTCGATCAGCTCCAGCGTCGGCAGGTGCTCCGGGGGTTGCAGGCCGGTATAGGCGCCGACGCGCGCTGCGAACCGCTCGGCCAACGACTGCACTCCGCTCGCCTCGGAACCGAGGTACGGCGTACTCCCGGCGAGCATCTCGCCGACGCGCTGAGCCACGTTCCAGTCGACACCGTCCACTGCTAGAGCGTACGCCCCGCGCAAAGGGGTGCTTTCCAGCAGCTGTTTTTTGGATTAAAAGTTCGTGCCTTTGGATGCTCGGACGGCTCGCGCCAACACGCACTCGTATTCTTGCTGTGTGGCCGTTTCTCGAACTGCGATTGCCTCCTCTGCTGATGGGCTGCGCGACGTGGAGGCGGCGGGCACGTTCTTCGAGCGTGCCGGTGCCCGCGATGTGCTGGCCTGGCTGCGGTTGCTTACCGACCCCAGCGACTCCGCGGCGGTCGTGCGCGCGCTTGGGCGTCCGCCGATCGAGCTGCGTCAGGTGGACATCGCGCGTGTGGTGCAGGTGGCGCGTAAGGCCAAGCTCGACATCGTGGCGGCGCTCGGGCCGGCGATCGAGGCCCCGCAGATGCCGCCCGAGGCACGCGAGCGGATCGAGCGCTTTCGGGAGCTGCACGAGGAAGCGAGGGTCGCCTTCGAGGCGCTGCGACCACGTTTGGAGTGCAGTCCACGGGAGCTGGCGGCGGAGCTGACGGCTGCGTCGGAGGCGCGGTTGCTCGGCGGCGAACGGATCTCGCAGGCGCGCGCGCAGACGTTGGAGGCAACTGTCGAGCTGATGCGCGAGGAGGTGCTCGGCGGTGCGCTACGCATCGCTGGGCGCCTTGGCGAGCTGCGCCTGGACACCGACCTCGACATCTCCCACGGCGTTGTGCGCTACCTGGAGCTGGTGAAGCTCGCGGCGCTCAGGGACCGGCCGGCAGGGCAGGGCTTGGCCGAGGCGCTTGCCGACATCAACCAGCGCTTGCTAGCCGCCTGCACGCCACTGCAGCGTGAGATCTTCCAGACCTCGACGCTTGACGAGGCGCTGCTCGCGAGCGAGCGAGGTCAGGCGGAGGCCGGCGCCGCCGCGCAAGCTGGGCTGGAGTCGGGTGTCTCCGAGTCATTTGGGGCGCAGCCCGCAGACGCAGCTCATGTCGAGCTTTTAGTTGCTCCGCCGTCGTCCAAAGCCGCTGTCGCCGCGCCTGCGCTCAGCGCGTTTGCGCGTCGCGAGGAACCGTCGCTACAGGCATTCCTGCCCAGGCGCGGGGACGGGCTCGTGCTCTCGGCCTCGGACATCGACACCTACAGGGCTTGCCCACTTCGCTACAAGCTTGGACGAGTCTTGAAGATTCCCTCGGCGCAGACTTTGCACCAGCGCTTTGGGATCGCCGTGCACCAAGTGCTGGAGCGCTACCACGCCGCCGAACACACGACCGTCGAGCAGATCATGGAGTTGTTCGAGGGGTGCTGGCGCCGCGGCGGCTTCGGCGACAGCGACCGCGAGCGCACCCTGAAGGGCACAAGCGAACTACACGTCAAGGCGCGCGCGGCGCTCGTGCTCTATCACCGGCGCCTGGAGGCCCACGAGGCCGAGCCGGTTTGGTTCGAGCGCTCCTTCTCCTTCAAGCTCGGAGCCCATCACCTGCGGGGGCGGGTGGATCGCGTCGACAAGCTTGCAGACGGAAGCTACGAGTTGATCGACTACAAGACCTCGCGGCCCAAGAGCGCGGAGCAGCTCGCTGACGATGTACAGCTGTCGCTATACGCGGTCGGTGCGCGCGAGTCCTGGCAGGTCGAGGCCGAGCGCCTCTCCTACTACTACGTACTCGACGATCTGAAGGTGCCGGTCCCGAGCGCCGAGATGGACCCCGACTGGATTGCGCGTGTCGTCGCTGAGGTTGGCGAGGCGATTATGGCGCAGCGCTTCGAGCCGACTCCCTCACCGAGCGTTTGCGGGCTTTGCGACTACCGCATCGCCTGCCCAGCTTGGGAGCGGTAGACATCGGGTATGTGCTCGCCCTGAGCACTTTCTCCACGGCGATTTGCGCTGGTCGAGGATCCTGTGACCAGGCGACCCGAGACATGGGCCGCGGTCACTTTCGCTGAGCTTTAGGACGAGTGGATAGCCTTCCCGCGAGGATGAAGAGAAGCACTGGGAAGGAAGGGGTTTATGTGCGTGCGTGGGTCTTTTGCCTGCCCGCGCTCTCGCTGCTGGCCGTTGGTCTGCTGGCGGGTTGCGGAGGTAGCTCTTCCAGCTCCACGCCCGGGGTACCCGTGTCCCCCGCATCTGCGCCTGCACAGGGCAAAACGGCCACAGTTGACGCGGTTGCCTATGTGTCCGGGACTCCGATCCCCAAGGCCAGCTATCAGCACTGGCTCGCGGTCGAGACCGCGCTCGGCTCTGCCGGCTCCCCGTCCCATCAGGCACTCGGTTTCCTGATCACCTCGGAGTGGGTGCTCGGCGAGGCGGCGGCGCGCCACATCGAGGTCTCCGAAGCCGAAGTCAAGCAGCGCTACGCCCAGCTCGTGCACGAGAGCTTTCCCAAGACCGGCTCCCTGAAGAAGTACCTTGCCAAGTCCGGTGAGACCGAAGCCGATCTGCTGGCCCGCATCAAGGTGGAACTGCTTGCCGCA
The DNA here is from genome assembly GCA_036008605.1 of Solirubrobacteraceae bacterium. Classification (GTDB taxonomy): domain Bacteria; phylum Actinomycetota; class Thermoleophilia; order Solirubrobacterales; family Solirubrobacteraceae; genus Palsa-744. Next base: position 501 of record DASYNL010000032.1, on the reverse strand, counting down.
AAGATCGCCGCGAAGGTCACCGCCGGCAAGAGTGGCGCTCAGCGCACGGCCTTGCTGACTGCCTTCGAGAACAGCTTTCGTGCCCACTGGAAGGGCTACACCGACTGCAAACCTGGCTATGTGATGGAAGACTGCAAGCAGTACAAAGGCAAGCCGGAAGATCTCACAGCCACGAGCTCCGCCGGTAGAACATCAGGCTCCACCTCGAGTGGCTCCTCGACTAGTAGTTCCTCGTCGAGCTCCTCCGCTTCGAACGTAAGCGGCGAGGTCTACACCGCGCCAGGGGCCTTCTCTATCTCCAGTCCTACCTTCGAACGCAACGGCGCGATCCCCATTTCCTACACCTGCGCCGGCGCCGGACTCTCGCCTGCGCTCTCCTGGCAGAAAGTGCCTGCTAAAGCTGCCGAACTGTTCCTGTTCGTGATCGACGACAGCTCCGCCGGCACCGAAGGCGGCATCCGCTGGGTGGTCGGTGGGATCGAACCTAGCTCCACGGGTGTG
>DASYNL010000031.1:0-51983 GCA_036008605.1 Solirubrobacteraceae bacterium | reverse complement strand
GCCGCCGGCTTGACCTCGAGCACATGCCGGGTAGGCAGCTGTTCGCGGGTGAGACACCTGGGCCACTGTTGGTCCGTAACGTTGTGCTTGCCACCGGAGAGGAGCGCTGGCTGATCGTCAGATCGTCGCCGATCACCGATCCCGAGAGCGGACGCATCGCCTACGTGGTGAACGTCTTCGAGAACATCACCGAGGTCAAGCGCGTGCAACTGGCCGAAAGCTTCATGGCCGAGGCAAGCAGGGTCTTGGCTTCCTCGCTTGACTACTCCGAGACGCTGCAGCGCATAGCGCGCCTGGCCGTGCCCCAGATCGCTGACTGGTGCGCGGTCGAACTCGTCAACGAAAAAGACGAGATCGAACGCGTCGCGGTCCACCATCCAGATCCGGCCAAGCTCGAGCTGGCGGAGCAGCTCAACCGTGACTACCGGCCCTCGCTGGATGAGGCGGCCGGCGTGCCGGAGGTGATCCGTACCGGCGAAGCGCGTATCTACACCGACATTCCCGCCGATGCGCTCGCCCAATACGCACGGGACAACCAGCACCTCGAATTGCTCAGCGCGATCGGAGCGACCGCGGTGATCATCGTGCCGATGATCGGCGCCACCGGCCCGATCGGCGCGATCACGCTCGTCTCGGCCGAGTCGATGCGCCGCCTCTCCCCTGCCGATCTCGCGCTTGCCGAACGTCTCGGCCGTCGCGCCGGCACCGCCGTGGAAAACGCCCGTCTCTACACCGAGCGCTCACGCATCGCGCAAACTCTCCAGCAAGCGCTGCTGCCCGAGTCGCTGCCAGAAATCCCAGGGCTAGAGGTCCAAGCGCGCTATTGCGCCGCCGGAGAGCTCAACGAAGTCGGCGGCGACTTCTATGACGTCTTCGACTATGGGCCAGATCGCTGGATGCTCGTGATCGGCGACGTTTGCGGCAAGGGTCCACGTGCCGCCGGGGTGACGGCGCTCGCACGCCACACGTTGCGCGCCGCGGCTATGAGCGATCAATCGCCGCCTGAAATGCTTGAGACGCTGCACCGCGCGCTGCGGCGCCAGCCGCCTGGGAGTGACCTTTGCACCGTATGCCTGGTCGTGGCTCGACACACCGGCACAGAGACGCACCTGACGGTCTCACTCGCAGGCCATCCCCCGCCCCTGTTGATCGGCCGTGACGGACAGGCGCAGATGATCGGCCGGCCGGGGACGTTGCTGGGCGTGCTCGACCCGATCGAGATCGTCGAGACCGAGATCGAGCTGACCGGCGGTGAGACGCTGTTGCTGTACACCGACGGCGTCACAGACGCCGGCCGCCCGAACGTGGAGTTGGGCGAGGCGGGCCTGATCGAACTGTGCCGCCAGGCGCCCCTGCTAGATCTAGACAGCTTGCTTAAGTACGTCGAGGACGTGGCTCTCGAGCACGCCAAACTCGGGCTCCGCGACGATCTAGCGCTGTTGGCTTTGCGCGCATCGCAAACGAAGGCCCGGCGGCGCTAAGATTTCCCGGAGTGGCATCTCCAGGGGAGCATCTACGCATCGATGTCCGCAACGAGTCGGACAGGGTCGTACTTGGACTTCACGGCGAACTGGACCTGCTCGGCGCGCCGCTTCTGCAAGAGGCGCTCGACCGCGCCGGCGACGCATCGAGCACGATCATGGTGCTCGACCTGCAGGATCTCCAATTCGTCGATTCGGCGGGGCTGCGTGTGATCCTCGCCGCGCATGAGCACTCACGTCAGAATGGTCAAGAGCTGGCGCTGACGCCCGGCACCGAGCAAGTTCAGCGCCTATTTACGATCGCTGGCGTCAACGATCACCTGCGCATCATCGCCTCCCCCGACGAACTTTTCGTCTAGGGCTGCTAGATATCCGTCAGATACTGGATATAACGTCCAGTCGATGAGCGATCTCGACAACGGAATCGAAGTAGAGGGGCTGGTACGCGTCTTCAAGGGTGGCGTGCGTGCCGTCGACGGCATCGACTTGCGTGTTGCCCCAGGGGAAATCTACGGCTTCCTTGGCCCCAACGGAGCAGGCAAGTCGACGACTGTGCTGGTGCTGACTACGCTCCTGCCGCCAACCTCAGGCAGCGCCCGCGTGGCGGGCCTCGACGTCGTCCACCAAGGTCCGCAGGTTAGGCGCGCGATTGGCGTCTCCTTGCAGGAGTCGGCGCTCGACCCATTCCTTACCGGCAGTGAGCACATGCGTCTGCAGAGCGCTCTCCATGGTCTACCCAAGAGCGAGCGCGAGGCGCGCGGCAAGGAACTGCTGGCGCGTGTCGGGCTGACCGAAGCGGCCGAGCGCAAGATCGGCACCTACTCGGGCGGCATGAAGCGTCGCCTGGACCTGGCGCTTGCCTTGCTTCACCGCCCGCGACTGCTGTTTCTCGACGAGCCCACGACCGGCCTTGACCCGCAGAGCCGCGCTGCGCTGTGGGACGAGGTACGGCGGCTTGCGCAAGACGGCGTGACCGTCTTCCTGACCACGCAATATCTGGAGGAGGCCGACGTGCTGGCCGATCGTGTCGGCATCATCGACCACGGCAAGATCGTCGCCGAGGGCACACCGATCGAACTGAAGGCAGAGATAGCAAGCCAGACGGTCGAAGCGGTCCCCCAGGATCCCGGCGATCGTGAGCGCCTGGCGAGCGTATTGCACCGCTTCGGTCCTGAGACTGCCGCTTCCGCGGGCGGCGTGGCCGCCCAACTTCCTGAGGGGGCCGGCGACTTGGCCGAGATCGTGCGTGTGCTCGACTCAGAGGGGTTGAAGGTTGCGGACCTGCGTCTGCACTCCCCCACCCTCGACGACGTCTTCCTGGCCAAGACGGGGAGGTCGCTCGAGGGCGCCGCCGACAGCGCCGACGAGCAGGACAAAGAGGCGTCCTCCGTCGAGCCTGCCGTCGCGTGAGCGCACTGATCACAACCCAGATCGCCGCGCTCGCCAAGCGCTCGACGCTGAAGACGCTGCGCCAGCCCTTCCAGATGTTCCCGATCGTGTTCTTCCCGGTGCTGCTTTTGGCCGTCAACGCGAGTGGGTTGCAGTCCGCGACGCGGCTGCCCGGCTTTCCCACGCACTCCTATATCTCCTTTGCGATAGCCGTGGCCTTCATCCAGGGCAGCATGTTCTCGTTGATCAACACCGGCACCAACCTCGCCGAGGACATCGAGAGCGGCTTCTTCAACCGGCTCGCGCTCACGCCCATGCGCCGGCTGGCACTGATCGTCGGGCTGCTCCTCGGCGTCGCCGTGCTCGGCGCGCTTCAGTCGGGCATCTACATCCTGATCGGCTTGCTCTTCGGAGCACACCTTGACGCGGGCGTGGCGGGCGCGCTCGTGGTGATCGTGCTCGGCTCGCTCGCGGCAACCGCGTTTGGGGCCATCGGCTGCGCGGCCGCGCTTCGCACCGGCTCCGGCGAGGCCGTGCAAGGGATGTTCCCGCTGTTCTTCGTGTTCATCTTCCTCTCCTCCGGCAATCTGCCACGCAATCTGTTGAAGACCGGTTGGTTTCACACGATCGCGACATGGAACCCGATCTCCTACCTGATCGAGGCGTTTCGCAGCCTGTTCATCGTGGGCTGGGACACGGTCGCGCTGGAGCGCGGCTTTGCCGTCGCCGTCGGTCTTCTGGTGGTCGGCCTGGGACTTGTGGTGCTGACGCTACGCGGAAGGCTGCAAAGGACATGACGCCTGGAGCGAGACCGGCAGAGCCAGCGAGCAGCGGAGCAAGTTCCGCCATGGGTCCGGCGCCAAAGGCACCGGGAACGAGCGCGAACACCGACCACCCGGTTGGCGCCAGCACAATGGGCATAGCTCGCGCGATCGCCTGGCGCAGCGTGCACACCTACCTGCGACGCCCCGATCTGGTCGTGCCCTCGCTTGTCTTCCCGCTCATCTTCCTGGCAAGCTTCGCCGGCGGGCTCTCGGCGCTCGGGTCGGTACCGGGGTTTGACTTTCCCGCCGGCTACACAGCCTTTCAATTCGTCTTCGTGCTCATCCAGTCGGCACTGTTCAGCGGTTTGTTCACCGGCTTCACGGTCGCTATCGACTTCGAAAGCGGGGTCGCCCGGCGGCTGATGCTCGCGGCCAGCAACCGCCGCGGGATCGTGCTCGGGTACGCGCTCGTGGCGCTTACGCGTGCAGTGATCACACTCACCGTCGTGACCTCGGTGGCGCTGTTGGCGGGTATGCGTGTCACCGGAGACGGCGTGGACATGTTCGGTCTCTACGTTCTTGCCCTGCTGCTCGTGCTCGTCGGCTACGGCTGGGCTGCCGGAGTCGCATTCCGCTTCCGCTCGATCCAAGCTGGGCCGCTGATGCAAACGCCGGTCTTCTTGATTCTGTTCCTGGCGCCCGTCTACGTGCCATTTTCGCTGCTCAAAGGCTGGATTCACGCGGTGGCGAGCGTCAACCCGTCGAGCGCCTTCCTTGGGGCCGGACGTGGGTTGATCTCCGGTGTGCACGATCACACGCTGCTGGCGTTCGCTTGTGCGCTGGGGCTCATCGTGCTCTTCGGCGTTTGGACCATTTCCGGACTGCACGCCGCGGAACGCTCAACTTAGCCGTCTGATATCCCGGCGCCTGGGTGCTTGCCTGCCGGCATGTAGGCGATGGCGCCCGTTTGGCCTTGCCCTGGTCGTAAGCGCCGGTTCTTCGCCGAAGGGTGCTTCTTCTTCGGTTTCGCGTTCCGCGCGTTCACGGCGCCGTTCGGTTGCCTTGAGGGCAGCCTTACCGGCAGTGTTGAAATAGTCGAGCAGCCCTCGCTTGTGCGCTTTGTAGAGACGGGTGGGCAGCGGCTCACGCAACTCCTCGCGGATCGCCCGCTGCAACTGTGCATCCAACTTGGACTCCAGAGCGCTGTTGCCGGCTAGGTTCTCCAGCTCCATGCGGCCCTCCGGGGTGCTGTAGTCGTACAGCTCTGTTTCGCGGCCGGCGTCCAACAGCTTGATGCTGTCCGGGGCGAAGTTCGAGTAGGTCGCGTACTTGGCCTTGGGCGTGCGCAGCGCAACGACGTGTAGCGGCGCTTCGGCGGCGTACGGTTCGAGCGCAAACTCGGTCACGGTCTCGTCGGTGGCGTGCAGCACGTAATCGCGCCCTGGAGCCAAGGGATTGCTCAGCATCGCGCCGACTTCGTGGCGGGAGGCGATCTGCGAGTAGTCGCTGTCCTTACGCCAAGCGGAGAAGCCTGTCGCGATGTCCAGCAACAGGGGCGCCACGTCGACGCTCGAGGTGAGTCCGGTGCGCGTTTGCGCTGGGGCCTTCGTGACCGGCTTCTCCCGCAGGTCCCTGACGATTAGCGGTACGCGGATCGCCTCCTCATAGGCGCTTGCGCCCTTGCCGCGCATGCCGTGCGACGCGCCATACTCACCATGATCGGAGGTGAACAGGATGACCGTGTTGGCTGCCACCTCCGGGCGACTCGCGAGCGTGTTGAGCACGGCGCCTATGTGACCGTCCACCTCTCCAAGCAGCTGCATATAGAGGTCCAGGAACGGCAGCCACGCCTGTTCGAGTTCGGGGCCGCTATAGGGGACCGTGCCAAAGGAGACCTGAGCGGTGTCTTGCAGCGAGCGCTGCAATAGCGGCTTGTGCTTGGCGGCCATTTCTTCGGGCGTCTCGAAATTCGGCGGCAGTTCGCCCACGACGCTCGGCGGTTCGGCCTCGGAGGCAAAGCGCTGGCTCCAGCGATACCACCAGGCGATGTCGTGCGGGTTGACGAACGACACCGTCGTGCACCAAGGCTCGTGCTTGGGCGCCCCGGGGAACCATTTTTCGAACTGCGTGACGATGTGCGGATCGACCCGCCAACCCTGCCCTGGCGCACCGTCGGGCGACGGGTAGGTGCCGCCGGTGAAACCGTAGGGCTCGAGCGCTCCGGAATCTTCGGAGGAGTCCCACAGGTTGTCGCCGTGCGTCAAGTGCCACTTGCCATACCAATATGTGCGGTAGCCCTGCTCGCGCAGCATCGTTCCCCATGTCGGAAAACCCGGGTCCAGCGTGCTGCCGCCGGTGATCATGCAACCCGTCTGGTGGGTGTGAAGGCCTGTCACCAGCGCCGCACGCGAGGGCGTGCAGTCGTTGGAAGCCGTGTAATGGCTGGCAAACGACACGGCCCCGTTGCGCAACCGCGCGAGATTGGGCATCTGCGCAGCGGCGCTGTCGGCAGCGGAGAACCACTGCGGAGTACGCAGCTGGTCGACCATGATCACAAGGATGTTGGGCTGGCGAAAGCGCTCACCGGAGCCAGGCTGTTGCTTTACGGCATTCTCGGCCTGCCCGTGAGCTTCCTTCGTGCCGCCATGGTGCGCCTTGGCGGCGTGGGCGCTTACGTGCAGCCCACCAGAGCTTGCTTCCTGCTTTGCGATGAAGTCGGCAAGCGCCACACCGCCACCCGCGAGCGCGCCACCGGCCAGCAGCCCGCTCTTGAGCAGCGTGCGCCTATCGACCAGCCGCTTGGGATCAAGGCCGTGGGGCCGCTCAGGGTCCAGTGCGGGGTCTGGCTCTTTTCGGTCTTGCTGTGACATCGTGTCTGTGTAGCACTAGCACTACTTGCATTAGACGAGTACGCCCACAAATTACTCATCTATGTGTTGACCTGGGATGAGCGTTTGTTGGGGCGCATTTAGCACCGGGCTCATGCTGCACTCGCGAACATAGGCTCTCGACCGGATGGCAAAGCGCCTCGGCAGGCACCTAGCGCGAGCTCACGCGCCTAATCGCCGCACTCGAGTTCATCCACGACGCTCCTCGCTGAGCGGGGTGCCCTGCTCGTCGGCGGCCTGCGCAGGCGGCCACGGTCCCAGCCAGTCGTCGCGGGCACCATCCATTGTGATCACGGCCCCCGAGAAGAAGTCGCCGGCGGGCGAGGCCAAGTAGGCGACGAGCCAGGCGAACTCTCGCTCGCTGCCCATTCGCCCTAGCGGGATCGTGTGCGCGATGCGATCGACGATCGCCGCCGGGTACTTGGTCAACAGCGTCTGCGTCTCGAATTGGCCCGCGGCCAGCGCGAGCAGACGGATGTCAAAGCGCGCCCACTCGACCGAGAGCGTGCGCATTAGGTTCTCGACAGCCGCACGTGCGGCGCCCGAATGAGCCATGCCCGGCATGCCGTTGTGCGGGGAGAGTGTCACGCTGAAGACCTTGCCGCCCCTCCCCGAGGGGATCATCGCCTTGGTCGCGACCGCGTGCGTCATCAGCCACGTGCCCTCTACGTTGAGCCGGATGACCGTCCTGAAGCCCTTTGGCGTGATCGACTCCGCGGGCGCCAGGAACTGTCCACCAGCGTTGTTCACGAGCAGGTCGATCTGACCATGGCGCTCCAGCACCTGATCGACTAGCGCATCGACCTGCCGCTCCTCGCGAATGTCGCACGCCTGTGCCTCGATCAGTCCGCGCGGACAAAGAGACACGGTTTCCAGCAATGGCTCCTCGCGGCGGCCACACACGACTACTCGCGCACCGCAGCGAGCAAGCTCCAATGCCATCTCGCGTCCAAGGCCGCTGCCACCGCCGCTGACGATCGCGATCTGGCCCTCGAGCAGCGTGGGCGAGAACAGACGCGAGCGCTCCTCGACAGGGGGGCTGGGCTGACCGGGTTGTTGGCGCTCAGATCCGCCGCCGCCGCCTGTGCTGTCTCGCTTATCGTCGCTCACGGCGAAGGAGCTTACGACCGGACGTCCTTGAAAGAGTGCTCAGCGTCCAGGCACGAACCTCAAATCCTTAATCAAAGCCGACAAATCGTCCGATGCTTGATATGCGACGGCCGCAAGCGGGTAGAGCCCTTAGTGCAGTCCTTTCGTGTTTATCGCCCAAATTGCGGAGCTTTTGCTGGTTTCGCGGGTTATGTCCTGCGTAGGAAGGTTGCGACCCCTCAGGCGTCGAACCAGATCGAGGACCCAATCCACGAATAATGGTTGACAACGCAACTATCGCGACGTATAATTCCGACTCCAAGCATCGGATTACGAGGGTGGCGCAGCCGGCCGAAGGCCGGCGAGCCGAGGCCCTCGCCACATAATTGTTAGAGAGACGCTTATGCCAGACGCCACCACAAAGCCCACCCCCACCATCGATATGACACCCGAGGTGTTCATCCCGGAGTCTGTCGACCAGTTGCTCGCGCACTCGCGTCGCTACCCACTGCTCACTCCCGAACAGGAGATCGAGCTCGCCCAGAAGATCGAGCGTGGCGATCTGCGCGCCAAGGAAACGATGATCAACTCGAACCTGAGGCTCGTTGCCTCAAACGCCCGGCGCTACCAGAACCAGGGGCTGCCGCTCGCCGATCTAGTCCAGGAGGGCATGCTCGGCCTGATCAGGGCCTCTGAGAAGTTCGACTGGCGCAAGGGGTTCAGATTCTCAACCTACGCCACCCTGTGGATCAGACAAGCCATCCAACGAGGGCTCGAGAACTCGGGGCGCACCATCCGCCTGCCCGTGCACGTCGCTCAGCGCTCGCGCAAGGTCGGACGCGTCGAGCGCGAGCTGTCGGTCAGGCTCGGCCGTGAGCCGACGCTCGAGGAGCTCGCCGAGGAGACCGGGCTTGAGATCGAGCAGGTCGAGGAGGTTCGCCACCAGCGCGCCGCGCTCGTCTCGCTCGATCAGCAGGTCGGCGACGACGGCGATACCGCCCTGGGTGATCTGCTGCCTTCTGACGCAGAGGCGCCCGAGGACAGCGCTTGGGACAACGAGCGCGAGCGCATCGTGCACAACGCGATCGCCAAGCTGCCCGACACCGAGCGGACCGTGCTCACGCTTCGCTTCGGGACGGGGCGCGAGGAGCCGCAGACGCTGACCGCGATCGGTAAGCGCCTTGGCTTTTCCGCGGAGCGTGCCTCCCAGCTCGAGCAGCGGGCGCTGAAGAAGTTGGCCGAGTCGCCAGAGCTCGCGGCGCTGCGCGAGGCCGCCTAACACAACGATTCGAGGCATGCCCCCCGCGCGCGCGGGGGGCATCGCCCTTTCACTTCACAACCAGCGTGCCTTCCATGCCCGCCATACGGTGGCCTGGGACCGAGCAGTAGAACTTGTAGGTGCCCGATTTCAGCGTCACGCTGAGCGTTTTGCTTTCGCCCTTGAACGTCGGCGTGGCGCCCACCACTGCGTGCGAGGAGGATTCGATGGTCACGTTGTGTTCGAGCGGCGACATGTTCGTGAAGTCGATCGAGACCTTGCCCGCTTTGGCTGTCAGCGTGCTGGTGTTGTATTTCAGCTGACCTTCGGGGTTTGCGGCTAGGCTGAGCGCGCCGGATGCAGGCGCTGGGCTCGTTGTGGTGGCCGTCGAGCTTGTCGGGGTACTGGCACTTGTCGTAGCCGGAGTGGACGCGGCAGGGGTGGACGCGGAGGAGCTCGTTTCTTTCGAGCTGCCGCAACCCGCCAGCGCCACCATCACGGCCACGAGCGCCAGCAGCGAGAACATCGGGGTGCGTCGGGCTGATGCTTTTCTTGCTTTGGAGAGTCTCACGGCCTGTTCCTCCGTCAGTTTGGGTTGCCTCACGTTATGACACTCCCCGGTCCGAATCCTTCCCAAGCGTGTGCCAACATCTTCCAAACGCAGGCGGAAGCGAGGAGGCACAAATGAAGAAGTCAATTTGGGAGCGGACCGTCGAGCTTACGATCGCTGTCGGCGAACGGATACTGGCTCCGGTGGAGCGGTTCATCGGCAAGCGCTCACTGGTGGGCGATACGACGTTCTTTCCCGCCGAGCGGTTTCCCTGGATCGCACAGGTCGAGGCCAACTGGCAGACGATCCTGCATGAGCTCGAAGGCGTGCTCGGCGACCGTGAGGCGCTGCCCAACTTCCAGGACATCTCAAAGGACCAGATCGAGATCACCGACGATGACGATTGGAAGACCTACTTCCTCTACGGGTACGGCTTCGAGGCCAAACTCGGGGTGCAGACCTGCCCTGAGACGGCTGCGCTGATGCGCCAGATTCCGGGGATGACGACCGCCATGTTCTCGATCCTCTCGCCGCACAAGCACATCCTCGATCACCGTGGTCCCTACAAGGGGGTGTTGCGCTACCACCTCGGGCTGATCGTGCCAACACAGGCCGAGCAGTGCAGGATCAGGGTGGGCGATGACATTCGCCACTGGGAAGCTGGCAAGAGCCTGATCTTCGACGACACTTTCAACCACGAGGTCTGGAACGACACCGAGGAGACGCGCGTGGTGCTGTTCGTAGACGTGCTGCGGCCCCTGCCCTCTCCTTGGGATCAGATCAACCGCTTGATCGTCAAGGCGATCGGCTATTCGCCATTTGTGCTCGACGCCAAGCGCAATCAGGAAGCCTGGGAAAAACGTTTTCTGGAGAGGAGGGGTGCGAGCCCGCAGCCTGTCGCAGCCTCCCCGGCTGAGCAGCCGCTCCCAGCTGAGCGCTGAGCGCCCGCGACTCTGCTCTTGTGCGGGGTACGTCTCGAAGCTCGGCTGACCTGCTCGGCGCCCAGCGACAATCTCAACTGACGTGCGGGCTTTCGCCGATCGCCCTCCCCGGCGCTCGAATCGTCACGTCGAGCACCTCGGGATGCTCTGCGCGCAGGTGTCGTGCCAGCGCTTCGGCATCGGCTCGCGTGGCAGCCGGTCCCAGACGGATTAGCAGTTGCGCGCCGGTCGAGTGGGACACCTGTGCGGAGGACGCACGCCCCGCGCCGTCCGGCTCGATGTGCACGACCACGTCGCTACCTGGCAGCTCACGCTCGATCGCCAGCTCCACGGCGCTGGCGACGGCATGGCCATAGCTGAGATCGGCGTCGCTTGGCACACCGACGACGATGTCGGCGAAGTGCCGGCCGGCGACCTCGCGCATGCGCAAGCGCCTGAGGCTGACGATGTCAGGAATCGCTTCGATCGCGCCCCGCGCCTTGCGCTCGGCCACGTCGTCGGAGGCCGTGTCCATCAGCACGTAGACGCTGCGGCGCATCAAGCGGACAGCTGAGAACAGGGCCAGGCCCGCGACGAACAGAGCGGCGATCGAATCTGCGTTTGGGTAGCCAGCTCGAACGAGCAACAGGCCGATCACCACGGCCACCGACCCGACCAGATCGAGTGTGAAGTGCAGCGCATTGGCGCTCAGGGCAGCGCTTGCATGGCGGTGAGCGCCCTGATGGGAGGCGTATGAGCGCGTCGCGTCGATTGCGATCACCACTGCCAGTACCGCAAACGTGTACCACTGCGTTTCAACTTGCGGGCCATGACCGGTGAGTCGGTAAACCGACTCGATCGCGATCGCGATCGATGCACCGATCAAAATCGCACCCTCGCCGAGCGCGGAGAGGTGTTCGGCCTTGCCGTGGCCGTAGGGGTGATCGCGGTCTGCGGGGCGCCTGGCGACCCTGACGGCGAACAGCGTGAGCACCGCCGCGGCCAAGTCTGTGGCCGAGTGGATCGCCTCGGCGAGCACGCCGAGGCTGTGTGAGAGCAGCCCGACGACGAGCTTGATGACGACCAGCGTCGCGGCCGCGATGACCGAGACCAGCGCTGTTCGCTGTAGGGATGGTGTGTGAGCGTTGGTCGTCATCAACAGGCGAGGGTAATCGCCGGAGCGCCGGACGCGAACGCTCAGACGTTCGAGACGTTGAGGCCGGTGTCGTGCAACCAGCTATTCGCTTGGGAATTGAGAATCGTGAACTCCCCAGTGACGATCAACAGGCCTAGCACGATCATGACCGCCCCGCCGATGCCGACGATCACCGGGAAGTGGCGTTTGACGATCGCAAGCGCCCCGCTCATGCGCTCGAACGCCAGCGCGATCAAGAGGAATGGGATCGCAAGGCCAACAGAGTAGAAGGCAAGCAACAGTGCCCCGTGTGCCGCAGATTCGGACACCGCCGCCTGCGTGAGGATCGCCGCGAGCGTGATGCTCGTGCATGGCGTCCAGGCGATCGCAAAGGCAGCACCGGCGATCAGCGGGCCACCCCGGCCTGCGAGGCGCATCAGCGACTCGGAGTGCCACTGGAAGTTGAGCGCATCCACGAATGGCGTCGCCAGGAAGGCGATGCCCATCAGGATGATCAGGAAACCCCCGGCGGTGCGCAGCGTTTCGATGTTGCTGCTGAGCAGCGAGCCGACCTGTGTGGCTGTAAGCCCGAGCAGGATGAAGATCAATGAGAAGCTCGAGATGAACAGCAGGCTCGGCACGAGCACACGCCTGGCGCCGGCGTGCTGGATGTCTGCCGGGGCGACGCCGATCACCGTCGAGAGATAGCCCGGCACCAGCGGCAGTACGCACGGCGAGAGGAACGACACCAGCCCAGCCGCAATCGCCACAGGGATGCCCACGCCACTGGCGGTGTCCGAAGCTGAGGAGGCGAGGATCAAGTGTGCGGCAATCATGGGGTCGATGGTGCGGTCTCATGCCAAACGTGCTGGGCGTCGGGGCGATCCTCAACTGGCGCGCTTTGCGCCTTCTCGGTTGGTTCAGCGCGATGGACGCCCCCAGGTGAGGGCTGCTGTTGCGGGTGGTGTCCGACGGGCCTGCCCCCCACTTCGCTCTCTGGCTCTCCTTCTTGTCCCTCTACTCCCTTCCCTTCTTCTTCATCTGTTGCCCCCTGCTCCCCCTGCTTATCCTTAATCTGCCCGAGCGCCGTGCGCAACTCAGCCACTTCCCGCTCCAGGCGCGCTACCCGATCGTTCAAATCGTCGGGCTCATGCGTGCCAGTCGGCTCGACGGCCGCTGTCGCCGAGGTTTCCATGGCAACAGCCGACCCATTGGGGCTATCGCCCTCGCGCAAAAGCTGCGTGTAGCGATCCTCCTTTTGGCCGGGACGACGCCCCAGCTGCGCGACGAGATCGCGCCCGATCAACGCGGCCAGTGTCTCGTGCACCTCATCCAGTCCCGCAAAGGCGTGGATGCGCTCGCCACGCTGCTTGAGCTCGCCTGGGGTTTGCGGACCACGCAGCATCAGTACACACATGACAGCCTGCTCCGCGCTTGACATCGGCAGCGCCTCAGAGAGCAGGTGACGGTACTTGGCTGCCCGACTCGCCCCCGCCAGGCGCACGTAGCCGCGGCGCTCGAGGCGGTGCAAAGCGTCGCGCAGGATCGCGTCGTCGTAGTCGACCACTGGCTCGCGGTTGGTCGCCTGATTGCATGCCAGACGGAGCGAGTTCAGCGAAAGGGGGTAATGATCGGGTGTCGTGCGCTGCTTCTCGAGCAGGCAACCGAGCACGCGAATCTCAGCGGCGGACAGGTCCATCGACTCCCATCCTACGAGCCGCGGACCTCGGACGCCACCGAATGCGACCTTTGACGAACCTCCATGGTCGTGTGGCATTCTCCGCGAGACCGAGGGTCGACGACACTAGAATCGGGACCTTGAGCTTTCCAGCGCCACGCCTGCTGTGAGTCACCAGCCGTTCGCCTCCGGGCACGCGGGCGAAGGCCGGCGCGGCTCGGGGTCCAAGCCGCGGCCCGAGGATGTTCCCGACCGGCCTGTCTCGCTGAAGCGAATCGGACGGCTGTTCATCCCCTATCGCCTGCGCCTGAGCGCGCTGCTGAGCCTGATCGTCGTCGGCTCGATCCTCAGCGTCGCCTCGCCCTTTCTATTGCGCGAAGCGGTCGACAAGGGCATCATCGGACACGACCTTGAACTGCTGAGCTGGCTGGTCGCAGGCATGATCGCGCTGGCGATCGTCAACGGCGTGATCAGCGTCGCACAGACCTGGATCTCAAACCAGGTAGGGCAGCGCGTGATGCATGATCTGCGCGCCGCTGTCTATGCGCACCTGCAGCGCATGTCGCTTGCGTTCTTCACGCGCACACGCTCCGGCGAGGTGCAGGCGCGCATCGCCTATGACATCGGCGGAATCGACGATGTGGTCACGAGCACCGCCACCTCGACCGTCTCGACAGTCGCCACTGTCACCGCGACGGTCACGGCGATGTTCGCGCTTAGCTGGCAGCTGACGCTTTTCTCGCTGGTCCTCTTGCCGTTCTTCGTGTGGCTGACGCGCCGTGTCGGCAACGAGCGCAGGCGCATCCAATCGGTGCGCCAAGGACGCCTTGCCGACATGTCGACGCTCGTCGAGGAGTCGCTGTCGGTGTCGGGCATCCTGCTCGGCAAGACGATGGGGCGCTCGGGCGAGCTCACCAGCCGCTTCACCAGCGAGTCCAGCGAGCTCGCCGACCTGGAGGTGCGCGCGCGCATGGCGGGGCGTTGGCGCATGGCCTCGGTGCAGATGAGCTTTGCGATCATGCCCGCCGCCGTCTACTGGTTTGCCGGCTACAGCAGCGTCCACGGCAGCGAAGTGATCTCGATCGGAACGGTGGTCGCGTTCACGACGCTGCAGACGCGCCTGTTGTTCCCGATGCAGCAGCTTTTGTCGGTGGGCCTCGAAGTGCAGACCTCGCTTGCGTTGTTCGGGCGCATCTTCGAGTACCTCGACCTGCCCGTAGATATCGAGGAGCGTCCCACCGCGCAAGCGCTCGCAGGGGTGCGCGGTGACGTGAGCCTCGAGAACGTCTGCTTCCGCTACGCGCCGGAGGCTCCCTGGACTTTGGAGGACATCTCCGCGGAGATCCCAGCCGGCACGCGCACGGCGCTCGTCGGGGAGACCGGCTCGGGCAAGACGACGCTCGCCTATCTCGTTGCCCGCCTGTACGAGCCCCAGCAGGGCGAGGTGTGCATCGACGGACACAACATCCGCGACGTCACGCTGCAGTCGCTTGCGGCCACAGTCGGGCTTGTCTCCCAGGAGACCTACCTGTTTCATTCCTCGATCCGCGAGAACCTGCGTTTCGCCTGCCCTGACGCGAGCGACGAGCAGATCGAAGACGCCGCCAGGGCCGCGCAGATCCACGAGCTGATCTCCTCATTGCCCGAGGGCTATGACACCCCTGTCGGCGAGCGCGGATACCGCTTCTCAGGCGGTGAGAAGCAGCGCATCGCAATCGCGCGCACAGTCCTTCGCAATCCCCCGGTGCTGATCCTCGACGAGGCGACCTCGGCGCTCGATACCGAGACCGAGCGCGCGGTGCAGCTCGCGCTCGACGATCTATCCCGAGGGCGCACCACGATCGCAATTGCCCACCGACTCTCAACGATCCGCGATGCCGACCAGATCCTTGTGCTAGACAACGGCAAGATCGTGGAGCGCGGCAGCCACGAGGAGCTGGTGGAACTCGGGGGGCGCTACGTCGCCCTGTTGCGCGGCGCGGTCGTGGACGATCCCGGCCGCGGCGCCCCGGCGGCGATCGCCTGAGCGGACTCGCTCAACTCGGCGAGCACCTTGGAAAGCTGGCCTCCCTGCCATGCGATCGGCGAGTTGCCCGGCTCCTCGACCAGAAGCTTGGCGTGCGGGATCGCTGCCGCGTAGCGTTCGCCGACAGCCAGCGGATGGGTCGGGTCGGCCTCGTCGCGACTGGCGATCACGACCACAGGGACTCCGACGGAGCGCAACTCGTCCCAGTACTCAAACGGCCGCGAGCGCGGTACGGCTTGCAAAGCATCCGCGACCGCAAGCGGATGGTCGTGGGCGGAGAGTCGCTGGCGCAGCACCTTCGCGACCGTCACTCTGAAGCGCTCGGGTACAGCCTCTAGATCGTAGGCGTCGACGAAGCCTTCGACTCCTCCTGCTCTGAGTCCCTGCGCAAGCCTGTCCCACGACGCGTAGGAGTCATCGCCGTGCGTGTCAGGGTCGAACGCCGGCGTTATCAGCCCGAGGGCGAGCACCCGGCCAGGGTGCTCGAGTGCGAAGCGAAGCGCCGTCTGCGCCCCCATCGAGGCGCCGGCAAGCACCACTCGCTCGATCTCCAGGTGGTCGAGCACGGCCTGCAGGTCCTTGGCGAGCAGCTCGTATGTGTAGGCCTGGGGATCCGGCGCCGGACTGGAGTGGCCGTGCCCGCGCGCGTCATAGGCGATCACGCGATGACCGGAGCGCTCGAGCGCCCTGGAGCCCATCAGCAGGTAGCGGCGCGTCGCGGTGAGACCGTGCAGCAGTACGATCGGCGACCCCACGCCCGCCTGCTCACCTGCCGCGTGCCCGCTGGGTATGCCCGTAAGGGTGCCGGAGATCAGCACACCGTCCGGCGTGTCGATCGACAGGGCGCCGTCGGGCTCGAAACTCACTGTCGGAGCAACCCCTCAGGCGTTGACGGAGGCGTGCTCGCGCACGAGCTGCGCCGTACGTTCAGGCTCCTCCAGGAAGAACATGTGACCGACACCCTCGAAGATATCTAGATGTGAGTCGGTAATCAGGCCAGCGATCATGTGCCCGTTCTGGACTGGGAGCAGCTGATCGAGCGTTCCGTGCACCACCTGCGTCGGGACGCTCACCTGCGGGAGCCGCGCGCTTGTGTCGTGTCCTGCAATCGCTTGCATCTGGCGCATGATCACCTCCACCGGCAACCCGTAGCGCATCCCTGTAGCCAGGAACCTCGCCCATGCCGCATCATTGGCAGCGAAGGGCGGTGAGACATTTACCTCCCAGGAAGCGCGGATCGCACGTTCGCGGTCACCCGAGCTCATCGCTTCGGCAAGCTTGCGCATTACGCCTTCGCTTGCGAGCATGCTGCCCTCGCCGCCGCAGTAGGTGCAGCCGAGCGTCAGCGAACGCAGGCGCTCGGGGTGAGCGAGCACTAGCTCTTGGGCGACCATGCCGCCCATAGAGATGCCCATCACGTGCGCCGAGTCGATCTCGAGCGCCGTCATGAGGCCGGCAGCATCCTCGGCGAGGTCGACGATCGTGAACGGTTGACCTGTGCGCGTCGAGTCGCCAGCGTCGCGGTGGTCGTAGACGATCGTGTCGAAATCGCGCTGCAGCCCCTCGAGCAGCGACTCGCCCCAATGGTGCTTGGTGCCGCTCATACCCATGATCAGCAACAGTGGCGGGCCGTCGCCAGCGCGGTCATAGCTGAGCTCAATCTTCCCTGCTTTGGCGAGCGCCATCGTCGATGAAGCCTACACTGGCAGCTCGAGCTGGCCGACCTTGCCATGCGCCGTGTGCGTGCCCGCGGGCATCTCCAGCGACGTCAAGCCGGCGACGCGCACTCCCAACAGGCGCACGGGTCGCGCTGGCGCGTACTCCTCCAACAGGGCTAGAGCCACCCGTGTGACCTGCTCGACGTCGCAGGTGGGCGCGGACAGCGTACGGGCACGTGTGACCGTGGAGAAGTCGTCAAGGCGCACCTTGATGCCGATCGTGCGTCCGTGATTTCCGTGAGTAGAGAGGCTCGCGCACAGTTCGACCGCCATCCGCACGAGCGCCTCGCGTAGCTGGAGGGGATCGTGAATGTCGCTGTCGAATGTGCGCTCGCGCGACTCGGAGACAACCTTGCGCTCCTCGCTCACCTGCCCATCGTGTTCGAAATGTGCCCGCCGACGCAGTTCGGGTCCATGATTGGGTCCAAAGCGCTCGACCAGTAGCTGCTCCGATGCACGCGCCAGAGCGCCCAGCGTGCGCAGGCCCATCGCCTCCAGTCGCATGACTGTCTTAGGGCCGATCCCGGGGATCAGGCCGGGCGGCGCGTTGGCAAAGCGCGCGCACGCCTGCTCACGTGTCAGCACGACAAATCCTGCAGGCTTCTCGGCGTCGGATGCGACCTTCGCGACTAGCTTGTTCGGGCCGATCCCAACCGAGCACACGAGCTGCGTAGCGGCCCTGATGTCAGCTAGCACGCGGCGCATGGCCGCGCGCGGCGAGTACAGGCCACTCAGGTCTAGGTAGGCCTCGTCGAGGCCCACCACCTCGACGCGCTCAACGTGCGAGCGCACGATACCCATCATGCGTTTGGACACCTCCCGGTAATGAGCGCCGTCAGGCGGTATGAAGACCGCCTGCGGACACAGTCGGCGCGCCCGCGCTGCGGGCATCGCCGAGCCCACACCAAAGCGACGAGCCTCGTAGCTCGCGGTGGTCACAACGGCCCGCGGGCCTGTGCCTGACACGACAACCGGCAGTCCCCTCAGCTCCGGTCGGCGATTTAGCTCGACCGAGACATAGAACGCGTCGGCATCGAGATGGGCGACGCAAGTCCCGAGCTTCGCTCGTTCGCCGCTCTCCATGCCTATACCCCCGCTATCTGCATCCCTGTTATCTGCACTACCTGCGGCGACTGGTGGCGCAAGTGGCACCGCGACCCTGTCGCATGCTGTCTCGTTGGACAGCATCTCCTCGGAAGGCGTCTCGCTGGACGCCTCGCTCGCAGTCGACAGCATCGCTCGAATCTAGCGCGGCTTACGGCGACCTTAGATCGACTACAAGGCCTAAGCCACTGCGTCGATGTTCAGGCGCACGTAGTCGACCACGACGGGCGCCCCGATCGCCTCCAGGGCATCGTCCATGAACTGCTCGCGCAACTGCTCGGGCAAGCGCTGCACGTGTGGGCCGAGCACGATCGTCGAGAGGAACTCGCGCGGGTGCTCTGGCTCGCGCGGCGCTGGCTCGAGCCAACACTTAGCCGAGGCGAAGCCGGCGGACAGCAGCCGCTCGTGGGTCTGCTCCGCACCCGCATAGTTCCAAGGCGGACGCCAGTCGCGGAAGTGCTCGACGTACGGCTTGCGCTCGAGCAGCGGAGCTACCCTGCCGCGCAAGATTGTGATGTTGCCCTCTCCCCCACATTGCGCGACGAGCTGTCCGCCTGGGCGCAGCGCGGCGTGCAGGCGACGGAAGAGAAGATCGTGGTCGGCGATCCAGTGGAAAGTGGCGGTGGAGATGGCCGCGTCGATAGGCTCGCCTAGATCCAACTCGAGTAGATCGACGACGCGAATGTCTGCTGTCTGGCCAAGTCGCTGTTTGGCCGCATCGACCATCGAGGGCGACTGGTCAACCGCGATCACACGGCCGCGTGGCAACCGCTCGATCAGCGCCTGAGTTATGCGCCCCGAGCCACAGCCGGCGTCGAGCACTAGCTCATCGCCGCTCAGCTCCAAGCGCGCCAGCACCTCGAGCCCGAGCGCCTCCATCGTCCCGGAGATGCGGTCGTAGCTGGCTCCGTCCCACTCGCGTACATTCGGCATACGTCCGTACGTTATCACGTATGGACTTGAACCTCTGCGTTCTAGGCCTCGGGCATTCAGCGGATCGACTACCCGCTTTCAACCCAACGACTCGAGATCGACCGCCTCGCCCGTACTCGACCCACTCCTCGCCTCGCCCGCACGCGAACCCTCGCCCACAGGCAAATCATTTCCCACCTCAACCACACGCGAAGTACTTTTCATTCTCTGGACGATCCGGCGAACGGCGACGGTCGGCCGCAGCGTTAGAATCGGCAGTTGCTTGTGAGGAGCACGGAGATATCTGATCGAACCTTCGCCTGAATAGGGCAACTCGCGAAAGCCGTGTCTAGCAAAGAGCGCTCGACTACGATCGTTCTCCGGATACACGAGCGTCGACACATAGGGCATGCGCACGCAAGTCAGCTCGATTTGCTCTAGAGCGCTACGGAGCAACACGTCGCCTGGACGCAGTCCATCCTTCAAGCGTTTGCCTTGATACCTCCTGTCGACCCCGACCACGTGAATGCGCTGTGCGTCGCCCATGAGCCTGCCGAGAGCATGAGGGTAGAAACTGCATACACCTATCAGCTTGCCGTTGGCATCCTCCAGCACGATGAGCGTCTGGGCCAATGTTTCTCTCCCCAGATAGAGATTCCGCACACAATCGTTCACCAGTTTTTCCGAAAAGCTACCCTTGCGACCACACGAGAAATCTCTCAAGGGCGGGTACTTCTTTGGCGCCAGAAGAATGCGGGCAGGCCGCAACGGCTCAGCGATTTCAGACATGGTATGGAGCACGCTTTCGCCCGGCCCCGCCGTCCGGGGATGCCGGTTAGAGTATTGGCATCTTGATATCCCTGGATACCAAGATCTTTTTGATGCCCAATAATCAGTCTAGTTTCGACATCCTGAATACAGTGCGCTTAGAATACTCGCAAAAAAAAGAGCGTGTGTCAAGAGGACGTCGAGACCGGCTTCCTGGCCCCAAGCAACCCAGAGCGAACGATTTACTTAGCGATCGTTCCGAATACGCACACAGTCAGTGAGGAATCGTCGGTGTTGGACTCATTGGGTAAATCAGCCCCGCAAAACGTGGACCATGAATTCTTAACATTAAAGTAACAATGGTGCTTGGCGACGTCGTCGATTGGAGCTTTGGCGACCGTCGTCGATAACACCAAGGTTTCCGTCGGACCGGCCGAGCACTAAGAGCGTGTTTCACATAGACGTACGCTTCGGTGCGTTCATGGACCAAGCTGGGCGCCGCGGGACGTCGCAGCGCGTACTGGTAAGACCTTCACGTGGCGATCCAGCGCAGTGATTAAGGCCCACCCACCCCTACCGGCATTCGGGCGTGCCGATCTTTTGAAAGACGTTCTAAGCCAGCAGTGCTGCCAAACGCGCGCGCTGCTGCTTGGCTCCACCTAGCAGCGCCGCGTCAACCAGCGCACGCTTATAGAGCCAGTGCACGTCAGCCTCCCAGGTGAAGCCGATCCCACCGTGGGCCTGAATCGCAGAGGCGGTGACTTCGACGCCTGCCTCGGAAGCAGCGGTCTTGGCCATCGCGGCCGCCTCTCCGAGCCGCTCGGGATCGGCATCTGCTGCCCAAGCGGCAAACGCTGTTGTGGCGCGCGCCTTCTCGGTGTCGAGCAGCATTTGGGCGCAGCGGTGCGACACAGCCTGGTAGGCACCGACGGGCACACCGAACTGCTTGCGCTCCTTGACGTAGGCGACAGTCATCTCGAGCGCGCGCTCGCTAACCCCGACAAGCTCTGAGGCGATCGCCACAAGCGCACGCTCGATGCCGCCGGCCACGTCGCCGTCGAGCGTCTCCCCTGCCTCGGCACTCACGCGCACAAGCGCCGCCGGACGCGTGGGATCAATCGAATCCACGGGCTCAAGCGCGACCTCCTCACGCGCGTATGCACGCACCCGCCCAGTAGCCGCATCGAGGAGCACCAACACGTGAGCGTCCGGCGCCCCTACGACCAGCTCCGCGACACCATCGCGCGCCGTCCCAAGCGCGCCGATCGTCTCGCCACTGGCGAGCCCTGCGAGCCAGCGCTCGCGCTGCTCAGCCGAGCCTGCCTGCTCGATCAAGACGCTAGCCAACGCGCACCCCAGCAAAGGCACGGGTGCGAGCGTGCGCCCCAGCTCCTCGCAGAGGATCGAAAGCTCCACAAGCCCGAGCCCCTGTCCGCCGTACTCCTCGGCGATCGCGATCCCAGGCCAGCCAAGCTCGCACAACTCGCGCCAAAGCGTCAGGTCAAGTCGGCCGCCCTCGGCGTGCTCGCGCACGCGCTCCGGTCGGGCTCGCTCCGACAGCAGCTCCCGCGCCGTACGCTGGATCTCGCGCTGATCTGGGCTCAGGCCGAAGTCCATCAGTCGCGCCTCTGCTCCCTAGCGAATGTGCCCGGGCCAGCTGAGACAACGGGCACGCCACACAGCGGAGCCCCGCCAGGGGCGCAGCCAATCCCCATTACCACCACTCAGATGACCGCCTTCAAGCGTGGCAGCCCCAACACGCGCTCAGCCACGATGTTCTTCAGCACCTCTGTCGTGCCGCCCTCGATCGTGTTGCCACGCGCGCGCAACAGCTCATAGCTCCAGCTCGTGCCGTTGATGAGCGCCTCAGGCCCCACGATCTCGGCGGCAAGCGAGGTAAGGCGCTGGTTGGTGTCCGACCACAGCCACTTGACAAGCGACCCCTCCGGACCCGGCTGGCCGTAGCGCTCGATGTCGGTCAACCCCTTCCATGCAAGCAGCCGGATCGACTCGCAGCGGATGTGCATCTCTGCCAGCGCGTCGGCATAGAGCGGATCGTCGAGCAACCCGCGCTCACGCGCTAGCGCCCGCGTGTCGTCGAGCAGTTGGCGCAACCGCACTTGCAACAGGAATCCGAGACCCGCACGCTCGTTCATCAGCGTCGTCAGCGCCACCTTCCAGCCGTTTCCAACCCCACCGACGACATTGGCGTCGGGAATGCGCGCCTCTTCGATGAACAGCTCATTGAACTCGGCCTCGCCGGTGATCTGGCGCAGGGGCCGCACCTGTACCGCCTCCTGCTCCATGTCCATCAAGAAGTAGGTGAGCCCCTTATGCTTGGGCGAGTCTGGATCGGTGCGCGCGACCAGCATGCACCACTTGGAGTACTGGGCGCCGCTGGTCCAAACCTTCTGCCCGGTGACCACCCACTCATCGCCGTCCTCCACAGCACGCGTCTTCAGCGCCGCCAAGTCCGAGCCGGCATCCGGCTCGGAGAACCCTTGGCACCAGATCTCCTCGGCCGAGAGGATCGGCGCGAGATAGCGCTCCTTCTGCTCATCGCTGCCCCACACCATCAGCGTCGGGCCGCCGAGCAACAGCCCGAGCACGTTGGCCGGCAGCGGGACGCGAGCAAGCCCAAGCTCCTCGAAGTAGATCGCCGACTCGGTCAGCGAAGCGCCACGACCGCCGTACTCGGCCGGCCACGCAGGCGCCGCCCAGCCGGCGTCGTACAGACGCCGCTGCCAGTCGCGCCGCCAGGCGTAGTGGGCATCTTCGCCGCCCCCGCTCGGCTCGGGCGCGGGCGGATTCTCGGCAAGCCAGCCGCGCAGCTCGTCGCGAAAGGCGCGCTCGCGCTCGCTGAAGGTCAGGTCCACGACTGGTCTCGGGCGCTAGATCGCAGATCGCTCACAAGCGCATATTCAACTACGAGTGCGCACGACCAGCTCGTCCACTTCGAGCCGATCGACTTTCAGCTCACCCACGTCGAGCCGACCAATAGCCGCACGCTTGATCGCGAGACGGCGGATCGCAAGCACGCCGATCGCCACAGCCCCAAGCGCCAGAGCCCCGACCGCTAGTGACCCGAGCGATACGGCACCGGAGGCCACAGCGGCCCGACGGCGCACCTTGCGGCTCCTACGACGGGCATGTTTGACCTTACGGGCCAGGCGCACAAAGCGCACCGCGACGACGGCCGCAGCGGCCGCTTTGCGCCGCGCGCCCCTGCTGGGACGGCGGCGCTTTTGGCTCTGCTGTCTTCTTGCTGGCTTACTCATCCCTCTCTACAAGGCTAGCGGTTACTCCACACCTCGCCGACCCCTTCGAAGCCAAGCTCACGCTTGGTCGCTTCGGTGAGGTCGAATTCGCGACCTTCAACATAGGGTCCGCGATCGACGACCGGCACGCGCACAGTGCGCCCACCGTAGCGAAGCGTCACAAGCGTGCCGCAAGGCAACGTCTTGTTCGCGACACCCAGCGTCGAGCTGGTCAGCTCACCGCCACAGGCAAGGCTGCCGCCGCCGCCGTACCAGGAGGCATCGGCCAACCGGTAGGAGGTCAAGCGCCCAATGCCGCGATCTGCGCTGAGATCGATAGCGCCGCCGGCGAACCTCACCCGTACCGGCTCGCTCAGCAGACGACGTGGAACGTAGCGAAGCACAAAGCGCCCACCGCGCCGCGTGAGCGTGTGCGAGATCGTCTCCCAACCGTGGCGTCCGAGCCGCTGCAGCTCGACGGCGCGCTTGGCCAGCCCGGGGCGCAGGGCGCCTGTAACGCTTGCGGCACTGCCGTCGAGCACGTTCAACTGTGCTCTGCGGATGCGCAACTTCACACGCACTGGCGCTGCTGCTGGAAGCACAACCGGCCCGAACAGCGGTGATGTCGTGACTCCGGCAGAACTCGCAGGAGCTCCCGGTAGCGCTGGCGCACTTGCGCCTTCAGCCCCGGCGACAGGTGCGACAGTCAGCGCTGCGGCACAGGTCAAGCTCGCGCCAAGCAGCACCGGTTGGGCGCGACGGACGCGCCCGACTATGTATGGCCTCGACAAGAGGTCTCCTTGGGTATCCGCCTACGGGGTTAGCTGTCGGGCTCACGGCGGCGAGCGCATGTCGTCCAAACATGCACCGGCCGGGCGTTACGGCTGCATCAGCGGCCGATTCGCCCCATCCGAGCCCCTACATCAGGCCCGGCAGTGGGTCCCCCGCTCGTCTCCATCCACGGAGACGACTCGGCAGGGTTAGGCAATCTGAGAGACGCTAGAGGACGGCTACAGACGCGAAGTGTGAGAAAGCGCACACTTATCCAAAACGTCTAAACGTCGCAAATCCGTTGCCGTGCTGTAAGAAGGTCTTTCAAATGGCCTGCACGCTCGATACCCCCTTGGTGCGGAGTTGGGGGATTTATTCAGGTACCTAACCTTCACCTAAGCCTCACAAAAGGGGGGTGTTAGGCAGACCATTCAAAAGAGATGAGCCATACACCCAGCTTTCACGATCCATGAACCCGCCCGGCGCACAGCTCATTTTGAAAAAACGTTCGTTCTAAGTAGGTATTGCAGGGAGAGAGCTAACGTCCGAGCGCGCACCAAGTGATGCCATCACTCGTCCTCCCCGCGGGACGACGAGCCCATCCTGTTGAGCAGCATCGCCTCGGCCATCCTCAGCAGCCCAATCGTCGTATGCGGACGCGCTTCGCTGGAGCGCACCGAGACGTCCGAGCCGTGCGGGCCGAGCACCTCCACGATCGTGCAGACGTTGCCGATCTCGCATTCCTCGCCGTAGCGACCTTCGAGCGCCTCCATCTGTGCCGCGACTACCTGCCCGATCTTGGATTGGTCGAATGTCATATCCAAACTTTAGAGCCTGTCCCAAACAGACGTACCGAATGTCTCGAGGCAGCTCATGCCCGACCCTCTCGACGCCTCCGAATAGGATCTACCCATGGCACTGCTGCCGCCCTACTCCAACTACGAGCACGAGATCTATGTCGCCGGGATGCTCGGTGGGCGCAAGCCGGCACGGCCAGTCGATTGGCGCGAATTGGAGCGCGACGCCTACGCGATGCTCTCGCGTGGACCACGCGGCTACATCCAGGGTGGCGCGGGACGCGGGCACACGATCCGTGCCAACCGCGAGGCGTTCGACGAGTGGCGCATCGTGCCGCGCATGCTTAAAGACGTCTCAGAGCGCTCGTTGGAACGGACGGTGCTGGGAGCCAAATTGCCGGCGCCTGTGCTGCTGGCGCCAATCGGAGTGCAGACCGTGGCCCACCCCGAGGGCGAGCTCGCCTCGGCGCGCGCGGCCGCACACGTCGGACTGCCGCTGATCGCCAGCACCGCTGCTTCGCACACGATCGAGCAGATAGCCGACGCAGGCCGCGTTGCGACCGACACGCCCCAAGCAGACACGGAAGGCAAGCGCGAGCATGGCTTCTGGTACCAGCTGTATTGGCCACGCGACCGTGAGCTTGCGCGCAGCTTCATCGACCGTGCGGAGAGCGCCGGATACGAGGCAGTCGTGGTGACGCTCGACACCTGGCTGTTGGGCTGGCGTCCAGCTGACCTGACCGACGGCTTTCTGCCGTTCCTGCGTGGCGAGGGCAACATCAACTACCTGCAAGATCCGGTGTTTCGCGCTGCACTACCCAAGCCCCCAGAGGAGGACATGCCAAGCGCCGTGGCCTACTGGGCGTGGCAGTTCTCAAACCCGGCTGTCACCTGGGCGGATCTCGAGTTCCTACGCGAGTGCACGAAACTGCCGATCGTGCTCAAGGGCATCCAGAGCGCTGAGGACGCGCGACTCGCGGTCGAGCACGGAATCGAGGGGATCATCGTCTCCAACCATGGCGGGCGCCAGGTGGACGGCGCGATCGGCTCGCTACAGGCGTTGCCAGGCGTGGTTGAGGCCGTCGGCGAGCGCTGCGAGGTGCTGTTCGATAGCGGCATCCGCTCAGGAGCAGATGCCCTGAAGGCGCTTGCGCTCGGCGCACGTGCTGTGTGCCTGGGCCGGCCGTACACGTGGGGCCTGGCGCTCGGCGGCGAGCAAGGCGTGATCGACGTGCTGCGAGCGTTCCTGGCCGATCTCGATCTCAACATGGCACTGTCGGGCCACGCCAGCGTGGACGAGCTGGGCATGCACTCGCTCGTGGCCCATCCAGCCGCCGGCTCCTGCTAGTCGCGACCGGCACGGTCGAGAAAGATGAGATACCAAGGAGCGCCAGTGGAGCGACGTCATCGGTCGGCCTGGCGGGTGGCAACGGTCGGCCTGTCGTTGGCAGCGATCGGAGCGATACCGTTGACGCCACGACACAGACCCGCGACAATCGTGCCTGATGGCAAATCCTGACCGATTGACAGGGCTGGACTCGGCCTTCCTGCACCTGGAGGATGGCGGCTCTGCGCATATGCACGTAGCATCGGTGATGGTCTTTGAGGGACAGGCGCCCGCATACGAGGAGTTCGTCGATCACATCCTCTCGCGGCTGCACTTGGTGCCGCGCTACCGCCAGCGACTGGCGTTCGTGCCGTTCGGCCAAGGTCGGCCTGTGTGGGCTGACGATCCGCACTTCAATCCCCGCTACCACATCCGCCATACCGGACTCCCAAGGCCCGAGGACGATACAGAGCTCAAGCAGCTGGCCGGGCGCATCTTCTCGCAGCGCCTGGATCGCTCCAAGCCTCTATGGGAGCTTTGGTTGGTTGCGCACATGGCAGGCGAACGCTTCGCCGTGATCGCCAAGACCCACCACGCGCTCGTGGATGGGATCTCCGGTGTGGACATCACAACTGTGCTGTTCGACCTCTCGCCCGAGCCGACCGGCCCTATCCGTCCGCCGGTGCCATGGATCGCTCGACCGTTGCCGGGACCGGCGAAGCTACTGGCGGACGCGCTCCTCGAGCGCTCGACAGTGCCGGCGGAGATGGGGCGCGGCACGCGAGCCGTGATGCGCACTCCGCGTAGAGCGCTCGGACACCTGAAGGATGCAATCCTTGGTGTCGGGGCAACGACGCTGGCCGGCATCAGCGCGCCTGCGCCACCGAGTCCGCTGAACGTGGACATTAGCTCGCACCGACGTTACACATGGATCGACGCCGACCTGGACCAGTTCAAGGCGATCAAGAACTCGCTCGGGGGCACGCTCAATGATGTGGTGCTCAGCGCGGTCAGTCTCGCGCTAGGGCGCCACATGCGCGCACAGGGCTATGACACCGAGGGCTTGGTGCTCAAGGCGATGGTGCCGGTCTCGGTGCGCGCCGACATCGAGCGTGGCGCGCTAGGCAACAAGGTGGCGGCTATGTGGGCGCCGCTGCCCGTCGGCATCGCAGACCCGGTCGAATGCCTTGCGCAAGTGCGCCTGGAGATGGACGACCTCAAGCACTCCGGCCAGGCAGTCGGCGCGGAGGTGCTGACCAACCTCGCCGGCTTCGCGCCGCCCACGATCTTGAGCCAGGCAGCACGTCTGCAGGCGCGCCAGCGCTTCTTTAACCTGGTCGTGACTAACGTGCCGGGGCCGCAGTTTCCGCTGTACCTGCTGGGACGGCGCTTGAAAGCGCTGTATCCGGTCGTGCCGCTGGCCAAGCGCCAGGCGCTTGGCATCGCCGTTATGAGCTATGACGGGCATCTCGGCTTCGGCTTGCTCGCCGACTACGACGCGCTGCCCGAGCTCGAGACGATCGCGCACGAGCTGGGGCGGGCAATCGCAGCGCTGGCGAAGGCTGCCAGCGCGAAAGCGAAAAACCCCAGCGGCGAGACCAAGGCCGTAAGTGGGCGCGCAAAGAGCTCCAGCGGCAAGGCGAAGGCCGCGGGCGCCCACGCGAAGCGCGCTCGCGTCAAGCGGCCCGGCGCGGCGACAGCCCGCTAGTGGCGCACGCGCCACAACTATGAGCAGGCTGCGCCTGGCCCTGTGCCAGATGAACGCGACCGTCGGCGACTTGACCGGCAATGCTGAGCGCATCCGAGCCGGTGTCGATGCGGGACGCGAGGCCGGCGCGCAGGTGGTCTTGTTCCCCGAGCTCGCGCTCAGCGGCTATCCCCCCGAGGACCTGCTGTTGCGCGCCCACTTCCTCGAGGACATCGAGGCCAAGCTACACACGCTGGCGAGCGCTGCCAAGGGGATCGTGGCTATTGTCGGCTTTCCCGAGCGTGGCGACAGCGCTGTCTACAACTCGGCAGCGGTACTCGCTCATGGTTCCGTGCACGCGATCTACCGTAAGGTGCACCTGCCCAACTACGGCGTGTTCGACGAGCAGCGCTACTTCAAGGCAGGTGGTAGCGAGGGCATGACAGTGGCACTTGACCCGCTGCTAGAGGACCGTGATCCGCGGCCGGATGAGCAGACACTGAGCGACGAGCTTGAAGGAGGGCTTGTAAGTGAGGGATTTGGGGTCGTGCTCGGGGTCACAGTTTGCGAGGACCTTTGGGTCGATGGGCCTCCAGCCTCGGCCGAGGCGGCTGCCGGGGCGCGCCTGATTCTCAACGCCTCGGCGTCTCCCTACCATGCTGGCAAGGGGCTGGAGCGCGAGCGGCTGTTCGGCAAGCGCGCACGCGAGACAGACGCTTATGTGGCGTTTTGCGGGATGGTCGGCGGTCAGGACGAGCTGGTGTTCGACGGGCACTCCTTCGTGCTCGACCCAAACGGGGAGACGATCGCCCGAGGAGCACAGTTTTTGGAGGAGCTGATCGTGTGTGACATCGACCTCGCAAATGGCGATGGCCCCCCCGCGCCTGTCTCCGGAAGGGGGAGCGCAGAGCGTCCGCTTTTGCGCACCACACAGCCTGGCCCAAACACGCCCGAGTCCCAGTCCACAACGAACCACGAAGCGCATACGACGCGACCCCATTCTGCCGCGCACGAGTCGACCCCAGGCCCCCCGCGTACACCGATCGCCTCACGCGAGCAGGAGGTTTACGAGGCATTGCGACTGGGCCTGTACGACTATGTCGAGAAGAACGGCTTCGGCTCGGTCGTGCTTGGGCTCTCTGGCGGGATCGACTCGGCACTTGTCGCCTGTCTGGCGGCCGATGCGCTTGGCGCCGAGCGTGTGAACGTGGCGATCATGCCCTCGCCCTATTCATCCTCGGCGACCCAGGAGGACGCGCGCGCGCTTGCGCGCGCGCTCGGGCTACGCGTGCACGAGCTCACGATCGAGCCTGTGATGGATGCCTACGCACAAACGCTACGGGCATACTTCGAGGGACTTGAGACGGACCTGACCGAGGAGAACTTGCAAGCTCGCATCCGCGGCAACCTGCTGATGGCGCTCTCCAACAAGTTTGGCTGGCTCGTGCTGACGACCGGCAACAAGTCTGAGATGTCGGTCGGCTATACGACCTTGTACGGCGACCTCGCGGGCGGCTTTGCGGTCATCAAGGATGTGCCCAAGACGCTTGTCTACCGGCTTGCGCGCTGGCGCAACGAGCCCTCTGCCGCACAAGCGCTCGGCAACACCGGCGCCACAGCGGCGTCCACGCCGATACCGACGTCGATCGTCGAGCGCGCCCCCTCGGCCGAGCTGCGTGAGAACCAAACCGACCAAGATTCGTTGCCGCCATACGAGCTGCTCGATCGGATTCTGCACGGCTACATCGAGCTCGATCGCAGTCGCGAGCAGTTGATCGCAGAAGGCTTGCCGCGCGTGGATGTGGAGCGAACGGCAAGACTTGTCGACCTTGCCGAGTACAAGCGCCGTCAAGCACCCCCCGGGATCAAGATCACCGAGCGGGCGTTCGGGCGCGACCGGCGCATGCCGATCACCAACGCCTACCGCGGCTGAACGGCCACCGCGCCGTTACTCTGCCTCCGTGATCGCACGCCGCCCGCCGTCAGACCCTGGCCTTGGCGAACCCAACTTGCAGGTTGGGCGCTTGCGCTCACGCCATGCGCTGCTCGCCGGCGCGGTGGCCGTGTGCGTGCTGGCACTCGCCGCCTGTGGCAACACACTGCAAGACCAGCCGATCGGCCCGCAACCACTGGAGTCAGTACTCGTCAAGAGCCGCTTTCCCGTCTACTGGCTCGGCCTGAGCTTCCATGGCATGCAGATTACGAGTGTGGCCATAGACCCCAGTGAAGCAGTCACGATTCGCTACGGCGACTGCGTGCTCGGCGGGCAGTACACGTGCGTGACGCCCATGTCGATCGTGACCTCGCCAGATAACAGCTTCGTACCCGGGGGGAGAGCTGTGAAGCAAACGCTGTCGTTGCGGGGGGTGAGCGCAAGCTCCGCGCAGGGCGGCTCGACGCTTGCGGTTGCAACCGGGGACGTGGTCGTGAGCGTCTTTGGCGAGCACCCGATGCTTGCCAGGGAAGCAGTCGAGACGATGGCGCCGCTGAACACGACCGGGCTGCCCCTGGCACCGCTACCCGCGGCACTACCAGCCACCGGTTTTGACCGCGTACCCCTCTCGACCCAGGTGCCGGCTGGCGTGAGCGTGCCACGCGGACCCGGCGCATAGCCCGCCGCCTGTCATCGCACAACCACCGCCCATCGATCGCACAACCCGCCACCCGCCGGTTGCATAACCCGCCACCCGCCGATTATCTAGTCGTGTGTGGCCAATGGGCCATCCCGACATATAACCTCTAAGTTGTTGCACAGGGGTGTCGTATAACTTTTAGGTTATAATCCGGTTTCAAGGCACGTGCATAACCAAGCTCAAGGCATCGTGCCCTAGTTAGGCAGCGCTCGAACGGCGATCGTCATACGCGTGATCGCGCAGGTGCGGCCCTCGTCATCACTGAAGGTGACATCCCACAACCAGGTGGTGCGCCCGCGGTGGATGCGCTTGGCGTAAGCGTGCACAGTACCCCCGGTCACCGGCCGCAGAAAGTTTGTGTTGTTGGACATGCCCATCGCCGTGCAGCCTTCCTCGATCACCGTCATCCCGGTTGCAATCGAGGTGATCGCCTCGGCGATAGAGGCATATAGGCCACCATGCACTAGCCCAGCCGGCTGCTTATGATCGTCGCGAACGATCACCTGGGCGTGCATCTCCGTCTCCGAGCAGTCCAGCAACTCCAGTCCGTACAAACGGTCGAAGCCCAGCAGGTATTCGTTGATCTGGGCGGCTGGTGGGATGGCCATCGGGCGGCCACGATAGCCTACTGTCGAGGCTTGGCGTCCGAGAGGGACCGGGCCGCCTCTTCACATGACAGAGCTCGACCGACTGCCACCCGACCAGCGCGCTGTGCTTTCGCTCGTGCTCGACCGCGGCAAGAGCTATGCCGAGGTGGCCGAGCTGCTCGGTATCCCGGAGAACGCCGTGCGCGACCGGGCGCACGCGGCACTCGACGCGCTCGCCAACAATGCCATCGCAACAGGCAGCTCGCGCGAAGCGCAAGCGCAGAGGTCTAAACCAGCGACACCGAGCGAAACCACTGCCTCACGATTCGCGGCCGCAGGCGTGGGACCCGGCCCGAGAGGATCTGCCACAAGCGCGTCTGGGATCTCTGGAGCATCCTCCACGTCTGGAGCGTCTGGCACGCCGACAGCACAACCGCGTGGGCCACGTAGTCCACAGACCTCAACCGGCTCGCGCCGCGCCGGGGCGGCGTTGCTCGGGGTGATCGTAGTTGTAATCGTCGTCGTGATCGTGCTCATATCCAGCAGTGGTGGGAAAGGCTCGACGACCACAACAAACGCCGGCACCAGCACCCCCGCCACGAGCTCTGGCAGTTCCTCTACGTCTACAGGTACGAGCACCTCCTCTACGACCAGCGGCACCAAGCCGAAGCTCGACAGCACGATTCGCCTTAGCTCGACCGAACCTTCGGTGAACGCCAATGGCACCGCCTATGTGCTCTCCGATGGCAACCGGCTCGCTTTTTATGTGGCGGCACAAGGGCTGCCCCCCTCCTCGGGCTTCTTCTATGCCGTTTGGCTTTACAACTCTCCCTCGGACGCCGAGCCACTCGGCCGAGCCTCCAGTGTGAACTCAAACGGGCGCATGGAGGGCGGCAATCCGCTGCCGAGTAACGCCGGCGACTACGCCAAGTTCATCGTCACACGCGAGACGAGCACGCACCCAAGCCAACCCGGACCGACCGTGCTGAGCGGGCCATTCACGCTGCACTGATCTACCGTCTCCTCGATTGACAAGCTCTGGCGAGAGCGAAAACCGCGCTTCAGCTGGCCGTCGGTAACGGCCAGCCTCCAGAGGATGAGGCGCAGCCACCAAGTCGCACCACACAAGTCGCAACCACACAAGTCGCACCACACAAGTCGCAACCACACGAGACGCAACCGTTAGGGCAATAGCTTTCCCGGATTCATGATGCCGGCCGGGTCAAGCTCGGCCTTCAGCGCACGGAGCGCGCTCACGGCCGCACTTCCAATCTCTTGCTCCATCCACGGCGCGTGGTCGCGCCCCACCGCGTGATGATGGGTGATCGTCCCGCCGCCATCCACGATCGCCGCGCTCGCCGCCGCCTTGGCTGCCTGCCACTGCTCGACCTCCTCGCCCTCGCGCTGGCGAGCAAGGAACGTGAAGTACAGCGAAGCTCCCGTCTCATACAGATGCGAGACGTGGCACATGACTAGGGGCGGTGTGGCCTGAGCGTGCAGAACGCTCTCGATCGCCTCAGCTACTCGCCGGTGCAGTTGTCCTACATTCGACCAGCGCGTCGCGGTCTCGAGCGTCTCGACCAACACGCCATGGGTGAGCAGCTCGTCGCGCAAATAGGGCGCCGAGAAGCGCGAGGCAAGCCAAGCCTTGCCCGGCGAGGCTCCTACACGCAATCCACCTGCTGCTCGCACAATCTCGACTGCCGCCGCTCGGCGTAGGCCAAGCTCCTCGCGGTCGCCCTCGAAGCCGAGAATTGCAAGACAACCGCGACCGTAACCACGCATATCCAGATAGGCGCGCCCAAGCCGGCCCTTTGCCCCACCTGAGCCGGCCAATGCGAGCGACATGCGCGTCTCCTGCTCGTCTGAGAGGCGCGCCACGTCAGGTGTACAGCGATTTTGGGCAAGCTCGCGAAATGCGTGTGTACCAGCCTCGAAGCTCTCGAAGAACACGCCTTCATAGATGCGCGCGGCAGGTGCCTGACGCACACGCAGTGTCAGCTCGTCGATCACTCCGAGGGTGCCCTCAGAGCCGACCGCCAATTCGCGCACGCCTGGGCCGGCCGCGCTTGCGGGGAAGGCGCTCAGCTCTATGTCGCCTGCTGGTGCGACCATTCGTAGGCCATGCACCATGCGCTCGAAGCTGCCGTAGCCGCTCGAGGCCTGTCCAGCAGAGCGAGTCGCAGCACAGCCACCGAGTGACACGTACTCGAAGGACTGTGGGAAGTGGCCTAGTGTCAGGCCACGCGCGCCCAGCCAGTCCTCCAGCTCACGTGCTCTGGCGCCTGCTTGGACGCTGACCATCCGCGAGCGCTCGTCAAGCTCCAGGACACTTGCCATGCAAGCCATATCGAGCGCGACCACCGCACGATGTGCGCCGCGCAGCGGCTCCACGCCCCCGACCACGCTCGTGCCGCCACCGAACGGGACGACGGCTAGCGAGTCGCGTTCGCACACTGCGAGCAGTGCGTGCAGCTGCTCGCGCGTGGAGGGATAGAGCACCACGTCAGGGGCGCCCAGGGGCCGTCCAGCGCGCAGTCGCACGAGGTCGGGATAGCCCTTGCCGGCGGCGTGCAAGACGCGGTCACCATGATCGTCGCGTACATGCTCCGAGCCGAGAATCTCGCGCAAGCCCGCAAGCACGTTTGAGGGGATTGACGAAGGCTCGATCTCGACGTGTTCGAGCGCGACGGGCGGGCAAGGCCGGGCAGCGAGGCCTACCGTCTCGTCTAGGAAGCGCAGAGCGTGAGCTGGAAGACCCTGTGGGTGCAGCGGGTCGCCCCATCCCCACCAGCGCATCCGCTTGGGCGCCCCCGGGGGGGCGTTCATGTCGTGGCCCTGCCGGCGATCCGCTCCAGCCCGTCGAGCGCTTCGTCGATCGTCGAGGCTGCTGCCTTGCGCACTAGCGGGCTGCCGAAACGTGAGATCCCACTCATGCGCAGCGACAGCGTGCTTTCGCCACGAAAGCCCTGCAACTCCTGGCGCAGCTCGATCGCCACCTCAGTGACGGGATGCTGCTCACCACGCCCCTCGACAAGAGAGATCTCTGTCTCGGCGCTGCGCAATACACGTGCAAACGGGGTGTTCTCGACCTGTTGCGCCCAAACGATTCGCTGCCGATCGACCTGCTCGAGCAGCTTGAAGTCTGCCCGCACGATTTTCCCACTGGGACCCATCAGTACCTCGGTAAAAGCATCCTCGTCGACGGCCTCCACCCTGCTCACACGCGGCCACCAGCGTGGCAGGTGGTGGGGGTCGCCGAGAACATCCCAGAGCTCCTCAGGCGAAGCGTCGATTGTGCGGGTGCGCCTGACTGTGGGCATGCCCTAGGCCTCGTAGGAGAGCAAAGCATGGGCCTCATGTGGAGAAAGTCTCTCGCGCCCCTCCAGAAATGTCAGCTCGACCAGAAATCCACAGCCGACGACAACCCCGCCCAGGCGTTCGACCAGGTCACACAGCGCTCGTGCTGTGCCCCCAGTTGCCAAGAGATCGTCATGGATCAGCACGCGAGCGCCCGGGTGGATCGCGTCGCTGTGTAGCTCGAGCCGATTCAAACCGTACTCCAACTGATACTCGGCGCTGACCGTCTCATAGGGGAGCTTGCCCGGCTTGCGCGCCAGGACGAAGCCGGTGCCGAGCGCAAGCGCCAAGGCAGGCCCCAACAGGAATCCGCGCGCCTCTGCCGCAAGCACGCATTCGACATCGAGGGGACGCGCATATTCCGCGAGCCCCTGCACAGCCTGAGCAAGCGCCGCGGCATCGGCCATCAGCGGAGTGATGTCCTTGAACAGGATCCCCGGCTTGGGAAAGTCGGGGATGTCCCGGATCAGCGCGCGCAGGTCTTCAGTCAAAGGCATGAGGTGCTCGGGTCCGTGGATGGGCGCAGCGCGCCGCGAGCCCAGCTGCAGCGGCAGCGGTTGCGTCTCGGAGATCGCACGTCAGCTAGGGGCGCGACACAGTATGGGCCGCAGCCCGCGACAAACGGCCCACGGTTCAGCACGCGCGGACCGCCACCTCACCTGACGATCTTGCGCAAGTCGCGCACCAGCAGCAAATGCTTGAGGTGCGTGGTGACCGCTGCCAGGTTCTCAAGCGCGTCAACGGCGTCCTTGCGGCGCTCGGGGTTGCGCGAGCGCAGCGCCGGCGCGAGGATCTGCTGCAACAGGCTGGCCTCACGATCGGCCGAGGAGCGGAAAACGCGCAGGTTGCGCCCGCCCACGCCGTAGCGCGCGAGCTCTGAGACGGCGCCGACGATCTCGCGCTCGGTCTCGTCGAAGTAGCGGACCCCACCGCGCATCTCGCCCTTGACCACACCGTACTCTTCAAGCTCGCGCACCAGCTTCGCGTCGGCGCCGGTCTCCTCCAGCACATCTTCAAGCGAGTAGAGCGCTCCCTCCTGCTCACGCACGCTCATGCTCGTGCGCCAGACGCGCTTGCCACCTTCGCGCCCGGCCGGACGCGGCACCTGCATGTCGCCGGCGCGCCCAGCGGCAAGCTCTTGTCTGATGACCCGCAGCGGCAGAAACTCGTCGCGCTGCATCCTGAGGATCGTGCGCAAGCGCGCAACGTCACTCTGCGTATACAGCCGGTAGCCGCCGGGCGTACGGCGTGGCGTCAACAGCTTCTGGTCCTCCAGATAGCGGATCTTGGAGATCGAGATGTCGGGAAACTCCTGCACGAGCGCCTTGCAGACCGCGCCGATCGTCAGCGCCTTCTGACGCCCACCCTCACCAGCACTGTCGCTGTGGCCGTTGCTCTCCGGCGTGACCTGCGCCTCCGCGGCATCGCCTGCTTGCTTGTGCCCCTCAGGGTGCGCCCCAGAGGGTGTCCTTGCATGAGGACCCTCGGCCCGGCGTCGCCCAGCCTGTGGCAGCGTTGCCATCAGCACACCTCGACAATCGGCGTAAGCGGAATGGGAATGTTTGGAAGCTGCGTCATCAGCGTGCGTGGTAGGTCAGCTTGTACTTGCCGATCTGCAACTCGTCGCCCTCCTCCAGGCGATGCGAGTCGATCCGCGAGCGGTTCACATATGTCCCGTTCAGCGAACCGCAGTCGTCGAGGTACCAGGTGTCACCGCGACTGACCAGCAGAGCGTGGTCGCGCGAGACGGTCACGTCGTCGAGGAACACATCGGAGTCCGGGCGCCTGCCGATGCTCATGCGCTCGCGGTCGACGGGAAAGCTCTCGCCCGCGCGCCCTCCACCGGCGCGAATCACAAGCGCCGGCCCATGCGCGGTCACCTCGCCGAGCTCCACCGGCACCAGCTCGCCCGCATCGTCGATCCGATAGGTAGCGGTCACCGGCTCGCCCCCAGGCCCCTCGCCGCGCGGTAGCAATGCGCCACAGCGCGGACAGTAGTTGGCACCCTCGTCGCCAAGAAAGCCGCACTCGGTGCAATGCAACGCCACGAGCTACCTCTCCTCGCCGGCGCCCAGCTTGGCACACGAAGGCACACCGAGGCACCACAGGTTTCCAGACACGTTCCTAAACGTGCGGGACACAGCTAGGACTCGTCGGTCGAGACTCCGCCTGCGCGGTTGGCGAGAATGTCCGACAGACGCTTGACGTCGTCCCCAGTGATGGCAATATCGCCGTCCTTGTGCTGCTCGCGCAGACGGCTCACCAGCTCGGCACGGAGAATGTCGATCTTGCCGTGCAGAATGCGTCGTTTGTAGGAGATCTCCATCTCCTCCTCGGTGAGCTGGCGGATCACATCCTTGAGCTCACTGTCGCTCATCGAGCCAAGATCGGGGAACGTATCCATCGCGAGCCATCTCCTCTTGCGCAAGGATGCAGGTCTGAGCTGCCGGTCATGCTGCCATGCTGCTCACCCAGTATAGACCAAAAGGTAAAGTTGAGCTTGAGAGTATTCGGACAAAAATCGACGGGCTCGATCGCGAGCGCTACCAGGCCTTCGGCGTCGTCTACGTCCCCTCCTGCAAGCGCGTCCCCTCCCGCGAGCGGTGCCCAGAGTGCCGTCGAGCCGAGACAAAGACTGCTAAGACGCCCGCGGTGGACGCGCTCAGAGGCAGTAGCGGCCGGTCTGATCGTCCTGATCGTCATCGCCGGTGGCGTTGCTCGCAACACAGCGATCGGCACGAACACGCACCTCTCGGCCGACGAGAACGGCTATGTCGGCAACGCCAACAGAATCCTCGCCGACGAACGCTACGCCACGTTCAAGTGGCCCCCGGGGACCTCGATCGCGTTTGCGATCGCGACGCGACTGTCAGGTCACCACTCTCTGAAGCTGGCCACGCACGCCTCCGGCCCGGCGCAATACACGCAGCTGGCGGCGGGCGTGCTCACGCTAATGCTGGTGGCGGTGCTCGCCTGGGTCTTCGCGGGGCCGTGGGCAGCGGTGATCGCCACAGCGCTGGTGGCAAGCTACGAGCCACTGATCGAGGCCACACGCACGTTCCTCTCAGAGCCAAGCGGCGCATTCGTGCTGCTCGCCTCGATAGCCGCCGCGATGCTGGCCCGCTCGCGCTACGGCAGCCGCAACGAGCTGCTGTGGCTCCTCGGGGCTGGCGTCATGGGCGGAATCGCGTGCCTCACGCGTAGCGACATGGCGATCGGCATGGCCGTGATCGCGCTCGCGCTCGCATTCAGCGGGCGGCTAGGCTGGCGTACGGGCCTGTTGCGCGGCGGCGTGTACCTAGTGGCCCTGATGCTCGTGCTCTCCCCGTGGTTGCTCTATGCGTCTAACAAGGAGGGTCGCTTCGTGCCGATCACCACCGCTGGCCCCGACGCGTTCTTCATCGGCAGCTACCTGCCGGGCCACGGAGAGCTCGTGCCAACCGAGGAGAAGCTCGCACCCGAAGTCTGCCGCCACTTCCCGCAGGACTGCGGCCGCTACTGGCAGCAGAGCTCCGCCCCGGTCTTCCGCCTGATCGAAGCTCGCCATCCCGGCATGTCCGAGAACGCTGCCGTCAACGAAGAAAACCTCAACAACGTCCGCAAATACGCGCTGGGCAAACCGGCAGCGTTCGCATCGATGTTGTGGAGCAAGTTCTGGAAGATGTGGACCGTCGCGTGGACCGGCGGCAACGGCACGTACCATCCCGACACGAGCCCAGCCCAGCACAAGATCTACCTGATCTTCGCGGTGATCGGCTTGCTGGCCGGCATCGCCCTGACCCGTCGTCTGATACTGACGATGAGCGCAGCGGTACTGCTGGCGATCGCGGCTTTTGCGACGCCGTTCAACGACCAGCCGCGCTACAACGTCAGCTTGATGGCGCTGCTGTTGTGCAGCGGCACGATCGGGGCGTGGCTTGCGGGCGAGAGGCTGCTCGCTATGTGGCGCGAGCGCGCAGCTGCTCGCGTCCCGAGCGCACATACAGCGCACTAGCCGTAAGCGCAAGCACGAGCCCGATGTAGAGCAGCACTTCGGCGAATGTGCCAAGGCCGCACATCGCGAAGAACAACGCACCCATCAGAGGTGCCACGCCGACGCGCCCGGGCCAGTTGATGCGCAGCTCCACACCGTGCTTGAGCCCGTAGCGCCCAAGCGCCACCATCGACAGCTCACGCGCCACAAGGATCGCAAGCGCCCAGCGCGGGAGCAAATCGAAGCGCCAGCACACGACCACGCCGCTGACGACTAGCAGACGATCGGTGACGGGGTCCATCAGCGCGCCGAGGCGGCTGTACTGGCGGGTCACACGAGCGGCGATGCCGTCGGCGTAGTCGCCCCAGCCGATCACGGCGAACAACGTCGCCGACAGAGCGTCCACACCATCGCTACTCGACAACGCCACTACCAGGAACACAGGAATCAGCGCCAGTCGGGCAAAACCGATTGCATTGGGAATCGTCCAGGGCCGGAGCGGCTGACCAGAAAGCGTTTGCGGTGGGGGCGGCCCGGAGCGGTCC
This sequence comes from Solirubrobacteraceae bacterium, assembly GCA_036008605.1. Lineage (GTDB taxonomy): Bacteria > Actinomycetota > Thermoleophilia > Solirubrobacterales > Solirubrobacteraceae > Palsa-744. Next base: position 13,366 of record DASYNL010000031.1, on the reverse strand, counting down.
AGACCGACCAGGCGGCGTATTGTCAGGGAGCGCTCTGGCACAGCTCGTCCAGCGCCCGCACTAGCTCGACCGGCTCGCCGCCGAGCGGCAAGGGCGGGCCATCCTCGCGTCCGCGTCGCAGCTGCACCTCGATCTCCCCGGACTCGAGGCTGCGCCGCCCGACGGTCAAGCGCACGGGACAGCCGAGCAGCTCGGCGTCGGCGAACTTCTCCCCAGGCCCGGCTTCGCGATCGTCGTAGAGAACCTCGACGCCGCCTGCGAGCAACATCTCATACAGCGCGTCGGCCGCGTCGCGCTCGGGCGTCCCAGGACGACCGACAGCGACGAGATGCACTGCAAACGGCGCCAGCGCTTTGGGCCAGGAGATGCCGTACTCGTCCGCGAACTGCTCGACAGCCGCCGCGACGACTCGCGCGGGTCCGATCCCGTAGGAGCCCATCCAGATCGGCAGCTCCGCACCATGCTCGTCCAGATATGTGGCACCCAGCGGCTCGGAGTAGCGCGTACCCAACTTGAAGATGTTGCCGATCTCGATCGCCGGCTCGACGTCCAGCCTCTTCTCGCCAAGCATGTGGTCCTCTCCGTCCTTGCGATAGTCCGGGCTCTGCTTGACCACCTCCATGTTGGCGGCATACCCGTCGCCGAGCGCGACCTCGTCCTCGCCGGCCGGGCAGGGCGCCATGTACTCGTGTGCGCCAAGCCCGCCCATCACCCCGACGTCCGATTCGACGCGATAGAAGCGCAGCCCGGTGCGCTGCATGATTTGGTCGTAAGCGCCCACATGCAGCGCATAGTTCTCCTCCAAGCCGGCCCGATCACGGTCGAAGCTGTAGGAGTCCTTCATCACGAACTCGCGCGTGCGCAAAACTCCAGCACGCGGCCGCGCCTCGTCGCGCTCCTTGACCTGGAAGTGGTACAGGATCAAGGGAAGGTCGCGATAGGAGTTGATCGTCTGCGCGGCGTGAAAGGTGACCGCCTCCTCGTGGGTCAACGCCAGCACGAGCTCCGAGCCCTTGCGATCCTGCAGCTTGAACAGCTCCTCGATCCCAAGCCTGTCGGTCTTGCGCCAAAGCTCGGCAGGCTGCAGCACCGGCATCAGCATCTCGCGTCCGCCGATCGCGTCGATCTCCTCGCGCACGATCTCAACCACGCGCTGGTGGACCTTCCAGCCCGCCGGCAGCCACGTCCAGACGCCTGACCCCATCTGCCTGACCAGCCCAGCACGCACCATCAGCTTGTGCGAGATCGCCTCAGCGTCGGCAGGCGCCTGCTTCTCAGTCGGCAGTAGATACTCGGTCAGGCGAGTCATTCGGTCAGGCGAGTCATTCGGGTCAGACGGGTCATGGCTTGGGACGGCATCCTACGCATCCTTCAGCTCCCACGGGATGTTGCGCGAGACCAAAGCCGGGTAGCCCAAAAAATCGAAGTCGTGTGCGCGGCGCATTCGTTCACGCCCCGATCGTCCGCGCGCGCTATGAATTACATGCACGACCCGTCCCCAACCCAAGGAGCACCGATGGCCTACTCCGTACCGCCGCTTCCCTACGCCTACGACGCGCTAGAGCCGCACATCGACAAGCTGACGATGGAAATCCATCACGACAAGCACCATCAGGCCTACGTGGACAAGGCCAACGCCGCACTCGAGGGCACCCCATTGGCCGATGCCCCGATCGAGGACGTGCTGAAGGATCTCGACAAAGTGCCCGAGGCAAAGCGCACGGCCGTACGCAACAACGGCGGCGGCCACTACAACCACTCCTTGTTCTGGGAGTCCATGTCCGCGAACGGCGGCGGCGAGCCCGACGGCGCACTGGCCGAGGCGATCGCCTCGACTTTCGGCTCCTTCGCCGACTTCCAAGCCAAGCTCAAGGAAACGGGCGTCAACCAGTTCGGCTCTGGCTGGTCGTGGCTGGTGCACGACGGCTCCGGCCTGGCGGTGGTGGGCACGCCGAATCAGGACAACCCGATCTCAGCCGGCAAGACCCCGCTGCTGGGCGTCGACGTGTGGGAGCACGCGTACTACCTCAAGTACCAGAACAAGCGCCCCGACTATCTAGATGCGTGGTGGAACACGGTCGATTGGGCGAAGGTCGCGGAGCGCTTCAGCGCCGTGAGCTAACGCTGAAGATAGCGCGCGGGTCAATCAAAGGATTCGGCCCGCGTGCAGGCTGCATTTTGCAGCCGCCGCTGGCCACCGCTTCGTATATTACCGAGCTCAGTTTTTTATACTCTCCTAGCTATTGATATTTCTGCCAGGCTCGGCTAGCATCAGCATCGCAGCTGTCGCGGGCCTCGCATATCGAAGGTCGTGTAGAGGCATTACCCGCGCACAGGGCTCATACAGGAGGCGCACGCAAGGGAGCGAGACATGAGATACCGGCTACCAACACTCGATCGTGGTGCGGGCGGCTTGGCCTGCCTACTGGTTCTCACAATCATCTTGATCGCGACGGCCACAGCTCGTGCTGAAGGACTCAAAGCGGTGTGCGCCTCCGCAGCCGAAAAAACAGTCGAATGCATGTCCTTTGAAATCTCAGGGGTAGTGAGCTTTGAAGGTAGTGGGGAAAAGGGTGGCCTGGACCCCGAAAACCTTCGCTCGGCTTACAAGCTACCCGAATCGGGAGGCTCTGGACAAACCGTTGCGATCGTCGACGCCTACAACGATCCAAACGCGGAAGCGAATCTGAAAACCTATCGATCCCACTACGGCTTGTCCGAATGCACAACCGCAAACGGTTGCTTCAAGCGAGTAAATCAGAAAGGGGAAACAAGCGGGTACCCCGAAAACGAAAGCGCCTGGAGCACCGAGATGTCGCTGGACCTAGACATGGTCTCGGCCGTCTGCTCGGGATGCCACATCCTGCTCGTCGAGGCCACCAGCAACAGCTATACGAACATGGAGGCCGCCGAGAACGAGGCGGCAACGCTGAAAGCGACCGTCATAAGCGACAGCTGGGGCGGCCCGGAGCGCTCTGGCGAGACCTCGGAAAACTCAGCCTTCGAACACGCCGGCATACCGATCATGGTCTCCGCCGGCGACTACTGCTACATCGACGAGTGCGAGAGCGGCTCACTTGCCAACTTCCCTGCGGTCGTGCCGAGCGTAGTCGCGGTTGGAGGCACAGAACTGAAGAAAGCGGCCAACTCGCGCGGCTGGAGCGAGTCGGTTTGGTTTGAACCCAAATCCGAATACGGCGAAATCGGCACCGGTTCCGGTTGTAGTCTCTATGAGACCAAGCCATCCTGGCAAACCGATAAAAGCTGCTCGAAGCGAACCGACAACGACGTCGCCGCGGTAGCCGCCTGTAAATCCCCGCTGTCGATCTATGACTCTTACGAACGAGAAGGCTGGTTCGTCGAGTGCGGCACGAGCGCCGCGGCGCCGATCCTCGCCGGGATCGAGGCGCTGTCGAGCAGCGGGGCACGAAAAGAGGGCGGCGAACTCTTCTCGAAGCTGGGCTCCAAAGAAAAGCTGTTCGATGTCACCGAAGGCGAGAACTATACGACGGCAGATAAAAGCTGTGGCTCCTATCTGTGCGAAGCCAAGGTTGGCTATGACGGCCCCACGGGCTGGGGCACGCCGGACGGCGTGTTCACCTCGGCGCCCACAGCAACCACAGGCTCGGCGACGGCTATAACCGCCAGCGAAGCCACGCTACACGGCACGGTCAACCCGGAAGGCGCCGAAACGAAATACTACTTCGAATACGGCACCACCGAATCCTACGGCAGCAAAACGACCGAAGCGAGCGCCGGCTCGGGCATGAGCAACGTGGAAGAGAGTAAGACAATCACGGGCCTTGCGGCGAACACCAAATACCACTACCGGATCGTCGCGACCAACAGCAACGGAACAACCGACGGCGCCGACCAGTCGTTCTCCACGACAACGGCCTGGTCCTTCCAGGAACCCCCAAACCCGACCGGATCAAAAGAGAGCGGGCTGAACGGCGTGTCGTGCAGATCCTCCACAGAATGCATGGCCGTCGGAGAATTTGAAAACAGCTCAGGAAAGTTCGTGCCCTTGGCCGAGAAGTGGAACGGCACAGCCTGGTCGGTCGAGGAACCCCCGGTCCCGGCCGGAGCCAAGCTTACCCAGCTATGGGATGTCTCTTGTACCTCCTCCACCGCGTGCATGGCTGTCGGAGACGTTGAGAACAGCGCAGAAAAAACCGTGTCCTTGGCCGAGAAGTGGAACGGCACGACATGGACATCCCAAGAACCCGCACTCCCGACAGAAGCTACGTGGGGCGTCCTGACGGGTATATCGTGCACATCCTCGACAGAATGCGTGGCCGCGGGTAGCTTCTCGAACAGCTCAGAAGAAGAATTCCCATTGGCCGAGAAGTGGAACGGCACGGCATGGACATCCCAGGAACCCCCACCCCCGGCGGGTGTCAAACACAGCCAATTGCATAACGTGTCGTGCACGTCGTCCGCGGCATGCATCGCCGTCGGCTTCTTTGAAAGCTCGGAAAAGGACGTGCCGCTAGCCGAGAAGTGGAACGGCACAGCGTGGTCTGCCCAGGAACCGCCGACCCTGAAAGAAGCCAGGTACAGCAGCCTGATTGACGTCTCGTGTACCTCTTCCAGCGAATGCATTGCAGTTGGAGAGTCGGAAACAAACACGTTCAAAATCTTGCCTCTCGCCGAGAAGTGGAACGGTACGACATGGTCCACTCAGGAACCCCCATTCCCGACAGGAGGCAAAGAAGGCCATCTGTTGGGTGTGTCGTGCACGTCCTCTACGGCGTGCACAGCCATTGGGTGGTTTGAGAACAGTTCAGAAAAGTTCATGCCATTGACCGAGAAATGGAACGGCACGGCGTGGTCGGCACTGGAACCGCCCATGCCAACAGGAGCCAAGAGGGGCACCCTGGAGGGACTGTCGTGTACGTCCTCTACAGAATGTTTTGCCACCGGCTCGTTTGAGAACAGCTCATCTGTCTACTCGTCGCTGGTGGAGCGCTATCTGTGACAGTGCAACACACCGCTTGACGGCATTCCCAAGCCGGGCGCGATCGCCCGTTCGTGGTGGAGAAAGGCTCAGCCCCGGCTGAAGCGCCGCCCAGCCACCGGCGAGGCCGACTCGTCGAGCGTGACGCCACTGCCATTCCCGGCACCGACGCCGGTGCCGGTGCCGGTAGATTGCAACATCGACTCGAGCACGGCGTCCGCCTCGGTTTCCTGCGCGGCGGCCGCCGCCTCCAGTGCCGCGAGTTTCTCCGGAGTCATCGCGGTCGCGTCCTCGTTGGCCGCCAACCACGCCGCTGCCTCTGCGGCCGCGCGCGCGTCGCGTTGCACGGTCTTCCCAGCGGCGTAGTAGCGGTCTATCTCCTTGAACAGCTCGTCCACCAGTTCATGCGTCGGCACCTTCTTGAGCGGCTCCCCCTTGGAATAGATCATCCCCATGTCCTTCGCCCCAGTGATGCCGAAGTCGGCGTGCCTGGCCTCGCCGATGCCGTTTACCGCGCACCCCAGCACTGACACCTCGATCGGGTCCTCATACGCTTCCAGGCGCTGCTCGACTTCGATCACAACCCTGTCCATGTCGAACTGCAGCCGCCCGCAGGTAGGACAGGCGATCAGCACAGGTCCCTTCTCGCGCAACTTCAAAGCCTTGAGAATCTCCCAGGCGACCTTGACCTCCTCCTCGGCGTGGAAGGTGGACAGCGAGATGCGAATCGTGTCGCCGATGCCGTCGGCAAGCAGTGTGCCAAGGCCCACCGCTGACTTCAGCGAGCCCGACCACTTGGTGCCGGCCTCTGTCACGCCAAGGTGCAGCGGATAGGGAATGCGCTCGGCGAGCATGCGGTTGGAGGCGATCGTGTTCGGCACAGAGGTCGACTTCATCGACACCTTGAAGTTGTCGAAGTCAAGGCGCTCCATCAGCTCAACCGTCTCTACGGCGGCTGTGACCAGCGCCTCGACGGGATTCGCGTACTCCAGCTCACGCAGATGCTTGGGCAGCGAACCGCTGTTGACGCCAACGCGCAGAGGAGTGCCGGTCTGCTTGGCAAGGGCGATCACCTCGGCCACCTTCTCAGGACCGCCGATATTGCCAGGGTTCAGGCGCACGCAATGCGCCCCAGCTTCGATCGCCTTCAGAGCAAGCGTGTGGTTGAAGTGAATGTCGGCGATCACGGGAATCGGCGAATCGAGCACGATCTGCTTCAGGGCGTCTACGTCCTGCTCGCGTGGCACCGCCACCCGCACGATGTCCGCGCCGGCGTCGGCAACTTTGCGGATCTGCTCCATCGTGGCCGCAAGGTTCGCGGTCTCGGTCTTGGTCATCGTCTGCACGGCCACAGGCGCCCCGCCGCCGATAGGGACCGGCCCTACGTGGATCTGACGCTTGGAAGCCATGCCCACATTGTAGGTGCGCGGGCATCGGCGATCTGTGAAGCTCGCGTTTAGCCTCTGCTCGCACGCGTAAGCTGCGCGCAATGGCAACGGGCAAGCATCCATCGCATGACGTCTACGCGACCGCCCGCGGCCCGCTGGCGAAGCTCGCATCCCCGCTTGCCGCAGGCGCACGGCGACGGCGCCACGAGCGCTTTTTTGCGATGTGCAGGCTCGCCCCAGGCGCACGGGTACTCGATGTCGGCTGCGGCGCGCTGGGTCTGCGTGCGCTCGAGCCCGAGCTCGACATCACGGGCGTGGACATGGCCGAGCGCCCCGACTACCCAGGCCCGTTCGTGCAAGCCGATGCAGCCGCCGGCCTGCCTTTCGCAGAGAACGAGTTCGACCTCGTGTACAGCTCCAGCGTGATCGAGCACGTCCCCCCAGCGCGACGGGAGACGTTCGCAAGCGAGCTGCGTCGTGTTGGCCGTGGCTGGTTCGTGCAGACGCCGGCCCTCTCCTTCCCGATCGAGCCACATTCGCTGCTGCCGTTCGCCCACTGGCTACCGGTGGCATTGCGTCGCCCTTACTGGCGCCTGGGCGCCGCCGGCGGATGGGAGGAGATCTCGCTGCTCTCACGCCGTGAGATGCAGGCACTGTTCGGCCCTGCCTTGCCCGAGCGCGTCGGAGGACTGGTCAAGAGCTGGGTATGTGTGCAGGCTCCCAACGAGCAGGCCGAGGCGTAAAGCGCCTACTACGCGCATGGGAAGTGCGCAGTAGGCGCTCAGGTCTCGACCAGGAGAGCCCTGGCTGAGAACGATCTCTAGCCACCCAGGTGGACGATGTCGTTGCTGAAGCCGTTCACAACCAGGAAAAGCAGCAGCACGATCCCCACTGAGCTAAACCTCCACATCGCGGTCAGCGACACACGCCGTCCACGCAGCTTCTCTGCGACCGCCCACAGCACGTGTCCGCCGTCCAGCGGCAGAAATGGGAACAAGTTGATGACAGCCAGAGCCAGCGACACGAAGCCGAGGAACACAAGCGCATAACCAGGCCCAGCGACGACAGCTTCCTGGGCGATCACGGTGATCCCGACGATGCTGTGGAATTCTTTGCGCACCTTCGAGCTGGTGAACGCCTTGCCGATGTTCGACACCATCGTCGTGGTCGTCCCCCACATCTCCGACAACGCCGTGCCGGCGGCGGAGAAGACACCAAACGACTTGGCGGTGTAGCCGAAGTCGAAGCCGACGAGCATGCGCCCCACAGACTTGCTGTAGCGCGGATAAGCAGACACGGTGAGCACGCGGCCAGCGCGACGGATCGTGATCTTCACGGGCGTCTGGGCACGACAGCCTTCAGTGGGAACCCCTGCGCAGCGGTGAGCGGCGATCGCCTTCGTGGCCGCAAGTACCGTCACGGGATGGCCATCCACGGCAAGGATCTTGTCGCCTCGCTTTAGAACGCCATAGGCGGGCTCGCCTTTCTGCACTTCCTGCACTGAGGTGGTCGGAACGACCGTTTCAGTCTTCGGGTTAAGGTTCGACAGCGTGACAGCACCGCTGAGGCTGCCGGTCAACAGCACCACCCAGAACAACAGAAACGCGATCAGCAGATTCACGCCTGGTCCGGCCAGGATCACGACGATTCGCTTCCAAGGCGGCTGGTTATAGTAGGCACGAGCGGCCACCTCCGGCGCCAGCGTCTTGATCTCATCCGGATTCATCCCGGTGATCTTCACGTAGCCGCCAGCGGGAATCGCACCGATCATGTATTCGGTCTCGCCACGCTTGATCCCGGCGATCTTCGGCGGGAAGAACAGCGAAAAGCGCTCCACGCGCATCCCGACGGCCTTGGCCACAACGAAGTGCCCAAGCTCGTGCAGCACGATCAGGGCCATGATCCCGAGGATTGTCCACACCCAGCTCATGCCGTCAGTTTGGCAGGCGCCTCAGCATCTCTCGCCGCAACGCCGGCGCGGAACTCAGATGGCGTGCAACTCGACGCTCGCGTCGAGGCGGCGCAGGTCGTCCGGATCGGCGGTTACCACAGGCTGGTCGTAGCGGCGGGCACACATGACAACGCTCGCGTCAACCACATCGTTTGTGCCTCGCAACCCGAGCAGAATGCCCACCGCTCGTGCCGTGTCCTCGTCGAGAGCCACCACTCGCGCCTGTGCCTCCTTCAGCAATCTGACCAACCGAACCTGCTTGGAGCCGTCCCGAAATGCCTGCGCAACGACACCCGCTGGAATGTGAATCATCGCCTCTGGATGAGCGAGGACTCGCGCAAGCAGAGCTTTCATCCGCTCGTCTTTGCGCTCCAAAGCAATCAAAGCACCCGTATCGAGCGTAAAACCCAGCACTTCAGTCCGCAATCTCGGTCAAGCCGAGAACCCTGTCGGCCCACTCATACGCCTCCGCGCTGGGTGCCCCGTCCTCGGCGAGCATGTCCGCTACGAGATTCGCAAGGGTGTCCTTGGCCCCATCGCCCGGCGCAGCCATCACGGCCGCCAGCGCAGCCGAGATATAGCCCGAAACACTCGCAGCATCGCCACGTGCGACGGCTTCGCGTACAAGCTCTGCTTGCTCGTTTGGCAGGGAGATAGTCATCTTCGAGACTTTGGTCATACCATGATCATACCGGGCTTTCCGGCGGAACGATCGCAGCACGATCTCCACCAGGGATGTACGGACAGCTGGTCGAGATAGCGGCTGCATACTTCCCATGCTTCCTCATCCGACAAACCGGCGCCGACGGGACACCTGCATCGTCCAGGAGCCTCCAAAACGGCGATGCCCCCCGCGCGCGCGGGGGGCATCGGCCTTTTTCGAACATCACACGGCCGCCCACCTAGTCGCCTGACTCACACGGCCAGAACAGCTCCCTCGGCGACGCTCCTTGCCTCACGGTCGGCGTCGTACAGCGACTCGAAGGCCCTAATCGGCGCTCCCGGCAGCGCCTCGAGCGTGCGTTCGATCACCTCGGCGATGCCGAGGAACGGCAGGCGCCCGGCAAGAAAGGCGTGTACAGCGATCTCGTTGGCCGCGTTGAGCACACACGGAGCGGTGCCGCCAGTCTGCGCGGCTTCACGGGCAAGGCGTAGACACGGGAACGCGTCCAAATCGACCGGCTCAAACGTGAGCGCACCGACCTGCACAAGGTCGAGTGCGGCGATCGGCAGCTCGACGCTGGCCGCACCGTGCAGCGCGTAGGAGATCGCGATGCGCATGTCCTTCGGCCCGATATGGGCAAGCATCGCCCCGTCGGCGAGCTGCACGAGACCGTGGATCAGCGACTGCGGATGCACGACGACGTCGATACGCTCGTAGGGGGTGCCGAACAGATGGTGGGCCTCCATCAGCTCCAGCCCCTTGTTCATCAGCGTGGCGGAGTCGATCGTGATCTTGCCCCCCATCGCCCACGTCGGATGAGCGAGCGCCTGCTCGATGGTCACCTTCGCCAGCTGCTCGGAGGAACGACCGCGAAAGGGGCCGCCGCTAGCGGTGATCGTCAAGCGCTCGACACTCCCCGGTGCCACCCCTGATAGCAACTGGTGAAGCGCCGTGTGCTCCGAGTCCACGGGCACGATCTGCGCGCCGGTCGCTTCGGCAAGCGCCACGACCAGCTCACCGCCCACCACAAGCGACTCCTTGTTGGCAAGCGCCAGGTCTATCCCCTCGCCAAGCGTGGCAACGGTCGGGCCGAGGCCGGCGGAGCCCACAAGCGCGTTGAGCACCAGGTCGGCGCCCGACTCTACGACGAGGCGGACCAGCCCTTCCGCGCCGCTCAGAACCTCCCCTTCCGGCCACGCATCGGCGGCAAGTCGCGCGGCATGCTCATCGACGAGCGCGACCCGTCGCACGCCATGACTGCGCGCCTGCTCCACAAGCGTCTCCCAAGAGCGCTCCGCGGAAAGACCGATCAGCTCGAGCTCGTCGCTGCGCTCGAGCACGTCGAGCGCCTGGGTACCGACCGAGCCGGTCGAGCCAAGGATCAACAGGCGCTTGGCTGCTTCAGACATAAGCCAACCAGATGTAATAGCCGACAACCGCCGTGAACAGCACCGCATCCAGACGGTCGAGCACGCCGCCGTGTGCGCCCAGCAGGCTGCCGGTGTCCTTTGCGCCGGCCTGGCGCTTGACGAACGACTCGAACAGGTCGCCGATCGGCGCGAACACAGCCACTCCCACACCGAGCACGAGCGCATGCGTGCCTGGTAGCCATTCCTGATAGCGCCCTGCGAACCACACTGCCAGCACCGCGCAAAGCATGCCGATGATGAGTCCCTCGACAGTCTTGTTCGGTGAGATGCTGGGCGCGAGCGGCCGGCGGCCGAAGAGGCGACCACCGAGATAGGCGCCCGTGTCGCCCAGGAAGGTGCCGACGAGCACGTCGATCACGATGCCGTTGCCGTGAGGTAGATCACGCAGCAGCACGGCATGAGCGAGCCCAAAGCCGATCCAGTAGATGCCCAGCAGCGTGATCGCCATTCCGCCCACGCTTGGGCGACGCTGGGCGAGCGTCATCGCGAACAGGACCGGCAGCACGACCGAGGCGGCAAGCAGGACTTGAGTCGGATGGGTCGGGCTTCCATATGCCGCGGCTACGATCAGCCCGGCAAGCGCGAGAAAGCCCGCTAGGCGCACCGGACTGGTGCGCTCATACATACCGTACAACTCGTGCATGCAGATGCAGCCGATCACGAAGATGCCAGCAGCGAAGATCGCACCTCCCTCGATCACGAGAAATAGCGCGAGCGCGATCAATGGCAGCGCAAAGAGGATGCGCGAGCCGATATCCGAGCCGCCCGCCTGGCGAGCGGGTCCCGGAGAGCCTGTCTCAGCGCTTGAGGCGGCTCGCGCCGCCATGCGAGGAGGCGACATCGTGCTAGCGCCCGCCAAAGCGGCGGCGGCGCTCTGAGAACTCGGCCAGCGACTGCTCCAGCGCCTCGCGCGAGAATTCGGGCCACAGCTCGTCGCGGAAGACGAGCTCGGAATAGGCCGACTGCCACAGCAGGTAGTTGGACAGGCGCCGCTCTCCACTGGTGCGAATGATGATGTCCGGGTCGTGCATCTCGGGGGCGTAGAGGTGCTTGCGGAACTCCTCCTCGCCACCCCCTTGGTAAGCGCGGGCGGCGTCGAGTATCTCGGCGCGGCCGCCGTAGTTGAACGCTATGAACAGCGTGATGCGTGCATTGGCATCGGTCAGCTCTTCAGCTGCTCGCATGTGTCCCTGCAGCTCCGGGCTGATGCCCTCGCGCCCGCCGATGAAGCGCATGCGCACACCCTCCTTGTGCAACTCTGGGGTTTCGCTGGAGATGCGCCTGGCAAACATCTCCATCAAGCCTTGGACCTCATCCGGTGGGCGCGACCAGTTCTCGGTCGAGAAGGAGTAAACGGTCAGCTCCTTGACGCCGAACTCCGCGGCATCGCGCAGGCGCGCCTTGACGTTGTCGGCGCCGGCGTTGTGACCCTCATTGACAGGTAGCCCATGAGCGCGCGCCCAGCGGCCGTTGCCGTCGGTGATGATCGCGATGTAGTGGGCGGCTGAGCTCTCGCCTGGTCCGCTCACCTCCTGGCTCTCCCCCATCACGTCTCTGGGTCCTCCGCCGTGTAGGTGCTTGATGGGGCAATCGCCACCATCACACCTCGAGAATCTCTTCCTCCTTGGCCTTCAGGACACCGTCGAGATCGGCGATGCGCCCATCGGTGAGCTTTTGCAGCTCCCCCTCGGCGCGATGCTCGTCGTCTGAGCCGATCTCGCCCTCGGACTTGAGGTCGCGCAAGTGCTGCATCGTGTCGCGACGCACGTTGCGGATCGCGATGCGCCCCTCCTCGGCAAGGTTGCGCACCACCTTTACGAGCTCCTTGCGGCGCTCTTCGGTCAACTCCGGCACGACGAGGCGGATCAGATTGCCGTCGTTGGACGGGTTCAAGCCGACGTCCGACTCGTTGATCGCCTTCTCGATGTTCTTGATCGAGGACTTGTCGTAAGGCTGGACGGTAATCAGGCGTGCCTCCGGAGCAGAGATCGTCGACAGCTGGTTCAGCGGGGTTTGCGCGCCGTAGTAGTCGACCACGACCCGCTCGAGCAACGCCGGGCTTGCACGGCCTGTCCTGACCGAGGAGAACTCGTGTTGGGTGGACTCCAGCGACTTGGTCATCCGCTCGCGCGCATCGTCGAGCAGCGCGTCGATCATCTCAGCGGCCATCGTGGCTCCTCTCGTCGAAGGTCATGCGCTCACCAGTGTCCCCACGCGCGCTCCGGAGATTATCCGCGCAATGTTGGTCTCGTCGTCCATGTTGAACACGTTGATTGGCATCGAGTTCTCCATGCACAGAGCAAGCGCTGTCGAATCCATCACGCGTAGACGTCGCTCGATGGCTTCCATGTGGGTGATCCGCGGGATGAACTGAGCATTCGCGTCGAGTGCCGGGTCGGCGCTGTAGACGCCTTCGACGCCGTTCTTGGCCATCAGGATGATCTCGGCGTGGATCTCGGCGGCACGCAGAGCAGCTGCTGTATCAGTGGTGAAGAACGGGTTGCCAGTACCGGCGGCGAAGATCACCACGCGCCCCTTCTCCAGGTGGCGCATCGCACGGCGGCGTATATAGGGCTCGGCGACCTCTGAGATGCCGAGCGCGGATTGGACGCGCGTGTCCGTGCCAGTCTTCTCGAGCGCGTCCTGCAGCGGCAGCGCGTTGAGCACGGTCGCGAGCATCCCCATGTAATCGGCGGTCGAGCGATCCATGCCGTCGGCCGCCCCCTTCATGCCGCGGTAGATGTTGCCGGCGCCGACGACGATCGCGACCTCGACGCCTTGGTCGCGCACGGCGGAGACCTGGCGCGCGACCGCGGCCACCCGCTCAGGGTCGGTGCCGTAGTCGAGCGCACCCATCAACGCCTCTCCGGAGAGCTTGAGCAGGATGCGTTTGAAGGCCGGGGAGGACATCGCGACGCAAGAGCCTATCCGCTTACCACATAACCAGTAGGTCGTGGACCAAGCAGTCCAAGG
>DASYNL010000030.1:0-1572 GCA_036008605.1 Solirubrobacteraceae bacterium | reverse complement strand
GAGCTCAGTCAGCGAGTCATTGCGCGCTTCGTCCAGGCGTGGCGCCTGCGAGGTGGGGCCGATGAACAAGCCGGAGAACAGATACGACAGCGAAGGGTGATTGTGCCAATACGCCAGCAGGCTCCGCAACAGGTCGGGACGTCGCAGGAACGGCGAATCCGCGGTGGTCGCACCGCCTAAGACAAAGTGATTGCCACCGCCTGTGCCGGTGTGGTGCCCGTCGAGCATGAATTTCTCGGACGTGAGGCGCGACAGGCGCGCCGCACCGTAAAGATAAGTGGTTTGCTCCACGAGCTGGTCCCAAGAGGAGACGGGATGAATGTTGACCTCGATGACACCCGGATCCGGCGTCACCCGGAAGGTATTGACACGCGGATCGCGCGGCGGCTCATAGCCCTCGAGGACGACCGGTTGCGACAACGACTCAGCGGTGGCTTCGACTGCGGCTATGAGCTCGAGATAATCCTCGAGATAACCGGTCGGCGGCATGAAGATGTAAAGCACCCCGTGACGAGGTTCAGCGCAGATCGCGGTTCGTGCCACCCAGTGTGCCGACTCGTGGCTGCGTGGCGCCCGTGAAGCTTGTGAACTCCGCGATCCGGGCGTTGACACTCCAAGCTGCTGGTGAATCTTCGCGTATCCCGGAAGCGGTGCAAACGCCTGGTTGTGATCCGGCGCATGCAACTGCGGGCGGTCGGTCGGTGCGGCCCACGGCAGCGAATCGAGGGGAAGCCGCATGCCCATAGGGGAGTCCCCGGGCAGCAGATAGCAACGCTCGCGGCGCAGAAACCAGGCGCCGGTCTGCCAATGCGTGCCGGTCGCATCGCGGGCGATCGGCAAGACGTGACCGATCACGCTGTCGAGCCCTTGCTCGAACAGGCGAGCGAGGCGAGCGCCCTGCTGTGCATCGTCCAGCCGTGAATCCCGACTGTCGACGTTGGCGGGCAACCGGCGCTCTCGCCACTCATAGTAAAACGGGTCTTCGTAAGCTGCGAACACGCGCTCGGGGGACAGCCCGAGTTGCGCGGCAAAGGTGGCGAGAAACTGCTCCGCGGTATGCGCGGTCGCGCCATAGTCGATCGCCTCATCGGCAATGAGCCCCTGATTGCACCAGATCGCTTCGGCGTCGCGACGCCAGAAGCAGTTGAGCGACCAGCGCGGCAGCTGCTCCCCCGGATACCATTTGCCTTGGCCGAAATGCGCGAGGCCTGTCGGGGCGTACCGCTCGCGCAGGCGCTGATACAGATCGACCGCGAGAGCGCGCTTATTTTCCCCGAGCGCCGCGGTGTTCCATTCCGCGCCATCCGGATCATCCACGGATACGAACGTCGGTTCTCCACCCATCGTGAGGCGTACATCGAGCCCCACCAGGTCCTCGTCGATCGCCCGACCCAGGAGCTCGATCTCTGTCCACTGCGCCTCGTTGTAGGGCTTTGTGACGCGGGGCGCCTCCCAGACGCGATCCACACGCAGGGTATGCTCGAACGTGACTGCGCACTCCTCGACCGCTCCCGTAACAGGCGCTGCCGCTGACGGTTCAGGCGTGCAGGCGAGTGGGATGTGCCCCTCGCC
>DASYNL010000029.1:0-51877 GCA_036008605.1 Solirubrobacteraceae bacterium | reverse complement strand
CGTCGGAGGCGACGTTATGGACCAGGCCCTGCTCGAGCAGACGCCGGGCAAAGCGCTGCACTTGCCCACCGAAGCGTCCAGCCAGCGAGCCGGCGGTGACCGACGTCAGCACTCCGCCGCGCACCAGCGACTCCACTATCCGCGGCTCGCGATGCAGCGCCGGACAGCGCTCGGGATGAGCGAGCAGAACGCGATGGCCGGCGCTCTGCAGTGCCATCACGACTCCATCAAGGCCCGTCACGATCGGGGTGAAGGGAGGCTCGAGCAACAGCCATGGGCCGCCGCCGAGGCGTAGTCGCTCAAGCTCATGCGGATCGATGTCCTCCACGCGCGTCATCGCGACCTCAGCTCCCGTGCGGATTTCGAGAGCTATTCCTTCGGTGCGCAGGCGTTCGTTCAGCTTGGCCGTCAAGCGCGCGATTGTCTCGGCGTTGTTGTGGTGATGCCAGCTGACGTGCGGCGTGGCCACCATCACGCGCGTGCCGTCCGCCGCGGCCGCTCGCGCCAATGCAAGCGAACCCTCGATTGTCTCCGGGCCGTCGTCGATGCCGGGAAGCACGTGGGTGTGTAGATCGATCACAACGCGCCTAACGATAAGCCAGCACTCTGCTTTCGTTGCCGGGTCATGACGGATATGATCGGCGCACTGGAGTCGCAGTGTTGTTCGAACCGAAGCCAAGGGAGGGTCATGTTCAGATCGATCGTGGTTGGAACCGACGGCTCGGACACCGCCGGTCAGGCTGTGCGCCAAGCGGTTGACCTCGCCAAGGCCGTAGGTGCCAGGCTGGAGCTCGTGAGCGCGTACGAGCCGGTGCCGGCACAGCGTCTACGCGAGGAGCGCCGCGACGCGCCGGAGGATCTACAGTGGGCAGTCAGCCCACGGGAGGACGTCGATGCGACGCTGGAGGCGGCCGCCGGTGTGGCCCGCGAGGCCGGGGTCGCGGTGAACGTGTATCCGCGCCAGGGCGATCCTGCCGACGCGATTCTCGACGTGGCCGAAGAGCAGGGCGCCGATCTGATCGTTGTCGGCAATAAGGGTATGACCGGAGCCAAGCGGTTCTTGCTCGGGTCGGTGCCGAACAAGGTCTCGCACCACGCGCCTTGCTCGGTGTTGATTATTCGGACTACTTGAGAGGTCAAGGCGCGCTGGGCAGGGTCTCGTAAGAGCCTTGCATCGGGGAGCTTTTTGTTCTGAGAGGCTCAGTGACCCTCGACCGCGGCTTGGGCGAGTAGAGCCGCTTGCGCTGGGTCTACGCAAGCGTCGAGCCCGCGTATAACGGGCCTGAGTGTCCTTGGCAGCATTCGGTTGACGAGCCGCGCCCGGCGGCCTACGGGCACGACAGCATGCGCCGTGCGCAGCTGCATCTCGATGTCAAGCGCGCGCATAGTCGCAAAAGGGCGAAGCTTTACAACCTCGCGTGTAGGAATGTCCCCTTCGCAATTCTCGGTATCGGACACTAGCGTGACATCGATCGCATGCGCACGCAGGGCGCTCAACCAGGCTACAGCGGCCTCGCTGTCCCGGTTACCAGCCGCAAGCGCGATCACCTTCGGCGGACCCGCGGGGCGGCGTCCGAAATGTTTTTGCTCATGGTCGGTGAAAAGTTCGTCTGTCTGCGACTGTCCACCACCGGCACCGCACAACACCAGCAACCAAACCAACACGTCTGATATTGCGTCCAGGCCGATCTTCAACATGCCCCGCCAACCGTCTCTCAAGCCGTGCTCAACGGTCGCCCGATACGCGAGCTTCGCCATCGGTCGCAATACAACGGCCTTTAGATAGAAGAAGGGGCTGCGCGTACGATCGAGGTGTGTGCTCTCCAGATGCGCGTAATGCCACATATCTGACAGCGCTTCGCGCAGCGTTCCGGCCAGCTCGTGCTCGAGATCGCCTTCGAGCACGATCGGTCGCTCGCGTGGCTCGATGCCCTCGTGTACATGGCGGGACTCGTCGTGGCGGTACGCTCCGCGCCGAAACAGTCGCGAGCGATAGGCGGGGTACTTTGCCGACGGTCCGAGCTGCCCGCCAAGGAATCGGTTACGCAAAGCGCAAACGGCGATCTCGGCCCCGGGTTCTGGCGTCTCTAGCAGCTGCTCGATACTTGCCTGCAACTGTGGCGATACGCGCTCGTCGGCGTCGATCTCGAGCACCCAGTCACCGGTTGCGTTGTCGAGTGCCAAGTTGCGTTGGGCGGCGAAGCCCGGCCACCGGTTCTCTATCACCGTCGCGCCGGCAGCCCGGGCAATGTCTGCGGTGTGGTCGGTCGAGCCCCCGTCAACGACAACTATCTCGTCGCAGAAGCGAAGGCTTGCGAGAGCTTGAGGCAGGTGCTCCTGCTCATCTTGGGCTATCAGGCAGGCCGTGAGGCGGGCTTTGGCCCTCAACGGGTCGCGTGTCACGAACGACACAAGTCGTAGAACGGGCTGGCGAGCATGCTGGCTGAGTAGTATGCCCGCGAGTGCCCGGGCATAAGATCGTCTCCATCCAGACGACGAGTGAGCGCGGTGGCGCGGAGTACGCCAACGTCGACTTGCTGGATGCCCTAGCTGCTCGCGGACACGACGTGCTGCTGCTCACAAACATGCCGGATCTTGCGCAGGGAACCCGAGTGCCGGTGCGTCACATAGATCTGGGTCCAAAGCTCGCACGGCGCAGCGTCGGTCGCGTCGCTTTGCAGGCGCCGCTGATCGCAACCAAGATCGCGCGAGCGCTGCACGCCGAGCGACCGCTCGGCGCAGTAATCGTGAGCTTCAAGAAGGAGCAGCTACTCGTATCGCTCTTGCCAAAACGATTGACCGGCTCAATCGTATGGGCAGAGTGGGGGCCTGTGCCACCGCCTCTAAGACGAGGACCCGCGCGAGTCGCGTATGCGTTGGCTGCGCGTAGAGCGCGCAAGATAGTTGCGGTTTCGCAGGGAACTGCCGATACGGTCGTCAATGCCGGTATTCCACAAGAGAAGGTCCTAGTGCTGGAGGATCTCGTCAACCTCCATCAGGTCGGCCCTGATCCTGAGGGCGGGGCGAAGTTGAGAGCGACGTGGGGGGTGGGAGAGCAGACGCTCGTGGTCGGTTGTGTGGCGCGCTTTCAAAAGCGCAAGCGCAACGATGTGATGATCGACGCAATGGCTCACCTGGATGGCGACGTGTTGTTGGTGATGGCGGGAGAAGGCGAGGAGGAGCAGGCTCTGCGTGCCCGCGCGGCACCCTACGGCGAGCGCGTTCGCTTTGTCCCCAGCGTGCGTGGCTGGGTCGACGCGTTCCTCTCAGCCTGTGATCTGCTCGTGTTCGCGCCCAGTCCTACCGAGGCCGATCGGCCTCGTGTGATTGTGATGGCCCAGCTCGTCGGGCTGCCGATCGTCGCGACGGACCCTGAGGGAGCCGGGACGGTCAGCTCCAGCGGAGCGGGCACGATCGTCTCACCGCACAACGATCCACGCGCTCTGGCGGAGACGCTCGCCTTGTATCGAGACGATCCTGAGCGCCGCCGCCGCGAGGGCGAGATCGCGCATCGCACGATTCGCGAGGCTTACGATCCCGAGGTCACGCTTCGAGCGGTCGAAGATGCTCTGGTCTAGCGGTGTGATGGGTATCGCTAGACCCAGAGGGGCAGCGCCCGTGCTCGTCATCGGCGCCGGTCCGCACGGCCTGGCGGCGACGGCGCACCTGCGTGCCGCGGGGGTGCCAACGCGCGTCTTCGGCGAGGCGCTCAGCTTCTGGCGCGAGACGATGCCGCCGGAGATGTTCCTGCGCTCCTCACCGCGTGCTTCGAACATCAGCGATCCTGGCGGCGAGCTGTCGCTGGCGCGCTGGGCAGACCACAATAGTCGCAAGATCGGCAGCCTGGTCCCGATCGGTGACTTCATCGACTACGGCGAGTGGTTCCAAGCGCAGGCTGCGCCAGATCTCGACCGGCGACAGGTGACCCGGGTCGAGCGGCGATCCGACGAGCTGGTGGTCACGCTCTCCGACGGAGAGCAACTGTCCGCCAGCCGGGTGGTCGTGGCCGTGGGTCTTGGCCGCTTCGCTCACGTCCCGCCGGTCTTCGCGAGTCTGCCCGCATCGCACGCGACACACGCTGCCCAATGCCCCGACCTCGCCCGTTTCGCCGGGCGGTCGGTGGCGGTGATCGGCTCAGGTCAAACGGCGCTCGAGTCGGCCGCCATCCTGGGCGAGGCGGGTGCCAAAGTCGAGGTAATCGCTCGTGCGCCTCGGATCTTCTGGCTCGGAGGGTACGGCTGGGGCGGTGTGGACGGGCGGCCCGTACTCCCACCCCCTCCTCCGAGCGGCGGAACTCCCGCGCCACCGTCGTGGCGGGCGCGCAGAGGGTTGTATTGGCACGAGGCGCCGACGGAGGTCGGAGGTCGCTACACGGGATGGATCGGGGCCGCGCCCGACGTCTGTCGCCGGCTGCCGCGTGTCGTGCGCGGTCCGCTGACCGAGCACTGCATACGTCCAGCCGGCGGATATTGGCTGCCGAACCGCTTGCGCGAGGTTACGATCACGCTAGGCCGCTCCACGGTCGAGGCGCTGCCGCTCGACGACCAGGTCGCGCTGCGGCTCGACGATGGCGGCGAGCGCATCGTCGATCACGTGCTGTTGGGGACCGGCTACCGGATCGATGTCGGGCGCTTTTCGTTTCTGGCGCCCGATGTGCTTGCAGGGCTCAAGACGAAGGGAGGCTCGCCTGTGCTCACCCGTGGTTTGGAGTCGTCTATCGCCGGTCTGCACTTCACCGGGGCTCTAGCTGCCGAGAGCTTCGGGCCGGCGATGCGCTTTGTGGTGGGGACCGCCTACACCGCTCCCGCGCTGGCACAGGGCGCGCTCGGCCGGCGCCGCCCGCTATTTCGCTGGGCTTTCTAGCGTCCGCTGCGGGCTCGAATGCCAGCGAACAGGCTAACCAGTCGTCTGCTTGCAAGCATGGCGACGAACGCCAGACCCGGGCCGGGATCGTGCGGGTCGAGCAGGCCGAAGTTCCGAGTGTGGCGATAGGAGAGCGCGGTACTCAAGAGGAAGGCCGGGCGCTTCTTGGACGGGGTCGCTCTCAGTGCCTGCAAGACGACTGGCGCGTCAGCGTCTGGCACGACAATCCGTGCTCCACCGCGCAGCGCAGGTTGAGGTCCCAGGGACCGGCCTGTCAACGCCTTAACCAGCCTTGTCGTCGCCTCCACTCCACAGGTGTCGCCCAGGCCCCATTGGCCTGGAATGCGCACGTTGACCTCGAGGAACCAGCGCTCTCCCGTTTCGGCATTGCGCTTGGTCTCTACCCCCGCGACCCCGACGAATCCGGCCTCGTCGAGCACGTGCTTGGCAATCGCTGTTGTCTCAGGCAGCGGCGAGGCTTCGCCGAGCGCCGTGGCCCCGAAGCCGGGTGGGTTCTGCCGTAGCTTGCGGCACCCGAAGCTCACTGGATAGCTGCCGTCGGCGAGCCGCACCACGATCGCCTCCTCGACGTCATCGTCGCCGCCGGGTATGTACTGGCACAGGAGCATGCCCATGCCATCCTGCAGGGGCCGCGACAGCAGTCGGGATGCCTCATGCACGTCTGAGGCTATGAACACACGGGCTTGCCCGTAGCGTTCGCGCCATTCATGCGAGAAGACCGGCTTGACCACGCACGGCCAGGGGGCATCGTCCGCTACGGCTTCCAGCTCTCCCATACTTTTGACACTGGCGGTCCACGGGACCGGGACGGACGCCCTACGCGCTATGCCGTCGGCTTGCTCCTTGTCCATCAGGGCGATATGCGCGTGGCCCGAGCGCTCGAACGCGAGCAGGTTCTCGGGCAACAACTGGATCGCGGAGCGCAGCAACAGATTGCAGCTGCGGTCCGTCGCTGGTAGCACGATGGCTTGGCCGCTGTCCGCTGCGACGCGATGTAGCTCATCCAACCAAGTCTGCCCGTCGGCAAATGGCGCGACTACGGTCTCGACGTGCTTTGTGTGAGCTACCCAGCGGTCGGCCGGCTCGAGGAAGAGCGTGACCCGGGCGCCGAGCCGCGCCATACGACGTGCCACCGCCAGGCCCGCGGTGAACGGATCGAGCACGATCACGTGGGGCCAAGTCCCCTGCTCGAGTCTGTGAGGGCTCATGCTTGTTGTCTCTGCCGTCGCAGACGGCCGCGTATTCGCCTATAGCGCTGTAGTTGGTCGGCGGGCAATCTGCGCTTGATCGTGTGCCGCAGGGTGGTGGTGAGGATCGTCGGTAGTACACGAGCACACGTCAACGGCAGTCGCGCTCTCGGGAGCAAGAGGATTGTCCAGGCGACCGGCTCGTCTCGATCGGCGAAGCGGCCCTTGTAGGGCTGGTCGCCCACACCGAGGTCCAGACATTGCTCACCGCGCTCGAAGGCCTCCTCGATCATGTCGAGGATCCCCACCATTGGTGGCTTCAGACGCGCAAAGCGCTCATCCCAGCCACCGTTCACGTACAGAACGCGTCCGCCGGTGGCAAGGAACAGCTGTGCGGAGATCGGCTCCCCGTCGACCTCGAGCAGCCTCATCCGAAATTGCCCCGATTCCACGAGTTTGACGCCAATATCGACAAGCGCGGCGACGGTCGCATCGCGCTTCGTTAGTAGGTGTGACTCGCCGCGACCCTCCCAGCGCGAGGCGTGCAAGCGCATGAAAATGTCTACGTCGGTTGCGAGCGTGTCGAGCGTGCTGGAGCGCCTCATCCCGCCTGCCGCCGCGAACTGTCGCCCGAGGCGGCGCATCTGAGAGCGGAAGTTCGAGCTCTTGCTTGCGAGCCAGGCTGCGTGTGACTCCTCTTGCAGCGAGACGATCGGGCAGCTGTGAATGCTGTAGCTGTTGCTCAGGGGTCGCAAGTGGCCAGGCCAGCTTGCCCGCAGGGCGCTCGCCCAGGTCATCGATATGGGGGATCCCTCGAGGGCAAGGACGTCGGCCCGAGGATGAGAGTTACTGAGCGCCCGCGTGAGCGCATCCGTTACTTCGGACTCGCGACCTTCGACCGCCAGCGGCGCGAGTCGGGCAGCGAGCTCAATCCCGGGAAGGCGCAGGTCGAGTCTGCCCCTGCGCACCGCCGGGTCGACATAGAAGGGCGCCAGTCCGACCAGGCGCTCACCATCCCTGGCGGCGACGATCCGTGGCAGCGCAGTCTCCGGCGCCATGTGAGTCCACCACGCGAGCACGCACGCCGAGGACATCATCGGCATTTGTGCGGCAAGGGACAGCTCGTCCCATTCGGCGCACAGTGGGCGCAGTGCCGAGAGGTCGGTCAGCAGTTCCGTGGTGAGCATTGTGTCGCTCGCTCACCGAGGCATGCGCCGAGCAAGCGGGCGCAGCCTGTCTATCTGCTCGGTCGTGAAAAGGCGCTTGCCTCTCTCGCGCATCCAAGCGCTGCCTGCGAGTGGTGCTGTATGGCCAAGGGCGATCGGCAGGCGCGAGCCGGCCGGCAGCATCAGGTTCCACGCGACGGGTGCGTCGCCGTTTGCGAATCGTCGCTTGTAAGCATTGCTGCCCCAGCCGAGCTGGAAGCAACGGTCCTCGCAGGAGAAGCCTTGCCTGATCTGTTCCAGAAACGCAAGCAGTGGGGGGCTAAGCCGCTTGAAGCGCTCGTCCCAGCCCAGGTTGAAGCCGACGATCTCTCCACCTCCAGCGATCGAAAAGTCCGCGCAGATTGTCTCTCCGGCGATTTCGATGATCCGCAAGCGAAGGCGCGGCCCGCCGCTTGCGTCTGAGCGCTCATCGTCCAGCAGTGCTTGGCCGACGTCGATCAGCGTTGCACTCAGACGATCTCCCAGAGCCGAGAGGCGCGACTGGCCGCGTCCCCGCCAGCGCTGGGCGTGAAGTCGCGCGAAGGATGCGATGTCCTCGGTAAGGGTTTGTTGAGTGCTGAGTCGCGTCGCGCCGCCCTCCTCGCCGAGCAGCCGCTCGAGCCGGCGCATGCCGGAGCGGAACTTCGCGCTGCGCCGGGTGAGCCAGGTCTCGAGGGAGTCGTCGTGGAGCGATACGACGGGCATCGATTGCAAGTCGTACTGGAACACAAGCGGTCGCACGGCCCCCGGCCAGCGATCGCGCAGCGCTAGCAGCCAGGGTGAGTCGAGTGGCGTGGGCTCCAGCGCGATCAAATCAGGGCGTGGGTCTGCATCCACGAGCGCGCTGTCGATCGCTGTTGCCACCTCCCAAGCCCGGTCGCGCAGTGCCACTGGTGCGACACTTGTCGAGAAGTTTGCGGCCAGCAGCCGGTAGGTGGTTGGTCTGCCGCGTCGGGGACTCTCGCAATACAGCGGTGCGAGCCCGATCAGGCGGTCACGATCGTGGACCGCGACGATCCGCAGCTGGGCACCGTGGGGCGCCAGGTGGCGCCACCAGGCGAGCATCCAAGCGGGTGAGCTCATCGGGAGCGCGTTGTCGATCGCCAGCTCATCCCATTGCGGGTACAGCTTCTCTGCGCTAGGTAGATCGTCGATTATTTGGCTAGTGATCATCTTTGGGCACAGCGGTGGTACTACGTGTTTGCTCGGGGCGTTATACGCCGTCTGTCGTTCTTTGCGTATCGGTTCGGATCCCCGGCGGGCTTTACGGACGCAGTCGTCTGCGCAATCCACGCAGCGCGTCTATGCGCTCCGGCGTGAGCGTGCGCTTGGCTGTCCGGCGAGCCGCGCTATTGAGGAGCATCGGGCTCGTCCGCAGTATCGTCAGCGCCATCCGCCGTCCAGACGGTATGAGCATCCCCCATCCCACCGGGTCGTCGCCGTCGGCGAACTCGAGCTTGTAGGGATCTTCGCCAATGCCCAGGTCGAGCCGCCGCTCGCCCCGCTCGAACGCGTCCTCGATCGCCCGAACCATGCCGAGCGTGGCCGGGCTGAGCTTGCGCCAGCGCTCGTCCCAGCCGCTGTTTACCGCCAGCAGCTCTCCGCCTGCCGCCAGGAAGAGGTTGGCCCAGATCGGCTGCCCATCGATCTCCACAAGCCAGATGCGAAAGCGTCCGCTTGGCGTAAGCTCGCGTCCGGCGGCCTCGAGCATTGCCGTAAAACGATCGCCTTGGGCGACGAGGCTGGATGTCCCGCGTCCGCTCCAACGTTCGGCGTGCAGACGCATCAGTGCAGAGATGTCGTTGCTTAGTGTCTGGATTGTGCCGAGCCGGATAGCTCCCCCGGCTTCGGTGAGCATGCGCGAGCGGCGGCGATGATTTTTGCGAAAGCTCGAGCTCCGGGTGGCCAGCCAGTCGGCGAACGAGCCCCGCAACTGAACGGTCGGCGAGCCGCGAACGTTGTAGAGCGAGCTGAGGGGTGGTATGCGTCCGGGCCACTGATTGCGCAGTGCGATCAACCACGGCGAGCCAGGCGGGACGCCCTCGAGCGCTATCAAGTCAGGTCGAGGATTGGCCTCGGCTAGAGCGCCTGCTACCGCGCCCGCCACTTCCCACTCTCGGCTCGCCGCGGCGAGCGGCGCGAGGCGGCTCCCTAGCTCAGCTCCGAGGAGCCGATAGTCCACGCGTCCGCTGCGTTCCGTGTCTAGGAAGAACGGGGCAATGCCGATGAGCTCGTCACCGTCGTGAACCGCGACCAGTCGGAGGCCCGGCGTTCCAGGTGCAAGCTGCTTTAGCCAGGCGAGCAGCCACACCGGCGCGCAACTCGGCTGCTCGTTTGCGATCGCCAGCGCATCCCACTGCGGCGCGAGATCCTCGAGCGCGTCGAGATCGGTGATGAGCTTCGCATCCATCAGCTCGCCCCTCTCAGCGCGCGCAGTTGCTCGACGTCGACGATCCTTGCCGCGAATAGGCCAGCGGCGTAGAAGATGACTCCAATCATGCCGGCGGGGATCAAGCCCAGCGGCCGCGCCAAGACCATCACTCCCGTCATTGCTGCCGCCAGTACGATCGTCCGCAATAGCCTCCACGGCGACGGGCGCAAACGCAGTGCATAGAGGCATGTGCTCAGCATTAGGATCATCGTCAGCAGCTCGGTCGCGACCGTTGCCCAGGCCGATCCATACGCTCCGTAGAGCGGGATCAGGGCGACGTTCAGGGCCACATTAGCCGTCGCGCCGATGCCGGAGTAGAGGGCGAGTCGCCATTGCTTACCCAGAATCGGTGCCAGCAGCCCGGCGAGCGATCCATAGCACATAGATACGAACGCGATCATCAGGATGGGGAGCAGCCCGGCAGAGCGCTCGTAGTTCGAGCCGTACAGCAGATGCACGATCTCCGCTGAGAGCGCGATCGTCCCGGCGAGGATCGGGAGGGAGATGATGCCCATTGTGTCCGCGCAGATCTGCACGAGCCTGTGCGTCCTCAACCGATCGCGACCGTGGACCGCGGAAAGCACTGGGAAGAACGACGCCATGATGGCTCCCGGCAGGAAGGCCAAGGGACCGAGAAACCCATAAGCGGCGCCATAGATGCCGGCTTCGCGAGGGCCGGATATCTGTAGGAGCAGTACCGAGTCCACCTGGTAATAGACGGTTATGAACACCCCCGCGATCCCCATCGGGATCGACACTCGCAGGAGCGGGCGCCACAGATGTCTGCCTGCGCGCCAGGCGATATGGGTGAGTCTGTGTGTGGTGCGCAGCTGCAGGGCGGCGATGAGCGCGACCAGTGCCGCGTACCCGATCGCGAAGTCCACGACCGAGGCGTGGCTCGCTGCCAGTACGGTGACCAGGCCGAGCCAAAGAACGCCCTGGAGGATCGTGAACGAGAGCACGAGACCCGCCCTCAGCCGCGACTGGAACACGGTCATCAGTGCCGCGGCGCCGGTGGTAAGGATCGTGGTTGTCAAGATCAGCGCAACCGTGTGGCTGCTGTCGGTGTCGCTGAGGAAAAGGGGGATCGAGGCGATGCAGAGCGTCACTGCCAGCAGCGAGAGGGCTGTACGCGCGCCCGCAAGCGCGCCAAGCCATTCCGACTCGCGCTCGGGCTCCGCCGCCATACGCTGCATCGCGATCGTCGTGATCCCGAGGTCGGTCAACACGCCGAACAACGCCACGAACGATGAGGCTCCATTCCACACTCCGTAGCCGGATGGGTCGAGCGTACGCGCGGTCAGTGACACTGTGACCACACTCATCGCCATCGTGGCCGCCCGCGCGAGGAGCTGTACGACGACGTTGGAGGCTATGTGACGTCCGCCCGCGGCGCCGGCGTCCCCGGCCGCGCCACCGGCGAGCAGGCGACGCGGTAGCGCCGTTGCCTTCGTCAGCATGCGCCATACTCTCGCAGCCTTGCGTGTTCTGGTCGTCCTGCCTCATCCGCCGCTGCCAGAGGGCAGCGCGGCGGCTCGCTGCGCGATCGGTTTGTTGAGAGGGCTTGCCAGCTATGACGTGCAGGTCCAGGCGCTGGCGGCGAATCTCGGATCGGCGCCTGTGGATTCGCTGCCGGCGGGTCTGCCAGTAGAAATCATGCCCATCGAGGTGCCCTCGATCTGGCAGGCGCGACGCGACAGGTTGCTCTATCCGAATGGACTGCTTGCGCGCGATCCATTTGCGAGCAGATTGAGAGAGCGAGCGGCGGAGGCCGACATCGTCCACTTCGTAGAGCCTCAGGCCGCCGCGGCGATGCGCCTTGTCGATCGTCCCTCCCTCGCGCAGATTCACTTTCTCACGCTACGCGATCGCAAGATCACGTGGCCATGGTTGCCCGAGACGCGCACCGCGATCGAGCTATTGCGCGCCGAGCGTCGGGCCTGTCGTTGGGCGAACTGGCTGCTTGCAAACTCTGCCGAGGTCGCTAGGGGGCTGGCCAGCGTAGCGCCCCACGCACATGTCGAGGTCGCGTCGCTCGCGCTGGATCCGGCCTTCTACATTCCGCGCGCCCCGCTGGGAAACCCGGTTGCAGGTCTGATCGGGACCGCCCGTTGGCCACCGACCAAGCGCGCCGTCGAACGCCTGCTTGGCGGGGTCTGGCCTCGAGTGCACGAACGTATTCCGGAGGCGAGATTGCTGCTGGCGGGTCGCGGCATGGAGCGCGAGGCGTTCTCGCACCTTCCTGAGCACGAGGGGGTGGAGTGGCGCGGGGCCGTCCCAAGTGCCACCGCGTTCCTGCGTGAGCTTGGGTTGGTCCTGTATCCGCTGACAGAGGGCAGTGGCGTCAAGGTCAAGGTTCTAGAGGCATTGGCACTCGGCATCCCAGTCGTCACTACTCCCGATGGTGCCGAGGGACTTGGTGCGCGAGGGGGAGTGACGGTCGAGACAGACGACGAGATGCTGGCCGATGCGGCGATTGCGCTGCTGGAGGACGGCTCGGTCCGGGTTGCGGCAGGGGAGGCGGCGCACAGGAGTTTCCTGGAGCACCACACGCCTGTGCTCGCCGCGAAGCCCGTGGTGGAGCTCTACGAGCGGATGCTGGCGTGAGCGCGGCCAGACCGCTGCGACTGCTCGCCTACACCGACTCGCTCGCGGTGGGGGGTGCGGAGCTCGTGCTCGGCTATCTGCTCGGGGCGCTTGCCCCCGACATCGAAGTCGGTGTGCTCGCGATGGACCCTGAGGTGGCGCAGGCGATTCTCGCGCGTCGTCCGGAGGGACGCGCGAGAATCGTGCGACCCCCACGCAGTGGTTCCGATCTCGCCCTACTACACGATCATCTGGTCGCCGTGCGTGCCTTTGCGCCGGATGTCATCCATTCCAATCATGCCTGGCCATGGGCGTGTCTGTATGGCGAGCTGGCTGGAATGCTCGCCCCGGGTGTGCGCGTGATTGCGGTCGACCATCTCCCCGTCGTCGCGGCCATTCCACGTTCGCGGCGGCTGACAGCGCGTTTGCTGGCGCGACGGTTGGACGCACACCTCGCGGTCGGCGAGCGCGTCGCACGCTCAATCGAGGAGCTTGTCGGGCTCCGTGCCGGATCGGTCGACTCGGTTGCCAACGGTGTGCCGATCGAACAGGTCGCTCCGATTGTCCCTGTAGCGCCGGCGCCTGTGATCGGATCGCTCGGTCGTCTGACCGAGCAGAAGGGCTACGACTTGCTCATACGTGCCCTTCCACAGCTGCCGGGGGCGACGGTGGTGCTCGTGGGTGACGGTCCCGAGCGCTCCGCCTTGGAAAAGCTTGCTTGTGAGCTGGGGGTCGCCGAGAGGCTCGTGATCGTCGGCTGGGTGTCAGATG
The DNA here is from genome assembly GCA_036008605.1 of Solirubrobacteraceae bacterium. Lineage (GTDB taxonomy): Bacteria > Actinomycetota > Thermoleophilia > Solirubrobacterales > Solirubrobacteraceae > Palsa-744. The sequence goes on along the minus strand of DASYNL010000029.1, from coordinate 38,813 downwards.
CGCGTCGCTATCTCGCGACGTTCGACATCTTCGCACTGCCTTCGCGCTGGGAGGGCATGCCGCTGGGAATCATCGAGGCTATGCAGAGCGGGGTGCCGGTCCTCGCCACCGACGTTGGCAGCGTAATCGAGGTCGTCAGCGACGGCGAGACCGGATATGTGGTTGCGCGCGGAGACCGACGGGCGCTGCAAGATCGGCTGCAGATCCTGCTCGCCGATCCCCTTGTGCGTCGGCGCATGGGTGAGCGAGGACGCGATGTGGCGCTTGAGCGCTTCACCGATGTCGTAATGGCGCAGCGCTACGAAGCGGTATATCGCGAGGTCGTCGGGGCGAGTTGAACGATTCGCGCCGAGCTCGCCAACGTGAGATCGGGGATCTACGGTGTGGCCAGAAAGTTCCAGATCGGCTCGGTGAAGGTCTCCTCGAAGCGCGCGCGGGAGTACGGACCCTCACCGTCCAGGTCGAAGATACGCAGGCCCACGCCCGTCAGCAGATCGAAGACCTCGGTGGGATGCGTGCCGTACAGGTCGGCTCCACCGGCGCCGTGCTCGAATAGCACGTGCGGCCGGTGGCGCTCGAGCATCTCGATTGCGCCGCGCAGTACCCCCAGCTCGGCGCCCTCCACGTCGATCTTCAACAACGTCGGTATATAGGCGGCCCCCACGATGTCGTCGAGTCGCTCGAGGCGCACGGGGATGAGTCGCACCTCTCCCGCCTCAGCAGGCAGTTCCGCTCGCTGGCGCAAGCCGCTGTAGGCGGGGGCGCCGACGACGTGCGAGAACTCGGTGCTACCGGCTTTGTCGGACGCCGCGGTGCAATGGATGTCGACGTCAGGGAATCGAACGACGAGCTGCTCGCACAGCTCGGGTATCGGCTCGAAGGCGATGTGGCGTCCATTTGGAGCCAGGTGAACTATCTGAGAGAGCACCGCGCCTTCGTTGGCCCCGATGTCGATTGCGTTCGAGCCCGTGCCTAGCACGGCAGCCAGGACCACGTGGGTCGCGTGGTCATCGCGCAGCTCCCTACGCTGATTGGGGTCGAATGTCAGGCGCGCCTCGCGAAACTGTGCGAGCAGCTGTCGAGCTTGCTCCTCTCTGCCCAAGTGGCGGAGCGCGGCATGCGAAGCGCGCTTGAAACTCGCCCGAACGGAGGTGCCCATGCGGGCTGATCCTACAGCGCCGCGGGAGGATGCACATCGCATATCAGCGGACTCCCCCTCGCATATCAGCGCACTCTCCTTCGCACGGTCATGGGGCCGCGGTGCCGGGACCCCGTGCAGCTGCCACCGTGGATAATTGAACGCCCTGCACAAGGACCGCGGATGACGAGCCCGAATTAGGAAAGGTGCAGCGGGTAATAACTAACTCGATGGCTTGTACTGCCTCTCGGCCGGGTTCTGCCTGGTTCTCAAGTGCCTGCGAGGATTGGACGATGAGAGTTCGATGGCGCTGATCCTCACCATGAGAATCGCCTGGCTTGGCGATGGCAAGGGGGCTCAATGAGCGCTGCCGACCGTCTCGGGCGCGCCGGCGAAGGCGATGGCTTCGCCAACACCCTGAACGTTCTGCGACGGCGTTGGCTGATCATCCTCGGCATCGTCATTGCTTGCCTGCTCGTCTCAGTCGTGCGCCACGAGCGCGCGCCGAAGTCCTATGCAGCCACTGCAAGTGTCGCCTTCAAGAGCGCTACGCTGCCCGACGCTGCGCTCCAGGTCAGCTCCACGGGTAGCGGCGAACCGGTTCGCGACGCCGCGACCGAAGTACTGATCGGCCATTCCTCCGAAGTGGCGGAAGGCGTGCGCAAGCAGCTCAATGTCACCACCAGCCCGGGCAAGCTGCTCGAAGAGGTAAGTGTCGAAGCAGCTCCCAACGCCGACGTGCTCCACTTCACGGCGACGAGCGGCGACCCGCAGTTCTCTGCCAGGCTGGCGAACGCCTTTGCCGCCCAGTACATCGCCTTCAAGACGGCTGCTCAGGTTGCCAGCGTCGAAGAAGCCGTGGGTCGGTTGCAGCGGCAGATCTCGGGGTTGCCTGCCGGCTCGGCCGCACGTGTCTCGCTCGAACAGTCCCAGCAGCGTCTGACGGGGCTGCTGGCTGTTGCGGGAGGTGGGGCCAACACCATCAGTCGGGCGACACCGCCGTCCTCGCCGACCGGCACAAAACTCTCGACGAGTGTCATAATCGGGATACTGATCGGCTTGGCGGTCGCCTTCTCCGTTGTGTTCCTCTTGGAGTCCTTGGACCGCCGTGTCAAGACGATCGAGGAGTTCGAACGCGAGTACCGGATGCCGGTACTGACAGCCGTTCCCCAGGCGTCGTTCGGTCCCATCCGCGCCGATCAGCGGGATTCCCTACTCGAGCCCTATCGAATAGTGCGCAGCGCGCTCGACTTCGCCGCCGTGGCGCGTCCGGTAGACACGCTGCTCGTGACGAGCGCCGTGTCGGGCGAGGGCAAGACGACCGTGGCTGTCGATCTGGCTCATGTGGAGGCGCTCGCCGACCGGCGCGTCGTGCTAATCGAGATGGACCTACGCCGACCCACATTTGCCCAGCACTTTGGCTTCAGTGCTCGCGAGGGACTAACCACAGCTCTCGCGCGAGGCGGCAGCGTCTCAGACATGCTCCTCCAGCCGCTTCCCACGCTCCCCAATCTCTTGGTGCTCCCTGCTGGGCGCCTTCCGCCCAACCCGTCCGAGATGCTTGGCGCGCCCGCGATCGCCGAGATCGTCGCGGAGCTCGCGCGCGAGGATTCGATGGTCATCATCGACGCCCCGCCGCTGAACCCTGTGGCGGACGCCCACGTGCTGCTCAGCAATCCGGCGGTTCAAGCCGTGATCATGGTGGCCAGAATCGACAAGACAACGCGCGAGGAGATCCGTCGGGCCAGCGCGACCCTCACTCGCCATACCGTCGATCCGGTTGGCTTGATCGTCACCGGCCTTCGCAATGGTGGCCGGTATGGGTATGAGGCCTACGATCCTCAGCCGCAGCACGATGCTTACGGGGAGCTGCTGTCACGGCCGACGGAGGGTACCCACTCCCCGCGGCAAGCCAGATGACGAGCTGAGTCGTGATGGTCGCACGGCGTCTGGGACTGGGACGCGGAGAGCTGGCGGCGGCGGTGCTTGCGAGCGCTGTGACCCTGTTGATCGCACTGCTTGCGACACGTAAGGCCGGAACGGCCGGTCTGCTTGCCCCGCTGGCCATTGTCGCGGGCGTGATCTTGCTGCATCGTCCGGTCTTGCTGGTGGGACTCGTCGTGGCGCTGGCCGCGGTCTGTGAGGGACCCACATTCGGGCTGCTGCACTTCAGCTCGCACCTCTACGATCAGATCTACAAGGGGCTGACGCCGCTGGACATACTCGTGGCGCTCGCGATCGTCGCGGTCGGTATCGATCTGATCGTCCGTCGGCGTCGTCCAAGGCTCCCACGTGCGCTTGCGCCCGGGCTCGTGATGCTCGTACTGGCGATGATCGCCGGAGCCGTGACCGGGCATGCTGCCGGGGCGAGCGTGCGCTCTGTTGTGCTGTCCGAGAACGTGCTCGCGTACCTGCTCCTGCTGCCGCTCGCGATCAGCAACCTTGCGCTCGATCGCCGTCAGGTGTCGCTGCTGCTTGGAGGGGCGGTCGCGCTCGCGATCGTCAAGGCTGGGCTTGGTCTGGTCGAGGTTGCCGGTCATTACGGAGAGTCGATCGAAGGCAACGCGACGCTCACCTACTACGAACCGGCAGCTAACTGGTTGATCATGATCGCACTGCTCGCCACGGTGGCGGCAATCGTCGGTCGCGCTCGCCTGCCGCTTTGGATGCTGCTTGGCACTCCGCTGCTCGTGGCTTCGCTGGTGCTCTCATACAGGCGTTCGTTCTGGATCGCGAGTGTGCTCGGGCTGCTGCTCGTGCTGTTGCTCGGCCTCACTCCCGCGGGCCGCCGCCTGCTCGTCCCGGTGGGGCTGGCGATCGCGTTCGCGATCCTGCTACTCGGTTCGATTAACTTCCAGGCACAGCTTCCTATCGTCAAACGCGCGGAATCACTCGCGCCGACAAGCCTCGAGGCGAACGCCGAGGATCGCTATCGCTTGGACGAGCGCGCCAACGTGCTCGCTGAGATTGGTCGCCACCCGATCACCGGGCTTGGTATGAAGGTTCCCTGGGAAGCCAATGTGCAACCGCTGTCGGTGGAACACGAAGAAGGCCGTGAATATGTGCACTTTGCCGTTCTCTGGTACTGGCTAAAGCTCGGTATCCTCGGCCTCTTTGCGTACATGTCGCTGCTGCTCGGATCGGCTTTGCTCGCCTGGAGGGTGTGGCGGGCAAGTGAGGAGCCAATGCTGCGCGCCTTCGGCCTTGCCTCGCTGTGCGGGCTGGCGGGCTTGGTGGTGATCGAGACGACGGCTAGCTTTACTGGGGTCGATCCGCGTTTTACGGTGCTGCTAAGTGCCCAGGTTGGCTTGTTGGCACTGCTGGCGAGATCCTCGGCGATGGGCGGGTCGGAGCCGAGCGAGGCGCCTATCGCTGCTGGATGACTTCGTCCTGAGGTGCATCTGCGATGTGGCGCAGAAGCTCGACCTCGACCTTGGTCGGGCGCGCCGCGAGGAACCTCGACACGGCATAGCTTTCGGTTTCGTGCACGCTCGCTAGGCGGAAGCCTCGGGGCGCACGCGTGGGCGCCGTTGGCGCTAGTGGCGAGCGACCGGTGCGTCGTTCTCGCAGAGCGATGAAATCGATTTCGCGTGTCGTGATAGTCGATTCGGTTACCGGTCTCAAGCTCGGGAGATAGACGGAGAGTGGGAGCGAAGCGTAGGTTTCGCCAACGATCACACGACCCGGAGAGGCTTGAGTGGGGAGGGTGTCCGCGGCACCGCGCCAATCGTCGCGCTGGTAACTAGGGATCAGGTTGATCGAGATGACCACGCCCAGGAACAGGACGCACAGGCAAAGACCGATCGCTGTCCCCGCGCGATGGCTATTGCTGGCTCCCAGGCCGATGCAGATCAGCACGGCCGTAGGGACCCAGTCAGCGATCATGTTGCGTCCGTCGAAAACGTCGAGAGCGTGCGTGAGCGCCAATACCAGAGGCAGCGCTAGCGCTGAGGTAGCCACGATCGCGACGTCGCGCGCGACTCGCCGCTCAGTTCGGCTGGTGCGGCGCATCACGAGCAGAATCGCCCCGGCTGCAAGTAGCCCGCCGATCAGAGCCGTGAAGATCTCAAGTGGGCTGTAAAGTCCGACGAGGAACTGCTTAGCTGTCTCGGCGACTCGGGATATCAGGGAAGATTCTTCGATCCATTCCGACTTGTGTCCGTTGCCGTGCTCGGCGACTGCCAACGGCATCAGCGCGAGTCCGACGAGCACGACCGCGCCTCCGGGCAGCAGGAGGGGCTTCATGCCGACGCGTCGCATGAGGACGATCGCCTCCGGGATGAAGAGGAACGCGGCGAAGTAGTGGGTGAGAACCGCCAGAATGGAAGCTCCGGCCCATAGCGCAAGACTCCGTCGGTCCGGGCTCAGCAGGGCACGCTGCCAGAGCACAAACGCAATCGCGCTGAAGAAGATCAGCAACGCGTAGCAACGTGTCTCCTGCGAGTAGTAGTACATCGCGGGGTTGACGGTGGTGAGTGCGGCAGCCCAGATTCCAACGCGCGCGGACACCCGACGACCCGCGAGGTACATGACCGGAACGGTGAGCGTGCCAACCAGAGCAGAGAAGGATCGAAAGCTGATGACGCCGAGGCCAAAGACCTTCGTCCAGGCCCATACCAATATGTAGTAGAGCGGTGGGGCAGACTCGCTGGCTGACAGATGCGAGAGCATCCCTGCGAAGCCTCGTTGTACCAAGAGGATCGTCGCGGACTCGTCGAGCCAGATGCTCTGCACGTCAAGCGTGGCGAACCTCAACACGGCTGCCGCGACGGTCAGCGCCAGGACGATTTGGCCGGCCCTCGACAAGCGAAAGCCCGCCGGCCACCCGAAGGCGGTCGCGGCGGGCTTTGAGACCGTTGCTTCGGAGTCTGGGTCAGGCGCTGTGCGAATACCCACTACGGCGATTATGTCAGCTTGCCATCAGCGCTTGGGCGGCTGTTGTGTAAGCACCCTTTGGTGCCAGTTCGTGTTGCAGGGCGCCGAAGTATTCCTCGCGGTCGTTGCTCGCTCCCGGGGCGACTTTGTCACGAACCTGGTAGAGCATGAACAATCCCATTCGGCTGCCGAGCATCTGGCGCATTTCGCTCACCGTGCGGGTCAATACTTCACCGGCTTCGTCGTAGGTCATGCACGCGTTCCAGCCATAGTTTTCGGTGACGCATTGGCCGTTGTCGGTGGAGAGGCCCCACTCGGTGACATCGATCGGAATATTCGAGGGTGCGCCCTGCGCGGCGGTTTCTGCAATCAGCGCTTCGAAGCGTGAGCGCCAACCTGGGCCGTAAGGATGAATCGTCCATCCCGCTACATATTGCCCAAGGTTCGGTACAGCCTTGAACATATTTGAGATCCAAGTGGAGCCGGCGTTTCCGGCATCTCCCTGGGCGAGCATGCCCACGCCGGGGTTCACTGCGCTGACCGCGGTCGCGGCTTCCTTGAAGCGTAGGGCGTATGTCTGCGCCCGGCTTGCGTAGCCGGCGGTGGTGTCGTTGCTGTACTGGTAGCTATAGCTCGTCTCGTTGCCGAACTCGATCATTTTGACGGCGAGCTGCCCGTCGGTGCGGTTAGCCCAGAAGCTACCGCCGGGACCAAAGGTCTTGGCCCATGTGGCCAGGCTGTCCGCTTCGGCGGGTGTGGGCATGGAAGCATAGAAGTCAGCCAAGAACTCGACCTGGATGCCCTTGGCGGCGTAGTCGGCCACGATTGGTTCCATTGCCTTGGTGCTTTCTCCGAGCGAGACGTCGAGGCGTACGAGCTTCGCTCCAAGCTGAGCGGCGCCGTTTACGTCCCATGTCGGTTCCCAGCCAGAGTTGAGTCCCGGCTGGAACGACGAGGAGGTCGATGTTGGCGTTTCGATAGGGGGTGCGGTTTTTGTGCCAGAGCCTGTAGTGGAACCGCTGCCTGCGCCTTCGGTCGAGCTGCCGGAGCCACTGGTGCTTGTGCCGCTGCCTGTGGTGCCAGAGCCTGTCGTGCCCGTGCCCGTGCCCGTGGACCCGCTCGTGCCCGAGCCGCTGCCGCTACCGCCAGTGCTGCCACCGGTAGAGCCGCTGCCACTAGTGCCAGACCCACTGTGACCGTGCGTGTGACGCACGCGGGCGACGCGAGCCGAAAGGCTGATCACATAGCGCTCGGCCGCGGCCAGCTTGGCGCGCGAATGTACGACTGTGATCCGCTGGCCACCACAGTGGCCGAAGTCTGTGCGCAAGCAAGTTGTGAGCCTGCTGGAGTCCTTTGCGAGAGCGCGCTTGTCGGCCGTGCGGTCGGCGATGGCGCTGTGCAGTGTGGCGCTACTGATCGTTGCGGTCGGCTGGGTCGTGCGCGCTGCCGCGCCGGCGCTTACCGCCAACAGGGTCAAGCACGTCACCACTAGCAGCGTGAAAATCTGCTGAGCCCGTGCCCTTTGTGGGGGGGGGTGGGACGTAAACATGGAGTCATCTCCTTCGGGAGCCGGGCTGTCTGCTGGAGACCCCTGGCTTTGCGAGCCCGCCTCGCGACGGGTGTGCCTTTGTCGGGAAAGTTGCGAGGGCGCCTATCTGGTGGTCCGGCGCCTGCGCCTCATTGTTTGCTGCAAGAATCCTGTCGACGCTCCAGGGGCTGCTCTTTAGGCCCTCGGAGGCTTTTTGGACGGCTCAGGAGAAGTGCACGGGTGTTTGCGGACGGCGCTCAGTAGAACGCGCACGTCGTTCTCAGTGGAGGGTGCTGGCCGCGCTTGGACGGATGGCGCGAGTCGACTGTCTCAAGCGCGCAGCAGCTCGGCCAGTGCCTCGACCGAATAGCGCTCCTCGGCGAGCCTGCGCCCGGCATGCGCGATCTCTGGGGCGCCGTCGCGCAGAACCTGTGCGAGCATGTCGCCGAACGCCTCTCGGCCTTCGGCGACTAGGCAATCAACGCCATCCTGGACATCCAGCCCGGCGATGGCTCGAGGGGTGGCCACTACTGGCAAGCCGTAGGCGAGTGCCTCAACCAGCTTCAGCGGGCTGCCGCCGCCCTGGAGCAATGGGACGACCGCGCACCGCGCCTGCGCGTAGGCGCCGGCGAGGTCCTCTACGAAACCGAGTGCGCGCACGCGCGGGTCCTCGCTCGGGGGGCATTCCAGCCCGGCGCCGGCGAGCAGGAGCCGCGCCTCTGGCAGTTGCTCCCATACACGCGGCAGAACTTGTCCAAGCAGGAACTCCAGGGCGCTGCGGTTTGGCGTGTAGGCGAAGTTGGCGACGAAGATGGCCACAGGCTCGGTTGTGGAGGTTCTCGCCGGCTCAGCAGGGCCTGGCACCAGGCCGCGCGCTGCCGGTGGCTCGGTGTCCGACCCGAGGCCAGATCGCGGCTCCGCGAACACAGGCCTGATCGCGGACACGTCGACCACATTGGGCGCGAGCCGCAAGCTCGCCTCTGGGCACAAGATGCCCGCGCCGCGCATGTCAGCCTCGCTGACCATCCACGACTCGCTGGATGCTTGCAATAGTCGCCGCTCGAACGAGCGCAAGCCTCGCAGCGAGTCATCGTCGTCTGGTAGCTCGTGGCGGAAAGCCGACTCCAGGTTGTGTGCGTTGTAGATGACCGGGCGCTTGCGTGCCAGGCTCGCAAGCGCGGCCGCGGCGGTTGGCCCGTCGGCGATCACGCGCCGGTAGCCAGGGCTACTCGCCAACTCAGCCGCGGCCAAAGCGAGCTCCGGGGAGACGCCACGCGCCAAGCCGCGCGGCACTCCGCTCAGACGAGCCTTCACATATGCGATGGCTCGTCGTCCTCCGCGTGAAGCGATCACCTCCTGCAGCTCGACCCCAGGGATCGAGCTGAACGCCTGGTCTGGCTGCTTGGCGCCGAAGCGCACGTAGAGCAGCGTCACGGGGCCGTTCATTGCAAGCGCCCGCGCGATGCCGTATGTGCGTACATCGCGGCCTGAGCGCAGCACGGGCGTATGGGTCGTGACGAGCAGGTCTCGTCCGTCTTTTGGCAGAGCGTCGATCGCGGTAGCGATTTGCTCGATGCGTCCCTCCCACGAGTGGGCGGCTGCAGCTCGCGAGCGCTCGACACGACGCTGGGGGGTGTCCTCGGCAAGCACCTCGTCCAGCAGTCTCGCGATGCCATCTGCATCTGGCGCGCTCGCCACAGCGTCGATTCCGGTCAAGGAGGGCAGTGGGGTGGCCACCACCGGCAGACCGGCCGCCAGGTACTCATAGACCTTCATCGGAAAGATGCTGTCGGTGAGTTGGTTGCGCGCATATGGGATCAGGCCGGCGTTGGCTCCGCGCAACACGCTCGGCAGCTGCTCGTAAGCGCGCGCACCGAGCAGCTGCAGGTTTGGCTCGGCCGCGAGAGTCGATACGTCGGTGCTCGGGTCGCCTGAGCCCACGGGGCCTACGAGCGCAAACGACCACGAAGGCCTGGATCTAGCTAGCTCCACTAGCAGTCTCATGTCGAGCTTGGTGGCGACGACGGCGCCGGTGAACACGATGCGCGGGGTGGGCAATATGGCCAGAGCGGGATCGATCGGGCCGTCCTCCAGCGCGCCAGCAAACAGGGCCGTGTCGGCCACGTTGGGTGCGTAGATCACATTGTCCGAGATGGAACGCAGGCGCTCGGCCAGTGCCGGCGCACTTGCAAGCACAAGGTTTGCGCGTCGTGCAAAGCGTGTCTCGGCCGCGCGAAAAGAGGCTGCATCGATACCCGGTTGGGCGGCGATGTCATCGACGCAGTGGTAGATAACCAGCTCCGGTTGGAGCACTTCGCGCAGCGATTCGGCCTGGGGCACGTAGGCCCACAGGATTGGTCGGTGCATTCCCAGCTTGCGTGTAGCGCGCCGCACAAATATCCCGAGCAAGTGCCGGTTCAGCGCGCGCACGAAGGCGTTTGCATGCAGAGGTAGAACGAGCGGTGAGAGCACATGCAGACCGTCGACTTCGCGCGATCCGCGCAGTCCGCTGCGCAGGCGACGCACGATCCGTTTGAGGTCGCGTCCGGCCAATTGGGGGCGGCGCAGACCGAGGGACTCGACGAACAGAACCCGGTTCTCGGCTGCGAGCCGCCTCATCAGGTGGTGCTGGTTAGTCTGAAGGGCGGTGTCCCAGTCGGCAAAACCAACACACACGATGTCGCGGCCCTGAAGCCGTGGCGGATCGGCCATCCTCGACATGATCCCAGGCCCGCAGACTGGGAGGGATTTGGATGGGCTCCGCTCCTCGCGCCTGCTGTTCGCGGCAGAGCTGAGTAGTGGCGCCGTCCACGACCGCGAGCTCGACACGCCTGGCGTGCGCACAGCCACGCGCATGCGCGAGGTGCCTCCGCGTCCGGTGCGTCTTGCCCAACAGGTCGTCTACAAGCTTGGCCGGCTTGGATACGAGCGCCAAGTCGTCGGGCCGCTTGTGAGGGCGCGAAGGTCTGTGCTGGGCGATCGTGCCGGGGGGCCGCCTCGTTTTTTGGTGCGCGTCGACGAGTTTCCCCACTTCCGCGCTTGGGACGAGCCGCAGCGTTTTGGCAGCGAGCGCTTCGAGCGCTTCGACGAGATCATGGCGGCGGCTGGCGTGCCTTACCTGCTTGCGATGCTGCCGCGGGTTTGCCACGAGCCGCTCGTGCCCCTCGGCAATGTCCAAAATGGCGATGGCCCCCGCGCGCGCTGGGGACCCGACGATTTCGACAGTCTTACCGACGGCGGTGCGCGCCCGCTCGACGCTGGCGAGAGCGCGATGCTCGCGCGGCTGACAAAGGAGGCGCGCGTGTCGTTCGCGCTTCACGGGCTGACACATCGCACGCGCTTTGCCTCTACCCGGCGCCACTCCGAGCTGTGCGGGTTGAGCGCGCCGCAGACCGCGGGGCTGCTTGACACCGGCATTGCCGAGCTGGCCTTGCACGGGGTATCCACCGATGTCTTCGTCCCGCCGTTCAATCGCTTCGACGCTAACCAATACGGCATTTTGGCAGAGCGCTTCAAAGTTGTGTGCGGCGGCCCAGAGTCGATCGGGACGATGGGCTTTCAGCGCACTCCACAATGGCGCGGCGAGAGCGTCTATCTCCCCTCCTACGCCCCCTTCTACGGCCATGCGGCGGAGGTGCTCCCAGCGGTCGAGCACGCGATCAAGGTCGCCTGGGGATTGTGGGTGCCGATCGTGCTGCACTGGGGTTGGGAGGCAGACGCCGGTTGGGCCGATCTGGAGAGGCTCGTGAGCGTGCTTGCGCAGTATGCGGTTGCATGGGAGGACTTCATCGCCGCCGTCGAGGGCAGCATATGAGTGGGACTCTCATCGAGCGACTGCGCGAGCGCTTTCCGCGTGTCGCGGTCGTGCACGATTGGCTCACGATCCCCGGCGGCTCCGAGGACGTCGTGATCGAGCTACTCGAGATGTTCCCCAAGGCCGAGCTGTTCACCTCGGTCTACGACCCTGAGCCGTGGCCTGAGATCGTCACCGAGCGACCTGTGCACGCTTCCTATCTCAATCGCATCCCGGGGGCGCAAGCGCATTACCCGAAGCTGTTGCCGCTTATGACCAGGGCCTACCGCTCGTTTGACTTCTCGCGCTTTGACCTTGTGCTCTCGAGCAGCCACGCCTGCGCGAAGAACGTCCGCACTCCTCCTGGCGTGCCGCACGTCTGCTACTGCCACACGCCGATGCGCTACGCCTGGGACGAGAGCCTGCTCGAGGGCGAGGAGATCGGGCGCGCCACGCGGCTTGCGCTGCCGTTGATGCTGCGTCGCCTTCGTCGTCAGGACGTCGAGGGGGCAACTTCGCCCGACGTGTTCGTCGCCAACTCGCGCAATGTAGCCGACCGCATCCGGCGCTACTACGGGCGCAGTGCTGAGGTCGTCAACCCGCCGGTCGACGTCCAGCGCCTACTGAGCTTGCCTCGCGAGCAGGGCGAGCACTATCTCGTGTTCGGCCGTGTCGTCCCCTACAAGCGCGTCGAGCTTGCCGTGGCCGCTTGCGCTCGCCTCGGCCGGCCGCTGAAGGTAGCCGGCGACGGGCGCGCGATGGCCTCGGTGCGCGCTGCGGCCGCCGGGCACTCCGAAATAGAGCTGCTCGGTCGTGTGGATGACGCCGAGCGCGACGCGCTTATGGGTAGCGCCCGCGCTCTGCTGTTTCCGGGCGAGGAGGACTTCGGCATCGTCCCTGTCGAGGCGCAGGCGGCCGGACTGCCGGTGATTGCCTACGAAGTCGGTGGCGCCTCCGAGACGGTGATCGAGGGGCGCACCGGAGCCCTGTTCGAGCAGCAGAGCGCGCTTGGGCTTGCCGGTGCGATCGAGCGCTTCGAGGGCCTCGAGCTGGACGAGCAAACGGTTCGCCAGAACGCCGAGCGTTTCGGGCGCGAGCGCTTCCGGGCAGAGATGGCTGAGGTGATCGAGCGAGCTACCTCAGCACAGCCTGCACGCGCCTAGCGAGATACCCCGGGGCGGAGATCCTCACCTGCACGTTCAGGTGGTCGTGGTGGCGGCGTAGAAAGGTCATCGCGCGGCGATCCAAGCGCATGGTCAAGCTGAAGCTGCCTTTCCGTGAGTCGAAGCTCTTGCTGGCAAGCAGAACGAGCACGGTCTGAAAGGTGCGATGGCGTCCGCTGCCACGTTTCATAGTCAAGATCGCTCGTATGGCGACGGCGCCCTTGCACGAGCCCGATTTGATCGTGCATCGCAGAGCCAAGTGCACGATCCCCGCTCTGGATGCGTGCAGACGCGTACGCAGAAGAAGCGTAGGCGCCTCGGCTTTGACCATAGTCGAGCCCGTCGGAGCGCTTGTCGGGTTGGTCGAGCTGCCGGGTGTCGGCGGTAGTTGAGCGACTTGATATGCCGTCACACTCGATCCGCTTGCCACGAACAGGCGCCCACCGGCAGCGCTTGGAGAAGCGAAGTGGTCGATGACAGGGCTCGGCAATGTCTCGGTATAGCGTGGGTTGCCGGTCGAGGGTTCCAGGCCATAGAGCTTGGTACCGCCACCTTTGAAACCCCCGGTGGCGACCGTCCACACGAGTCCGGCAGAGACGATCGGCGGCCCGAAGGCATCCGACGGCCCTTGCCATAGCGCCGTGAACGTACGTGCGGTTTCGTTGTAGGCGAGCGCCTGGGTGCCGTTAGTGCAGGCTATGTAGAGGACGCCGTTCGCGAACGCGTCTCCGCCGAAGCTGCCGTCGCCTTTGCAGACCTGTGCTTTGAACACGGCCGCGTGATCGCTATCCATCGTGGCCTCGTCGATCAAATAGCCCACCCCGTCCTTGCCGGCCTGGAACAGCAGTCCGCCCGGTAGCAGCTCGGCTGCGGCCGACGACAGGTCGAGATCGTTGTTGCTCTCTTCTTCCCAGTTAGGCGGCTCAAACCAGCCGAAAGGCGACGCGGGTTCGGTCGCTGGCTGCGCGACGAAGTCCTGCGCCAGGTTGAGTTGCACAACGCTGTCGGAGTAGTCAAAGGTTTCTGCATGTTCATTATCGGGCGGGTCGGGGTTGCCCGTGGTTGCATAGACATCGCCTTCTTCGCCAACCGCGGGGCCGGCCGGCGCCCAAACCGCCCCGCCGGAGAGCGAGGGAAGCGCCGGCCGATATTGCCAGAAGTGCGGCGTGCCGCCGTTTGCCGGGGCCGCGACGACTGCCCCCTGGTAGTCGCTGCAGTCGCCGTCGTTGCCGCCGTAGCCAAAGATGACTTCGCCTTTGTCGAGGTTGAGCGCGGTGCGCTGCAACAGCGCCTTGGGGTCGGCGCCAGGCGGGTCCACATCTGTGCTCACGATTTCTTCGCCACTTTCCAAGTTGAGTCCGAGGAGCCTGTGTTCAGCAGTTTTTGTGACTTGGTCCCAGCGATCGGCTACGACATAGAGCGCCCCCAATTCCAAATTGATCACAGGCGTCCCGACAACCCCGACCGTCGGTTCGATGTCACCGCACGGCAATTCGTCTGAGGGCACTGGTGTGCCAACGCTCTTTTGCCACACGACCTTGCCACTGGACGCTTCAAGCGCGTACACCTCGTCTGCGACGGTCGCCACGTATACGCGATCGCCGAGCACCAGCGGCTGACTCCAGATCGGAGCGCCCAGATCGACGCTATGCCACGCGAGCTGCGGTTCGATCGGCTGCGTCGCTTCGGGGTCATAGCCCGAGCGCTGCGCGTCGTGGTGGTAGGTGGTCCACATCGGCTCGGCTCCGGCGGCCGGGCTGAGGGCGCTCGCGAGGATAGCCGCGAGCAGAGACGCGAGTAGCCACCGCCAGACGTCCCAGTCAGTCATTTGTCTCACGCCCAAGAACCTCTTCCAAGAAGAACCGCGTCTTCGGCGGAGGCTCCCGCGCCGGATACATGATCTGCACCAGTTTCAGAGCTTCATCGGCAGTGTGCAGGCCGCACTCGCGAATGAGCAGCTCTATGTCCTCGTCGTCCTCGCCGATGCGCATCGCCATCAGCTTCATCGCAAGCAGATATCGGGGCGAGGCGGTTGTGATCTCGATGCCATGGATGTCGGGCACAGGACGTGCTTCCCCGTCGCTCCCGGGCATGAAACCCTTGGCCGCGTCGTTGAGCCAGTCCTCCGGTAGGCCGAGGTTCTCTGCGACCTTCGCAGCTGCCTCGTAAATCGAGCTCTTGGGCTCGAAGACCGCGTCTATGTCCTTCGTCACGCGCCTGGTCGAGTAGGCGAGCGCCATTGCGGCTCCGCCGACGATGAAGATCTGTCCCCGCACGCCTCGGCTCGACAGCTCGTCGCCGAGCGCCCCCAGCGCTCTGAGGATCTCTGCCCGCGTGAATCTCTTGGAGACCTCAGGCACGATCGAACACCTCCCTCGCGATGAACACGCCGTGACGCGCAAAGACGGCTGGGGTGTGAGCGAATGTATAGGCCTCGAACGCGGGCCTGTCTGTGGCGAACCACCAGGGCTCGACAAAGCGAGTGGGCTCCTCCACCCAGCTGGGCGCAACGATTTCGCTCTCGCGTGCGAAGAACTCGGCCGTCCCGGCCAGGGCGGCGTCGAAGCGGGGATCGCCTGTGCCAGGTGGCTCCTCTCGGATGAGCGCGATCCGCCCGGGGCGTGAGGACCCTCTGAAGTCGTCTGCGAAACCGAACAGTAGACGTAGCGCATCGTGCTCTCGCGCCAGCGCGAGATCCTCGGCAATTTCCGGAGCGAGTTGCTCGAGCGAAGCAGCACCGCGTCGCGTGCGAGGGGATGCGCTGAGCCGAATGTCATGCTCACATGCGTCGAGCAATCGCTCCAAAGTGGCGAGGGTGGGTGTCCGCACCCCCGACTCGTAGGCCGCTACCGCCGGCTGGGCCGTAGCGGCGCGGTGGGCCATCTCGAGCTGTGTGATGCCAGCGTCGTGGCGGGCCTGCTTGATGAGGTTGGCGACCTCCATAAAATCAATATACACATATCGATATATTCTATCTCAATACTACCGCAATAGCTTTCTACCTCGCCCACAAGAAAAATGAGGCATCGCTTGAAAAGGAAGCCTGTCTACCGCACGGCCCCAGGCCCACCCGGAGCCGTCGCCGCCGCGGCGTCGAGCAGGCCCGCCCCGTAGAGCGCCTGGTCTTGTGGGCCGCCGAGCTTGCGCGCGGTGTCCTTCAACCGCGCCGTGAGCTGCGCGACGGTCGGTTTGCGCCCAAGGATGCCGGCGGCGATGATCAACGCCGCCGTGGCGGCCACGTGTGGAGTCGCCATCGAGGTACCTTCATAGCCGTTGGGAAAACCGAACACGCGCGGGTTCGAGCCGGTGAAGGTCATCTGGAAGATGTCGCGGCCCGAGGGAAGTTCGGGGTTGCAGTTCGGGTCGCCGGAAAGACTTGCATCCGGCCCGCCGCCGGGTGCCACGAGTGTGATGCCGCGACCGTCGTTTGAGTAACTGGCAAGGCAGCCGTGTTCGGTTGTGGCCCCGACCGCGATCACGTGCCCCGCACGGGCGGGGAAGGGGATTATGGTCGAGCCCTCGTTGCCCGCCGCGGCTACAACCAGCACGTTGTGACGGTAGGCGTAGCGCAGCGCTTCGATCAGCTCGGGAATGTCAGAGGCGCCCACGTCGCTTGAGAACTCGAGTGAGAGGTTGATGATCTGCGCGTGATGATTCACCGCGAAGCGCACGCCTTCGGCGATCACCGAGGCATCGCCTTCACCGGCGCTGTCGAGCACGCGTACGGGCATGATCCGCGCTGCGTACGCCAGTCCGGTGAGGCCGTAATGGTTGTTGGTCGCCTCGGCGATCGTGCCGGCCACGAATGTGCCGTGCCCGTTGTGGTCGTTGGCGTAGGGAGTGCGGTCGATGAAGTCATAGCCCCGGACGAACGAGTACTTGCTGAAGTCCGGGGAGCGGCGGTATTTGCCGCGGTTGGCGTAGGCCACGCCGGTGTCCAGCACAGCCACGATCACTTTCGCCCCGCCTGGAGCCCCGTCGGCGGCGACGTTGGTCCAGGCTTGGGACGCGTTGATGCCGTAGGTCCCGTCGAAGTTCCACTGCGTTTGCTGCCAGCCTCCGGGTGTGTCTCCGGTTATGCCGGGGTCGTTGGGGATCGACACGGAGGTGGTGTGCGCCACGTAGTTCGGTACTGCCCAAACCACGTCCTTCTCGCGGCGCAGCTTCGCGAGTGTGTCGTTGAGGCTGACTCCAGCCGGTAGCGACAACAGGTGCGTACTGGCAGTTTCTTCGCCGGATTCGTCTTCCCCGTGCGCTGCGGCCCCAGCCGTATGCGCTGCCGGAGCGCTCGGCGCGTACTTGACGACGATCTGATTCGGGGCATAAGCGCCGGTGGCCGATTCGGCGGGCGCGGGCATGGGCGAGGTGGCTGGAGCGCGGGGTGGCGCGGGGGTGGGCGTGATGGCGGTCTGCCCGGCCAGGCTTGGTGGCGCGAGGATCTGCGCCGATGGGCTCGGCGACGTGGCGGTCTCCGCCGCGGCCTTTGGCGATCCTCCGTCCGCAAGGCTTGTGGGTGCAACCGTCGCGAGTACAAGCGCGCATACGGCACCGACCCTCAGCCGTCGGCCGGACAAACATGGGTATCGGGTTCGAGCGGTCGGCGACAAGTCAGTTCCTTCGTAATCATGAAGTGTTGGGAGCCTCGGAGGTTGCGCTCCTAACCAAGCCGAACAGGAATCAGACGATGGGCGACCACTTCTTTGCACGCGACGAATATTTCATGCGCTTGGCCATGCGCGAGGCCCAGCGCGCCGCCGAGCACGACGACGTGCCGATTGGTGCGGTCGTGGCCCATGGCGGCGAGCTGATCGCGGCAGGGCACAACGAGCGCGAGCTGCGCCAGGACCCGACCGCCCACGCCGAGACGATCGCACTACGCGAGGCCGCTCGTGCGCTCGGTAGCTGGCGCGTGCTCGAGACGGTCCTCTACGTCACGCTGGAGCCGTGCGCGATGTGCGCGGGCGCGATCGTCTTGGCGCGCGTCCCGCGGGTTGTGTTCGGGGCCAGCGATCCAAAGGCGGGGGCTTGCGGAAGCGTGCTCGACGTGCTCGACGAGCCGCGCCTCAACCATCGTCCCGATGTCGCCTCCGGTCTGCTCGCCGAAGAGTGTGGAGCGCTGCTCAGCGAGTTCTTCGCTTCACGACGCTAATCCCGCTGCCGCAGGCAAATCCTCTAGCCTTGGGGACGTCGCTGTGGAAGGGTGGCAGAGTGGTTGCATGCGGCGGTCTCGAAAATCCCGCCTGGGCCAGATCGCGCCTCGCATGGATAGCCGTCGTTCTTGGCTTGGTTGAGCCAGAATAGGGCGGTTGAGCGGGATTCTGCGTTGCGCTGGGCGACCTTGCCGGCCCTGATCGACTGCTGAGAATCGCCCGAACCGTTGGCTCGCGCCCTTCCAGGCGCGAAACGCCGAGGTTGGTTGAGTTGCTACAACCCGAGGCTCGGGCTTCGAAACGGGGATCGCGGGACGATGTTCGAACTCTGGCCCCGGCGCTCAGGACGAGAGTTCGAACACAGAGCAAATGGCGGAGGGGGAGGGACTCGAACCTCGTCGGAGGAAAGTCTCCCCGAAACAGTTTTCAAAACCGTCTCATTTTGGCTCTGTTGAGCCAAAATCTTACTGTTCGCGCCACAACTCGCGCCAGTCCTTCGAACGGGGCAAAAACGCCGGGGCGCAGTTGGGAAGTCGGTTAGAGCGGACAGGCCTGCTCGCGTTTCAGTCCTTGGAGGTCAGCTCGCGGAGGAAGCCAGGGAGGCGGCCGGCAGCGAAGTCAAAGTAACGCGCCCAGTCGGGGACGATGCTAATCCGCGCCATCTGGTCGTAGGTTTCGCGGCAGGCCTCTTCGAAGGCGGCGAGCTCCTCGCCCTCCATCGACTTCGCCGCCGCCTCGAGGTACTCCGGCACTGGCCCGTTGACGACCTCGATCTCGGCCTCGCCGCGCAGCAGCAGGGAGCGTGCCGGGCTCGGGGTGTCGATCGTCAGCGCCACCCGCGGCCGGGCACGGAGCGCCGCGAACTTCGGCGCGGTCGGGTGCGTGGCCACGACCACCGCCTGGCCGGTCCAGAGGAAGCCGATCGGGATCACGCGCGGCGTGCCGTCGACTCCGTCGTAGGCGAGGCGGGCGAGCGTTGCCGTACGCAGGATCTCCTCCCCGGCGTCAAGCTCGGCTTTCAGTTGGGCGGCATTTGCCTGAGTCACTTCGGTCCTCCTTTCCGTCATCAGGACTTGAGTCCTCTTGAAAACGGTTCGCTCGAGAGCGATTGGCTTGCTGTGCGTTGAGGGGGATTCGTAAGCCACCACGCCTCAAGCTGAGGAGCGCGGCTCGACCGCCATAGCGCCAGGCATTCCAGATTCGTTGATGCCTTCCAAGACGTGCAGGATCGCGTCGCGCGCATCGCTTAGTCCGGCGTCAGCGAGGCGAGCTGCCACCGGGCCGCAATCTCGCGGGTCATGTTCGGATCGTCGGAGCCCACCATCAGCCCCATTATGAGGCTCAGTGCACGGTGCAGCTGGGCTTCGCCGCCTTATGACTGACGACGAATTGGACGAGCTGATCCTGCCCCAGCTTCGGAGCCGCCGTGAGCAGCTCGAACGCAACGACTTTCACGACGCGACGCAGAGCCGGACGGACTTGGCGGACTCGTTCAACGAGCCCGAGGCCTGCATAGAGGCACGCATCGGTGTACTCGCCAGCGAGGGCAAGATTGTGGAGTCGGCCGCCTTGCCCGGCCGTTGGATGATCGCCGCGCAGGGCGATCCTGGTGACGGCTAAGCTTGCAACCGTTGAGCTGGGCGGGGTCTTGGCCGATTCGTTAGCCTTGGTGGGTGTCGCGTAGCCCTCGGAGGGGTGGCAGAGTGGTTGAATGCGGCGCTCTCGAAAAGCGTTGTGCGTCTGATTGGCGTACCGGGAGTTCGAATCTCCCCCCCTCCGCTCGTGACGCTGCGCGGGTCGCTCGGGATAGCGGCCCGCGCAGCGGAATTTCGCGCTAGGCGGTGACTGGCGCCCGCCGCCGGCGGCACCGTGCGTGGTATTCGTTGAGGATCTCGGCTGCCTAGACCTCACCGCCTGGCAGCGGCGAGGTCTAGCATCGCGTCGCTTTCCGGATCGCCTCCTCCCATAGTGCCTTCACCGCCGTAGGACAGTTCACTGCCGTAGGACAGGGTCGCTCGCATGGTGTACCAGGAGCCCCGTGAGGTACACCGCGAGCTCCAGGTCGCGGAAGGCTCGGTGGTCTTGCCGGCAAGGATCTTGCTCGGGTCTCGCGATCCGCTCACGCGCGGCCACAGGGTCGAACGGTTCGGCAGTCTGGTCGCCGGGGAGCACTTCGGCGATCGGCTCGAACTTAACGCGGCGGTGGGAGCCGACGTGATTGCGCCCACGGCTTTTCAGGACTCTTCGGCAGGGCAGACTCCGCCTTTTCAGACGCGACTAGGCCATCAGCACATGTTGCTCATGCACCCAACCAAATCCTCCCGCTCCACAGAACTTGCCGTACGGTGTAAGGTCTCGCCCGTGAATCGCGCAACTCAAGCACGACGACCTAGGGAGCATGCCTTGTCCTGGTATCGATGGGAGGGTGGCTGCCTGGCGTTCCCCCGGGACAGTCCGCTCGTTACTTGTCGCCATCGACTAGGAATAGCCCGTCCCCGTGTAGCGCCACGACAGCTACGTACGGGGCCGAGCGGATCTCTCTAATGGGGACAGATATTCGCTGCTCGCGAGATGCCGGCGTGCTGGCCAGCATCGGTGAGACACCGCTGATTAGGCTTGCCCGCTTGTATGAGCCTGTTCCACTCGCGCTGTACGCCAAGCTCGAGGGTAACAATCCGGCAGGCAGCATGAAGGATCGCTCGGCATACGCAATTATCTCCGCTGCAATCGCCCGTGGCGAAGTCGTACCTGGGCATACCGTCGTCGTCGAATCCAGTTCGGGCAACTTTGCGATAGGCCTTGCGCAGATATGCAAGTACTACGGCATCACCATTGTATGTGTCGTTGATCCCAAGACGTCGGCTACAAACCTCGCGATCTTGAAAGCCTTTGGCGCCGAGCTGGATATGGTCGACGGCCCAGACATCGATACTGACGAGTACTTGCCCGCCCGGCTTGCGCGGGTCGCGCAGCTAGAGGCGGAACTGGACAACGCATACCGGCCCGATCAGTACTCGAATATTCTTGCGGCTCAGGCTCACCAACGGACAATGGCTGAGATCGTTGAGCGTCTCGACGGCGAAGTCGACTATCTCTTCTGTGCGACGAGCACATGCGCCACACTTCGTGGCTGCGCGGAATACGTCGCGCAGCGCCAGCTCAACACTCACATCGTGGCGGTTGACGCCGTCGGCAGCACAATCTTTGATGGGCCACACCAGCCGCGGTTGATTCCCGGTCATGGTGCGGCGATTTGTCCAGACCTCTACGCTCCAGGTCTAGCCGACGAGGTCGTTTATGTGACCGACCGCGACTGCGTCGTTGGTTGTAGGCGACTGATGGATCGCGAGGCTTACCTCGCTGGCGGATCGTCGGGCGGAGTGGTTGCGGCGTTTGGCGCAATACGTGAACGTCTTGCCACCGATGCTCGGTGCGTCCTGATTTTTGCAGATCGGGGAGAGAGATACCTCGACACGATCTACAACGATTCGTGGGTTGCGGCGCATTTTGACGGCCTCGCACAGAGCTTCGCCGCGAGTGGTGTGTAATACATAGCGTCCGGCAAGACGAGTGCTGATTCTCCGCCACAGTGAAGTCGTAGAGCTTCTCAGCATGCGCGAGCGCGAGGTTATAGAGGCCGTTCGCGCGGCGTATATCGCCCATGAGCGTGCTGAGACCTGTGTCCCTCACTCTACGTTCCTCACACCCGCTTCTTGGCATAGGGACCGAGTCATAGCACTTCCTGCCTACTTGGGAGACGACCAGCCAGTTGCGGGTTTGAAGTGGATCGCGTCATTTCCGAACAATCTAACGCGTGACCTTGAACGGGCCTCTGCGGTAATTATCATGAATTCCGTTACCACAGGGCGTCCAGAAGCACTGATCGAGGGTTCGCTGATATCCGCTCAACGGACCGCGGCAAGCGCGGCCCTGTCGGTGACCTGCATGCGGCCCAGCATTTCAGATGCAACCGTAGCCGTGATAGGCGCCGGGAAAATCAATCTCGAGATCATGCGCTTCCTGGGAGTTATGATGCGCCAACCTCTGACCATACGTGTGTACGATCAGAGCGGACTGCGCGCTGCGCAGTGGGGACGGCGATGCGAGCTGCTGGTGCCCGGAGCCCGAACGTGTGTGGCTGAGAGCCTTGAGTCGGCTATAGCGAAGGCCTCGATTGTGTCGCTGGCTACCACTGCGAGTACGCCCTATATATGTG
Organism: Solirubrobacteraceae bacterium; assembly: GCA_036008605.1. GTDB lineage: Bacteria > Actinomycetota > Thermoleophilia > Solirubrobacterales > Solirubrobacteraceae > Palsa-744. Next base: position 16,950 of record DASYNL010000029.1, on the reverse strand, counting down.
ATCTGAGTAATACCGCTGCAGATGCGGTCATTCTGAATATCTCGCTGCGCGACATAGATCCTCACGTCATCATGACGTCGAGAAACGTTGTCGACGACCCCGACCACGTTTTTCGTGAGCAGACATCGCTGCAGCGTGCGGAGGAGCTCGCGGGAACTCGGGAGTTCGTGATCGGAACTATCGGCGATGCACTCCGTCGCAACCGCTCCCCCTGCCCAGATGAGCGAGTGATCGTCTCTCCGTTTGGACTAGGCGTTCTCGACCTTGCGGTCGCGCGGCTCGTGCTGCGGTTGGCGCAGGCGAGTAATGCCGGCTTGGCGGTCTCTGGGTTCCTGCCAGGGCACGACGGTTGAACCAAGCGGACACGAAGAACATTAATATGATTGGTAGATGCGGATATGGCGAGAAGCATCAGACAGTGTGTCCGGTCGATAGCGCTACGGACTTTTCAATGTGGCGGTACCGATCGCTATTTTCTCTGCCGCCTGGTCGCATTTCGTACCCGCTGCATGTGGGAGGCACACCACTCCTGCGGACGCCTGGCATGCGACGCGAGTTCGCAGCCCCTGCTCTGTGGCTGAAGGACGAGACGTCGAACCCGAGTGGCTCCAACAAGGATCGGGCAACAGCCTTGGTACTCGAATCGGGGCGTATGCGCGGCGTTAGGACTGTGACGACTGCATCGACCGGTAACGCAGCCTTGTCAACGGCGGTGGGAGCCGCTGCGATGGATATGCGTGCCGTCCTGTTCGTACCAAGCGAATGTTCGCCATACAAGCTTGCGGCGATGCGTGCGTTGGGTGCCGATGTGTTCTTGGTCGATGATGGCTATAGAGCAGCTGTAGCTCTCTCACGGCAGGTCGCCAAGGACCATGGCTGGCTCGACCGCAACACCGGCACAAACCCGCTAACGCTGGAGGGTAAGAAGACAGTCGCCTTCGAGATCTGGGAGCAACTGGGGTTCCGAATACCACAGGTCGTCGTGGCGCCAGTTGGAGATGGGGCCACACTGGTAGGGCTGGCGAAGGGGTTTAGGGAGCTATGTGCGGGTGGACACGCATCTCATGTACCCCGGTTGATTGGCGTACAGGCCGAGCGCTGCCAGCCGCTCGTACGGCAGTTTCATAGGGAAGCCCCCCGACCAAGAGACCTAGAACCATCTGCCACCGTGGCCGATGGTATCGCCGTCATAGAGCCGGCCGTAGGCGTGGCGGCATTGCGCGAGATTGCGGAAAGCAGAGGGGACTTTGTGGCGGTCGCCGAGCAAGGCATTAGGGCCGCCCAGCTATCAGTTGCACGTAGCACAGGTCTCCTCATTGAGCCAGCCGCAGCCGCGGCAGTAGCAGGGTTCACGGTTGCGATGACTACTGGCTCTATCGATCGGATGGACGAGACAGTAGTGGTCGTCACCGGCCGAGGACCAATTGTGGACTCAGACTCAACCGCACTGCCCCACTGCAAAGACGCAAGCGCCGCTGGACTGTGTGAACACGTCGCGCCGGCGCCAACATCGCTGGGGATTCCCAGCCGCAACTCCGGTCCTTACATTGGATAATCCGAAAGGCGGAGATCGTGTCACAACTTGTGAAACATGACCGAGCCGTCAGTCCGCCTCGTGGCAGCATCCTCTCAGTGAGTGATCTAGGAGCGGTCGAGACCCTCAAAGTTGCGCGCGAAGCTACCTTATTGCGCAGCGAGCCTTTGCACAATGGGCACTCGGGAAGCCTTGTTGTGGCGCTGATGATGAACAGGTCACTGCGAACGCGTCTCGGACTGGCTCGTGCGTGTGTCTCAACTGGCGCTCAGTTCTTGGAGCTCCAGCCGGAGTGTATCTATCCTCCCGCAGTCAGAACTGCCGAGAGTCCTTACAAGAACGAGTCAATCGCTGACATCGTCAGGGTCGTCAACCTCCACGCAAGCTGCTTTGCGGTGCGCGCCTATGGCCCAAGCTCTCTCGTTCCGCGCGGTGGCGGTGATGACATGCTCAAGCAGATCGCAGCCACTGCGACGGTCCCCGTCCTCAACCTAGAGAGCGATTCGGCTCATCCGATTCAGGCTCTCGCCGATCTCGCCACGATAACGAGCCTAGGCACTGCGACGTCGAAGCATGTGGTCGTAGCATGGGCATACTCTCCAGCGCCGAAGCCGATAGCTGTGCCCTCGAGCTTTGTGATGGCGGCCGCCGCGAGCGGCGCGCGCCTTACGATTGTCTCGCCACCGGAGTTCCGCCTTCCGGCTCGCGTTACGCGCGACGCGCGGGAATGGGCATTAGCAGCAGGCGGGTCTTTGACCGAGACGACCGATTTGGATGGCATCTCTGATGCAGATGTTCTGTACATGAAGTCGTGGCTTACCAACGAGGCGCAGGATCGTGGGCACGGTGAGATTGCGGGACGGTACGCTCAGTGGCGCGCAACCGACCGGCTACTAGACGAGTTGGCACCCGACGCCTTCTATATGCACTGTCTCCCGGCTGATCGTGGGTACGAGGTTGACGACACAGTGATTGACGGCAAGCGATCGCTTGTATGGACCCAGGTGCGGATGCGGCGAGAAGTAACCCACATTCTTCTAAGGCGCGCGCTTGCAGAAACCACTCATGATGACTGATGAGCCATCGATCATCGCGCGCCATGGTGGACCACGAACTTCCAGCGCTCGTGCACTGAGCGATGCACGAATAGACGGAAGGTTCACGATAGTACCTCTATACGAGATTAGTGTGAGAGCCATCTCTACGAATAGCTGGACCTCTCGGATGAATCTCCATACCAGACAATCAGAAAGGACCTAACATGGAGCTGACTATATGTGGCGGTGGTTCACTGGGCTTGGCGTACGCTGGGCTTATGGCCGATTGGGTTTCGCCAAAGCTATTTGTGCGTAGCCCCTCTCAGGCGGCTGACATCATGGCTCAAGGTGTGACGGTTTCGATCACCGACGGCAGTGTCCTCCACGCACCGGTAAAGGCGTCGGCGGACCCGAGCATCCTCGCCGATACGGAGATCGCGATATGCCTAGTCAAGTATCCCGACACCGCCTCTCTCGGAGCGCAGCTATCCGATCACCTTTCTCCATCAGCGACAGTCGTGAGTCTGCAGACCGGTGTTCGACCGCTAGCGGATTATCGAACGCTTTTGGGCCGTGATCGAGTGCTAGGCGGCGTGTCCTATCTCGGAGCGCGCCGAACGGGTCCTGCGAGTGTCAGTATAGGTACTAATCTCCGTACGGTCCTCGGTCTAGACGGGGCAACTGAGCAGCATGCGGCGAGAGTTCAGGCTCTGGTGGACGCTCTAGCAGACACGAGCCTTGAGTTCGAGGTTTCGCAAGACATCGCGCAGGTCATTTGGGACAAGATGATCATTGCGTGCAGTCAAAACTCTGTTAGCGGCCTGACCGGGGCGACCTTTCGTCAGCTGCGCGAGGACGTGACGTGGCATCCAATACTTGCGAAGCTAGTAGCTGAGATCGAGGCCGCAGGAACAGCGACTGGCGCTAACTTCGCTCCAGACCAGTTGCAGCGTGTCTTTGCGAACTGGGAGAGCCTGCCGGATCATCGGGCATCGACATACGTGGACCTCGAGGGAGGCCGGCTAACAGAGGTTGATGCCTTGAACGGCACTATCGCGGAGCTTGGGCGCGAGTATGGATTGGACGCTCCCATCAACGAAATGTTGACCGCGATGGTTCACCTGGCGGAGCGAGCTGCCCCTAAGTCATGAAGCAGATAACAACGGTTCGGTCACGCCAGTCATCGATCCGCTGGTAACTCGGCCGTGCCTATTGATCCTCAATGATGAACTCACAGCGCGTCGCGATCGTTGGTGCTGGAATTACCGGCGTGTGTGCTGCGTGGATCGCCGCGGATCGAGGGATCCCGGTGCTTCTCATCGACAGCCGGATGCTGGCCGGCTCGGGTACCAGCTACTCGAGCGGCGGATCAATCGGACTGCAAGACAAGACCAGTCCTGGCACCGTTGCTTTGGCGATCGAGGCAATTGATTTCTATCGCGCGCTGCGTGAGGAGTGGTCCGCATTCGGCGACGCCATCGAGTGGTGTGGCGGACTAGTTCCATATTGGGGAGATGCGGATCGAGCAGCGCTCGTTCCGATCGCTGCCGGTCTACAGGCTGCAGGCGTGGAAGTCGATGAGTTGTCGCCAACTGACGCCCTGAACGTCGCGCAGGCCTTGTCACCGGATATTGGCGGTGCTTACTACTGTTCGGCCGAGGGGCGCATGGCGCCGGCAACCGTCGCCAAGCGGATGCTGCAAATTCTACAGGAGCGTGGTGACGGGCTGATCGAATGGTCCCCGCGAACAACCGTCACGGCGATCACACCTGGTAAGGGCGGCTACGTACTTGAGGTCGAGGGGTCACACAGACGGCGAGAAATTGAAGTGAGTGCGGTAATCCTGGCGACTGGGTCCTATTATTCTGAAACAGACTGGCCCGTTGAACGTGGAGTGCAGCCGCGCAGGGGTGTGATACTGACATTTGACGCTCTTAAGGACATGGATGTCGTGATGCACGGCAGCTCGTACACGGCAAGCAAGGAGTCCGTGCTCCCTGATCTCGCGATAGCGTTCGCCTTCGAGCCTAGGGACGGTATGTGGCGCATCGGCAGTTCTCGCGAGTTGGTTGGTCGCTCCGACAGCGGCCTGGATACGCTCATAGCCAAGGTCAGGCATGAAGCCGAGCGTTACATACCGAGCCTGAAGGGGCATCCAGTGCGGTCGGTCGGTCTGTGCTATCGGCCATTCGAGTCAGGCACATGCGAGCATGTATGTTCGGGCACCGGCGACTACGCGCGCGTCGTGACGATCAACGGCCAGGAGGGCGAGGGTATCACTTTGGCGCCTGCGCTGGCGCGGCTAGCGCTCGACATCCTGGACGAGTGCCGATGAAGGCACGAGGCGACATTTGTAAGCAAACAGGCTGTCGGACGTACGAGGTCAACCTCTACGGTCACTTCTTACCGTCGAGTTGGAGCCGAACCTGATGGCACACGATATCGCGAGGTTGTTCGCTGTCCGGCATCAAGGGAACTGGATGAATCTTATTCACCCGGGAGCGGCGATCTGCGCGGCGTTGGCGCCAAACGGTGACTTTTACATTGTCAATTCCGCCCATGGTCAGCTGGTACAACGTAGGACACAGGACTTCAGCATAATCCGGCGGCTAAACGGACACCGCATGACCGTCGCTGATGTCGCGATTCTCTCGGGCCGGGCATCCGCGAGCTGTAGCGCGGATGGATCGACTCGACACTGGGATCTCGAAACCAGTGAGCAGGTGGCGGTTCTACGACATGAGGTAGGTGCGATTTTTGTTGCACGCCTATCCGATATTCGCGGCCTCACCGTTCTCGAAGACGGCTCCACTTGCTGCTGGGAGCATGGATCATCTGCCGCGGTATGGTCCACGCCCAGCGGTAGTGGACGCCCGACTGGCGTCGCGTTTGACGAGCTCGGTCGTCGCGCATTCGTGCTGACGAGCAACAGCGAGCTCGTCGAAGTGGACGTGGACACAGGTGATCACGCCACCATCCCCCTTCGGGATGTCTCCGGTGACGCTTTCAGCGGTGTCTCAGCGCTTGCCGTCAACCCAGGTTCGGATCTGCTCACCTTCGGAAGCATAAGCGGAGGGCTTGCAAGGCAGGTGGTGATCCGCACCACGGGTGCAGTGGTTGCCGAGACGCCAATAGGTCCAGCTCCCAGTCATTGCTCCGTGTGGCTTGACCACTCCCGGCTGATCGTCGGTGTTGACGATGGCAGGCTCCTGGAATTCCGCATGGAGGATCAGGCTCTCCGCGTAGTACGAGAGCGGCAGGTGCATCGAGACATCATCTGGACGCTGCACCACACGGCGCTGACAGATGAGCTCATCACAGGTAGTTCGGATGGTACGGTTGCTCGAATTGGTGTCACGAACCTCGATGAGCGCGCGAGGCTCAGAGGACTGACACGAGGGGTGTGGGCAACCGCATGGCATCCCGATGGGCATCGGCTGCTCTCCGCCGCGGGAGACGGGACAGTGGCGCTATGGGACTCAACCTCGGGCGAGCGCCTTGCGCACGCGCAGCTTGCAGGAGGCTGGATCAGGCATGTTTCGTGGCGCTCGCCGGACGAGGCACTGGTTGTTGCGCAAAAGGGGGTGATCTACCGCGTCGGACCGGATCTGAATCTCGTTGAGGAGCTTGGACTCGGTGTGCACGGGAACGTTTGGTGTGCTGCCATCGATACCGATACGGGGCAGCTTGGGTTCGGTACTGACCATGGAGAGGTCGGTGTGGTAACCGTCGCAAATGGGGACGTCGCTATCACACACAAACTAGAGCGCCTGATCTCAGCGGTTGCATGGAGGGCACACGACTCGTTGATCGTAGGCACAGCTACAGGCGAGGGATTTCTCGTCGTTCCGAGAGAGGGAGCCAAGCAGCAGGCACATCCGATTCCCACACTCAATAGTCAGGACGAGATCACAGCCATCCTGGTCACGAGAAACGCTGGCCTCGTCGTCGGGTACTCATCTGGCCGTGTGGTGGTGATTTCGAACGAAAGTAAAAGGTGGGTCATCGGACAGCACGACGGGCCAGTTCAGAGTCTTGTGGAACCTAATACCGGATGCGTCGCCAGTTGTGGCGCGGACGGCGCCATCAACCACTGGAGCCTCCGCGACGGCCGCCTGATCTCCCGGCATGACGTCGAGGTCTCGCTCGCTGGCCTGTCGATATCAGGAGACCGAGTAGCTTGTGGCTCAGCTGGAGCCTGGGTATTCACCTTCAGCGGAAGTAGTGCGATACCGGGGCCAGAGAGCTTTACTCTGTCTGACCCTCCGGTTGGACTTCTCGACTCGCCGACGCCCGATGACACAATAGGCAGAACCGCTCTTGCGCAAGAGCTTGCGTTCCTGTGCCAGCGCACGACCCTTGAGCTAGAGCGAACGGGTGCTGTCGAGACACTAGTCGAGCGAGGGTTTCTCCTGCACATCGGAGGCGAGTGGGGAACTGGGAAGACAACGCTGGCACAGATGGTCCTCGATCAGCTCGTCGCCGATGAGCATGCGGGCCGTTGGACAAACGTAGTGTTCAATGTCTGGCAAGAAGCGGAGGGTGAGCCCCTAGACGACCTGCTGACGGCGCTTGACCAAAGCGCTGGTGAATTAGCGACGCCAGCGCGTCGCGTATGGCTCGCACTCACCCGATTCTGGATACGGCGTCCGGGGCTCTTTCGAGGTCTTTTCCAGCTCCTCTCCCTCTTTGTGATTATTGCGGTCGGCCTGCGATTCCTTCTTACCCTGGTGGTGACACCTGCATCGGCATCTCACAGGGCTGTAACAATAAACAGCAACCTGCTTTCGGCACTTGTTGCTCTTGGCGCTGGCGTCCTAGCGCTTGGCTCGTTTTTGGCGAGCAGGGCTCGGCCTGTTGTAGTGGGCGTACACGCGCGCAGGAGAGATGCCGACCTGGCCCGCACCCACGCCTACGAAAAGGCTGTGTTGCGACGACTACCGAGTCGAGTTCTAGTCGTCATCGACGAGATCGACCGCTGTCAGCCTACTCGATTGCTCGCCATCCTGCAGGCATGCCACCAACTTATCACTGTCAACGCGGCTGCCCAGCGCCGTCGAAGAAAGCGCCCCGAAGAACCATCGCTTGCCTTTCTTCTGTTGAGCGACCGCGAATGGCTTAACAATGGCATCGAGGCAAGCTACCCGACTCAGGCGATCAAGTGGGAATCTAGGACTAAGCGCCTCGGCTCTGCCTTTATGGAGAAGCTCGCGTTGCTGTCGTTTGATGTGCCTTCGTTGTCTCAGGGCGGTCGCGCTGCTTTGGTTGCGTCGGCAACCAGCGGTGACACGTTTGTGAGCGCTGAAGTGATTCACCCGCCACCTGAAGCCCAAACGGCCAGCGATTCACAGATTCACGCTGTGCCAAAGCTATCACCGGCTGAGCAGGATCATGACAAAGGTCACGCGTCACCTAGTCCTCCAGCCCGTACTCTCATGATGCCTGCGATATCGAGCACGAACGACCCGAAGAACCGCGAGCTCGTTGAACGCGGCCCTGAGATCGAACGTCGCATGCGGGTTGAGCAGACCTACATCACACAATACGCGGGACTTATCGGCTCGACACCGCGTGAGATCAAGAGAGTACTAGTACGTTACTGGCTCGATCGGGTTACAGCACGCGCTGAAGGCCGCGACGTGGTGCGCTTCGCTGATGCCATCCTCTTTGAGAGCATCGTGACAGTCCGTTGGCCCAATCTGTATCCGGCGGTCCGGGCTCGCAAGCCGGGCGGCATACAGTCGCTGTTGACCGAACTCGGAGTCGTAACGGACCATGATCTGGTTGAGCTGGTCGCTGCACTAGACAAGACTTGGAAGAGCGAACGGCAGGAGCGCAAGGCGCAACGATCACTGGGCGAGAGCAACACTCCATAAGGGCAGGCGGAGCGAATGGTCGTGATAGCGGCGTTTCTGATGATTGGCTTTGTAGCTGGGCGAGCCGGCACGACTCGCGTCTCGTCCGATAGTGCACTACTAGACCGCGTGATACTTGACTGGCTGCTTCCTGCGGCCATAGCCTACAACGTGGCACCGATCCGCTGGTCATTGCATGACGTGGCAGTGGTGGGGCTCTGTTTCGTGGTCACAATCATAGATGCGGCCTTGGTCCTGCTTGCGTGTCGTTTTTGGCGGACCGACGATGTCGTCAAGAACACACTCTTGGTGGTCGTACCGCTCGGAAACACAGCGTTCTTCGGCTTTGCTGCTGTCGTGCAAATCCTCGGCGTAAAATCTTTGCCGGAAGCAATCATCTACGACCAACTGGGCACCACGCTCATGCTGGTTACGTATGGCAACGCGATGGCGCGCGGTATGGGCACAGTGGTTTCATGCGAGGATCTGTACGCCGTGTTGAAGTTCCGTCCCCTGTGGGGTCTGCTGCTTGGTACAGTCACAGGCGTTTTGGGCGGCGGATTCGATTGGGAACCGGCACACGGCCTCGGGGTTGCGGCCACCGCCGCCCTTCTCCCTGTTTCGATGATCGCACTGGGAGCGAAGGTGGCGGCACGGGGCATACTTGTCACATGGCACGTAGCGATTGGCGTCATCATTCGTGTGGTTGTTGGACCTGCGGTGGCAGCGTTCACCGTGTTGCTACTTATTGGTAATTTCCGCACGGTGGATGCAGGGCTGCTCCAGACCGCCATGCCGCCGATGTTCGGTGCGGCGCTTCTCGCCGAGCGACGTGGGTTGGATGCAAAGTTGGCCTACTCGCTATGTGGCATGGGACTTGTCGCTGCGTGTGTCGCGTTGCCGCTTTACGGACTCTTGCTTAAATAACTGTCTGCACAGTACAGCTTCGCGGATGACCCAGACGGCTATTGCAGCCATTCTTTTGGCGGCTCGATCGGCGCGCCACGTCGAGCGAGCACGAAGCCTGAGAAACCACATGGCTGGGTTGGCAATGACCGAGAGGTCACTACGATCGTCGCATGATCGCACACGCAAAGCAGTGCCTCGGCCATAATTATCCCCACATCAAGTGCGGCGGTGTGATTAAAATACTCGGCAAGGACAACGTCTTCGTTGCCGACCTCCCTTAACAGCCAAAGAGACAGATCGTCTATCAACTTAAGAAACTCCATGCTTGTTGGCGGTCGCGCTTCTGACGGAGAGGCATTCGCTCCTCTCGGAAACGGCGGACAAATGTGAAAAAGAACAGGCGAAGAACAACCCACCACGCTTTGGCCCTGAAACCGGCAGTTGACGAGCCCGCCTGCGCCTGGCGGTGGCAGCCCGTTGAGTTCTGCGCACATCTTCTCTACTGCAAGCTCAGTAGAGCCAAATCTCTCTGCGAGTAAGTGGATAATAAGGAGAACTGCGTTCTCCAGGGTATGTCGACGCCTAGATGAGCCTACTGCGATTAGATCGTCGTGGTGCGCCAATCCGGGGGAGACGTCAGTCGCTCGAGCAAATCCCTTTGCGAGGGCAATAAGAGCGCGCTTTTTGTGGACCTCCCAGCCGAAGTAGTCGAGTCCGAGGTGGCGAGCAGTCAGTGCTCCGGAGCCCAATCCGGCGTAGGGCTCAATAATGGCCGATACTCCATGGCGGGTAACCAATGGGCGCACTTGATCCATCAACTCGTTCAGATCACGTGTATCGGTCGCCTGTCCCCAGCAATCGACGGGAGTATCCGGGTCGGCAAGCGCGCGCCTCGTCTCGTAGTAGTCCAGGTTCTCGTTCAAGGGGACGTCGGTCCGATCGAGCGTGAGTGCGCGCATGCTGCGTGTAAGAGTATCGACGGGCTTGCAGTGGCGGCTTCGTCTTGGGGTTGCCACGGATCGGTTGATTGGCCAAGGTTCGGCTTAGCTTTGGTAGTCGCTGTTCCAATCCCAACGATACGTCGGCCTTTTCGGCTCGTCGTAACGTCGACGCGCTCATCGCCGGGCTCGGGCCACTTCATGTAGACAGTAGGTGGAGGACCCGAGTCGCCTGCACTCAATGCTCAATCGTTTGCTGAACTCAAACCAAGCCATTGGCGGTGTTTGTCTGGCGTCGAGCAGCGCGCTAGTCGTTTTGCTTGTCATTCTAAAGGTGCGGGCCTCACCGGTCGATCAGTGGACGAAGATGTCTGCACAACGCTCAGACTTGGGGGGTTATGAGATGCAAGTCCCTTCACCACCGGATGCCGCAATGGGTCAATGCGGGGACGACCTCGCGTGCCTTGGCGAGGCGTTGAAGATACGGACAAGCGATGTTCTCAGCTCGACCGTGGCTCGCACCTCGGGTCCTGGCCACGAAGTCGATGCCCTCGTGCAGGAGAGCTTTGAACGCATCAGCCGCAGCTCGACGGTTGCGGTCGCTCGCTGGATCTCCGGGGAGGGGATGGCGACTGCGATCGAGGCCGGCAAAGAAACTTGGGAGATATTCGGGGAGCTGGCCGCCCATCGCGCGGCGTCGCTAAACGAGGTGACTTGGCGCTGTTTTTGGTGGCGTAACGTGATGGCAGAGGTCTTGCAGGAGAGCGCTACGCGACTGGCTGTCTCCCCCGAAGCACTCTCACAAGCGCTAAACATTTTGCAGCTCAGCCTCGAGTTCAGCCTGCTGCGGATGTGCGAGTGCTTCGAGGTAGAGCGCCAACGCACCGACGAAGAGCTGGCGCGGCGCGAGGAGGAGCTCGGCTTTCTTGCCACCCACGACGCGCTTACCGGCCTGCCAAATCGCACGCTGATCCTGGACCGTGTCGAGCAGATGCTCGCGCGCTCGGCTCGCAGCCAGACGCCAGTGGCGGCTCTTTTCATCGATCTCGACAACTTCAAGGGCATCAACGACACGCTGGGTCACGCTGTCGGCGATGAACTTCTAAAGGCCGTAACCGCGCGGCTTGACGGTGTGATTCGCGACGCTGACGCGCTTGGGCGCCTCGGCGGAGATGAGTTTGTCGTGATCTCCGAAGAGCTCTCGATGTCCGTGGGTCCGGAGTTGATCGCCGAGCGGCTGCTTGATGCACTCAAGCACCCGTTCAACCTCGGCGCCGACAAGCAGACGCGCGTGACCGTTACGGCAAGCATTGGGATCGCCGTGGGAGAGCGGATCTCGGCTGAGGATCTCCTGCGCGACGCGGACATCGCGATGTACCGAGCGAAGTGGGACGGCAAGAACCGCTATGTGGTGTTCGAGAGCGGCATGCAGGACACGATGCAGAATCGCATGGAACTGGAGATGGACCTGCGCGAAGCGCTCGAGAACGAGGAGTTCTTCCTTGCCTATCAGCCCACTATCGACCTGCGGGATATGAGCCCCACGGGCGTGGAGGCATTGATCCGCTGGAAGCATCCCGTGCGTGGCGTCGTCCAGCCAGACGATTTCATCCCATTGCTCGAGGAGACCGGTCTGATCACCGAGATCGGCAAGTGGGTTCTGCGCGAGGCGTGTGTCCAGGGCGCGGCGTGGCGAGCTGCCGGGCACTCCATCGGCATGGCGGTCAACGTGTCCGGGCGCCAGCTCGATACCGACCAGCTGATAGGGGACATCGAAAGGGCGCTAGTCGATAGCGGCATGGAGCCAACGGCGCTGACGATCGAGATCACCGAGACGACGCTGATGCGCAACGCCGAGGAGACTTCACGACGGCTCACCGCGATCAAGGAGCTCGGCGTGCGGATCGCAATCGACGATTTCGGCACCGGCTACTCCTCGCTCGCCCATCTCCAGCGCTTCCCAGTCGATGCGCTCAAGATCGACCGTTCGTTCATCTCTGGCTTGCAACACAATCTGGAGGGCGAAACGCTTGTCCGCACTCTCGTTCAGCTTGGCAAGGCGCTCTCGATCGAGACGTTTGCCGAGGGCATCGAACAGCAGCGGGAGCTCTCGTTGCTGAGAGACGAGGACTGCGATACGGGTCAGGGCTTCCTCTTTGCCCGTCCGCTCGATGCCACTGCCACGGAGGCGTTCTTGCAGGGTTGGGCCGAGTTAACCGCTCCTGCTGCGGCGCCTGTGCCGTCGGTCGCGCCGGCCTTGACCCCGGCGCCGCAGTCCAGTTAGCCTCAGCGCCTAAGCGCTCGATGCGTCAGACCTAGGAGCCACCACATAGACGATGTGCGCGCGAGCGATCGCCATGAAGGAGTGCTGCTCGGCTGGCCCACCGTCGAGCGGTGTGAGCTTGACGTCGGTAAGCGTGAGGAAGTCGCGCTCAGAGGCGTTGAGCATGTCCGACACGCGCGAGCGGTAGCCGTCGCGAGCCAGCATTAGAGAGCCCTCAATGCGGTGGCGAGGGGTCTCCAGACGAATACGCTCGCGACGCTCCTCAGTGCCGTGAGGATTGCCCTCGAAGCCTGGCTCGCCGCTACTGGTAGTGCTCATGTCCACATTATGGGGACTCTCACGGCACGATGATCGTAAACGCGTAGTCGCTCGAGGCCGCCCCGGCCGATGTGAATGTGTCCACCTCTAGGTCGGTGGCGGGGCACCCGCCATTGCGCTGTGCGTTGACTGCGATCATGCCAGGCTGTTTGCCAGAGCTGTAGCTCACCTCGGGTGCGACCACGGGAGCCTCAGCACCTGCGTTGATCGGCGCCGCCGCCGCCAAGCAGAAGACGCCCGGGCTCGGCTCGCTGACCCCAGTGATCCCCGCCGTCTGTGCGGCGATCAGATTGGCTTGGGTGGGTGAAGTCGGTTGTACGACGGCGTATGCCCGCGCGGTGCCAGCAGGTCCTGCAGGCCCGGTTAGTCCCGTGGCGCCCGTTTTGCCTGTCGCACCGGTTTTGCCCGTTGCACCCGTCTTGCCTGTTTTCCCGGTGTATCCGCGCGGACCGGCTGGTCCCGGCAGCCCTCGCGGGCCACGCGGACCCTGAACTAGGCACTCACGCACGCGATGTTTGGCGATGCGGGCGACGAAGCATTTGCTAGATGAGCTGTGGGCGCTAGGGCCGTTGTCGACTCCGGCGAGCGCCGGCACGGCGACGATCATCGCGCCGAGCACGGCGGGGGTGGCTAGCAGTGTCAGGGTGCGATGGCGCATTGTTCTCTCCCGTTTGGTGGCTGGGCCTGTGATCAATAACCGCTGGCGAGCTTCGAAGGAGCGGTGGCTGTCAACGGATGGATCCTCCCCATCGCGAGCAGGAGCTACTCATGAGGAGCCCATGGGCACTAGATCCCACCCGGTTGAGGTGTCTGGCGTGGGAGTGCGGCTCAGCCGATGCGCTCGGCCACGCGTGCCGGGAGCCCTGCGCGCACGGGAGCGATCGGACCCGCCGCCTCAGCGCTACCTACCGGTGCGTTGCGCTCCTCGCGCACGATGTACAACGGGCGGTGCTTGACCTCGTCGTAGATGCGACCCACGTACTCGCCGATTACGCCGAGTGCGATCAACTGGATACCACCAAGCAACAGAATCGCGATCGTGAGGGTGCTGAAGCCGGGTAGATAGGACCCGGTGAAGTGCAACGCGATCACGATTGGGATCGCGATGAAGGCGACGCTCGCCGACAGCAGGCCGGCGTAGGTGGCGAGCTGCAAAGGCAAATGCGAGAACGAGGCAATCGCATCCAAGGAGAAGCGCAACATCTTGCGCAGCGTGTACTTGGTCTCCCCGGCGGCACGCGCGTCGCGCTCGTAGGGGACGGCCGTCTGCGTGAAGCCGACCCACACGGTCATGCCGCGCAAGAAACGCGAGCGCTCGGTCATCGACAGCAGAGCGTCCAGAGCACGGCGGTCGAGCAGGCGGAAGTCGCCGGAGTTAGGCTCGAGGTCGACCTGGGCGAGGTGGTCGAACAGCTTGTAGAACCAAGAGGCGGTAGCCAACTTGAAGGCGGTCTCGCCCTCGCGCTGCTTGCGCACCGCGTAGACGACGTCCGAGCCCTGCTCCCACTGCTCGATCATGCGTGGGATCAGCTCCGGCGGATCCTGTAGGTCGGCATCGATCATTGCGACTACGTCGCCGGTCGCGTGCTCCAGGCCGGCCGTGAGCGCTGCCTGGTGACCGAAGTTGCGCGAGAGATGGATGACCCGCACACGTGAGTCGGCAGCGGCCAGGCGGTCAAGCAGCGCGGGCGTCGAGTCGGAGCTGCCGTCGTTGACCAGCACAAGCTCGAACGTGTAGTCGGCGACGGCAGCGCAGGCGCGCTTGACGAACGCTTCGACGAGCTCCTCCTCGTTGTAGACGGGGGCGACGACGCTTAGCAATGCTGGGACGCGCGCTTGAGTGTCCGGCATGGTTCCTTCCGAAGGGACGAAGCTGGTTAAGTAGTGGCCATGAGAAGAGTAGGGGACCGAGCCGCGCGAATCCTGAGAATGCCTTTGGTATTGCAGTTCGTGAAGTTCGGGATTGTGGGCGTGTCGAACACACTGATCGCGTTTGCCGTGTACACGCTGCTGCTGAAGGTGTTCGGGGTGTGGTACGTAGCGGCGTCGGGCATCGGCTTCGCGATCGGTGCGGTCAATGGCTTTCTATGGAATCGCGCGTGGACGTTCAGAGGTCATGTTGGCGATGCACTGACGCCGGTGCGCTGGTTCGTGGTGCAGACTTGTGGGCTGCTGCTCGATCTTGGCCTCGTCTACTTGTTCGTCGATGGCGCAGGCCTCGACAAGCTAGTGGGCCAGGCGGTGACGACCGTGATTGTGACCTTGATCACCTTCTTCGTCAATCGGGCATGGACCTTCAGAGGCCATACGTCCGCGCTTGCCGAGACGGTGGCGGACGGTTAGCACGGGGGCGTCCGGCAAGAGAGAGCCTTAGCGCCAGGCGGCTGGCAAAAGTCGACTGGAGAAGGATGTCTAGCGAAATATGGCGAGCAGCGATAGGCCAGCCGGGATCGAGCCTCCACGCCCGATAACCGATGCCTCCAGGTTCAGAGGTTGGCGCAGGACCCAGTTGAGCGGTGCTGGCGGCACCCACAGATCGAGGCTCGACTTGGTGGTGGAGGGCTTGAAGCGCTCCAGCGCGCGCAACATAATCGCAGCGGGCAGTAGCAGCGAATTGAAGTGCGCCGAGCTCTGCTCGTGCCAGCCGGCGCGCTCGGAAGCGGTGAGCAGTGTGCGGCGGTTGTAGCGGCGATGGTGGTGGTTGATCTCGTCGTGGCCGCTCCACAGCCACTGGTAGGCGGGCACGGTCACCAGCAGCGCGCCGCCCGGCTTGGTCACTCGCCGCAGCTCGCGCAGCGCGCCGACGTCGTCCTCGAGATGCTCGATCACGTCGAGGCTCACCGTCAGATCGAACGACGCATCGTCGAAGGGGGTGTCGAGGATCGAGCCTTCCACCACCTCGCCCGCGTCGCGCTCGCGCGCCAGCTCGACGCTCGTGGGCGATAGCTCGATACCGGTGACTGTGCCGTGATGGGCGAGATCGACCATGTTGCGCCCGCTGCCGCAGCCCGCGTCGAGAATCGCCGCGCCCGCGGGCAGGCCCAGGCGCTCGATCGTGCGCTCCAACACTCGGCGGCGCCCCTGGTACCACCAGTGGCGGTCCTCGGCGCGGTGCGTTTGCAGCTCGTACTCCCGCTCCATCTGCCCGCCATCTTTCACGATGACGCGCTCCGCTGCGGTGCGACCCCCGGATCACCTCGTATCGCCTGTCCCGTGGTCCACGAGCCAACGCCTCGCGCGGCCATGACGCACGCACCCCGTTGGCCATGCTCAGCTATCGTTCGTCGGACGTTCCCTCGGTAGGTTCATCACTAGCAGGAGGCTGCGCAGATGGCGAGCAAACACAAGGCACTGTCCGCGCTTGGCGTCGCGCTGGCACTGCTGATCGTTGCGAGCGCCGCGCTCGCCGCCAACCAGGTCAAGGGTGGCTCCTACAAGGGCTCCCTCACTCCAGCCAGGGATGGGGCGCTGATCAGCTTCAAGGTGTCCTCCAGCGCCAAGCAGGTGACCGCGCTCAGCGTGAGCAACACCCCGCTGTATTGCGAGGGCGGCGGTCCCCCCACCCCGGTGCGCTTCAAGAACGCGTCGATCTCCGCCGGTGGCACGTTCTCCAGTACCGGCCAATGGGTCATCAAGGAAGGCCCCAAGAAGGGCAAGGTCGGCACCAAGCTGAAGATCACCGGCAAGTTCCTCAAAGGCAAGGCTGAGCAGGGAACCATCACCACGACCTACGTGGGGTTCCCCAAGTGCAGCGGTAAATCGGCCTACAGCACCAAAGCCTGAGCGATGCGGGGCGTGTGATGTCGCTCCCGGTGGAGGGCTACCAGCTGAAGGGGATCTCCCCCAAGGCCTACGAACACCCGGCCGACCGCGCGGCGACCGCGGCGCTGAAGTCGATCCCGATGATGGACACGGTCGTCCGCAAGCTGATCGAGTGGCAGTACGAGAAGGCGCTTCGGCAGCGCTTCCTGAGCAACTCCGTCCGCGTCAGCGAGACCCAGCTCCCAGACCTGTGGGCCAACCATCAGGCGGTCTGCAGGATCCTCGACATGCCGCAGACCTACGACCTGTACGT
>DASYNL010000028.1:0-17881 GCA_036008605.1 Solirubrobacteraceae bacterium | reverse complement strand
AGGGCCTCGCCGGACAGCTTCAGCAGGATCCGTTTGAAGGCAGGCGCCATCCGGGAGATCAGCCTATCCGCTACCTCGGCCCGCAGGGCCTACTGGCCGATGGCAAAACGCGCGAAACGGCGTATCACCACGTTCTCGCCGGTGGTGGCGGTGAGCTCGTCGCGGAGCTGCTGGACGGTCTTGCCGTCGAACTTGGGGTTGTGCATCTCCTGCTCGAGCAGCACGATCGTGCCGTACCAGGAATCGAGCTTGCCCGCGACGATCTTCTCGCGGATGTTCTCCGGCTTCTCGGCCGCCTCCTGCTCATAGATGCGAGCCTCGGCATCGCGCGCCTCAGCCGGCACGTCCTCGCGGGAGACGTACTTGACGGTGGGTGTCGCCGCGATCTGCATGGCGATATCACGAGCAAACCCGACGAAGTCCTCGTTGTTAGCGACGAAGTCGGTATTGCAGTCGACCTCGATCATCACGCCGACCTTGGCGCCGGCATGGATGTAGGCCTGGACGGTGCCCTCGGTGGCGGTGCGCTCGCCCAGATCCTGGATCTTCTTGCCCTGCTTGAGGCGCAGGATCTCGATCGCCTTGTCGATGTCGTTCTCAGCCTCGGTGAGCGCCTTCTTGCAGTCCATCATGCCCGCGCCAGTGCGCTCGCGCAGGGCCTTCACGTCCTTGGCGGATATCTCGGTCGTGCTCACGATGCGCTGGTCTCCTCTGCTGGTGTCTCTGCCGGCGCGGCCTCAGTAGGCGCGCTGTCTGACGACGCATTGTCCGCCGGCTCAGGCGCGGCCGGCGCGGCCTCAGTAGGTGTGCTCGCTGCCGGCGCCTCCGCGGCGACAGGAGCCGCCTCCTTCGCGACCGGCTCAGCTGGCTGGGGTTGAGCCGGCGCAGCTTGCTCGACGGCGGGCTTCGCGGCCTGTGCCGGCGCCGCAGCCGCAGCCGCTTGCTCGACGGCGGGCTTCGCGGCCTGTGCCGGCGCCGCAGCCGCAGCCGCTTGCTCGACGGCGGGCTTCGCGGCCTGTGCCGGCGCCGGAGCCGCAGCCGCTTGCTCGACGGCGGGCTTCGCGGCCTGTGCCGGCGCCGGAGCCGCAGCCGCTTGCTCGACGGCGGGCTTGGCGGCCTGTGCCGGCGCCGGGGTCGCGGCTGCTGTGACCGGGGTCGCCGGTGCCGGAGCGGGCTCCGCTGCCTTGGCGGCAGCGGCTTGAGCGGCGGCGGCAGCCGCCTGCTTCTCGGCGGCCTCCTTGGCCGCCTGCTCCTCAGCCTCTCGCTTGGCCTGCTCGGCCTCGCGCTTGGCCTGTTCCTCGGCCTCGCGACGGGCACGCTCCTCGGCCTCGCGCTTCGCCTGCTCGGCACGTTCCGCCCGAGCCTTCTCCTCCTCGGCACGGAAGACGGCGTGGCCCTGTGCGACGACGTCGCCGATCGCTTTGGCGATCAGCGCACACGAGCGCATCGCGTCGTCGTTGCCGGGGATTACGTAGTCGATGCCGTCGGGGTCACAGTTGGTGTCGACCAAGCCGATTATCGGGATGCGCAGGCGCTGGGCTTCACGCACGGCGATCGCCTCGGTTTTCAAGTCGATCACGAAGATCGCGTTGGGGGTGCGCTGCATATTCTTGACGCCGCCAAGGTTTGCGCGCAGCTTGGCCAGATCGGCCTGAGCGGCCATGCGCTCGCGTGTCGGCAACAGCGCCAGCTGACCCTCGGTCTCATAGCGTTCGAGATCGTGCAGGCGGCGAATACGCTGGTTGATGGTTTGGAAGTTGGTCAGCAAGCCACCCAGCCAGCGATGGTTGACGTATGGCATGTCGGCCGCCTCGGCGACCTCCTTGATCGCGTCACGAGCCTGCTTCTTGGTGCCTACGAACAACACGGTGCCGCCGCGATGGGCGATCTGTGCGGCGACTTCTTGAGCCTGCTGCAACAGCACAGCGGTCTTCAGCAGGTCGATGATGTAGATGCCATTACGCTCGCCATGGATGAAGCGGCGCATCTTTGGGTTCCAGCGGCGTGTCTGATGGCCGAAATGAACTCCAGCCTCCAGCAGGTCCGCGATTCCAACTTGACTCACGGGTGCTCCCTTATTTTGATCTGGCTTGAATCCGGACGGTGCGTCGCGGACCCGAGCACGCTTGGGCGCGTGGTTCGGGCAGGGCCGCGTTGCGCAGTCGCACGGCATTGAGTTGAGTACGACGGCTCAGTCTATCGTCCGGAGCCCGTTTCAGCGCCTCCGAGCGAGCTTGACTCCGAGCTGACTGATCGCCGTGGCTGCCAAGGGCGCTAGCCGTCGGAACCGGCCTCTGCTCGCGCGAGCGCTTCGCGCAAATCCTCAGGTAGTGGCGAGTTGACCTCCACCGGCTCACCTGTGATCGGGTGCGGAAAAGCAAGGCGGGTCGCGTGTAGGAACTGACGTGTCAAGCCAAGTGTGCCGGTTGTGCCGTATTCAGGATCGCCACATACGGGATGGCCGATCGCCTGCAGGTGAACGCGGATCTGATGGGTGCGTCCCGTGTCTAGGCGCAAGCGCAGCAGCGACACGCCGGGCAGCGAGCGCTCGAGCGTGAAGTGGGTGCGGGCTTCGCGACTTGCCGTGCCGCCGACGGCCATACGCGTGCGAATCCGTGGATGGCGTCCGATCGGCGCCTCGATCGTGCCAGTCCGCGCGGGTGGCAAACCCTCGACAAGCGCAATGTATTCGCGCTCGATCAAGCGCTTGCGCAGCGCCTCCTGCAGCAACCGGTGGGCCTCCTCGCCGCGGGCCACCACGAGTAGCCCCGAAGTGTCGCGATCCAGGCGGTGCACGATTCCAGGCCGATCCGGATCGCCGCCGGCCACACCGCCAACGGTGTCCGCCAGAAGCTGGGAGAGCGTACCCTCGCGGTGTCCGCGAGCCGGGTGCACGACAAGGCCGGCCGGCTTGTCGACGACCAGCAGGTGCTCGTCTTCCCAGGCGACCGTGGGTTGCGTCATACGCACCTCTCGACAACGCCGAGACGACGCGACGTGATTAGAAAGTCTTTCAAAATGGCCTGCACGCTCGATACCCCCTTTGTTGGAGCTGAGGGATTTATTTAGGTACCAAACCTTTACCTAAGCCTTCGCAAAGGGGGGTGTTGGGCTGATCATTCAATGATGAGCCATACACCCCAGCTTTCATGATCCATGAATGCTCCGGCGCAGAGCTCATTTTGAAGACGTTCTTAGTCCTGCAACACGTGGCTCGCCCGCAACGACGCTCGGCGGAAGGGTCATTCCCGCTTCTCGACGACGATCAGGAGCAACAGCACGCCGAGTGTGATGCTGGCGTCGGCGAGGTTGAACGGGGGCCAGCCAAGTGGGAACTTGACGAAGTCGGTCACGGAGCCCACCCGCAGCCGGTCGATGATGTTGCCGAGCGCACCGCCGAGCAGCATCCCAGTGGGGAGCCAGATCAGAGGCTTGTCGCGATGGCGCGCGAAGTAGACGAGCAGCACTAGCAGGGCGACACCGACGAGCACGGTGACAACGACGTGACGGCCGGGCAGGAAGCCGAAAGCCACACCCTGGTTGCGCGTATCTACAAGCTGGATACCGGGCAGCACGCTGCGCGTTTCACCGGGGACGATCGATTTGCGCACGGCGGCCTTTGAGAGCTGGTCGAGCGCCACCACAAACACCATCACCAGGATGGTCCACAGCCACGCCAGAGCAGCCTGACGGGCGTGCCCGGAGGGACGCGTCTCGGATGGCGCACCCTGCAGGGCACGCCCAGAGGGCACGCGGCGAGCAGACAAGCGGGCCTGGCGTTTGGCCACTTGGCTCAACCGTGGATCAGGCTGACGAGCAGGTTGCCCACCAGCGACAGCACGATGATCGCCACGATCGGGCTGAAGTCGAACGCTCCGACCATCGGGATGATGCGCCTGAAGATGCGCAGGTAAGGCTCGCACACGTCGCGCAGAAAGCCGAGCACGGCGTCACTTGCGCGTGTGTAGGGAGGGCGCACGCCGAAAGCGAACAAAAGCTGAGTTACGATGTAGAGGATGATCAGCAGCGTGTAGACGTAGATCAGCGTCGAGAGGTAGCCGGCGATTTCGGTGCGCACGCTGGCCAGCAGGAGGGTCACTGCTGCTCCCCGAGCACCGCGTCGAGCGCGTCGTCAAATGCCGCTCGCAGGCCTCCACGCTCCAGTGCGGCCAGGCCGCGTGCGGTGACGCCCCCGGGCGAGGTGACCTCGCGACGAACCGCCAGCGTGTCGTAGTCGCGCCTGCGCAACAGCTCGGCCGTGCCGGCCAGTGTCGCTGTGACGAGCACCGAGGCCTGAGCGGGTGGGATGCCGCGACGCGTGCCCGCGTCGACCTGGGCCTCGGCCACCAGCGCAACGTAGGCCGGGGCGCAGGACATTAGGCCCATCGCGACGTCCACGAGCGAGTCGTCCAGTACGACAAGCGTGCCGAGCTCGGCAAACAGCTCACGTACTTCAGTGTCGATTGGCGTGTCAGCCAGGCCCGCAGCGCGCTTGGGGTCGCTGGCTTGCACGATCGCGCCGCCGCGGACCTCCGCCGGGAGCGAGGGCAGGAAGCGATACACCGGGATGTCTGGGTAGGCGCTCTTCAGCTTCGATAGCGGTGTCGCTGCCAGGATCGAGGCGACGACCTTGGCGGCTGGAGCTACTTCAGCGGCGATCTTGCCCAACTGGGCCGGCTTGTGGCAGAGCACGACCAGATCGGCGCGTGCGGCCACCTCGGCGTTCGAGCCGAGCGCCTCTCCCCCTGTCTCTTGCGCCAGTGCCTGCGCGCGCTCGGCCACAGGGTCGAAGCACAGCACCGGCCGACCCCATCCGCGCGCCATCGCACGCGCCATGTTGCCGCAACCGATTAGACCGATATTCATAGGGCAGTCAGGCTACCGGCCCTTACGGCTACCAGGGGTCGCTGACGTGAGAGGTCCAAGCTTCGCAAGGACGTAGCCCATGCGGGGCATAGCCATTCTGGGCATACCCCTTCGGGGCACAGGCAGCACAGGCAGGCAGGCAGTTTGCTTTGCACATAGCGAACGAGGACGTCCCGAGGCACCGGACATCTCGCGTTAGGATTGGTTGAAGAAGCCCTTTTCGATCAACCTGGCCCGCTCCTCGGCCGAGATCTCGACGTTGCGCGGGGTGAGCATGAAGACCTTGTCGGCGATTCGCTGCATGCCGCCGTCGAGTGCGTACGTCAGGCCGCTGGCGAAGTCGATCAGGCGCTTTGACAGGTCGGTGTCGGCGCCCTGAAGATTTAGGATGACCGGGATCGAGTCCTTGAACTTGTCGGCGATCTGCTGGGCGTCGTTGAAGGACTTGGGGATGACAAGGTGCACGCGCACGTCGCCGTTGCCGCGGCCCACGGGGCGCAGCGTGGTCGTCGGGCGTCCGCGCGGTTCGTCGTCGGCGAAGATCTCGTCGAACTCGTCGCGGCGACGACGCGGTGAGAGGCGGCGTACGTTGGGGCGCTCGCGATAGCGGTCGGCTATCTCCTCCTCGTGTGGGGGCTCTTCGTAGTCATCGTGATACTCCTCGGCCAAGCCGAAGTACACGAGAGCACGGTGCCATGAGTCGCGGAATGCCATTGCTAGAGGGCGTTTTCGTGGAGAACGGGCTTTTCCCTGCTAGTACCGATGATTCCAATCTTGGCACGCAGAGGGTTGGAACCCGCGCTCCGCGAACTCTAAGCGTACAACCGCGTGCCGATTCGCACAATCGTGGCGCCCTCTTCGACCGCCACAGCGAAGTCTTGGGTTGTGCCCATCGACAGCTCGCCCAAGCCTCGCGCCTCAGCCAATTCGCGCAGAGCACGGAACCAGGGGCGGCTCAGCTCGGGGTCATCGGCCAGCGGCGGCATCGTCATCAAGCCCATCACCGGGAAGGGCGAGCGTGCGATGAAAGCGTCGAGTTGCTCGGGAGCTATTCCTCCCTTTGCGCGGTCGCCAGCGAGGTTGACCTCGACCAGCACCCCTAGCCCAGCGCGCGCCCGATCGCTGTGACGCTCCAGCTCCCGCAAAGCGGAGTCGCTGGCCAGCGAATGGATCAGGTGTACGTGCGGCACGATCGTGCGCACGTGTTTGCTTTGCAGCGCGCCGATGAAGTGCCAGGTGAACAGGTCACCGTGGGCAGCCGCCTTCTGCTGTAGATCCTGGGCGCGATTCTCACCGACCAGGCCGATCCCAGCCTTGGCGAGCACCGGGAGCTCCTCGCTCGGCACGTACTTGCCAGCTGCAAGGATCTCGACCTTGCGCGGATCGCGGCCGGCGCGCTCAGCCGCCGCTGCGATCTCCTCCCCTACGGCGAGCAGGTTGGCGTGCACGCGCTCGACCTGCAGGCCGTGGATCAACTCTGCCATCGAACTCCGCACCCAAATTCAGGGGAGATTCCCAGTGAGAAAGACCTCGATCTCACCTGTGAGAGAGCTCTGGCGCTCACCAGTGAGAAAGACCGGGAGCTCACCCGTGAGAGAGGCCCGGAGCTCATTGGGCGATCCATGCGAGCCCGGCCTGGCGACCGGCCCGGAGCCCTTCGCGGCGGTGGGAGAAGAAACGCTCGTCGCAGATCGTGCAGGCCCTGGCGTCGAGCACCTGCGTGACGCCGGCCGCCAGTAGCTTTTCGTGGGCTATCGCGCGCAAGTCGATCAGGCGACCGTCGCGGTGGGCATCGGCGAAGGCGGCGTGCACCTCCTCGCCGACCTCGTAGCAGCAGGCGCCCGCGCAAGGACCCACCACCGCCACAACGTCTCCCTGCCCGCCAACCTCGCGCAAAGCCCGCAACCCCTCCTCGAGCACGCCAGCGGCGAGCCCACGCCAACCGGCGTGAATTGCTGCCACGGCGCCCTGCGCGCCTAGCGCCACCGGTATGCAGTCGGCCGTGAGCACCATCGCCGCCAGGCCTGGAGCTGCGACCGCGTGACCGTCGGCCTCGAACGCGGGCTGGCGAGCGGAGTCCTTGCAGTCGAAAGCGTTCTCCGGGCCTAGCGGCTCGTCACTGTCGAGAGCCGTGCGAGCGCCATCGCCGCGCACGCGTGCCACCACCGTTCCGTGGACCTGGTAGCCGCGCACCAGACGTTGCACACCGAGTGCTTCGCGCAAGCGCTCGCGGGCGAACAGGCCACGCTCGGCGCCGTCTCCACCGACACTGGACAGGTTGCCGCGAGCACGTCCCGTGAACGTGGCACGGCCACCTCCAGGCAACTCGAAGAGCTCGGTCACGAGCGGGCTCGGGTTACGTGACATGAGTCATACCCTCGCCTCTAGCGCAGCACGCAGCTCGCTCTCACGGCCTGGCTCGATCCGCTCTTCTAGCAGCAGCCGGTAGGACTCATCTAGGCGTGCTCCCACCTCTGGACCCTCTGGCACGCCGGCGGCCAGGAGATCCTCGCCGGTGATCTGCAGCTCGAGGTGTCGCTGGCGCTCGAGCCAGTCTTCGACGATGGCCTTTCCATAGGAGCCGGGGCCTTCCTCCTGCTCGCAGATCGCCACGGCGAGCACCAACGACTCGACGTGTGCGCCAACCATCAGCTCGAGCAGCTCGGAGAACGTTGCGACGCTACCCGCATAGTCGGCTATGCACACTGTGGTGATCGCCACACCGAACACATCCTTGCCCTTGCCCGCTGGCATCTCGAGGTCATCGAGGAAGCCGAGCATCAGCGGCTCTGTGTCTTCCTGGTCCAATTTGCGGCTGAGCTCGAGCAGCAGCGAGGCCGCTAGCGTCGTGCACCGAGAGCCGTCCTCGGGCAGGATCCGAAGCGCGGCGCTCACGACGGCCCGATCGAAGCTCACGCCCGGGTGCCATGCGCGCAGGACGCCAAGGCGCTCCAGCTCCGCTAGTGGCTCGAGCGGATCGGCTTCTGTGAAGGCCAGGCGCATCTCTGCCCCGAGGCGCTGTCCGGAGAGCATCTGCAAGGCTCCGCCGGCAATCGCCGCGGCCAGCAGCTCGGCTGTGTGTGGCTCGATCTCGAAGCCCAAGCGAGCCGCGTAGCGCACGACTCGCATGATCCGCGTCGGGTCGTCGCTGAAGCTGGCGTCGTGCAAGACCCGCAGGCGGCGCGCGCTGAGATCCTCGAGGGCACCCTCCACCGAGCGCAGCCGTCCTGCCTGCTTCCCGGCGAGCGCGACCGCGATCGCGTTGATCGTGAAGTCGCGGCGTTCGAGATCCTGTTGCGCGCTCCCCGGAGCGACCTCGGGTAGGGCGCCCGGGGTCGCATAGGTCTCACTGCGACGCATCGCGATGTCGATCTCGCCTCCCGGCCAGCGCATGACCGCGGTGTGAAAGCGCTCGTGGTACGTCAGCTCCACCGCCCCGCCGACGTCCCGACGGTAGCCGTCAGCGCCTATTTCGTCCCCGTCCACCGGAGACTCCATTTCGCCAAGGCCCCCCGCGCGCGCGGGGGGCGCCCCGTTTGCGACACTGGCGACACCGCCCACGCGGCTCGCGAGCTCCTCGGCGAACGCGCGTACGTCACCCTCCACCACCACGTCTAGCTCGCGCGGCAAACCGCCGAGCAAGATGTCGCGCACAGCGCCGCCGACCAACTCGACCTCACCGTCGTGTGTACGCGCGGCAGTCAGCAGCTCGTCTCCGCCCGGCAGCTCACGCAGGCGCTCCAAGACCTTCGTGCCGCCCAAGTCCTCGCCGCTGCTCGTCATCTCGCTCCGATCATTGACTGCTCCCGGGCGCTCCACCGGCAACGCTGCTCAGTCGATTCGCACCGGGATGCCGGCCGCCGCCAGATGTTGCTTTGCCTGTGCGACGGTGTGGCGGTTGTAGTGGAAGATCGACGCGCACAGCACGGCGTCGGCCCCGGCCTTTAGAGCCTCGACGAGGTGCTGCAGCTCGCCGGCGCCGCCGGAGGCGATCACTGGCACCTCGACGGCCGAGCTGACAGCCGTCGTCAAAGGCAGGTCGTAGCCGTCGCTTGTGCCATCGCGATCCATGCTCGTGAGCAGGATCTCACCCGCGCCGCGATCGGCGCCCTCGCGCGCCCATTGCACGGCATCGCGGCCTGTTGGAGTGCGCCCGCCGGCCACGTAGGCCTGCCAGGCCCGCGGGAGGCCAGCCCGTGCGTCGCCGGCAAGTCCGCCGTCCGCTGTATCGCCGTCGAGCAGTCCACTGTCGAGCCCATCGCCGTCAATAGCCTTGGCGTCGATCGCGAGCACGACGCACTGGGCACCAAAGACGGCGGCCAGCTCGTCGATCAGCTCGGGGCGCGCGAGCGCGGCCGAGTTGACCGAGACCTTGTCGGCGCCGGCGTCGAGCACCGCCTGGGCGTCCTGCACCGAGCGGATGCCGCCGCCGATCGTGAACGGCACGAACACGTCGTCGGCGGTGTTGCGCGCGAGTTTGACGATCGTGTCGCGGCGCTCGTGGGTCGCCGTGATGTCGAGGAACACAAGCTCGTCCGCGCCCTCGCGGTCGTAGTGGGCAGCCAGCTCGACCGGGTCGCCAGCGTCGCGGATGTCGAGGAATTCGACGCCCTTGACAACGCGGCCGCCGTCGACGTCCAGGCAGGGGATGACACGCTTGTAATGCACCCGCTTAGCGTAGATGGTTGGGGGTCGTGCCACATGTGGCACGACCGACTGGGCCGCATGCGGCCCAGTCTGGGGACCGCACATGTGCGGTCCCTCCGGTGGGCGCATGCGCCCACCGTCGCGCGGCGCATGCGCCGCGCGAACTACACACCTATTCCCTCAGTGCGACTTGGGCCTCAGGGATCGTGAAGCGCCGCTCGTACAGCGCCTTGCCGACGATCACGCCGCTGAGCGCGGGCGCGTCCAGGCTCGCTAGGCCTTCGAGGTCGGCGAGCGAGCCGATGCCGCCGGAGTAGACGAAGCTGCCGGGCACGGCCCCGGCGACGCGTGCGACTTCCTCCAGGTCGGGACCCTGCAGCATCCCGTCGCGGTCGACGTTGGTGTAGACCAGCTCGTGCGCGCCGCGCGCGGCCAGCTCGGCGATGATCTCGCCTGGGCCGCCGTCGATCGTCTCTGTCCATCCGGCCGTTGCCACGCGACCCCCGCGCACGTCGACCGATACGAGCACCTGCCCCGGCCACTCTCCGAGGGCTTTTTCGAGCAGTGTCTCGTCGGTGAAAGCGGCCGTACCGAGGATCGCGCGCTCGACGCCAATCGCGAATACGCCCTCGATCGCGGCGAGCGAGCGCAGGCCTCCACCAAATTGGACCGGCACCCCTAGCTCTTTGACGATTCGCCCAACGCGGTCGAGATTCGCGGGGCTACCGGCCTTCGCTCCGTCGAGGTCGACGACGTGCAGGCGCTTGGCCCCCGCTTGCACCCACTCGCTCGCCGCCGACAGCGGATCCTCGTCGTAGACCTTCTTGGCGTCGAAGTCGCCCTTGACCAAGCGCACTGCCTTGCCGCCGAGCATGTCGATCGCGGGATACAAGTTCATGAGCTGACCCTGTGTCTACTGCGAGAGCTCGTCGTGCCGGCAGCGGGCGTCGCGAGCCGTCCCCGTGGGCACGCAGGAGCCGTCGAGCATTTGCCGGGCCGCACCTGCGCGCGGGCGGTCGGCGTCGAGCTTGGGGTGTGCCTCACTAGCCGACCGGCACCGATGCGCGCGCGCAGATACGCCCGAAGTTCGCCAACAATCGCAAGCCGGCGGCCGATGACTTCTCGGGGTGGAATTGCACGCCGTAGAAGTTCTCGTGAGCCACGACACTTGCAAACGGGGCGCCGTAGACCGAGGTTCCAAGAATGTCCTCGGCGACGCTCGGCAGCGGCGCGAAGGAGTGCACGTGGTAGAAAGCGCAGCGCTCGGGCAACCCGTCGGTAAGCGGCGAGCCGGCAGTGAGGCTGACCTCGTTCCAGCCGATGTGCGGCAGCTTCAGCGAGCCATGTTGCAGTTCGCGCACCTCGCCGGCGATCACGCCCAGGCCCGCTGTGCCGCCCTGCTCGGTCGAGCGCTCGAAGCCGAGTTGCATGCCGAGGCAGATGCCCAAGACGGGGGTGCCGACGGCCAAACGCTCGCGTAGAAGCTCGTCGAGCCCCAGCTCGCGCAGGTTGGCCATGCCCCTGGGAAAGGCGCCCACGCCGGGCACGACGAGACCCGCGGCGGCGCGCAGACGCTCGTGGTCGTCGCTGATGCTCACATCGGCGCCAACGTGCGCCAGCGCCTTCTCGACCGAGCGACGGTTGCCCATGCCGTAGTCGACGATCGCGATCTCGACGGGCTCTTCGAGCAGCCCCGGTGAATTGGTCTGAGTCTCTGTCGTCACGGTTACTTCAGCCTAGCTTCACCTGAGTACGCGGCCGAGCCATGCCTCGATTTCCCCTTGGATCCTCGGCACACCGCTCAACCGTCAGCGTGCCCCTGGTGCTCGCGACACCGCTCATGTCGTAAGCGTGCCCTTCGTGCTCGGCACGCCGGTCTCAGTCGGGTCAAGCGCCACCGCTTGGCGCAGGGCGCGCGCAAACGCCTTGAAGGTCGCCTCGATCATGTGGTGGGCGTTTGTGCCCCGTTGCACCTCCAGGTGCAGGGTGAGCTTGGCCGAGTTTGCCAGCGCTCTGAAGAACTCCTCGGTCAGCTCGTGGTCGAAGCCGCCAGTCGCGCCGGGCGGCAACTCGGCCTCGAACAGCGTGAATGGGCGACCGGAGATATCGATTGTGCAACTGGCGCGCGCCTCATCCATCGGCACGACCCCAAATCCATACCTGTAAATGCCGGCGCGATCGCCGAGCGCGCGATCCAGCGCCTGGCCGAGCACGATCGCCGTGTCCTCTGCGCTGTGGTGGGCGCCGGTCTGCAGGTCGCCGCTCACGCGTACGTCGAGGTCGAAGCGACCATGGCGGGCCAGTAGGTCGAGCATGTGGTCGAGAAAGCCGACGCCGGTCTCGCGTGTGCCCTGACCGCTGCCGTCTAGGTTTAGCGTGAGGCGCACCTCCGTCTCGGCGGTCTTGCGCTCGATCGTCGCTTCGCGGCTCATCGGCTCTCATTCTCCCGTACTCGCGCCAACATCGACCTGGCGTGTAGCGGGAAGCCCTCGGCGTTTGCGATCGGGGCACCGGCACGCGCCAGCTTGGCGGCGGCCTCGTCGCCGATCTCGACGATCGACATCCGACGGCGGAAGTGGCGCGGAGACAGTCCCGAGGCAAAGCGTGCAGCGCCGCGGGTCGGGAGCACGTGATTGGAGCCGGCCGTATAGTCGCTGAACGCGGTCGCCCCGTTGCGGCCGAGCAAGAGGCAACCGGCGGTACGCACCTTGGAAGCCAGCGCCTGCTCGGCGGTGCCCATCAGCTGTAGGTGCTCGGGCGCGAACGCATTTGCCAACTCGATCGCATCGCCTGACGTAGCGCACTCGATCAGCACACACGCGTCCGGCTCGAGCTCGTGCCACGACGCCGCCTCGCGCTCGATCTCCGCTTGGAGCGAGTCGAGCGCCGACAGCGAGCTGGACACGGCCGCCACAATGCTGCGCGGGCCATGCTCAGCCTGGGCGAGCAAGTCGAGCGCGACCAGGCGCGGGTCAGCATCGGGGCCGAACACGACCATCAGGTCGCTCGGTCCCGCGAACCCCTCGATGCCGACGACGTCCGAGAGCTGTCGCTTGGCTTCCTGCACATATAGGTTGCCGGGACCGACCACTACGTCCACGCGCTCCACCGACTCGGTGCCAAAGGCGAGCGCGGCGATTGCCTGCGCTCCGCCCATCCGGTAGACGCACTCGACTCCACAAAGCCTGCACGCGGCGAGGATCGTCTGATGTGCTTGACCGTCAGGCCCGGGCGGCGTGCTGACCACCACGTCGAGCACCCCGGCCGCGCGAGCCGTGACGACGCCCATGACGACGGTGCTCGGGTAGGCAGCACGGCCGCCTGGGGCATACACCGCAGCGGAGCCGACGGGCAGCTCGCGCACCGTCACTCGCTGACCCTGCGCAAGCTCGACCTCTACCTGCTCAGCGCTGACCTGTGCGTCGGCGACCCGTGCCACGTTGGCGATCGTCACCTGCAAGCCCGCGACCACGTCGAGCGGCATTTGCTCCAGTGCTTCGTCCAGCTCGCCGGCGGGTACGCGCAGCGGCAGCGGCTGCTTGCCATCGGTGTCGAACTCACGTGTGTACTCGGACACGGCCGCGTCGCCCTCGAACTGCACGTGGGCCGTGATGTTGGCTACGGTCTCTGCGATCTCCTCGCGGAGACCACCACCAACCAATCCGCGCAGATGCCAGGCCGCATCCGCAGCGCCACCCTGGCGCTGGACATCCGCCAGCGCTACCCGCTTAACTTTCACGTCCATTCACCTCCCGCCGGGCTCCCCGGCACCCGTGCAAGAGGGCCGGGCTGCGGATGGGGCCTGGCACCCGCGCAAGGGGCCGCGATAGGGCTTGACGAGCTCGCCTCAGACGCCACGCAGGCGCTCCAACAGCTTGTCGATCTCCCGAGCTCGCAACTTGTGTGACACGGGGTTCGCGATCAGGCGCGCGGTGCACTCGACGATCTCCTCGCGCACGATCAGGTCGTGTTCGCGCAGCGTCGTACCCGTTGCGGTGAGATCGACGATCGCCTCGACCATGCCTGTGAGCGGCGCGAGCTCGACCGAGCCCTTGACCTCGACGATCTCGGACTGGCGGCCGGTCTCCTCCAGATAGCGTTCGGCGATGCGCGGATACTTCGTGGCGACGCGCATCACGCCAAGTCGTCTGAGGGCCTCGGCGGCCGGGTCGGGACCCGCCTTGCTGGCAAGCACCATCGTGCAACGGCCATAGCCGAGATCGAGCAGCTCGTACACCTCACGCCGGGCGGGATCGTCAGACCCACGGGCTGCCTGCTCCATCAGCACGTCCTTGCCGGTAATACCGATGTCGGCGGCTCCGGACTCCACGTAAGTGGGCACGTCAGAGGGGCGCATCGTAATCACGCCGATGTCCTCGAACAGCAGCTTCCTGTCGTTGGAGCGCAGCTCGGTAGTGTCGAGGCCGAGCTCATTCAGCAGATCGACCGTCTCCTTGAATAGAGCGCCGCGGGGCACGGCGATAGTGAGCCCGTCGGTGGCGCTGGAGGAGCCTTTGGCAGGAGCCGACGAACCGGTCGCCGCGTTAGGCAGGCCCTCAGAAGCGCTCGGCGAACCGTTCGTGGGGCCGTTCACAGCGACGCCCCTGTGCCGCGCTCCTCACCCATCAGGGCGATGTGCAGACGATCGACCCCGAGCGCGAAGCCCACGGCCGGCAGGTGGCGCCCGAAGCGCCCGAGCAGCTCGTCGTAGCGGCCACCGCCGCCGATCGGCGTGCCGAGCGCGGGGTCGTACACCTCGAACACGGCTCCCGTGTAGTAGCCAATGCTGCGCACCAGGCCTAGATCGAAGATCACTCGCTCGGCGACGTTCGGCTCGAGCAGCTGGTGCACTTCGCGCATGTTCGCGACCGCGTCCGCGGCCACTCCATCGGCGGCTTCGAGCAGCTCTGGCCCACCACGGCGCTGAGGCACACTTAACAGCAGCTCCCGATCAGCCTCGGCCAGGTCCAGCTGCGAGAGCTCCTCGTCCAACGCCACGAAGTCACGGTCGGCAAGCGCTTCGAGCAGTCGCGGCCGTGCTTGCTCGGGCACTCCCACCCCAGCCATCAGCGCCGGGAACAGCGAAGCGTCACCGAGGCCGATCCGGTAGCCCTCGAGGCCTACGGTGTCGAGCGCCGCGCACAGCACGCCAAGCGCCTCGGCCGTTCCCTGTGGAGCGGCCGCGCCGATCAGCTCGATCCCGGCCTGCAGCAGCTCGCGTGGCTGGCCGCGCTGTGGGCGCACACCGCGATAGCAGTGAGCCAGGTAACAAAAGCGCAGCGGTGGATCTTCGGTGGGATAGCGCGTGGCGACCACGCGTGCAATCGGGACAGTCATGTCCGAGCGCAGCACGAGCGCAGCGCCGGACTCGTCAAAGACGCGATAGGCGGGCTTGGCTTCGGCCATGTCGGCGCGGGCGAGCACCGACTCGTACTCGAGCGCTGGTGTGTACACCTCGCCGTAGCCGTGGCGCTCGAAAACGCCGCGCAAGGCGTCGGTGATGGCGCGCACCTCGCGCGTCTCGTCCGGGAGCACGTCGCGGGTGCCGCTGGGTATCGGATGGATCATCGGTCTCGGGCAGTCAGCTTGGGATTGGCTTGGTCATGTCTCGCCATTCAATCGGACTGCGCTGACGAGGTGCGCCACGGGTGGTGCGTTGCTTCCAAAACGCCATGCCCCCCCGCGCGCGCGGGGGGCATCGAGCAAAAAGGGTAACCGTGCCCTACGCGTGCACTGGCTCTGTGGCGACTCGCTCGATGCGAGCGCCGAGCTCGCGCAGACGCTCGTCGATGCGCTCGTAGCCACGGTCGATCTGGCGGATGTTGCCGATCTCGCTGCGCCCTTCCGCGCACAGCGCTGCGAGCAGCACAGCCATACCGGCGCGAATGTCTGGCGACTCCACGCGCTCCCCTCGCAGGCGACGAGGCCCGGTGACGATCGCGCGGTGCGGGTCACACATCACGATGTCAGCGCCCATCAAGATCAGCTTGTCGGTGAAGATCAGGCGATTCTCGAACATCCACTCGTGCACCAGAATCGAGCCGGAGGCCTGAGTCGCGAGGGCAACCGCGATCGAGGTCAGATCGGCCGGGAATGCCGGCCAAGGACCGTCCTGCACCTTGCACTTGTAGCCACCGATGTCAGATTGCGCCACGAGCTTCTGCTCGCCCGGAATGATCACGTCGTCGCCGTCGAGCACCGAGCGCAAACCGAGGCGTTCAAACACCAACCGGATGATGCGCAGGTCGCCCGGCACGGTGTCCTTGATGCGCAGCTCGCCTCCGGTCACGCCGGCGAGCGCCATGAAGCTGCCGATCTCGATGTGGTCGGGCGCGACGCTGTGCTCACAGCCGTGCAGGCGCTTGGCGCCGCCAACCGCGATCAGATTCGAGCCGATGCCTTGGATATCGGCGCCCATCTTCACGAGCATGCGCGCCAGGTCCTGCACGTGGGGCTCGCAGGCGGCGTTGCCGATCACTGTGGTGCCCGGTGTCAGCGCCGCTGCCATTAGCGCGTTCTCGGTGGCCATCACCGAAGGCTCGTCCATGAACACGTCTGTGGGGCGCAGCCCCCGTGGGGCGCTCAGGACGATCTCACGGTTGCACTGGGTGTCCGCTCCCATCGCCCTGAATGCATCCAGGTGAGGGTCGAGGCGCCTGCGGCCGATCACATCGCCGCCAGGGGGTGGCATAAGCGCGCGGCCGAAGCGCGCGAGCAGCGGGCCGGCAAGCAGGAAGGAAGCTCTGATCTGCTCAGCGAGCTCTGGATCGATCTCGACGTCGTGCACGTCGGCGGCGCACAGGGCAAGCTCGTTGGCCCCGCGCCACTCGATCGACACGCCTAGCGACTTGAGGATCGCGAGCATCGCGTCCACGTCGCGGATGCGCGGCACATTGTGCACGACGATCTCGTCCTCCGTGAGCAGGCAAGCAGCGAGGATGGGCAGGGCACCATTCTTGTTCCCGGCCGGGACCATCGTGCCGGAGAGCGGGGCGCCGCCTTCGATGACGAACTTCTCCATGAGCTGAATGCGCCGGCGAGGAGCCTCGGTCGGTTCCTGGGTTGAGCGCCTGGCAAGCGTAACAGCCATCTCGGTGACTAGTTCGAGCGGGACGCCTTAGACCCTCCTTGGATGAGGCTCAGAGCAGTGGCCTCTACCACCTACAGGCTGCTGGCGGACCCCTCCGAAAAAACGCATGCCCCCCGCGCGCGCGGGGGGCATCGCTCTTTTCCGAACGTCGGCCAGCCCACCGATCAGCCTCATCTCGGCCCCGACATCCGGGGCTTCCGCGCAATTCTCATTGCAGACTCCATACGCCGGAATCCGCTTGGTTGAGCCATTTTGCGGACCCATCCAAGGCACATTAGGCACGCAAACACCTGTTCGCACACCTTCCGTCCGAAGCCATGCGTACTCTACGAACATATGTTCTGCTCGTCGCGCAAACCCGCAGTGCCCCCGCGTCTCGTGAGGACGCTGCAGCTGATCCGCTCTTTCCTGTTGCTCGAGGACGATTACGACGTCGACTGGGAGGTCGATCAGGACGAGTGGACCATCGAGTCTTTCCCGTGTTCGTGGGAGGACTCCGATGACCGATGCGGTAGCCGCGGGGCTGTGCATCCGCACCGGATGGCTCTACGGAGTCGCCTGGGTACGCGGCGTCCGGGGGCCGTTGCGGCCACAGAGCAGGTTTGCCTATGTCCTGTCAGCGGGCGAGCTCGCGCCGGAGTGTCGCGCGGCTCCTTCTCGCCGGAGAGATCTTGCGCGGCTATGCTGCGTGGGGCGGGGTCGTCAAGGAACCCCTAGGACACGAGTGGCCTGGTCACGAAGGCCATGGAAACGCCACGAGCCGCCCCTAGGGGCGGCTCGTGTGCGTAAAGAAACCGGCGGCGTCCTACTCTCCCAGGCCCTTGCGAGCCAAGTACCATCGGCGCTGAGAGGCTTAACTTCTCTGTTCGGAATGGGAAGAGGTGTTTCCCTCTCGCTAAGGCCACCGGAAAAGGTCGAGAGACCACGCTTCTCGGGGTCCTTCAAAACTACACAGCGCCACAGCGGGTACCACTCCACAGCGCGGGCGCGAACGCCCCGCTTGTGGGATCAAAATAAAATCCGTCAAGCCCTCGGGCCATTAGTACCGGTCTCCTTCAGACGTTACCGTCCTTCCAGATCCGGCCTATCAACCTGGTGGTCTACCAGGGCCCTTACTCCCTCTAGGGGATGGGAGAACTCATCTTGAGGCCGGCTTCCCGCTTAGATGCTTTCAGCGGTTATCCGATCCACACGTAGCTAGCCTGCTATGCCCTTGGCAGGACAACAGATACACCAGAGGTGCGTTCATCCCGGTCCTCTCGTACTAGGGACAAATCC
>DASYNL010000027.1:0-9185 GCA_036008605.1 Solirubrobacteraceae bacterium | reverse complement strand
TCGCGCACCGTCGGTGGATAGCCGTACTTGGCCGAGTACTTGCCGATGAAGTCGAATATCTCCTGCTGACGCTTGGTCAGATCCATGTGTGCGCGGCTCCCGTGTCGGATGGACTAGGCACTGAAACGAACATGTGTTCGTACAGTAGCGCGGACTGTGGACAGATGCAACCGGCAAGCACTGCCCGAGCCGGACGCCGGATATACTCGCCCGCTCTGCGCTCGTGGCGGAATTGGTAGACGCGCAAGGTTGAGGGCCTTGTGGACCGTTTGGTCCGTGGTGGTTCGAGTCCACTCGAGCGCATGGAGAAAGCCCTGCAAATGCAGGGTTTTCTTGTTTATGGAGAGCTGTCACGGTTCGTTCTGTCTATGTGCACACATTCTCACGTGAGAACAATGCACACGTTCCGCACACCTTTGTCGGCGTGGAGCGCTTGTGGTGCTGGCGCTCCGCTTATGCGCCTGTGAACCGATACTCAGTCTGCCAGGCGTCTTGCGAATCGGTGTGGGCGGTCCAGAATAGCTACGCGATGTTGTCCGGATCGAACGCCGTCCCCGGCTTGACTGCACCTGCGATCGTGACAGTCGCGGCATGGATGCCGTCCTCTCTGACGCCCGCGGCAACCAGAGTTTGCGCCGAGCGCAGGGCGGCCTTCCCCATCGAGAGGCTCGCCAGTGCAGGCACTGGATTGTCGGCGAAGCCACCGCTGGTGACCAGCAGCGTGCCGCCACCGGCTGCCCGCAGGACGGGCACCGCTACCTGTGCCGCGACGACGGCGCCGATGACATCGACGTCGTGGGCAGTTCGGAGCCGCTCGACGGTGGTATCGAGGATCTCGCCTGGATCTGGCAGGGCAGCGTTGTACACGACAACACCGGGCGCCCCGGGGGCGGCGAAGATCCGTTCGAGTGTCTTGCGATAGCCGTCCAGATCCTCTATATCCGCGCTGATCGCCTCTATCTGAAGTCCGCCGCTGCGCAGTTCAGGGGCGAGTTGGTCGAGCGTTTCGCTGCGGGAGATGAGTGTGCTGCGGAAACCCTCGCGGCCGAAGCGCCTAACTACGCCGGCGCCGACTCCTGGTCCGGCCCCGATCAGCAGGAGATGATGGGGGTCAACAGGCTCGGGCATATACCACCTCCGGGTAGAGCATTTGCCCGGCTCTCAGCCTGGGCCGCTGTCCTTGGTGTCGAATCACCAGACGAACGTTTACCAGAGTTCGGTCGATCCTAACCGCAGTACGCACGTACCGGCACTCACGGCAAAGGAGGCGTTCTCCACACCCCTTTGCCGCGCCAGCGCGTCGGACGAGAAGCAGAGGGTCGAGCAGCTCGGGGGAGAGTCGCCGGTCTATGCTGCCTCGAGAAGACGCAGGACCCACTAGCGCGCCGTTGTCATCCGCGGAAAAATGGGGTCCAACCGAAGGAGGTCATGATGCGGAAGTTGATCTATTCGATGAGTGTGTCGCTGGACGGTTTCATCGCTGGGCCGGACGGCGGGATCGACTGGTCGGTGCCCGACGAGGAGCTGTTTCGGTTCCACCATCAGCAGGTGCAGGAAATCGGTGTGCACCTCTGCGGACGGCGGCTCTATGAAACGATGGTCTACTGGGAGACCGCTGAGGAGAGTCCGCTTGCCGCCGAGCAGGTCGAGTTCGCCCAGACCTGGAAGGCCCTGCCGAAGGTCGTGTTCTCCACGACGCTTCAGAGCGTGGTAGGCAACACTAGGTTGGCCGGGGACGGTGTCAGCGAGGAAGTCTCAAGGCTCAAGCAACAGTCCGGGAAGGACATCGCCGTCGGCGGCGCTGGCCTCGCCCGCGCGTGCATGGAACTGGAGCTGGTCGACGAGTGGCGACTGTTCGCCATCCCGGTCCTACTCGGTGGCGGCACGCCCTACTTTCCTCCCCTGGAGAAAGGGGTAGACCTTGAGCTGATCGAGACACGCCCATTTGGCTCTCGCGTCGTTTACCTTCGCTACAGGCGCGTGTCGGACAGCTCTAAAGGGCGTTAGCCAGGTCACCTATGCCGGGGCATCCGCTCTACATCTATGAGCCGGCACCAATGCTGTCTCATATGTCGGCGTAAAGCAGTTTGGCGGCAAGTGCTACGCGGTCAATGCCAAGGGACAGCCGGTGAAGTAGGACGGATCAGACCTAGGACGGATCAGACGCCGAGCTCCGCCGGCACTTCACCGGCGGCGACGGCGTCCGCCAGCCGCTGATGGTCGAGCTCGTTCTGGTCCGCGTACGCTCCCGAGAAGCGGACGATCGCCTTCTCGAATCCCGTACCGGCGCCCAGGTAGGCGGCGATCGCCAGCCGGTCGCCGGAGCGGGCGTGTGCGCGGGCCAGCGACCATCCACAGGCTCGCGTATACGCGTGCAAGCCCCACTCGTTCATCGTCGACAGGTCGGCCGAGGCCTTCCAGTCCCACAGCTGGCGTACGTAGAAGTCGTGCTCCCGACCATCCAAGCCTGTGCTGTGCTGCCAACCCAGAAAAGTGTCGCTCGCCGCGTGTGAGATCCGCTGGCCCTGGACGACACGCTCGCCGTGATTCTCGAACTCACTCGCGCCCAAATAGGGCTCGAGCACCGAAGCCTGGGCCTCCTTGGCCTGCAATACCAAGGGGTCCTTGCCGTCACGGCCCACTAGCAAGAAGACCCAGGCACGCGTACCGACGCTGCCGACACCGACAACCTTGCGCGCCATGTCCACGAAGCGATAGGTACCGAATAGATAGCGCCGATCCACGTCAAGGCTCGCCGCATACTCGTCCAGCAGCTCGCGAACGTAGGCGCTCTCGTCGCGAGCATCTCCAGGTTCGAACAGCTCGCGCAGCGGGACCAACAGCGGCGGGACGTTGCGGAAGCGCAGCTCGCCGTCGACGCGCTCTGTGAGCTTCTTGACCGCCCGCAGGCTTGTCTTGCGCCGTGCTTTGGCGAACGGCTTCGCGAACATGATCCGGCCCTTCGCGCCGAGTCTGCCACCGAAGCGCTCGACCAGCTCACTTGCCGTGAGGCGGTCATACCAGACATCGAGATGGCTCTCGTTGGCAAAGCCGCGCATCCCGTCGCGGTACTCGCGCACGCAATCGCGCACGATCCAGCGCCTGCGATCCGCCGGCAGCCCGATATCGCGGCCGGCGATCTCAGCGCTGGCAGCCATCCGCTTGACATCCCACTCCCATGGGCCGGGCAGCGTCTCGTCGAAGTCGTTCGGGCCAAAGACGAGTCTGCGATCCGGAGCCGCGAATCCGCCGAAGTTCGAGATGTGAGCGTCGCCACACGCCTGCACCGCGATCCCCGAATTCGGCGTCGCCGCGAGGTCGGCCGCCATCACGGCCGCCGCACCCCGGTAGAACGTGAACGGCGAGACGAGCATCCGCCCGTAGCGAATCGGGACGAGCTCCTGCACGCGCGAGGCTGCTTGCGCCGCGAGCACCGAGACGGGATCAGGCCGATCTGCGGCAGGAATCCAATCGCCATGTACCGACCTGGGTACACCCTGACGGGCCGCTCGCCCACGCTCTGAGGACTCACCGGACTGCAGCGTCGCGTGAGTCGAGCTAGCCACAGGGGTACCGGGCCGGCCTCTGTTGAGGGACGCCTGCGAGCGGGTCGTCCGTGACCGGCATCCTCAACTCGGCTGCGGCACGATCCGGATGTAAGGCTTGGGCGTCTCCCAGCCGTCCGGGTAGGTCGCCTTCGCCTCCTCCTCGGAGACCGAGCCGGCGATGATCACCTTCTCGCCCGGCTTCCAGTTGACCGGCGTTGCCACCTTGTGGTTGGCTGTCAACTGCAGCGAGTCGATCACGCGCAATACCTCGTCGAAGTTGCGCCCGGTCGTCATCGGGTAGACGAGGATCAGCTTGATCTTCTTGTCCGGGCCGATCACGAAGACGTTGCGGACCGTTTGGTTGTCTGCCGGAGTGCGCGCGTCCGAGTCGCCCTCGGTGCTTGCCGGCAGCATGCCGTAGAGCTTGGAGACGTTGAAGTCGCTATCGCCGATGATCGGGTAGTTGGGCGCGTAGCCCTGGGTCTCCTCGATATCTTTGGCCCACTGCTCGTGCTTGCCTGTTTGGTCGACGGAAAGACCGATGATCTTCACGCCACGGCGGTCGAACTCAGGCTTGATCTTGGCCATATAGCCGAGCTCTGTGGTGCAGACCGGTGTGAAGTCCTTGGGGTGAGAGAACAGAACCGCCCAGGAGCCGTCGATCCAGTCGTGGAAGTGGATCGGTCCCTCACTTGTCTGCGCCTCGAAATCGGGGGCGACATCACCTAGTTGCAGAGTCATGCTTTGGTGTCCTTTCGGTACGCGCTGGTTGTCTGAATAAAGAAAGTCGGCTTACCCTGGCGTAGCGGCAGCGATGTTGTTGCAGCGCTCACACACCGCTGCCGGTACCACTCCGAGGCGCATCAGCACCGCAAACAGCTTGCAGCCTAGACAAAGTCCGAAAACCGACTCTAGTGTCGCGGCAAGAATCAGGCATCCCAGTAGCGCATTAGCGACCGCTGTCGCTCCGAAGCCGACGGCGAGCACCGCGGCCGAGATGGAGAAGACAGCTCCGATCGCCTGTGCGAAGCGCTTTGGCGGTCCTGGCACCAGTCGAGGCGCAACACCCAAGCGCGGAGCGATCACACGGGTGACAAGTTGTCCAAGCGGGCTGAGCGTCGGGCCGGAAAGAACGCGAGCCACGAACCCATAGGCAATCACCACGATCAGCCAGGGGGCGGCCAGCGCGATCGCTGCGAGGCTGAGCAGGACGACGCCCCCTGCTACCAGCCGAGCGGAGATCTCATTGACCTGATCGGGGAACGACAGCATTCCTGCCAACTGCGATCGTCGGGCAGGTGTTGGTGATGTGTTTGTCGTGGTCGCCATGATCTTGTGTGCCGTCCCGCGCCCCATTGTCGCAGGCTTGCCATGCTCACCTGGACAAAGATCATAATCTCGATCGATATTCGGCACAACAATAGGACGGCTGGCGAAAACGGAGCACTGCGTTTACAGCATCCACCCCGCGCTGCGCGATGTAAGCCGACACGCAGACCCGAAAGGCGCGGCGGGCGGCCACGCTGCAAATCTCCAGCGTGGCCGCCCGCTCGCTATTCGCTGCTTCTACTCGCTAGTGACCGCCGTAATGATGTTCGGAGGAACCGCCACCCTGGTAGTAGCCGCCCTGCTGAGCACCTGTTCCCGGCGTGAACGAGATCCCGCGCAGCACTTCGCCGCTGGCGGCCGCCCGCAGCACCCCGAAGCTCTCCGAGGCCGGAGACGTGCTCGCGCCTAGCTGGTCGGTGATCGCCACCAACTTGTTCGGGTCAGCACCCTCATCACCATCGCCGCTGACTGTTGAGGTGATCGCCCAGATCGTGGCCGTCCCGTTGGGGTTCACGCGACCGTCGATGTTGCGTAGACCGTCGGTTGCCGGCGCCCACGGCAAACCCGTGGCCGCGTTATCGCCGGTGGGGTAACCGGGCACCGTGTAAGGCTTGCCCAGGTTCAAACCGTTCTGCAAGGTGTAGGCGAGCTGCCATTCCCCCGCGGTCGAGTTGAAGACCCACTTCTGCAGACCCGCGCTTGTTTGTGCGGCAGCTTCGGTGTATTCGCCCTTGGTTGTCGAGTACGCGTTTTCGCCGTTGCCCTCCTCGGCGACATACAGGGTGTTCGCGTTGGCGAACCAGATGCCGAACGGGAACGATGTCGCCTTCTTCGCTAGGGCCGTCGGGAAGCCCTTGAGGATGCACATGTTGTAGGGCTTCAGGCCTTCGGCCGCCAGCTCTTCTGGGTTGTAGGCAAGCGGCCACGAGGGGAGTTTCGCGTTTGCCGCCGGGAGCCCAACACCATTCGGGCAGGCTTTGCCCGTCGTGTCCAGGAAGTAGACGGTGTTGACACCATTGCTGCCGCTGCCCTTTGTGTAGTAGACGACATTGCCCGAGATGGTCAGACCGCGGAAGTTAGTGTCCTTGCCGATCTTGTCCACCTTGTCGCCGAGCTGGGTCACGTTGAAGCTGCCTACCGGTGTCGGGAATCCTGGTTCTTGCAGAAGCTCCGGCACTGGTTCGCGCGAGGGCTTGAGGATCTGCGCGCCCGTGCCGACGACCACGCCGGCCGGCTGTGGGTTGGCACCGTTGCCAGCGTTGCCAGCCATGTAGATGGCGTGCGCGCCGTGTTCTTCGCTGAGGATCGCCGCGCGACCATTGTTGCCGCTGTAGGCGTTGGTCTCCGTGAATTGGAACTGGCCCTGGGCGTTCAACTGTGCCACCACACGGTAGTAAGCGCCAGGAACCGGGTTGGTCGGATCGATCGCGCCCGGAGTGTTGGAGTTGGAGACGTCGACCGTGTCGACCGGCGCCAGATAGCCCATGAACGTGACGTTGTTGCCGCGCGTGGAGAGGTTGAGCGCCAGTTCGGACTTCGAGGAGAAGCTGGTCACCATCTGGTCGGAGCCCGAGGATATCCCCGGCTCGGTGCTGTTGGGCACCTGCAAAGTGCTGACGGGCGCTCCCCACGGCGTGATCTGGTCCAGCAAGATCTTCGATGTGACGCCAAAGCTTTCGTCCACGAGGTCGTTGTTCCAAACTTCCGGGTAGGCGCCACCGGCATTGGCGAGCGTGCAAGCGGTGACACATCCGGCCGGCAGCTCGGTGACTCCAGCTGTCAGGCCTGGGTCGTTTTCATAGACGCTGCGACTGAGCAACAGGTTGCCCGGCATCAGTGCCGAGTGTCCGCCGCCGGGCGATGGGTAATGTCCTCCGTCTGCTTGCGCAGGTGCGTCGAATGCCACTCCGAGCGCACTCGACGCAAGGATTGCGGCTGCCACGCGAGCAACCGCCCGCGGACCAGAACGCTTCTTCATTACGGTCTCCTTTGCACGGGACTTCATGTCCAGATGTAGGGATGCGGAACACACCAACCGTAATCACGGCAAAAAGCCACTTTGTGACTGTGGCGTGGCCACTTTGTGACCGTTGCGTTATCCCTGGCGCTCAATCCTCGGCAACCCTTGGCAGCACCAACAAAGAACAGCGCGCGTGGCGCTCCAAGTACTCGGACGTGCTGCCGACGACCAGGCGCTTGACCGGGCCGTAACCCCGTGAGCCAACCACCAAGATGTCCAACTCGTCGCCGAAGGCCGCGAGCTCCTCACCAGCGAAGCCGTACACGGCGCGACCGTCGACACCCGGCAATGCGCGCATGCGCTCCTTGGCCTCTTCGATCATCACTTCCATGCTCTCGCCGATCGCCGGTGAGACCATGCCCGAGTAGGCATAGGACGGCATCGACACCGCCTCCAGCGCGATCACGCTCGCCCGCGTAGGGGTTGCGAGCTCGTGGGCCATCGCGAGCGCTGCTTCACTCTCCGGCGAGCCGTCGTAGCCAACGCCGATCTTTGCAATCGGTGTTGGGGCCTCAGCGTAGCTGTGGGCGGCGACCGCCACTGCACAGGGGGAACCGTTTAGCGCGGCGCGGGTGTCGTCGCCGAGCATCGCCCGACCGAAAGCGCCGCGCGAGCAGGAGCCGACGACGATCAGGTCCGCATGCTGCTCCTCGGCCTGCTGGTGCAGGCCCCTACCTGGACTGGTCGAGACGATGCTGAGGAGCTCCGCTTGCACACCCGCGCGCTCACGCTCGGCCTCGAGCAAAGTGTGCGAGCGTTCCTGCTCGGCTGAGACCGCGCCCGGACTGGCCGCGTCGACTGGGCGCAATACGCCGCTATGTACGTTGAGCAGTGTCAGCTTTCCAGGCTGGTCAACGAGATGTGTGGCCAGCGCTATCGCGTCGCGCCCACCCTGCCTGTCGTCGACTCCCACCAGTACGTTCTTGAACATTCGTGTCGCTCCTTGGCTCCCTGTTGCACTCGATATCCGCGGTCGGACGTCACGCTAGATGGCACCCTAAGCGACGCCATCCGGGAGCAGCCTTGCACAGGCTGCGGCTTTCTACGCATGCCCCGCGCGCGGGGCATGACCAATTTAGATCCACCTGCAGCATCCACCCCAACCACAAACGTCGAGCCGGCGTCCATCTCTGAGACCTCAGCGCAAGCAGACGCCCCAGCACGCCGTCAGCGACTCTCCAGGCTCCAGGCGCACCAGACCATCGCCACTCTGAAACGCGTTGGGAGCGCAGGTCATTGGCTCCACAGCCAAGCCGCGTCGCTGGCGCGATGGCGCGAGTGTGTCGCCGCTGTAGAGCTCGATGAACTGGTAGTGCTCGTCCACCCATAGCTCCACGCGGCTGCCGTCTTGGCGCGAGA
This sequence comes from Solirubrobacteraceae bacterium, assembly GCA_036008605.1. Lineage (GTDB taxonomy): Bacteria > Actinomycetota > Thermoleophilia > Solirubrobacterales > Solirubrobacteraceae > Palsa-744. Next base: position 929 of record DASYNL010000027.1, on the reverse strand, counting down.
TCTTGGTGACGGCACGCCCGGCGGCGTCCCGCACGAGGTCGGTGAAGGCCGAGTCGATCTGGATATCGCCCAACCGTCGCGGGCTTGAGAAATCGAAGCTGCTGCTTTGCACCGGCTCGCGGCCACTCGGCAGCTGGCGCTCGTCGTCTGTGAGCACACGCGTTTGTGCCGGCAGCTCCAGCACGCAATCGTCGATCAAGCCCTCGCCTGGTGAGATGTATGGGTGCTGACCGGCTCCGTAGGGACACGGCCGCTCGCCGATGTTCGTGGCGGTCGTGGCCACCGTGAGGCCCTGCTCGCCAAGCTCGTAGGCGATCGATACGTCTAGTGCGAACGGATAGCCCGGCTGTGGATACAGTCGCGTGCTCATCACGACCCGATGCGACTCGCGCTCGTTCGCCTGCCACGGGCGCCAGCGCAGGAGGCCGTGGATCGCGTTTTGCTTTGTTGGCTCGCTCAATGCGAGTTGATGATCGACGTCGTCGAAGCGGTAGCGGCCGTCGGCAAGCCGGTTTGGCCATGGGATCAACGGAGCGCCGTGAGCACCGTCGCACATCTCATCGATCGCGTATGGCTGCAGCACCTCTCGGCCCGCGACGGCGTATTCGCGCACACCGGCTCCAACCTCAACGATCGTTGCATGCTGACTGCCGTGGACGATCTCAAACTGCTCGCCTGAGGGTGCCGGCGCCATCGACGACTCGGTCCATAGGGACTCTTCTCGCACTCGATCCATCTTGACTCATTTTTGGAAGGCCATGCCGCATGCGGCATGGCCCCGGGCCGCACATGTGCGGCCCGGCCACTCGGCGCATGCGCCGAGTGGAACAGCAGAAATGCGGCCGAGACACTTGAATGGCGTCCGAGCAGCTGCGCTCGGACGCCCATCCTGCTCAGCCTGAGAGTACCTGCGTGCCCCTCGATCTGCA
>DASYNL010000026.1:0-174497 GCA_036008605.1 Solirubrobacteraceae bacterium | reverse complement strand
AGATCGTCGATGACATCTTGGACGTGACCGGCACAGATCTTGCGCTCGGCAAGCCGCAGGGCAGCGATGAGAGGCACGGCAAGCGGACATATGTGAGCGAGTTCGGCATAGATCGGGCCAGGGAACTGGCGGCGGAGTCCCACCGGACAGCACGGTCGGCGCTCGCGGATGCCGCGCTTGCGGTGGCCGGTCACACGGCAAGTAGCCCCACTCAGCCGGCCGCAACCGGCGAGCTCGAGCAGATCACAGACTTCATTTACACGCGCACATCATGACCATCATCGACGGCATCAACGGTCCCAAGGACCTCAAGGCGCTTTCTGAGGAGGAACTCGCACAACTCGCCCAAGAGGTGCGCGAGCACATCATCGACACGGTGGGGGAGATAGGCGGTCACTTCGGCGCTAACCTCGGCACGTGCGAGCTGGCAGTCGCGCTGCACTCGCTGCTTGACTCTCCTTACGACAAGATTCTTTGGGACGTAGGCCACCAGGCCTACCCGCACAAGATTCTCACCGGCCGGCGCGATCAGCTGCAGACGATTCGTCAGTACGACGGTCTCGCGCCGTTCTGCTCGATCGCGGAGTCCGAGCACGACATCATGGGCGCCGGGCACGCCTCAACCTCGATCGGCTATGCGGTCGGGATCAAGGAGGCGATGCGCCACCTCGACGACGAGCGCTCGAAAGGCAAGGTCGTGGCCGTGATCGGCGATGGGGCGATGACCGGTGGCGTGGCCTTCGAGGCGATTGGGCAGGCTGGTGGTTTGGGCACGCCGATGGTGGTCGTGCTCAACGACAACGGCATGTCGATCGCTCCAAACGTTGGTGCGCTCTCGCGCTATTTCAACCGCGTCCGTCTGAACCCCAAGCTTTGGCATGCGCGTTCAGGCGTCGAGGGTGGGCTCACGCGGCTGCCAGGTAGCATCGGCTCTGCCTTTGAACGGCTTGGGCCGCAACTAAAGGAGTCGATCAAGGCGTTCTGGGCGCCTGGCCTGTTCTGGGAGGAGCTCGACTGGGCCTATATGGGTGTAATCGACGGGCACGACGTGCGTGCTCTGCGTGAGGCTCTACGCGAGGCCCTGGCCGCCGAACGCCCGGTGGTAGTTCATGTCGCGACGGTCAAGGGCAAGGGCTTCGCACCCGCCGAGGATGGCGGTCTCGAGGGGATGGAGAAGTGGCATGCCGCCAAGCCGAACTCGATCCTCAATGGAGTGCCGACGGCCTCGCCGCCAAGTCCGCCGCCTTCCCCGGCCGGCACAAGGACATCGGGGACGACTACGCCGGGAGAAGGTACTGCGCCTGAGACTGTGCAAAGCAAAGCGGCACCTCAATACACGCAAGTCTTCGGCGAGGCCTTGGTGCGCGAGTGCCGCCGTGACAAGCGGGTGGTGGGGATTACTGCGGCGATGAACTCGGGAACCGGCCTGAACATCCTGCAGGCAGCATTGCCCGAGCGCTACTTCGACGTGGGCATCGCCGAGCAGCAGGCGATTCTGTTTGCCGCGGGCCTGGCGCTCCAGGGAGTCAAGCCTGTGGCTGCGATCTATTCGACGTTTCTGCAGCGAGCGTTCGATCAGATCGTGCACGACGTGTGCTTGCAGAAGCTGAATGTGGTGTTCGCGATGGACAGGGCCGGCCTCGTCGGCGACGACGGGCCGACCCATCACGGCGCGTTCGATATCGCCTACCTGCGTTGCTTGCCGAACATCGTGCTGATGGCCCCGCGCGACGAGGCGCTGCTCGTGGACATGCTGCATACGGCTCTCTGTTACGACGACGGGCCGATCGCGCTGCGCTATCCACGCGGCGAGGGCACAGGCGTGCAATTGCCCGCAGCGCCACGCACGATTGCGATCGGCACTGGCGAGATCTTGATCGCTCCCCAACCCGGCGCTTCAGCTCCGGTGGGAGCTCGCGTTGCACTGATCGGCTATGGCTCAGGCGTCGGCAAGGCGATCGAGGCGGCCGACCTCCTGGCGGACGATGAGATCGCCATCACGGTCGTCGACGCACGCTTCGCTAAGCCGATCGACGCGGGCTTGATGGCGCAGCTGGCGGCCGAGCACGACCTGCTCGTGACCGTCGAGGAGGGCGTTCTCGCCGGTGGGTTCGGCTCGGCGATTTGGGAGACGCTCAACGAGGCCGGCACCGCGCCGTCTCGGATCTTGCGCGTCGGCCTGCCAGACCGCTACGTCACACACGGCAAGCCAGCTTTGCTGCACAAGGAGATCGGCTTCACCGGTGAGCGCATCGCCGAGCGCATTCGCTCTGCGATCAGCGACCGTAGTTCGGCCACCGTTGGGGCTTGAAGGCAACTGGGGCGTTAAATGAAACGGCCCGCTGGGGAGGCGGGCCGTTTCGAGGGGAGGAGGGATGCTGCTGTACTTCGGGTCGAGAGGAATAATGCCCCAGGCGAACGCATGTTTGTGTGACGTCGATCACATATATGCCTTCTCTGTATAAGCGGTGTTCTGGGCATTTTGTTGTCCTGACGCGGGTTTACGGTGCTCGCTCCCATCAATCGGTCCCGACGACAGCCGTAAACTGCCGCCGGGACCTAAGCACAGGAGGCGTAGCTCCCATGCCTGCACAAGAGCCTAATCCAATGGTCGAAGCGGACAACATGAACGATTGGGGCGTGATGTTTCGCCTTCTCGACCCAGATGACCAGAGGCCGTGGTCGGTCGATGAGCTTGTCCGTGACAGGGCGGACAGCAACACGAGCCCTGGGGACACGACCGATGCGCTTATCCGGCTCAAGGGAGCCGGATTGATCCACCGCACGGCAGACGATCTGATCTTCCCCACACGAGCGGCATTGCACTTCGACCAGATCGCGGCGTGAGCGCGCCATGCCCAAGTTCCCGAGTAGTTGGCGGCAGCGCATGTTCTACCTCGCCTTCGCAGTTGTGGAGGGCGTCGCCATCGGATTCGCCGCAAAGCGGCCCATCGTGCCGCTGATCGGCTTCTGTCTCATCCTCACGGCGATCCGACTCCGGCTGGAAGCCCTACTGCCATAGGAGAACATGCTGGAGCGCCACGTCGCTGGGCTGGGCGTGGTGCTCCTACGAGTCGGCGCTCGTAGCGGGGGCTATGGAGATGTAGAGCACCAACGCCAAAACGACGCGCTCATAAGACGAGAGGCGAAGCGGCGGGCACGACGGGTCTCATGGGCGATTGGCTGTGCTGCTCGATCTCCATATTGTAGGTATCCATCATCTCGATCAGATCGTTCGCCCGCTGCTTGCCTGTCTTCCGGCTTCCAAAGAAGTGCATAGAGAAGCAGAGCAAAGCGATTGCCAAGAAGCCCCATGCAGTGGCCTCTAGCTCGCCCCGGCGGGCCGCGTTGTTGATTTCCGTCGCGAGCACCGTGATGGCGATAGTCGCGGCGACGCCCAAGGCCGCAAGCATGAGTGCGAACCAGATTGAACTCTCAAATCTGCCACCCAATTCTCGCCTGATTAGCTTCTGTATGTGCTTGTAGTGAGCGTCAGTCATCGCAAACGCAGCCTGCTTGCGCTTGACGCTCAACAGCTCGCCACCGGGCGTTGTGACGTTCGGCGCGAGTCCTTGCTGAGCTCCCTGGACCTGTTGGCCCTCTCCGGCTTGTGGCTGGATTGCCGTGACTACCCGCTTGTCTCGGGAACTGGGGTAAGCGGGACGGCTGGTGAGGTCGCCTCAAGCGGCTGATACCGCTGAAGCTCCTCGGACCAATCAGGCTCCTGGACGATTCCCGCCACGAGGGCATTGATCGCCAGCATATAGCCGCAGTTCGTGCAACTGACCAGCAGCACGGGCACCACATTGATTGCCCCTGGCCCCAAAGGGTTGAGGTTCGGGACCACCCCAAGGCGCGGCAATGGCGTCCAAAGGTCGGTTGCGCAGACAGGACATGGACCATGATTCCACTTCTCGCTGAACCAGCGACTGAGTGCCTCCTGATCGAGCTCCATGTCCCCTTCCAACGTTGTTGTTCTGTATGTCGGGACACTACCACCTCCGCGACTCTGCACTAACGAGAAGCAACAACCCTCTAGCCTTGCCGTAAGGCAGCTTGACAAACGGACGTGCGCCAAGTAGCCTTACACTATGCCTCCGGTAGACCGCAACGCACCACGTCGGGCCGACTCGTCCGAGTCCACGTACTCGTTGATGGAGTTCATGCGCGAGTTCCCCAACGACGAGGCGTGCCTTGAGCACCTGTGGCGTTTGCACTATGCACCGGATGGCGAACATGCCATGTGTCCGAAGTGCGGGCAGGAGCGCGTCTTCCGCCGGTACGCAACAGCCCAGGGTCGCCAATCATGGACCTGCACCGGCTGTGGCCACCATGTCCACCCGACCGCCGGGACGATCTTCCAGCAGTCCTCAACGTCGCTGCACTTGTGGTTCTATGCGATGTATCTCGTGACTAGCACTCGTTGCGGGATCTCGGCAAAGCAACTAGAGCGTACGCTGGGCGTGTCCTATAAGACCGCCTGGCGGATGCTCAACAAGATCCGCAACGAGGTCATGACCGACGACGGCGAGCCGCTGAGGGGCGACGTAGAGGTCGATGAGGCGTCTGTGGACGGCAGACCACGCAAGCCACAAGGACAGCACCGCTACCTCGCATCGACGCCGACGCGGCGCTCTGAAGCCGCGAAGCTCCGCGAACGTAGTAGAGCAACCGTGTTCGCTGCGGTAGAACGCGGCGGACGGATCAAGGCCACCGTCTTGCCGTCGCGTCGTGGGCCACAACTCAAGCGCAAGGTGATCGAGTGGGTTGAGCCCGAGTCGATCATCATCACCGACGAGTGGTCCGCATACAACGGCCTCGACGAGCACTTCATCTCCCATAGTCGGATCAACCACTCGGCCGGGATCTACGTGCAAGGCGACACGCACACAAACACGATTGAGGGCTTCTTTGGCCATCTGAAGCCATCGATCAAGGGCACCTATAGGAAGGTGTCCCACCGCTGGCTACAGGGCTATCTCAACGAGTTCACCTGGCGTTACAACATGCGTTACCAGCGCAGCCCGTCAATGTTCGCTGAGCTAGTCGAGAAAGCGTGCGCGAAATGAACGAAACGAAGGCCATAGAAGCCCTACACCAGGCAGCCGAGCGCCGCAAAGCAGCCGAAGACGAGCGACACGCCGCGTCAGCCGAGCTACGCAAGCGCGTACAAGATGCCCACGCGGCGGGCGTCAGTCCGACCCGGATCGCTCAGGAGGCCGGTCTGTCTCGTCAGGCTGTTTACGAAGCGCTGGGCCAGCGACCCTCCTAACCGTCTCCAAGAAATCATCTCGGGAAGGAATCGGAACCTCGATGTCGCCATCCTTCGCCGGGATCGTCTGGGTAGGCTCCTCGTCGTGCTTATCGTCAGGCATCTACGGCGAGGGTAGGGCATGACCGCGATCGTTCCCTCGTTCATCGCCAAGCTCAATAGGTCCGAAGCACACCTCGTCAATCTCAAGGACGCCATCGACAGCTATGGAGGCACGACCCCCGATACTCGCCCCTACACGGTGCGCAAGCGGGTCGAGGGCAAGAAGAAGAGAGTCGTCTATCGACTCCACTTCACTCGCTCCATCGACAACACCGACGTGCCACTGATTGCTGCCGACGCGATCTACAACCTGCGCTCCAGTCTCGATCATCTTGCCGGCGCACTCGTGCCAGCGAAAGATCGCAGGAGCGTGATGTTCCCGATCCTGTGGCGTGGCGTCGCCGAACCCTCCATTGAGGGGGAGAACGACCAGAGACGAAAGGACCGGGAACGCTGGCTGACCATTGCCCACCGCGTTCGACCCGAGGCGGCAACATTCCTCAAGCGTTTGCAGCCGCCGGATGAGACCCCCAACGAAGAAACCCCCCACGCCCTCCGTCTCCTCAACCAAATCTCGAACATAGATCGACACACGAAGTTGCCGATCTTTGCGCACGGTGTCGATGGCCTGCTTTTGCGCTGGAGACTCCCCGACGGGGGCATCAAGAACGGCTTCGCGCGCGCCTCCCCCGACCACTTTCTCGAAGACAACACAGAGATCAGGAATGTGCCCGAAGGTGCCGTGTACATGGAGGCTTACGGCCCCCCGCGCATAATCATCCGCACCGGAATGACAGACGCGCACGGGCGCGTCAACCTCCCCGTCGTAGAGTTCATCACCGAGACGCTTAGATTCATTCGGGATGAGGTCGTGCCCGGCCTGACTCCTTACATCCACCGGCCCGGCGGACGGCGCAAATAGCGCCTTCACCGCCGAGACCTAAAACCACAAAGATCAGTAGTTTGGGACGACAAGGCGGTGGATGGCTTATACAGAGAAGGCATATATGTGACGTCGATCACAGAGACCCCGAATCCTTTTCAAAGCTCGAATTTGTGATGTCCATATCGAACTTGTGTGCGCGCCAACGGGTACCGTCACTCCATGACTAAGCAGCGGCTTGACACCCTCCTGGCCGAGCGTGGTCTGTTCAGTTCACGTACGCGTGCGGCGGCGTCGGTGATGGCTGGGGAGGTCACAATCGGCTTCGACGGCAGACGGGCCGCAAAGCCGGGGGAGATGGTGCCAATCGATGCGCAATTGAGCGTGCGTGAGCGGGCACCCTACGTTTCTCGCGGTGGGCTCAAGCTGGCCAATGCGCTCGACGCGCTCGAGCTGCCGGTGCTGGGTCGTCGTGCGCTCGACGTTGGTGCGTCGACCGGCGGTTTCACGGACTGTCTGCTACAGCGCGGGGCCACACACGTCATCGCGATCGACGTCGGCTACGGGGACTTCGACTTCCGGCTGCGCCAAGATCCGAGAGTCACTTTGCACGAGCGTACGAACGCTCGTTCGATGACGTCAGGCATGTTGTCCTATGCGCCCGAGCTCGCCGTGCTCGACGTTTCCTTCATCTCGCTGCGCAAGGTCCTACCGGCCGTGCTCGAATGCCTTTCCGAGCACCACGACGTGCTTGCGCTAGTCAAGCCTCAGTTTGAGGTCGGGCGCGAGCGGGTCGGTAAGGGCGGGGTGGTGCGCCTCGGCGAGGATCGGCGCTCGGCGCTGATCGACGTCGGTGCCGCGGCGCTCGAGCTCGACGCTTCGGTGCTTGGCTACCGATCTTCGGGCCTGCCAGGCCCGAAGGGCAATCTCGAGACATTCATCTGGTTGGCGGAGTCCTCACGCCCGGGTGGGGCAGGAGACGTGACTGACCTCGAGCGGATGGCCAGGGAAGTGGAGCCATGATGCAGCTCGTGGCACGCCCGGCGCGCGAGGTATCGGTCTTGACACATAGTCGTCCTGGGCAAACCTCGGCTGCGCTAAAGACGCTTCTCGGAGCTGCGGCAAAGTTAGGGGTGACGCTCCACTTCGACCAGGAGGAAGCGGCTAAGCACGGGCTCGCTGGCAGTGAGGGTGTGGTACTCGGTGGCACAGACGACGATTCGGTCGACCTGTGCGTGGTGCTTGGCGGCGATGGCACGATCCTGCGTGCTCTGCGCCGCTATGCCGGCACGAAGGTACCGGTGTTCGCGGTCAACTTCGGCGACATCGGCTTTCTTGCCACGATCGAGCCACAGGAGCTCGCCGACGGCGTGCGCCGTGCCTTCGAGGGCGATTATGAGCTCCTGCCGTTGCCGGCGATCGTGCTGGATGCTCCCACAGGCATGGAGCGGGCGTTCAACGACGTGGCAATACACCGAAAGGTCGGAGAGCGCGTTGCGGAGCTGGCTTATGTGCTTGACGGAGAGGAGCTTGGCAGCGTGCGTTGCGACGGTCTCGTCGTCGCAACGCCGGCTGGCTCCACCGGCTACAACCTCGCCAACGGCGGCCCCGTGATGGCCTGGGGCGTGGAGGGGTTCATGGTCTCCTTCATCGCACCCCACTCGCTGACTGCGCGCGCTCTTGTTGCGGCGCCCAGGGACCGCCTTACGATCCATAACCGCTCGCACGAGGCGCTCGACGTATCGGTCGATGGGCGACCGGTCTGTGAGATCGCGCCTGGTGGCACGATCGATGCCCGCTTCATGGATGACGCGGGCATCATTGCCCAGCTACCGGGCTCGTCCTTCTACCGTCGGCTGCGAGATAAGTTCGGCCGCCTGGCGCGCTGAGCGACGGCCGCGAGGTCTCATCGGACGTACCTGTCGTCGGAGCTCTTCTCTGTGCCGCGTCTGCGGGGTGTCGTGATCAGGCGACTTGCGTGTGGCGCTTGGGCCGCTCGCCCGTGCGCTGCAGCGAGTCGATGAAGCCGTCGAGCTGCTCGCGTGAGAAGCGTCGCTGTCCGCCCGGCGTACGGTAGCCGGTGAGGTAGCCCGCGTCGGTCCAACGGCGGACCGTGGCCAGCGACACACCCAGATAGCGTGCTGCCTGTGAGCTCGTGAACACGAGCTGGTGCTCGTGGTTTGGGTCGTGGTTCTCGGGCATCGTGGATCTCTTCTCGGTCGGATTTCTCGCCACAGGGCAGGCTCTCCGAGGCCGGCGGCACGCGCACGCGATGCCTCGGATAGGTGGAGATACGGCAATCTGCGTGCAAAGGTTGAGCGTCCGCGAGCTTTGTGGACCTTTTGACGAAGAAAGGCGATCGCTCTGCCGTGCATTTGATCGCCCGGGAGACGCCCACTACAAGCGTAAAAAGCCCCGTTTGACGCGGGAAGACCGTCGTATCGGTGCGGGAATGCCCTCTTCTTGCAAAAGAACGTGCATCCGCTTGTACGAAGTGGACAATTCGTCCAATGTCTATATTATGCTACGCGAACCTACTCAACACTCATCGTGCTTGGCCGAGGATGGAAGCCGTCGCGCGCGGATGTTGAGCCGCCTGACCGACGGAAGGAGCATTCAATGGGTTTCAAAGGCTGATTGCCGTATCGCCAACGCACTCTTTGAGGCGCAGTTGGCCGTCAAGGACGTTGTCTGTTAGACAGCGTCCTTGCTCGTTAAGGATTCCCCGCGGCTTCTAGAGGCCGTGGTAAATGCCAGTATTGAGTCGGCGCACAGAAGGGGCCTAGGGGGCCGCGGGATGCACAGCGTGTCAAACGCGGTTGACTGGCAGGTGGCCTTGGCCGGTACCCTCCGGGCCGGTTGCCAGCCCCAGGAGCCGGCTAGCGCATAGCTGGTTGGGCGAGCGCGCGCGTGCGACGCTCGAATGCCAGCTCGGCCTCGAAGTCCGCGTCGTCGCCGTGGGCGAACGTGACGGGACCCTCGCGCTCGAGCATCGTGATGAACGCATCGACGATCTCTGCGTCGAGCTGACGACCGGCGACACGACGCAGCTCGGCGATCGCGTCCTGGGGGGTCATTGGCGAGCGGTAGGAGTCACGCGCGGTGAGCGTGTCATAGACGTTGCACACCGCGAGGATGCGTGAGGGCAATGGGATCTCGTTGCCGATCAGGCCGGCCGGGTAGCCGCTGCCGTCGACGTGCTCGTGGTGATAGAGGATCGCATCGGCCACCGGGCCGTAGCCGTCGAGACGCCCCACGAGCGTGGCTCCCTCCTGCGGATGGCGGCGCACGACCGCCCAGTCCTCATCGGAGAGGATCTCCGCGTGCAGGATGCGGTCTGGCAGGGCGAACTTGCCGATGTCGTGAAGTAGCCCGGCTGTGTGCGTGAGGTCCTGATCGGCCTCGTCACAGCCCAGCTCGCGAGCAAGCGCTCGCGCGTAGCGGGCGACCGCGGCGGCATGACGGGCGGTCATGCGGTCTCGTAGGGCCAGGGTCTCCACGAGTGTGACGAGCACGCCAAGCTGCATCGAGGCAAGCCGCACCGAGCGCGCCTCGAGTTGCTCGGCGCGGTCCTCCGAGCGCAGCAGGGCGCGAGCCAGGTACTGGAAGACGGCCAATACCAGCACGAGGCTGAGCAGCACGGGATAGCCCATCTTCGTGTACGCAACGGCGAGGATCACAGCGAGCACGGCAGCTGCCAACTGGCCGGGAAGCACGGGCACGAGCACCGTGTGCACCTGGTTTATGAACGACTTTTCCTGAAGCACGCTCTTTTGGATCGCTATCAGCGCGAAGTTGAGCAGGTTTGTCGTGATGAACACGCCGAACACGACGAACGCGAACGTGATCGTCTGAACGTTGGAGTGTCCAATTAGCGAGCGGCTCAGCAGGGCGCCCAGTACCAGGTAGACCGCATAGGTCGTCAGGTTGGAGAGACATACGGCAGGCGAGGGACGACGTGCGAGCGAGTCGGCAGCGATCGCGGCAGCACCGATTGCCACTGCGGGAGCCGGTCCGAGTAGGCACATCGCCAGCACCAGCGCGACGAAGCCCGCGGAGACGCTCTGGCTGCCCATCGTGATCGTTAGCCACTCGCCCACCACGCTCAGCACGAGCAAAAGCGCGACCAGTTCGACCGGATGCCAGTCGGCCGAGCGAGACGTGAGCACGGCGACGGCGACCGCGCCCGCAAGCAGGATCCACTGGCTTGCGAGATAGAGCCGGTATAGGTGTCGTCTGGGGATGCTCATCTTTGCCTACGGCTAGGTCTGTAGTCCTTAACGGCCGACAAGGCGTCGTACTTAAGGACGGTTGGGCTTCGAGCGTGTCTCGAGACCATGCGCTCTGGCCGAGCGACTACTGGCGCGATGCCGCCAGCTCCGGCTCTGTGGCGATGCTCGTGGCGGCCTCGCTCGATGCTCTCAGCTCGCCGATCGGCAGGCGCATGAACGCGAACGTCGCCAGTGTCGCTACAGCGCCGGCGACGAGCATCGCGACTCGTGGCGAGCTCAGCGCGGCGATTGTGCCCCCGAGGATGAATCCGAGCGCAGGGCAGAGGGCGTTCAGCGATCCGACGGCGCTCATCAGGCGACCGTGCAAGCCGGCGGGCGTAAGCTGCTGGACGGCGCTGATCAACGAAGGCCACTGAATGCCGTTGCCGACGCCGCCGAGTACAGCTGCTGTGCAGGCGAGCGCGATCGTCGGTGCTGCCGCGAAGCCGAGATAGGCGAGGCCCACGAGCAGCGTGCCGAATGTCAGCATCGGCCCGAGTGGGCGACGGACAGAGCGCGCGAATACGACCGCTCCGAGCGCGGCGCCAAGTCCCCAGGCACCCATCAACAAGCCATAGCCGAGATCGCCGGCGTTCAGTGTGGACTTCGTGTAGAGCACCTCCACGGGCTCCACTGAGGCGAAGAAGACCAGCGCGATCGCCTGGGTGACGAACAACGCACGCAGCGCCGGCACGGCACGCATGTGCTCGGCAACGGCTCGCAGACGCTCCCGAATCGAATCGCCGCTGGTCTCGGCGATATGTGTGCCCAGGTGCGCCAGCAGGCCTGCACACACAAGGAAGGTGAAGGCGTCGAGCAGCAGTGCCACCGAGCCCCCGACCGAGTTGACAAGCGCGCCGCCAATGACAGGGCCGATCGCCAGCGCTCCCATGAATGCGAAGTTGAGTGTCGCGTTGGCCTGGCGCTGGGCGGCATCGACCGCTGTCTCTTGAGTCTGCTCGTCGAGCCCGGTAGCTGACTCGCCGGTGATGTCGGCGACCGTCACGCGTGTGGCACAAGCGCGCAGCAGCGCCGTGGCTGCCACTGCCACGATGCCATCGATCGTGACCAGTATCAGCACTCCTGGCAGCCAGAAGTGCCACAGCAAGCCCGCCAGGGCGATCGTCAGGACCGCCTCCAAAAGGTACAGCCCGGCAAGTCGTCCGCGGCGAAGTGATCGCTCGGTGCGTGCTACCAGGACCGGCGCCAGCAATGCCGGCAGCAAGCCGCGAGCGACGAACAGACCGGCTGTTGCGATCGCGCTGTGGGTGTGGTCGTAGACGCCCAAGGCCAGCGCGACGTAGCCGAACCAGGTTCCCAGTTCGTTGACCGTATAGGCAAGAAATATTCTCCGCAGTCGGGGGGACTTGGGCAGCAATTACGCCTCTCGACGCTGGCGATGACACGCCGCTTGATAGCGACGTGAGCCGCATTCTATGGTGAGTGCCCGACGACACACAGGCAAACCGTGACATCTCGTCCGGCTCGGAGGCGTCTCGCCGGCTAGGCGAGCGCCATGCCGACATCGACAAAATGACCAATATCTTCAGCGCGCGCGATTCGGAATCGTTCTCGCACTCCGACTCGCGCATCCGTCGCTCGCGCATCCGTCGAAGTGAGTGTTGGGCTCATCCCGGCTCGCCGGCCGGTCCCGGTGCTGCGCCGATCGAGCGCAGGCCGCTGAGTGCGGCGCTCGCTTCGACCATCGGCATCGCCGGCTCGGGCTCTATGTTGCCGTCTACCGCTGTACGGGCCAGCACCGATAGTCCCTTCGCGCTGGCCGCTGATATGGCTGCCCAGGTGAGGGCCAAGCCTATGTCGATCATCGTGCCTCCTTGCCGATGTCGGGCTCCATGCCAGGCCGGGCAGGTCTCCAGTCCAAGACATGTCGCTCGAAGTTATCGAGATGCTCCTGCATCACAGGTGCAATGATCGCGTCCCGATGGTTGCTTGTCTGTAGAGCAGACGGTGCTGATCTTGTCGTCCCAAAAGGGCAGTCCGTTGTCGTCCTAAAGGTGCTGTTGCCCGTTACCTGGGCCAACCTGAGGGGGCGTTCGTGAGCCGGGGTGCGCTTCTCAGGCTTCATGCTGCCGCCAGTCGAGCCGATACGGTTTCTGATCTATGACGGCTGAATCTGCAGGCCTCGACCGGCCCATCGACGTGATTATCGCGGACGACCATACTGTCGTGCGTGACGGCATCCGCGCTGTACTTGAGCGCGAGACGGGTGAGTTCCGCGTCGTCGCCGAGGCGGCGGATGTACCCTCGACGATCCGCGCGGTCAGGGAGTTCAAGCCCGACCTGCTGACGCTCGACTTGACGATGCCAGGTGGCTCCAGCTTGGCGGCGCTACCGACCTGCTTCGTTGCTCACCCGACGCTTGCCGTGGCGATCCTGACGATGCGCGAGGACCCCGAGTACGCGCGCCAAGCACTGCGCGCCGGTGCACGCAGCTATGTGCTCAAGGAGGCCGAGCCGGCAGAGTTGTTGCAGGCCTTCCGCTTGGCGGTCGCGGGACGCAACTACTTGCATCCAAGACTTGGCGCGCTGATGGTCGCGGGCGAAGGCGACTCTCAGGAAGGGGTGGCGCTGAGCGAGCGCGAGCGCGAGGTTGTGCGCTTGATCGCCAACGGCTTCACGAACCCGGAGATCGCCGAGCAGCTGCACGTGGCCGAGCGCACGGTCAAGACCTACCGAGCCCGCGCTATCGAGAAGCTCGGTTTCTCCTCGCGAGCGGAGATCACCGCCTACGCGCGCAAGCTCGGCCTGGTCGAGTAGAGCCGCTCGGGTTTGCTGTGCAGGCGGCGCATGCGCCGCCTGGGGAGGCGCGCATGCGCGCCTCCCTACGAGTCGTGCATGCACGACTCGGCCGGACGGTGCATGCACCGTCCGGGACATTGCCGCATGCGGCAATGTCTTCCATAAGGGGGAAGGGATTCAGCTTCAAAATGGTCGATGTCCCCTGCGCGCGCGGGGGACATCACCAAAATTGGAAGGTACGAGACCAGTTCAGATCGCGGCCGGGCGTCCGGCCAGCGGCACCGTCAAGCGCATCGTCGCGCCGCCGCCGGGCGCCGGAACGAGCTCGAGCTCTCCACCAACTAGCTCCGCGCGTTCGCGCATTCCCGAGACGCCGAAACCGCCCTTCAGTTCGTCCTCGGGCGAGCGCTGTCTGGTCGCACCGTCTTGGGGCAGCCCGTCGCCGTCATCGGTTACCGACGCGGTCACCTTGCCGTCGCGCTCACTGACGTTGATCACGGCGCTCGTGGCTTTTGCGTGACGGCTGACATTGGTGAGCGCCTCCTGTACGACGCGATAAAGCGTGCTCTCGAGCTCAGCGTCGAGCCGTCGGTCGCTGTCGGCCAGCTCGATCTCGGTACGGATCTCCAGGCCGTCCATCGCCTGGGCGCGTCGTGCCAGCGCTTCCAGCGCCGGTACCAAGCCGAAGTCGTCGAGCGCGGCCGGCCGGAGCTCGGTGATCAGGTGGCGCAGCCCGTCGATCTCCTCGCCGAGCCCCTCGAGTACCGTGTCAACAGCCGTGCTGAGCGCGGCCTGGTCGCCGAGGTCGCGTGCGTTGGCGAGCCTCAGACGCAGAGCACCAAGGCCCTGCACGGTTTCGTCGTGGATCTCCCTGGCCCAGCGTGTGCGCTCCCGCTCGCGCGCCTCCATGCCGAAGCGCAGCCGCTCGATCTCGACCGAGCGCTCGGCCACGAGCCGCTGCGCGACGCTCGCTGCGAAAGCGTTGAAGGCGCGCCGGTCGGGATCGCGGAAGCTGCCGTCCTCCCGCGCCGCGATCACCAGCCCGCCGCCCTGGCCCTCCAGGCTGAAGGGCTCGACCAGCACCGCCCGCGCTTCGAGCCCGAGTTCGTGCAGCCAGGTCGCTTCCTGGCCGCGGGGCCGCTCCAGCGAAAGTGCCTTGCCGGTCATGTAAAGCGCGCCGAGCGCGCTGCCCTCCATCGGCAGCACGCGCACCCGCACCGAGACACGACCGCTGGACGCCGCGATACGCAGCTCGCCACGCTCCTCGACCACCATCAACAGCGTCGAGGCGTCGAGCAGCGCAAGGCCGCGATCGGCCATCAGGCGCAGCAACCACAGCTCAGACCCGGAGAGCACGGCGTGGGATTATGGACCTAGGAGCGGCCGACCGCCGGCAGCTCGCCGCCGAGCGTCCTGGTCTGGCCTGTTTGCTGGGCTGGCAGCGAGTCTGAGCGATCCTGGCGCTGGGCGGCGAGACGTGTCTGGGTGAGCAGCTGATCTGCACTGAGCCCCTCGCGCCAGGCGGCAACGCCGACGGAGATGCGCAGCGGTTGGCGCTGTCCTTCGACCTCGATCTTGACCGAGTGCAGCCGCCCGAGCGCGCGACGCGCGACGATCTCTCCGCGTCGCTCGTCCGCCCCGGGCAAGAGCACCAACAGCTCGCCGTCCCGCAGCGAGCCGACGCGGTCGAAGCGGCGCAGCTGGCGTCCAAGTGCAGCGCCGAGATAGTCGAGAGCCTGTGCAGGCAACTCCTGCCCGTGTTCGCTCGCCAACCGCTCGACGTCGAGTAGGCTGACCAAGAGGCAGCTGAGCGCGGTGCGATGGCGCCCGGCACGGCTGACCTCCTCATCGAGGCGTATCGCCAGCTCGGCTGTGGAGAGGCAATCGCGCGGACCTCTGGGAGGGAGAATGGAGTTGTGGGAGTCGTTGGCAGCCATGCCGTCGGATAAATGAGGTCGCGCAACGGCCGGTAGCCGATTTTCGCGGTGCATCCAGATTATCGACCGATCCTGCGTGCGAGCTTAGGAAAAGTGCGAAGGGAGCATTTCACGCGGTCCGTCGGTGCCCGCTGGTACACCTGTCCGGTGCTTTACGAGTTGCGAGTAGAAAATCTGCTGTTGATCGAGCGGGCCGAGCTTGCTCTGGCTCCAGGTTTGAATGTGCTCACAGGGGAGACGGGCGCCGGCAAGACGGTGCTCGCACACGCTTTGGATCTATTGATGGGAGGCCGCTCGCGCACCGGCATAGTGCGTCCCGGCGCTGAGGAGGCCTACGTCGAGGGTGTCTTCTCGGTCCCCGAGGCGATGCGTGCTGAGATAGTGGAGAGCCTGCCCGAGAGCGTGCGCCCAAGCAAGGAGACGGACGAGTTGGAGCTGGTGCTGGCAAGACGGGTCAACGCGGACGGACGTACCCGCGCCTTTCTCAACGGTCGCTCCGCCACGGTCGCAGACCTACGCGAACTGGGAGCGCGCCTGATCTCTTTCTACGGCCAGCATGAGCACCGCAAGCTCGTACTTGCAAGCGCACAGTTGCAAATGCTCGACCAGGTATGTGGCCCGTCGCACTTCAAGCGCCTGCAAGCATGCGCGACCGCCTACCGCGAGACGAGAAGACTCGAGTCAGAGCTCGAGCGATTGGCCGAGCTGGCAAGTGCGCGTGAGCGCGAGCTGGAGCTGCTCGAGCATGAGTTGGCAGAGATCGACGCGCTCGACCCAAACGAGGACGAGCACCAGACCCTGCTCGCGCGCCGCGAGCGCCTGCGTCGCCTCGACGCCCTGCAGAGAGCCGCCGGCACGGCCTCCGAGACGCTCGCACCCGAGTCCTCGGATGCGCCCGGCGCCGCGCATCTGCTGGCCGGCGCCGTCGCCAAGCTGGAGACTGTCGCCGGTATAGACGCGCAGCTCGACGCGCTCGCCCAGCGCGGCGCGGCGGTTGCGATCGAGGCACAGGACATCGCCGCTGCATTGAGCGCCTACTGCGAGCAGATCGCGGCCGAGGACGACTCGTTGGAGGCAGTCGAAGAGCGGCTTGCCCTGCTCGAGCGCGTGGTGCGCAAGCACGGCGGCACGATCGCCAGGGTGCTCGAGCACGCCGAGCAGGCTCGCGCCAGGCGCGAGCAATTGCTGGGCGCCGAGGTAGCCGAGCAGCAGACCGTCGAGCTGTTGGCTGCCGAGCGCTCGAAGCTGAACGACCAGATCGAGGCGCTGCGCGCAAGTCGGCGCAAGGCTGCCACCAGACTGGCGGCAGCGGTGCGCAAGCAGCTCGGGGCGCTCGCGATGGGCGATGCGACGTTCGAGATCGCGCTGGCCCCGACCGCGCCGAAAGCGAGTGGGGCCGACGCGGCTGAGTTCACGATCGCGCCAAACCCGGGCGTCGCAGCCGCCCCGCTGCGCGAGATCGCCTCCGGCGGCGAGCTCTCGCGGGTGATGCTGGCACTGGCAAGCGCAAGCAACGAAGGCGGCTCCGCGGCGAGCGGCGGAGCTGGTTCGACGCTGGTATTCGACGAGATCGACGCCGGCATCGGCGGCCACACCGCACGCGCCGTGGGCGAGCGTCTGCAGGCTCTGGCCAAGAACAGGCAGCTCTTGTGCATAACCCATCTGCCACAGATCGCCTCGCTTGCCGACCGCCATTTCTCGGTCGTCAAGGACACCTCGGGCGAGCCGACGATAACCGCCGTCAGCCAGCTGGACGAGGCCGAGGTGGTGAGCGAGCTGACGCGCATGCTTGGCGCCGAGGAGCAGGACAGCGCGGCTCGTAAACACGCAGAGGAGCTGCGCAAGGCAGCTTGAGCACTGGCGATCCAGATGCGCGAGTAGGACCTGGGCGTTACTCTCGTTTCACATGGCCGCGACCCGGCAGCAGCTAGTCACGCCCGCGCCCGCTTTCGGGGCGCTACCTACGCCGCCGCGTGAGATCAGTGGTCCGGTGCGTCTGGGGCGCAAGACCAAGCTGCTGGTCAGGCACCTGGTGGCGGGTGACGTTGCCGTCATCGACCATCTCGACATCGACCGCGTCTCCGCCGAGGAGCTGATCGCGGCCGGCGCGAGCGCGGTGCTCAATTGCCGCGCATCGACCAGCGGCACTTACCCAAACCTCGGGCCGCAACTACTGGTCGAAGCGGGTGTGTTGCTCGTCGACCTGCCCGAGGACTCTCTGTTTCACTCGCTCTCTGACGGCGACCCGGTGACGGTGCGGGTGACAGCCGATACGCGCGGCGAGGTGCTCTACAGAGGCCGGCAACTGGTCTCAGGTGTCGTGCTCGATGTGGCGCGTGTGCGTGCCGAGACCGAGGCACGTCGGCGCGAGATCGGCGATGCGCTTGAGCGCTTCGCGCACAACACGATCGAGCACATGCGCGAGGAGCGCGAGCTGCTCGCCGGCAGGATCGACCTACCACGCTTTCGCACAGACTTCCGCGATCGCTCGGCGCTCGTAGTCGTGCGCGGCGTCGACCACCAGCGTGATCTGCGCGCGCTGAAGCCGTTCATCAGGGATACCCGTCCGGTGCTCGTGGCCGTTGACGGCGGTGCCGATGCGCTGCTGGAGGCGGGCCTGGAGCCGCACATGATCGTCGGCGACATGGACTCGGCGAGCGAGCCTGCGCTACTGGCCGCGCGCGATGGCAAGACCGAGCTGGTTGTGCATTCCTACCCAGACGGCCGCGCGCCAGGCAGGCATCGCCTGGAAGAGCTCGGCGTGCCCTTCAAGCTTGTCCCGGCCCCCGGAACCAGCCAGGACGTGGCGATGTTGATCGCCGCGGAGAAGGGCGCGCGCCTGATCGTGACGGTCGGATCGCAGTTCAACCTGGTGGAGTTTCTGGACCGCAACCGCGAAGGCATGTCCTCGACCTTCCTCACGCGCCTGCGTATCGGCGAGATCCTCGTCGACGCTAAGGGTGTGAGCCGCCTCTACCGGCCAATGCCCGGCCTGGCACCGCTCGTCGTCGTGATCGTCGCCGGGCTGATCGCGCTGGTCGCGGTCGTATGGATGACCCCGGCGTTGCGTGACGTCGCGGACCTACTATGGCTCAAGCTGCAACTGCTGTTCGGCTCCAGTAGCTGAAGCGGGCGACTAAGCATCAGTCTCGCTTGCACCATCTATTCTGTCGCGAGCCTTAGCCATGTTCGATTACCGCTACCACGCGCTGTCCCTCGCTGCCGTGCTGTTCGCGCTTGCCGTGGGGATTCTGATCGGCGTGGCGATCGGCGACTCAAATCTGGTGTCCTCCGCTCAGGACGGGATCGTCAAGAACCTACGCGCTGAAGTGAGCGACTCCCAGCACGACCTCGAACAGGTACAGGTCCACCTCACAGAAGAGGAAACGCTTGCGGTCGATCTTTGGCCATTCGCGGTCCACGAAACGCTCGCTGGAAAGAACATCGGCCTCCTCTTCCTTGGCAATACCTCCGATCAGCTCGACTCGCTCGTGCGCAACGCCGTGAGCGAGGCCGGCGGCAGCGTCAAGGCGGTGGTGGCGGTGCGCGAGCCGTTGGACACGGCCGGGATTGCCGCGCAGGCAACGGGCTACCGCTACACCGCGCTCACCTCGGACCCGTCGCTGACTAAGGAATTCGGGATACGCATCGGCAGACAGCTCGTCAGCGGTGGTCAGCTGCTCGAACGAGTGCACACGAGCCTGCTCAGCTCCTACGACGGCGAACTTGGCAAGCTCGAAGGGCTCGTCGTCGTGCGCTCCGATCCAGCGAACATGAGCGAACAGGACGCAAAGAGCACGAACGAATTCAATGCCGGCCTGATCACTGGTGTCGCTGCGACAGGGGTGCCCGTCGTCGGGGTGGAGCTGACGAGCACAGAACCGTCGCAGATCCCTTGGTATAAGGCTGAAAAGCTTGCCAGCGTCGATGACATGGATACGATCGCCGGGCGCACCGCATTGGCATTCGCACTCGCCGGAGATCACGGCGCATATGGCGTGAAGTCGACCGCCGACGCCCTGCTCCCGCCGGTGGTCCGCTAACTTGCGCCGGTGCATGCGCTTCCATTCGTGTTGGGCACAGCCTGTGCGGTCTCCCTCGCTTCGCCGTTGTTGCGAGCGTTGAGCGAGAACGGGCACGTCAAGCCCAACTACATGCAGCGCGACCTAGTCTTCCCTTTTGGGGTGCTGAGCGTTCTCGGCGCGCTGCTAGCACTGCTGCCGCTCGCGCTGCTGCAACGGCTCGAAGTCACAGGCGTACTGCACCCCGAGACTTTGACCGTCGCTGTGTATGTGTTCGGTGTGGCTTTTCTCGGTCTCGTCGACGATGTGCTTGACGGAGAGCCGCGCGGCTGGCGCGGACACAGCCGGGCAGTACTGCGCATGCAACTCTCGACCGGGGCGCTGAAGGCGGCGGGATCGCTTGGTTTGGCGCTATATGCGATGAGCTACGCGGGGCTCTCGACGGGCCGCTGGCTTCTGGCAAGCGCCGTGCTGGTGCTCGCGACGAACGCCTTCAACCTGCTCGACCTGCGCCCCGGCCGGGCCACGAAGGTGTTCGTGCTGCTCGGGATCGGCCTCACGATCGGAGCGGGCAGCGTGCGTCCGCTGTGGACATTGGGTTTGTTCGTCGGCCCAGCCCTCGTGGCTGGCCTCTATGACATGCGTGAACGCGCGATGCTCGGCGACACGGGCGCGAACCTACTCGGTGCGCTCGCGGGACTGTGGCTCGTGCTGAGCTTGTCGGCGCTCGGACAGGCGATAGCGCTCGCGATCCTTCTCGTGGTCACGATCTATGGCGAGCTGCGCTCGATCTCGAGCCTCATCGAGCGGATTCCGCTGCTGCGCCAACTAGACTCTTTGGGCAGGCCGCAGGGCCTTCCAAGATGACCTCGCCCCACTCTGACCGCCACGCACAGGCTCCGGCCAAGACCCGGTTCATCTTCGTCACCGGTGGCGTGGTCTCCTCGCTTGGCAAGGGCATCGCTGCAGCGTCGATCGGGCGCTTGCTCGTGGCTCGTGGGCTAGCTGTGGGCTTGCAGAAGTTCGACCCTTACATCAACGTCGATCCCGGCACGATGTCGCCGTACCAGCACGGCGAGGTGTTCGTCACTGAGGACGGCGCCGAGACCGACCTCGACCTCGGCCACTACGAGCGCTTCACCGACTCCAATACGAGCCGCGCCTCCAACGTGACCGCCGGCGGCGTCTACGACACCGTGATCCGGCGCGAGCGCCGTGGCGACTACCTCGGCGGCACGGTGCAGGTGGTGCCACACATCACCGACGAGATCAAGCAGCGCATCGCCCTGATCGCCGAGTCCACCGATGTGGACTATGTCATCACCGAGATTGGTGGGACCGTCGGCGACATCGAGTCGCTGCCGTTCCTTGAGGCGATTCGCCAGTTTCCGGTGGACGTGGGTCGTCGCCGCTGCATGTTCATTCATCTGACACTGGTTCCCTACATTGGCCACGCGGGCGAGCTGAAGACCAAGCCCACGCAGCACTCTGTCAACGAGCTGCGGCGCATCGGGATAGCGCCGGACATGCTTATGTGTCGCTCCGAGGGGCCGCTGTCGATGGACATCCGCAAGAAGATCGCGCTGTTCGCAAGCCTGCCGGCGGACGCGATCGTCTCAGCGCGCGACGTCGACAACATCTACAAGGTGCCGCTTGTATTCCGCCAGCAGGGCGTGGACGACTTCATTCTCGATCACTTCGTTGCCGAGGCTCCAGAGCCGGATCTCTCGAAGTGGCAAGAGCCGATCGAACGGGCCGAGCAGGCACAGCGCACGGTTCGCATTGCGCTTGTGGGCAAGTACGTGCAGCTCGAGGACGCCTACCTGTCGGTCTGCGAAGCGCTGCGCCATGCCGCGGCGCTTCAAGGCGCGCGTGTGCGCATCGACTGGATCGATTCCGAGCATCTGGAGGCGCACAACGCCGCAGAGGGAGATAGCCCTCAAAGTGCGCATGAACTGCTCGAACAGGCCGACGGCATCCTAATCCCGGGGGGATTTGGGGGACGCGGGATCGAGGGCAAGATCGCTGCTGCTCGCGTGGCGCGCGAGCAACATATTCCCTATCTGGGGATTTGTCTTGGTATGCAGATTGCGGTCGCGGAGTTCGCGAGGCACGTCGCGGGTATGGAGGGCGCCAACTCGACGGAGTTCGACATCGAGACGCCCTATCCGGTGATCGATCTGCTGCCCGAGCAGAAGGAGGTGGCCGACCTTGGCGGCACGATGCGCCTTGGCGCTGATCCGATCAAGCTGCACGAGGACTCGCGTGTGCGTGAGGCTTATGGCGAGGCTGTCGTCTACGAGCGCCACCGTCACCGCTATGAGGTCAACAACCTGCTGCGCAAGCGTTTGCAAGGTGCCGGTCTGCGGATCTCCGGAACCTCGCCCGATGAGCGCCTGGTGGAGGTCGTCGAGCTGGACGATCATCCGTTCTTCGTGGCCTCGCAGTTTCACCCCGAGTTCAAGTCACGGCCCGAGCGCCCGGCTCCACTGTTTGAAAGCTTCATCGCCGCCGCGTTGCAAAAGCCACAGGAGCGTACGGGAGACCGTACGCTCGCGGGCCACTCGTGAGCTCCGTCGGCGCATCCACCGCGCCTGCGGCGCCAGTGCATGCAGTGCACATCCAGGTCAGCTTCCACGCCGCCGACGAGCGCCAGGCGCAGACGGTGGTGGCGAAGCTGATCGACAGCGCACACGAGATCGCCAACCTGCCAGAGTGCGAATGCGACGTGGACGTGAGCGTCGAGACCTCGCAGCTCCAAGGCTCATTGCTTCAAGGCGCACAGGCTTCGGAGGATGTCAGCGGCGCACCGCCGCGCGGGCGTCCGCCAAAATCGTAGAGGCCAATGATGTTGAAGCTGCGCCGAGCCACCGTCCTTCAGGCGGGACCCGCTGACGGTCCCGAGCAGGATCTCACGATCTCTCTCGCCGGCGAGCGCCGCGCGGCAATCGCCGACGTCGGCCTGGTCGGATCGAGCGTTCAAGGCGACGATGTGATCGTCAACGTGCAGGCGCGCGACCTGGGCCTCGGCTCGGGTGGCTTTGACATCGTGCACGTCAACCTCACGAGCGGCCTCGACGGGGAGGGTGTGGATGGCGCTCACGTGATGAAGCTCAATTACACGAGCCTGCAGCACGCGGTGCAGCCGGTCGAGGACGCCCCGACGGGTGAACCCGACGGCGGGGCAGATCCTCCCCATAACGGGGGGCAGGCTGACGGACATACCCTCTCGGGCGCAGGCACACAAGCAGGCGAGCTGTTGAGCTTGCCGCTCGAGCGGCCGGTTGCGGTGCTCGCTTTGCACGGTCAGCTCGCCGCCGTCGCATGGGCGTTTGCTCAGGCCAGGCCTGAGGCGCGTTTGGGTTTCGTGCAGACAGCGGGCGGGGCGCTACCCGGCGGGCACTCGCGGACCGTGCGCACGCTGCGCGAGCGTGGCCTGCTCGCGGGTCACATCACAGCCGGTGCGGCATATGGTGGCGAAGGTGAGGCCATCAGCACCGCCGGCGCCCTATACCACGGCCTGCACACACTTGGTTGGGACGCCGCGGTTTGCGGTCCAGGTCCCGGGATTGTCGGATCGAGCTCCTCACTCGGCCACGGCGGCATGAGCGCGCTGGACTCGGCTCACACTGCGATCGCGCTTGGCGCGCAGACCTTGCTTGTAGCGCGCATGTCCTCTGCCGACGAGAGGCCGCGCCACCGCGGCCTCTCCCACCACACGCTGACGGTACTCGACCTGCTGCTCGAGCCGCTGACGGTGGCGTTGCCGGCGGGAATTCGCTCACCCGCAGGCGCCGATCTGCGTGCGAGCCTGGGCTCGGTGTTCGGGTCCGCCACCGAGCGCACAGGGCCGCAGTTGGAGCTCGACGTCGACCGGCCCGCGCGCATGGCGCGCCATGATTGGCGACGAGCGCCGGTGGACATGCCCGCATACCTGGCAAGCGGCCTGCCCGCCAAGACGATGGGCCGCGTGTTGCTTGAAGACCCGTTGTTCTTTGGCGCGGCGCTCGCAGGCGGGACGGTGCTCGCCGAGCTGTGCGAGAGCGCCGAAGCACAGGCAGAGCGTAGCGCGGGCTGAGTAGCCGTTTGCACTGAGAGTCGGCTTGCACATCAAGGAGCGCCAAGGCTCTCCCCGAAATTCTCACGGTGGGTGATTCTCAACTGCTCCTCGCAGCGCGCGCGGTGCGCATCGAGCAGTTGACGCTCGACTTCCTCGCTTATCTCGAGCTCGAGCGTGGCCTTTCTCGCAACACACTGCACGCTTATCAGTCAGATCTTGCGCAATTGGGTGTGTTCCTGGCGGCGCGTGGAGTCTCGCCGCTGGATGCCGGGCATGGCGACCTGGCCGCGTTTCTATCTGAGCTTGCGAGCGGCGGCAAAAGCGGTGGCGAGCAGCGCGCGCCTGTCGCAGCTGCGACGCTACAGCGCAAGGCGGCCTGCCTGCGCTCGTTCTACCGCCATCTGCGCCGCGAAGGCCTGATCGAGCACGATCCAACAGCTGACCTGCGCGGACCGCCGAAGACTAAGCGCCTGCCGAAGGTACTCTCGCGCGAGCAGGTCACAAAGTTGCTGGTCCAGCCCAAGGGCACTGAGCCACTGGCTCTGCGCGACAGGGCGCTGCTCGAGCTCATGTACGCCTGCGGGCTGCGCGTCTCCGAGGCGATCGGGCTCGAGCTCTCCGACGTGGATTTGGAGGAGGGAATGCTGCGTGCACGCGGTAAGGGCTCCAAGGAGCGGATCGTGCCCGTTGGGCGGCGCGCGGTGAGTGCACTGGAGCTATATCTCGCGCGCGGGCGTCCCGTGCTTGTCGGCATTCAGGTGCAGAGCAGCCTGTTCGTCAACCACCGCGGCTCCTCGCTCACGCGCCAGGGTCTCTACAAGGTCATCCGAAACCATGCACGCGCCGCGGGCTTGGACGAGCAGATGACACCGCACACCTTGCGCCATACGTTCGCCACTCATCTGCTCGCCGGAGGTTGCGATCTGCGCTCGCTGCAGGAGATGTTGGGCCATGCGGACCTGGCCACCACACAGGTCTATACGCACCTGTCGGCGGAGCGTTTGAAGGACGCCTACTTCGATGCCCACCCGCGTGCGCACGCCCGGTGGGCAGGCACAGCGGTCTGAAACGGAATGTTGCCGGCTCTTTGCGTCGATGCGGTGGCTTGCGTTCCTACGGTCTGGCGGCGCACCCTATGCTGGGACGCTGCATGCCCGAGCTTCCCGAGGTCGAGACGATCAGACGCCAGCTGGCGCCATTGGTGGAGGGACGCACGCTTGAGCGCGTGAAGGTCCTCGACGAGCGCTGGTGCCGTCCGCTGGCCCCGGGAGAAATGACCGATGCGCTTGAAGGCAGGAGGGTCGAGCAGCTGGGGAGGCGCGGCAAGTACCTGCTGTGGAGCCTCAGTGAGGAGGTCTATCTGGCCCAGCACCTGCGCATGACGGGGACCGTCTTGTGCGATCCCGATCCTGCACAGACACACGTACGCGTGCAGATCGAGCTGGACGATGGGACGAGTCTGACGATTGTCGATCCGCGCCGCTTCGGCACCGGCGAGCTGTTGCTCGGAGACGAAGCACTTGAGGAGTTTTTTGCGGCACGCCTCGGCCTGGAGCCGCTGGACGAGCGCTTCAGCGCTGAGTACCTGCGCACGCTGGCGCGCGGACGCACTGCTCCGATCAAGGCATTTTTGCTCGATCAGCGCCGTGTGGCCGGCGTCGGCAACATCTATGCGGACGAGGCCCTGCACCGAGCAGGCATTCATCCGTGCAGACCCGCTGGCCGCCTGAGCGCAGATCAGTACGAGCGGTTGCGCGAGGCCGTCGTCTGGGCGCTTGAAGCCGGTATCGAGGCGCGAGGAGCGACAATCGACGACTTCCGCCACGTCGACGGCGTCTGGGGCTCCTTTCAGGATCGCTTCCAGGTGCACAGGCGCGAGGGCGAGTCGTGCGCGCGCTGCGGCACGACGATCGTGAAGATGGTGGTGGCGGGCCGGGGGACGTATGTGTGCGAGACGTGCCAGCCGCGTCCGCGCGCCATGCGAAGAGCTTCTCGCTGATTTTTGGGGATTTGATGCGTGCCGCTCGGGGTTGGGCGGCATGTTCTGAAAAACCCGATGCCCCCGCGTGCGGGGAGCGACATTACGACTAGGCGGCCAGCAGTTCGTCGAGACGACCGCTCTCGACCGCGCTGAGCGTCTCTGAGAAGCCCCCAAGCAGCTCGTCGCCTACGAGTACCTGTGGGAAAGTCATCATGCCGGTGCGCCCGGCAAGCTCGACGCGTCCGGCGACGTCCTTGGAAAGGTTGACCTCCGAGAACTCCAGGCCGCGTGCCTTCAACAGGCCCTTCACGCGTGCGCAGAACGAGCAGGGCTCGGTCGTATAAACGATTATCTGCCTGGTATCGCCCATTACTTCATTAAGTGTAGAGCGACGTCTGAGATCTGCCAGGCGAAGGTTCTCCCGCCGCCTCTGATCCTAGACTCGTGGCAGGATGGCGGGGCTCCTAAAGACCGAAGCGGTCGTGCTGCGCTCGATGCGCTACGGCGAGGCCGACCGTATCCTGCACGTCTACACGCCTGGGCGCGGGCGCGTAAGTGCAATCGCAAAGGGGGTGCGGCGCGCGCGCAGTCGTTTCGGCGGGCGCCTGGAGCCGTTCTTTCGCCTGCAGATCGAGTTGCACGAAGGCCGCGGTGAGCTGTTGACAGTCACCGGCGCACAGACCGTCAACGGCCATTCGAGCCTGCGTGGCGATGCGGGGGCGCTTGATGCGGCCGCGCGCGCCTGCGACGCGGTGGGGCGTCTGTTTGAGACCTCGGAGCCACACCCGGGCGTGTTCAACCTGCTCTGCCGCAAGCTGTCGTTGCTGGATGAGAAGCCGGCCGAGGCGACGCGCGCGAGCGCGCTCGCCTTTCGTCTGAAGCTGCTCGTCGCCGCCGGCATCGCTCCGCAACTGGGGGCGTGTGCCTGCTGCGGCGAGCGCGAGCACCTGGTCGGCTTCTCTGGGGCTGCGGGAGGAGTTGTGTGCAGTTCCTGCGAGGCTGCGGCTTTCCCCCTGAACGAGCCGGCGCATACGTTCATGACTGAAGCGCTCGGACGTCCGCTGAGCGAGGTTCCGGTCGGCGAGGAGCGTGTGCTCGGGCAGGTCGAGCGTGCCGTATCGGAGATGCTCGAGCACCATGCGCACATACGGCTGATGCCCGCGACCGCTCGCAGGGCCAAACGATCGCCGCTCGCGCGGGAGCAACCGCAGGCGCTGCCACAATCGGTTGCGTGACTATCGCGAGCGATACAGAGTCAGTCGCGGCGGCCTTTGCCGAGCGCCGCCGCCAGCTCGAGGCCGCCCAGCTCTCGCCGCTTGCCGCCCGCTCCTATCCGGCGCATAGGGTTCGAGTCGAGGATGACTGTGAGTTGCGTACTCCCTTTCAGCGCGATCGCGACAGGATCGTGCACTGCAAGGCTTTCCGGCGCCTGACGCACAAGACGCAGGTGTTCGTTGCCCCCTTGGGAGATCACTACCGCACGCGCTTGACCCACACGCTCGAGGTAACGACGATCTCGCGAACGGTTGCGCGCGCCCTGGCCCTCAACGAGGATCTGGTCGAGGCGGTCGGACTTGGTCATGACCTTGGGCACCCGCCGTTCGGGCATATCGGCGAGGAAGCGCTGGACGAATGCTTGAAAGAGCGTTTTGGCCGCGAGTTCCGTCACTACGAGCACTCCCTGAGGGTTGTAGACCGGCTGGAGCGCGATGGGGCCGGGCTTAACCTGACCGAGCAGGTGCGTGACGGGATCGCTTCTCACTCCAGTCGTGCGCCGCTGCCGCAGACGCTCGAGGGCCGGATCGTGCGCGTGATCGACCGTGTCGCGTATATCAACCACGATATCGATGATGCAATGCGCGCCGGCTTGCTGCGCGAGGAAGATCTGCCGGAGCGCCCGATCGCAGCGCTCGGTGAGACCGGCTCACAGCGGATCGACGCGCTCGTGCACGACATGGTGGAGCACTCTGCCAAGGCCGGGGACATCGTGCAGGGGCCGATCGCGGGGCCGGCGATGGCGGAGCTGCGCAAGTTCATGTTCGAGCATGTGTATCTCGGCAAAGCGGTACGAGCCGAGCACGCGCGCATCGCGAACGTCGTGCGCAAGCTGTTCGAGCATTACGTAGAGCACCCTGAGCTGTTGCCGAGTAACGGTGTCGCCAGCGTATCCGAAGCTGTGATCGGTGCCAGCACCGACGGTGACACGGACAGTCTCGCGGGTACGCTCGGCATGCCGCGGGACGATGTTGCCCAGCGCGTAACCGACTATGTGGCGGGTATGACCGATCGCTACTGCATCCGCGAGTACACCGACCTGGAAGTCCCGCGCGTTTTCGCTCGCTGATGCAGACGCGGAGCCACGGGCTTGTGGACGGTCGCGGACGGCAGCACACGCGCCGAGAGGCTAGCGTAGGCCACGATGGCTAGATACACACCCGAATCACGCGATCGCGTGCGCGACGCGATCGATTTCGTCGAGCTTGTCGGCACTCGCACGGAGCTGCGCCGAGCCGGCCCACGCAGCTATGAGGGGTTGTGCCCGTTCCACGACGAGCGCACACCCTCCTTCAGCGTGGAGCCCGTGGAGAAGGTCTATTACTGCTTTGGCTGTCAAGCCTCCGGCGACGTGTTCACGTTCGTGCAGGAGACCGAGGGCGTCGACTTCAAGGGGGCGCTGGAGCTATTGGCCGACCGGGCCGGCGTCGAGCTGCAGCTGGAGCAGGAGGATCCCCGCGAAGCACAGCGGCGGGTGCGCAGAGAGCGGCTGCTGGAGCTGCTCACACGCACGTCCTCCTATTACGAGCGCTACCTGTGGGAGTCCACCGAGGCCGCTGGCGCTCGAAGCTATCTCGAGGGGCGGGGTTTGGGCGAGGCGATCTTGAAGGAGTTCCGGGTCGGCTACGCGCCGAGCGCGTGGGATCGCGTGTTGCTCGCCTCGCGCCGAGGCGGTTTCAGCGAGGCGGAGTTGTACGAGACGGGCCTGGCGCAGCGCTCGCAGGAGCGGCGCGGCCTGTACGACCGTTTCCGCTCGCGCATCATGTTCCCGCTCGCAGACATGCGCGGCCGCGTGCTCGGCTTCGGCGCGCGCGCGATGCGCGATGGGCAGCGACCGAAGTATCTGAACACGTCCGACAACGACGTCTACCACAAGGGCCGTCACCTCTATGGCGCAGACCTGGCCCGTGCCTCGGCGACAAAGGCCGGCGAGGTCATCCTGTGTGAGGGCTACACGGATGTGATCGCCCTGCACCAAGCGGGCTTCGAGAACACCGTGGGCTTGATGGGAACGGCCCTGACCGACGAGCAGGTGGGCGAGCTCGGGCGCCTGGCTCAGACTGTGCTGCTCGCGCTCGACGCCGACAGCGCCGGCCAGGAGGCGATGCTCAAGGCCTCGCGCCTCGCGGCGCGGCGCAAGCTGGAGCTGCGCGTGGTGGAGCTGCCGGCAGGCGCCGATCCGGCCGAGCTCGTGCAACAGGGCGGGGCCGAGGCGATCGCCGCAGCCGTGAAGCAGGCGGTGCCGTTCGTGCGCTTCCGCGTCGAGCGGGCGCTGGCAAGTGGTGATGATTCCAGTCCCGAGGGCCGAGATCGCATGATCGCCGAGCTGCGGCCGGTGTTCGAGACGTTGCCGCCGAGCGCGATGCGCATGGAGCTGACGCGTCTTGTGTCGGGGAGGCTTGGGTTGAGCGAGGGCTTGGCGGAGACGTTGCTGGCCTCCGGCGGCCAGGCGCGTATCGGGGAGCAGTCGGCACGCAACAGCGGGAGCACCGGCAGGATAGGGGCTCGCCGCCACGATGGCGTCGACTCCAGCGCCAATCCCAGCACTGGAGGTGAGCCGGGACAGGGAGAAAACGGAGGTACGCGCGCGAACCGGGTGCTGTCCGCGCGCGCGGACACCGAGCGTGCGTTCCTGGCACTGTGCATTGCTACACCCCAGTACGGTGAGCCTGCGCTCGCCGAGGTGGAGCTCGACGGAGTGTTCACAAGCGAGCTGATGCGCCGCGCGGCGGAGCATCTGAAGGCCGGATATCTCGCCGAGCCGCTCAAAGACGTCGATGCCGAGGACCGCGAACTGGTGGGGTTGCTCGCCGAGCTCACGGTTGAAGCGGGCCGCTGGCCGGTGTCGGCCCGCTCGACCAAGCCACCGATGCTCGAGGTGCAGCAGTTGCAACTGCAGCTCGCGTGGATCGACCGACGTATCCACGCCGCGCGCGCGCAGGGTGTCGGTGAGGTGAGCGATCTGGCAAAGATGCGCGGAGAGGTCAAGCAGGAGTTCGACCGGGCACAGGAGCGAGCGCTGGCGGAGAGCGGACCAGACGGCGGCCCCTGATGACTGGCAGGATGGACCCCTAGTAAAGTAGCCCGAGCTTCACGATCTGGGGTAGCTCAATTGGCAGAGCATTCGGCTGTTAACCGAAGGGTTGTGGGTTCGAGTCCCACCCCCAGAGCCTCATGGCCCCCTCCGCCCCCTGACGGGGGCGGTATCCCGGAGGGGAGGGAACGGTTCGAGTCCCACCCCCAGAATCTCATGAACCACTCCGTCCTCTGACTGGGGCAGCGTTCCCATAAGCGACAGGAGTGGGTTTGAGTCCTACTGCGGCGTCATTGGTTGCGGCCAGCCGCTCGATGAGGGTCGCGGCGCGGGTGCCGACGTCGTGTTCTGTTGTCCAGGTGGCGAGCTCTCGCGCGCGTGCTCTGATCGAGGGGTCGCCGAGCGTGAGCTCGACGGCATGTCGCAGCGGCCGCGGGGAGATGAAACGCCGCGGCAGACGCACTCCAGCGCCGGCCCATACGAGCCGGGCGGCATTCTCGTTCATGTCGCCGGCGACGGGGCAGGCGACGACTGGAACGCCGAGCGAGAGCGCCCGGACGAGCGTGCCATGTCCTGCGTGACAGATGATCGCGTCGCAATGAGGAAGGGTGCGTGTGTAGGAGACCCAATCCACGACGCTCGTGTTCTCTGGAACGGGCAGCGGACGTGAGGGCAGGCGTCGGTTGTAGGTCGCGAGCACGCGAATCGGAGCGTCTGCCAGCCCTCGCAAGGCCGCATGAAGCAGGCGATGGTCGGGGTCCTGTGAGGTGGAGGGGGCCACGAGCACCAGCGGGGCGTCTCCGTGTGGTGAGGAGACCTCTTGTGCGGGAGGCTCCCACATGAGCGGACCGACGACATGGGCGTGGGGGGGCCAAGGACGCGGGTACTCCAGTTGTGGGAAGGTGGCGATGAGTGCCAGCTCCCGGCTGGTGCCACCGTGTGGATAGGGCAACGGGGGCAGTCCGACCTGCTCACGCGTGTGGTTTAGCGCGAGGCGTCCGCTCTCGAGGCCCCGACGAACAGGCAGGTGGGCGCGCTCCCAGAACCCACGACCGGCGGCGGTACGTGGCAGGCGAGCCCCGAACGAGTAGATCGGAAAGCCCGGGCCGGCCTCAGGAAAGACGTGGGGAACGAGTGTGGCGCGCGGGATGTTGAGTAGCTCCGCCGCGAGCGATGGTCCCAACGTGAGGATGTCGTGGACGACCACATCTGGTTGCAGCTCACGCACCAGTGGGAGCGTGTCGCGGGTGGCGTAGACGACCGCCTCGTAGAAGTCGAGCGGCTGATCGCCGATGGGGAAAGCGCTGTACTCCGGGGCGGGCGTGAAGGTGATGCCCTCAGCTTCTACAGGCGCGCGCCAACGCTCCCACGTCTGCAGTGTCACGTCATGGCCGCGAGCAAGCAGCGCGCGGCCAAGCGCGATCATCGGGAACGCGTGTCCTGGGTCGCCGAATGCACCTAGCAGCAGGCGCAACCGTGGCGAGGCGTTTTGCGGACGATCGTCCCGCGAAACGGTATGGGCGAGGGAGATGGACATGGTGCTACCGATTTTGGATGGCGGACACAGACGTCCAGCCATGAGCTTTGCGCTAGCCGGCCAACTCGGCTACGAGGCGCAGCTGCTCGAGACGATCGTCCTTGTTGAAAGCGATCGGGGTGAGGCCGAGCGTGCCCACGCCAGCGTCGCGGTATATGGCCAATCGCTCCCGAACGATGTCCTTGGGTCCACACAACGAGACCATGTCGATCAGGGCGTCGGGGATCGCTGCCATCGCCTCCTCGCGCTTGCCTTCGAGATAGAGGTCTTGGATGACTTTCGCCTGCTCCTCGAAACCGTAGCGGCAGACGAGGTTGTTGTAGAAGTTCTGCTTGCGCGAGCCCATGCCGCCGACATACAGCGCGATGAACGGTCGCATCGCGTCACGCGCGGCGGGAAGGTCGTCGGTGACGAACACGTTGACGGTGGGGGCGATGTCGAAACCGTCGAGCGAGCGCCCAACGCGATCGGCGCCTTCCTGCAATAGGGGGCGCAGCTCGGAGACGTGCTCGGGCGAGAACAATGTGGGGATCCAGCCGTCGGCGATCTCCCCGGCAAGCGCCGTGTTCTTGGGGCCGATCGCAGCGAGATACACGGGAATCTGCTCCTGGACCGGGGCGATCGTGAGCTTCAAAGCCTTCCCTGGGCCATCTGGCAAGGGCAGCTCGAGGGTCTCACCGTGGAACTCGAGTCGTTCGCGCGCGAGCGCCTTGCGCACGACGGCGACGTACTCGCGTGTGCGCTGCAACTGCTTGCCGAATCGCTGTCCGTGCCAGCCCTCGGCGACCTGTGGTCCGGAGGAGCCGATGCCGAGGATCATGCGCCCACCGGAGAGCTGGTCGATCGTGGCGGCGGTCATCGCGGTCATCGCGGGCGAGCGACCCGGCATCTGGAAGATGCCTGAGCCGAGGCGGATCTTCGAGGTCTGCCCGGCAAGCCAGGAGAGCACCGTCGCGGCGTCGGAGCCGTAGGCCTCGGCGGTCCACACCGAGTCATAGCCGAGCTTCTCCGCTTCCTGGACGATTTCCAGCTGGTCTTGGGAGCTGAGCCCGAGACCCCAGTAGCCGATGTGTACGCCTAGCTTCATGTGCGTCCTTTCCTTTAGATGGCGTCTCCGGGACGCACGAACATCATCTCAGGAACGACACAGGCAGGTGAGGTGCGCAGCAGGTAGCGCACCGCCTCGGAAATGTCCTCGGGACGAATCATGTCCTCCGCTTTGACTTGCCCCTTCACGAAGTCGGTCATCGGCGTGTCCACGAACGCGGGACACAGAGCGGTGGACTTGATCCCGGAGGAACCTAGCTCCTTGTTCATCGCTTCGGTCCAGCCAACAACCGCGTGCTTGGTGGCGGAGTAGACCGACAGCCACGCCTCTGCACGCTTTCCTGAGATCGAAGCTGTGTTGACCACCAGCGTGTTGGAGTGCTCGGCCGCCGACTCCTTGAGCATCGAGATGCACTCTCGGTAGAACAGAACGATCGAGCGCACGTTGACGTCGAGCTGCATGTCGAGGTGCTTGGTTTGGATGCCTTCAACAGGTGCGCCGATCCCGACGCCGGCGTTGTTGACGAGCACGTCGAGTCGCCCGTAGCGCTCGCGGTGGGCAGCGACAACCTTCTGGATCTCGCTCTCCTCTGACAGCGCGGCGGGCACTCCATGGACGTCGAACCCATCGGTGGCGAGCCCATCGACGGCAGCCTGGAGCTTCTCAGGGCGCCTGGCGGCCATCGTTACGCCATAACCCTCCTCGCCAAGCATCCGCGCAATCGCCAAGCCGATACCGCTCGACGCTCCTGTGACGATCGCTGCACGCGCTGCCATTGCCGCTCCCCTCGTTGGTTGACCGATGAATCAAACCATCCCACGCCCACGAGCGCAGGCCGCCGTCGCGCTGGTAGCTTCTGAGCAGTCGTGCACAGCGCGATAAGGGCCCGTAGCTCAGTTGGTTAGAGCCGCCGACTCATAATCGGTTGGTCCCAGGTTCGAGTCCTGGCGGGCCCATCCAAGGATCCCGCACAGTAGTTGAGGAGAATTCTTGCGTCCGGAGTCCCGGCAGCCCGTCCTAAACCGTGATTGGGGCCACTCCTGGGGCCAACTGCCCCTGAAAGGCGTCCAGTGCGTGGTGTAGTGGATGCCTTTCGCGGACAAGTCTGCGTAGGCACCGCGATCTTCAGCCACGGCTTTGGTTGAGACGCACGACGGCCCGTGTCCGGTGAGCACAGAAGGGTCCTCTGGTAGGGTGGCGCTCGGAAGCTGGGCCAGGCGTTGCAATCAACACCACTTCGGATCACAATGATGCATCGGGCGCGAACAGGTTTTGCGCCTGTGCTTTCCCTGAGAGTCAATTGTCCATCATGCCCACACCGTTGAGGATGATTCAGGGGGTCGAGTAGTGTCTAATAGAGTCGCTGTCTCACGTCCTGTCCACGACATGCTCGCGTGGCTGTGCGCTGCGCTGGTGTTGTTGGCGCTGGGGAGCGCAAGCGCTTTCGCCTCGCCCCCGAGCCATACGCAGGCGATCGACTCTCCCAACAGCCTGAATGCCGTGTCGTGTGTGCCGGGAACGACCGACTGCGTGGTCAGCGACAGCAAAGGCGACGCGCTGTACTCGACGGACGTGACCACGAGTGCTGACGCCACGTGGACACCGTGGACCGGGCCAGCTGGAACCGAACCGAGCGAGGCCGTGGCGTGCCCCGCGACCTCACTGTGCACGATCACCGCGGGCCACGCCGAAGAACCCGGTGCCGGCGGTAGGGTGTATTACGCGACCTCGCTGGGTGGCGCCTGGAAAGAAGCGTTCGAGCCGACATATGGAGTGGATGCCCTCTCATGTGCGTCCACGTCCCTGTGTGTAAGCGGACAGAGAGAGGGCTACATCCGCGAGTCGACTAAGCCAGCCTCGGAAGAATGGTTCACGGTGGAACTCGGATTGTCGACGATTACCGCCGTTGATTGCGTCTCGTCGTCGTTCTGCGCTGCGGTTGACAGTGCCGGACACGTTTATGTCGCCGACACCCCCCAAAAAATCAAGGAAAACTCTAGCTGGACGACCACGGAAATCGACGCGTTCCTCCCCCTGCATGGAATCGCGTGCAGTTCCACGACGTTCTGCGTCGCGGTGGACGGCGAAGGTCACGTCCTGGACCTCACGATCGACGGCAGCGGTCAAGCGTCGGTGTCAAAAGAAGACCTCGACGCGACGAACGATCTCACCGCTGTCACGTGCACCATCAGCCCGGTTTGTGTTGCAGTGGACGATGAGGGCAATGTGTTCATGTCGCCGGACGGCGGCAGGGAGTGGGGTAAGGAGTATGCGCTCGGCAAGGACTTCACCGGCGTTTCGTGCTCATCGCGCGAACTGTGCGTGGCGACCGATACTGAAGGCGAAATCACGGCGTTCGCACCCAAATCTTTTGAAGGGCAGTGGCTCGAAGTCGAAGAGATCGGTGAAGGCGAAGTCAACACGGGGCTACCTGGTGCGATCGCGTGCTCGAGTGCGCACACGGGGAAATGCAGCCGCTACGGGCCGCCCGAAGGGACGAAAGTCGTGTTGCGCGAGACCCCTTCCTCTGCCCGCTGGAAGTTCGTCAAATGGTCGGGCGTCATCTGTGAAAACGGGGGTCAGACAGGCGAAACCTGTGAACTCACGACGCCCAAAGGCACACTCGAAATCACGGTGGAATTCGAAGAGATAAAGCTCTTCCCGGTCACGGTGTTCGTGGATGGAGAAGGCGCAGTCACCGGCTCCGGCAGCACACCGCTGACAGGCCAGGGCCGTATCGAATGTGGCCCGAGCGGCGGGCCTATCTGCCGGGCCGAAGTCCAGAGCGGCATGGAGCTCACGGCCGAACCGAAGCCCGGCTATATCTTCGCGGGCTGGATCGGTTGTCGCAACGAACCGAGGGCGTCGGACGACCACTGCGCATTCGACCCGACCGGCGCAACCGAAGTGATCGCGGTTTTCCTGCCGGAAGTCAAGAACGGGACCAACGGCACGAACGGCGTCCAGGGCGAAAAAGGCGCCAGCGGCGCCACGGGCGCTCAGGGTCCGGCCGGTCCTGCCGGCAAGCAGGGACCTGCGGGCAAGATCGAGCTCGTCACATGCGCAAAGAAGGGCAAGAAGCAGCATTGCACGACCAAGACGGAGTCGGGCACGGTCTCGTTCGCGACCAGTTTCGCGCACGCGACGCTCTCGCGTCACAGCGCGGTGTACGCCATCGGCAGTGCCGCGAGCGTGCGCGGTCACCTGAGCCTGCGGCTGACGCCGCTGCGCTCACTGCGACCGGGCAAGTACACGCTCACGCTGGTCAGCGGGACCGGAAAGCACGAGGCGATCCGAAGCGAGTCGTTCACGCTGAACTGATTGGCATGTGCCCAGGGGCACACGCCGTATGGTGCATCCCGGGCACGCTCGGTCAGCGTCCGCGTCCTATCTCGTGATCGGGCGCGTCGCGTGCCGGCGGTCGCACCAGTCTGCCCACATGAGGAATCAGCCGACTGAGGCGCAGTGGGCCGCGAGTTGGATCCCTCGACCCGCAGCTTCGAGCTCGGCTAGTTGTTGATCTCCGACGCGATCAGTCACAGATCTCGCCGCTCGGGGTTAACCAGAGTTGTGGACTTCCTCCAAGCCAGCGATAGCGAGCTGTTGGCGGCATCGCGCTTGAACCCGGACGCGTTCGCCGCGTTCTACGACCGCTACGAGAGCTCTGTAGTCGGATATTTCGCTCGTCGTACGGGGGATCCGGAAGTGGCGGCCGATCTGACTGCGGAGGTGTTCGCGGCGGCGCTCGAGGCGTCACGTCGATACAGGCCCGAGAACCCCTCTGCTGCGGGTTGGCTGTTCGCCATCGCACACAACAAGCTCCTTAAGAGCCTTCGCCGGGGGCGTGTCGAGGCTGACGCGCGCCGCCGGCTGGGCATCCGCGAGCCGATCGAGTTCGCCGCAGAGGAACTAGAGCAGGTCGAGAGTGCCGCCGGCTCGAGTAGCTGGGTGATCGAGCTGCTGGATCGACTGCCGGCGCTTCAGCGGGACGCCGTTCGAGCGCGGATCGTCGATGAGCGCTCCTACCCAGACATCGCGGGTGAGCTTCAGACGTCGGAGCTAGTTGTCCGTCAGCGAGTCAGCCGTGGTCTTTCAAAGCTCAGAGCCGAACTGAAGGAGCAACGATGACCCTCCTGCCCCAAGTCCGAAACCAGTTGCACGAAGCAGCCGCACGGCGTGGCCGCGGTCGCATCCGCGACCTTGGAGCGTTTGGTCGCCGAGGTCAGCGCCGCGGATGGCACCGCACCCCGTTGATCTCGCTCGCGGCGATACTCGGCCTGACAGGAGTTGCCTTCGCGAGCGGCGTGATCCACTTCGGCGCACCAGCGCCAAAGGCCCAAGTCAGGCTCTTCACAGCACCCATGACAGGCGAGGGCGCATTGACGCCCGGGACCGTGCGGATGCTGCCGGTCTCCACGCCGGACCCTGCCGGCGGAGCGCCGTGGGGTATGCGCGAGTTCGCCACAAGCAGAGGCCTTGGCTGCATCGAGATCGCCCGACTGGTCGCCGGCAAACTCGTAGCGGTGGGACGGGACTACGCGTTCGGCGACGACGGCCGCTATCACGAACTGAGCGTCTCAAGCGGTGGAGCGGGCTACGGCGACTGGTGCGGCGCACTCGACCGCTACCACAGGCTCTACATAAACCAGGCCTGGGGGGAGCAGCCCGCCAGCGGCTGGCAAAGCCGCTGCTACGCCCCTGGCTCCCCGGAGCACGCGATAGAGCGCGTCGCGATGAGGGCAGGCAGGCTCGAGCTGCCGCAGCGACAAATCGTGCTGCCCTCCTGTCCCATCAAAGATGAGCGCAACCTTTATTTCGGGCTGCTCGGCCCCGACGCCAAGAGCGTCACGTATGTCCTGGAAGGACAGCGGCACACGCTCGCGACGAGTGGTTCGGAGGGTGCATATCTGATCGTCACCCGCTCTACCCTCGGCCAACTATTGAAGGGAGTCGGCACTGGTGGCATCGTCCCCGTCGCCGGGCCAATCACCGAAGTCCACTATCGCGACGGGGCGACATGCCACCTGAGCTCACGCAGCTGGATCGGCGGCGCCTACGCGTGCACGCCCAGCATGCAGGTCCCAGTGGGATATGTCGCTCCGCAAGACCTCTCATACAGCCACGCGCAGGTCGAGACACCCCTGAAGGTAAAGCTGATCCGCAGTGGTGGAGGCCACTACGAGCTGCGGCTCGCCTTCAGGTCTCGCGTCACGCTCTCCAACGCCGAGAGTGGCTACGACTTCATCTGGTCAGTGCCCGGGGCATCCAACGAAAACCACGGCGGGTACAGCACCGAATCTGACATCGCAGTGGGCCAAAGCGTAAGCACCACCACCTGCCCATTGCCGCCCGGCGTCATCCACGGGACCGTCAGCCTCCATGAGCCCGATGAAGTGTTCAAAAGCAAGAGCGAAATCGTGTACGCGTACAAGTACGAAAAACGAGGGGTGCTAGTCGCAAGCTTCTCGGTGCGCGTGCCGGGAAAGGCGAGCGCAATCAGTCCCGAACGCGGGCTCTACGAGTCGCCGTTCGCGTCATGCAGCGCTCTGTAGCGCAGACCCACAGGTGACGGTCAGCATCCGCGTCCCCGATGTCTCGATCTGGCGCCGAGCTCTCACTGTCGCCGAAGACAGGCCCTGGCAGTCGTGCACGTAGCTACGCTGCGTCCGTAGCGGCTGATCGAGCTGGTCTTTCGTGGCGAGTCGCTGAACGATGCTCTGGGTGATTCAAGAAGTTTAAATAATGTATACCTATTGCAAGATTGCTTTGGACTGGCTATTCTCTGGGCGCTAACTGTATATTTGAATTATATGGACAATCCGTAGAGCTGGATTCGGGTGCATCCGACAATCAGCTGGCTGTGGAAGCGGCTCAAATCCCCATAGAAAGGGCTATTGATCATGGCGTTTGAATCCAAACGACTGCGTGTGCAACTGCCATGTGGCGAGACGACTGTGGTAGAGCAAGACGTGCAAGCGGACTTCCGCATCTGCGCGGTCACATGCGACTTGGGCACTTCGGTCGTGGTCAGGTGCATTGCTTCGTGCCGCTTCTCGTGTGAGTTCACGTGCGAGTACACAGGTATTTTGGCCGAGGAGGAGGCTTGCGCTCAGGGAAGCGCACAGCCTGACCCCGGAACTGTGCTTGTGGGCCTGGAGCAGTTGCCTGTGATACGCGAACAACTCGAGGCGCAACTCGCGGAGGTGCGAGCCGCGGAGGGAGCGGTAGGGGAGGCATAAGCCGTATGGGCGAGGTTGCGCACGCCGTCCTGCGCGCGAATTCAGGTTACGAGCTGGTTCTGTTGGACAGGCTGACCGGCGACGAGCGTGAGCCGCTCACGAATGACGGTGAGGTATACGGGATACTGCGGCCCTTCCCGGGCAGCGATCTCGAGCCCCGCACAGCTTCGACTGACACCGCGTTGTTGTTTCTGACATTGCGCGAGCCGCAGATGGTCCCGGCTTATGTTCGTGGACGCCTTGGCGATGACACGGACCGGGTGATCGCACGTCTTGTATTGGACGGAGTACTGGAGATAGAGCGCGACGGTGAGTTTGTCTCTGGCCCACGGGCTGGACAGGTCCTACTCAACGATCGCTCGATCGATGGACGAGGGTGTATTGGCTCGCTCTCTACAGCAGCGCTACGTTATGGTCAAGAACTCGCCGCGATCGGTTTGACCGAACAGGCGCTCGCATTGCGGTTGTACGGTTATGGACGGCGGCCGGTCACGCCTGGGCTCGCCAGCTTGCTCGGCAAAGCCAAGGCCATCGAAGACCACTTTGGCATCGGGGTGGGAAGTGCTTCACGCCGATCCCTTGAAGCCGGCTGGGTGCGTGTGCCGTCCAAGCTGGGCGAGCAGCCGTATTGGCGTAATTGGCAGGCGCGGCGACGTCGCGGAGGGGATGGGGGCAAGGAGGGTGGCTTCAAGCTGTACGTCAGTCCCAGCCTGGAGGCACTCGCAGAGGTATTCAGGGCAGTCGCTGGATCACTCGTTGGAGCTCGTGGAATCAGCGCGTTCAAGCTTGGTATCGATGTTCATGGTCTCTGTAGACCTGACAAGCTCGTCGTCTATTTCGACCGTCTCGAGGATCTGCAGGATGGTGCAACAACCCTGCTCGGAGAGATAGATGGTGCTCCGGCGCACGGTGTGCCATTCACTGCGACAGTCACGTCCGACGGACTGCTCTCTTGGGGTGTCGATCCACCACTGCTAGATGGTTCGCGCACCAGTTGGCGATATTGGGTGTCGGAGCGTCTCGCAGAGTATCTCGTGTCAAGCGCTATCGCGGAGATTGAGCCGTGGCAATTCGCGCTTGAGCGCCTGCGTCTCACCGGTATCGACACTGACACCTGGATCCCGGCAAACGGGATGTGGGAGCAGGCGCTTGCGGGCGCCTAAAGGATTATGACAGTGCTCGAACCCTTGATCCTTCCTCCAGATGTGGAGATCGTGCCAGTCGGTGAGCTTTCATCTGGGTTGCGCGAACAGATTGACTACGCCGACGGTGACTTCTCGGTCACCAGGCCGAGAACGCGGACGAACTCAAGTATCGTCGATGCGAAGACTGCGTCGCTGCTCGAACGCTTTCGCACTCCGGCGACTATCGTTGATGCGGTAATCGCATACAGCAAGGCGGCGGGCGTTGATCCGAGGGTCACGCTGGACCAGGCGTTTGGCGTCCTTGGCGGCTTCGTCAATGAAGGTCTGCTTGTACCTTCGGACTCCGAGCTTGCGCGACCGATCGTCACAACTTTGATCCCGGGCGAGACCGTTGGCGATTTCGAGATTCTCACCTCCGTTCATGTCATCGTCGACACCGAGGTTTACTTGGCTCGCTCCCCTACAGGCGAGACCGTAGCGGTCAAGCTGGCACGAGACGGTTCGGAGGAGCGCATGCGCGGAGCGTTTGCGCGCGAGGCCGCAATCCTCGCGCATCTAGACGGTCGTGTCACGCCCAGACTGCTGAGTGAGGGCGACCTTGAAAGCCGCCCATTCCTTGCGATGTCATGGTGTGCTGGGGTTGACGTTTACCAGGCTGCAGCAGAAGCGCGGCGACTCGGTGGGCCGGAGAATCGCACCGCACTGCTCGCGCTCGCCGAGCGCATTGTCTCGGCCTATTCTCATCTGCACAGCCAAGAGGTCCTACATGGCGACGTGCATCCCCGCAATGTGCTTGTGGACGGTGACGGCAAGGTACGGATCATCGACTTCGGCCTCGCGATTCATCGATCACCTTCGAGTATCTCAGCCACCAACGGCCGTGGGGGAATCGACTTGTTCATGGAGCCCGAGGTCGCACAAGCCAGAGTCGCGGGCGTCGCTACCCCAGCGGTAACGGCTGCCGGGGAGCAATATTCGCTCGGGGCTCTGCTCTACCTCCTGCTCACTGGAGGGCATACGCACACGTTTGCGCTCGAGCAGGACGAGATGCTGCGCCAGCTTTTGGAGGAGCCGCCGCTCCCTTTCGAGCGTCACGGCGTAGAGGATCTAAAGGCTGTGGCGGGCGTCTTGTTTTGCGCGCTTGCCAAGCATCCAGAGCGACGCCATCCGTCCATCGCAGACATGCATCGAGCATTTCGCGAGGCCGTGGGCGAGGAACAGCAGCGAACATGCTCGGGTTCTCGGCCGCACAGGAAGCCCGGTTCGGGGCGAGAACTGCTCGACCATGTCCTTGCACGGCTGGCGGTGCCGGACGGTCAGCTATTCGCAGAGGGACCATGTGCCCCGACAGCCTCGGTGCAAAATGGTGCTGCTGGCTTTGCCTACGCGCTACTGCGGATCGCCGGCATACGCGCCGACGAGGCCCTGTTTGCCGCGGCCGACCTCTGGTCTACTCGGGCGCTGTATGAATCTGCCAAGCCAGAGGCATTCCGCAACGAGGAATTGCAGATCGCTCCTGATGTCTTTGGTGAGCGCTCCTTCTACCACGGGCTTCCGGGCGTCCACACGGTCGCGTCGCTTCTAGCGGGGGCATATGGCGACTGGTCGTCGCGACAGCGGGCACTTGAAGCGTTTGTTGCTGAGGCAGGAGAGCCTTGTGAGCATATCGATGTTGCGTTCGGCAGAGCAGGATTGCTGCTCGGTTGTGCGTTGTTGCTGGAAAGTTCGCCGCCGCATATCGAGGATCACTCGCTGGAGACTCTTGGCGCGAGGCTGAGAGACAGTCTCATGGTGGAGATCGAAGCAAAGCCGACAATCGCCGCACATGGCAAGTTGCGCGCTCTTGGTGTCGCCCACGGCTGGGCCGGCATTCTGTTTGCGCTGCTTCGGTGGTGTGAGGTGACTGGCGCCGGTATAGAGGCCGCGGTGGATGAGCGTCTCGCGCAACTCGCTGCGTTTGGACAGCCCGTGGGCCGCGGCATGCTCTGGCCTCACAGCGCCGGCGAAGAACCGCTTGCCAACCCGATCCCCGCTGGTTGGTGCAACGGGACGGCTGGCTACGTCTCGCTATGGACGCTTGCGTTCTCTCTCACCGGTGTGGATTCCTACGTGCGTCTCGCCCAAGCCGCCGCATGGGCCGCCTACGAGGATCAGGCTGGGGCTGGCGATCTCTGTTGCGGGCTGGCTGGGAGAGCCTACGCGATGCTGAGCCTATATCGCCATGTAGGAGGAGACTTGTGGCTAGCCCGTGCACACGATCTCGCCGATCGAGCGGCGACCAGCATCCAGCGTGTAACTCAACGCCGCGACAGCCTCTATAAGGGCGAGGTTGGCGTAGCCCTGCTCGTCGCTGATCTTGAGGAACCATCACATGCGTGCGTGCCTCTATTCGAGGGTGAGGGTTGGCGAGTCAGGCGAGCAATGTAGGCGAACATGAGGTTCAGCGCCGAAGGTAGTTCCGACGGGTGATGTCCTAGCCGTTGAAAACCCGCAGCAACACAGTGCTGTCGCCCGGTACCTCCGCGCTGATAGCCCCATGGGTGAAGCTCGTGGCACGCGTCCACAGATTACGCAATGAGTAGCTCGGAGAGGGAGCCATGCCGACGGCGCTTGCGCTTGTTGTGATCCTCACGGCGCTTGATCCCCGGTTGAGCAAAGCCACTGCGCGCGACCCTCCGACCAGCGGCTTCACCCACACTTGCCCATAGCCCGAAGTGGACAGCAGTGTGCCCTGGACACCACCAGGATCCTGGTCGATCGCGATTACTTCACTGCTCTGCACAGCCGCCAGGCTTGACGGTCCGATTTTCGTCAAGTTGTCACTGATCATCAGTGGCGCCGCGAGCATCGCCCACATGCTGAATTGGGCACGGAACTGGGTTGCGGACATACCCTGGTCGGGGGCGAGATAGTCGGGGTCGTTCCAGTGGCCCGGACCGGCAGCCTGGGGGTTTGCGGCGTCGGCGTCCATGTTGCGCAGTACGTCAGCGAACGGCACGTTGCCGGGAAAGCCAACGTCGGTGTCGGTACGCCAGCTGTTGCCAACGCTTGGGCCAAAGCTGTAGGAGGAGAAGACCGATTCGTCAAGCGCAGGCTGGCCGTCGCCGTACTGTTCGGGTTGCAGAAAGTTGCAGATCGACAGCAGCATTGGCCTGTGGCTGGAGTTCGCCGCGATCGCCGCATGAAACGTGGAGTATGCAGCCGCCGGGTTCAAGCCGTATTCTGCGCCACCGCAGAAATCTACCTTGACTGCGTCAAAGCCCCAGGCGGCGAACGTGTTCACGTCCTGTTGGTAATGGCCATAGCTGCCTTGTCCTGCACCACCACAGCCGTTGGGGCCGGCGTCGGTGTAGAGGCCGATAAGAAATCCAGCCGCGTGCAGAGTGCTCGTAAGCCATGCGAGCCCGTGCGGCCACTGCGTAGGATTGACGGTTATCTGCCCGTTCGCCGCGCGAGTTCCATGCCACCAGCCGACATCGAGCCACACATAGCGGTATCCGCGCTGGCGTAGCCCATGTGAGATCATCTCACTTGCCTGCCGTAGGACTGTCGCCTCGCTGTAGTTGCCACCAAGCGCGAAGTAGGTATCCCAGCCCATATAGGGAGTCGCGGCCAAAACGCTGGCAGCATTCGCGCGGACGCCCGCGGAGCGATCTACCCTGGCAGATCGAAAGGAGGTGTCTGGAGCAGACAGTTCAAGCGCTGCGGAGTGAGTCGTCGTCGGGCCGGATGTCTCCAGTGCCACTGCACGAGCGGACGTCCCGTGAGCGGAGGCGTCCAGAGTGATCAGCTGCCGCGCGAGCTGAGCTTGGATCACGCCGATGACGGTTCCGCTCACGTACACGTAGGCAGCGAAGTCTCGCCGTGAAGCAAGCAAGCGTCTGGCGCTCGAGCTCAATGTCGCGATCAAGGTCCTGTGCGAGCCCACGGCAAGCCGCACGCGGACGCTCGCGAGCGTGACCGTCAGATGGCGCAGACCCGAGATGCTGGCATCTGCCGCTCGCTGTGAGTGTGCAGCGACCGCCACGACGCGACTGCCGCTGAGCGTCTCGACAACGGCAAGCCGCACCGTGACCTCACATCCGCCGCTAGCCTGCGCCGAGCAGAAGACAGGCACGCTCAACTTGTCGCTCTTGTATATGGCTTTGCCGACCGTGGTCTCGCCCACCGA
This sequence comes from Solirubrobacteraceae bacterium, assembly GCA_036008605.1. Lineage (GTDB taxonomy): Bacteria > Actinomycetota > Thermoleophilia > Solirubrobacterales > Solirubrobacteraceae > Palsa-744. Next base: position 130,820 of record DASYNL010000026.1, on the reverse strand, counting down.
GGCAGGCGCGCCCCCGACCGGGATCGTCACGAACGCACTCTTCTTCGTCGCACTGCCACCGCCGTCGGTTGCAGTGACTTGGCACTGGAGATGGTGGCCGCTGTCCTGACCCTTGATCGTATAAGTGGTGCCGGTGGCTTCCGGGATCGGGATCAGATCTCGTACCCATGCGTAGCCCAGATGCGCTGCCGACCCGGTTGGCGTTCCTGGGTGACAGGTGAGCCGTTGGCCTACTGCGGGCGTACCAGTGATCGACGGCTGCGGGTAGACAAGCGTCACCTGGGAGGAGACAGCTGTCGTGAATGTCATGTCGGCACCGGCGCTCGTCCCGGCTGGACTCGATGCGAGAACCCTGTAGTGATACGTGGTGTTCGGGGAGAGTCCGGACAGTGGTGCTGAGACGCTCTGGTCGCCTCCGGTTGGCGTGGGGAGCGTCGAGCAAGGCACAAACTGCGTGTAGGGGAGAGCGGTCCCGTATTCAAACGAACAGGCCTCGAGCGTCGCGTCGTTGGGATCGACCACACCGGCGAGGCTCGCGCCCGCCTCGGTCACGCTTGTCGGCGCGAGCGTTGCGGCTGCAGGCGCCGGTACTCGCGCCGCTACGAAGCTCCCACCTTGGTCCACTGCCAGACAGAAGCCGCCGGCCACGCAAGAGATGCCCGCGATCCGCCCGGAATCGGCGCTCGATGCGCCCCAGGTCGGGATCGGAGCCGCCGGATCGTCACTGGCAAGCGCCTGCCCGTGCCCGTCCGTGGCGACACACAGCCCCGAGGCCGCGCACGAGACAGCTGTCAGCGCTTCGCCGTCGATCGGCGTCTCACTCCAGGTCGCATCCAAAGCCGAGGGATTGCTGCTCGCGAGCGTGTTGCCGGCGCTGTCGACTGCTACGCACGGACCTGTCAGGGAGCAGGAGATGCCGACCAGTTGCGCGGCGGAGACTTTCTGCGTATGCCAAGCCGCTGTCCCTCCGGTCGGGTTGGTGCTCGAGAGCACGTTGCCTACGTTGTCGATCGCAACGCACATAGGCTGCGAAGTGCAGGACACTCCTATCAGGCGATGCCCGGCGTCCACACTCGCCACGTTCCAGCCACCGGTCCCAGGATTCGGGCTGCTCAGCACGTCGCCTTCTTCATTTACGGCGACACACAGCGACGTGCTCCCACACGAGACGTCGCTCAGCGCACTGCCACTATCGATCGGGGTCGGGGCAGACCATGACGACGCGCTTGATCCGTCGCCCACGAGCGCGTCGCCGCGATCGTCAACGGCGACGCAGGGGCCACCCGCCACGCATGAGATCGCGTTCAAAGACTTACCTTCGTCCATCGCAACAGTGCTCCAGGACGGGTGCGAGATCGTCGGATCGGACGTGGCGAGGACGTTGCCCTGGTGATCGACGGCGACGCATTGAGATTCGGATGCACAGGAGACGCCACTTGGAGCGTTGCCCGGGTCGAACGTGGCGGACACCGACCAGCTGAGCGAAGGAGTGGCCATCGCTACCCCGGACAGGAATGAGGCCGCCAACACCGACACGACCATTGCCAGCGCCAACGCGATGCACAGTCGGCGCATGCCAGCAGGAGATCCCAGGGAGAGCTCACGCACGGCCAGGCGGCGGGGGTGGCGGTGGTGCGGACGCTCTAGCTGTCTCGTCAACTTGCAACCCATCTTGATGAAGCGTGAAGCCCTCGACGGATGGCAACCCGTCCGGCAGCCGAGTGTTGCGGTGCGCCAGAGCAACTCCAAGCCTTGTCTGGCAATCCCAGGGCATACGTCCGCGGGCATATTCGTGGGCGACGCTCCGGCCAGCCATGCTCGTGGTGGTCGATCGCCGGCCAGCACCCTCCGACGCTCCCACTACGCTTATGCGATGGCTTCAGAGCCAGAACAGCGCGTTGCCGTCATCGACCTTGGGTCCAACTCGTTTCGGATGGTTGTGTTCGCCCCGGCCGACGGCTCGTGGGAGCGAGTGGACGAGCTCTCCTCGGCGGTACGCATCGGCGAGGGCATGGCCGCCAGTGGCCGGCTGAGCGAGGCGGCGACGACGCGGGCGTTGGAGGCGCTTGAGACCTTCACCGCCTTGTGCGAGCGACAGGGGCTAGATGAGCATGCGGTGGACGCGGTCGCAACGAGTGCGATCCGCGAGGCGGAGAACGGACGCGAGTTCCTTGATCTGGTTCGTTTGCGGACGGGTCTGGACGTGCGTGTGCTCAGCCGCGAGCAGGAGGCACGCTATGGCTACTTGGCGGCGGTCAATTCGACGAGGCTCAGCGATGGTTGCGTGCTCGACCTCGGCGGCGGCTCGCTGCAGCTTGTGCGTGTCGCCGGGCGCCTGGCGCGCGAGTCGGGCTCGTGGCGTATGGGTGCGGTGCGCATGACAGAGCGCTTTCTGGCCGACCCCGGCCCCGCCAAGCGCAGCCAGCTGAAGGCCTTGCAAGCGCACGTGGAGCGCAAGCTCGAGCGCGCCCTTTGGCTAAAGAACACCGGCCCACACCTGGTCGGGCTGGGCGGCACGGTGCGCAATCTTGCGGCAGCGGCCGAGCGTGCTGCCGGCCTGCCCGACGATCAGGTCCAGGGCTTCGTGCTCGACCGGACTGCGCTCGACGACTTGATCGCACGTCTAGCGGCTTTGCCGGCCGCCGAGCGCAGCCGGGTACCAGGAATCAAACCGGCGCGTGCCGACATCGTGCTTGCTGGTGCGCTTGTGATTCAGGGTGTGATGCGCGCGGGTGACTTCGAGCGGCTCGAGGTCACGGGAGCGGGGTTGCGTGAGGGGATCTTTTTCGAACGTCAGCTCGTCCGCCGCCACGTCGAGCCGGTTCTGGCCTCCTCGGGCGCCCGCGCTGCCTAGCGGCTCAGCTCACGCACGGAATACCTGGGGCGCGCTTGTGTCAGCACAGCCGTTAGCAAGGAGCCGAACCGGCTGGCTATGACAGCGGACGCGAGAAGTCGACGAGACGAACCTTCGCGACCTTGACGTGAGCTTGGGTTTCGAGAGCGCGCTCGCGACCAGCGCAGTCGAACAATGCCAGCTCATAGGTGGAGGGGTGGGGACCATGCCAGGCCTGATAGGGCACAAGCCGGCATACATGCAGCACCGCCTTCGTGGCAAGGTTGCCTCCACGTGAGGCGTAAGCACCGCCGAGTACCACATAGCGCGCTTCCCCTTTGGCTACTAGGCGCGCGAGCCCGGGGCCGTTGAGCGTTGGATCGGTGCCGCTGTAGCCAGCCAGAGCCCCAGCGGGAGAGCCCAGGAGGATCATCGGCGCGGCCGTCGGTGCGGCCACGGTCAGAACGCTCCAGCGCCTGCCGGGATGATGGCTTTCGACATAACGCACGAGGTTGCGATAGATGCGCAGGTCGATCGCATTCAGGCCAACGCCGCCTTCGCCCGCGGCCTGGCGTGGGCCGGCAGCCGGGAAGGTGCCCTCCACCGGCGCAAGCCATGTCGTCTTGGCATAGACGGCCGGCGCGAACAGCAACAGGCACACCAGCAGTCCCATCGCCGGCGCTGCCAGTCGCCGCGCCGCCATCGCAAGCACTAGTACCGCCGCGCCCCCGATCAATACGGGGGTGAACCAGCGCAGATAGTGCTGGTAGTCGAACACCGCGATCTGGGCCGCCACGGTTGCGCCCACCGCACAGGGCAGCAGCAATACAGCCCAACTGCGTTGCTTGGCAAAGCGTGTCAAAGCAAACGCGCCAGCGCCGATCATCGCGGCCGCCCCTGGAGCGACGGCGGATATGTAGTAAGGATGAACAATCCCTTTGGAAAGACTGAGGATTGCCACCTCCACGAGCAGCCAGCCGCCGAACACGATCAGAAATGCAAGCCGCGGACTGCGACGCTTACGCTCGCCGACGAGCAGCAAAAGCGCCAGCGCGAGCATGCCAAAGATCGCGAACGGCAGCGTCCAGGAGCCCTGGTCGGCTAGGCGATTTTCAAACAGACGCATCGGGCTGGTCTCGCCGCCGAAGGCGATCGCGTCGCGCAGGCGGCCATCGGGCAGGTAGGTCGAGGTGGCCGCCTTCACCGCGCGCTCGTGCAGGACTGCCTCGTGGCGAGCCAATGCCACGAGGCGGGCGCGCTGTGCGGCGGTGGGGGGGTAAAGCGGACGTCGGTGGTGGACCGCTGGGGTCCGGACCAGCGCTCCTTCGGCGACCGGGATCTTGCCTGGACCACCAACCTCGCCTTCGACACGGCCGAGGCCATTGTATTCGAAGGTCAGTCCAAGCTCGGTGTTATTGGTGGAGCTACCGACATACGGGCGTTGAGAGGCCGGTGTCAGTTCGACCGCCGCTATCCACGCGAACGAGGCGATCCCCATGACCAGTCCTGCGACCGCCAGCATCCCGATCCGTCGATACCAGCGGCCCGGTGCGCATACCAGGTAGGCAAACCCGATTCCCGGCACGATCAGATAGGCGGCAAGCGTCTTGGTGTTGAAAGCAAGCCCAACTAGTACAGCGCTTGCCACCAGCCAACGCCAGCGACCGTCTTCGATCGCATTTAGGGCTGTCCCACAAGCGAGGATCATCAGCAGGAGCAGCAATGGGTCGACACCGTTGTCGCGCGAGACCGCGACGAAGGAAGGGAACACTGCGAGCGCCAGCGCGGCCACGAGTCCTGCGCCAGTGCCCAGGCGACGAGCAACGATGCGGTACAGCACGGCAACCGCGATGACCGCGACGATCGCCTCCGGCAACAGCAGACTCAGCGGTGAGAAGCCGAACAACTTGGCGCTGGCCGCCTGCACCCATATGGCAAGCGGCGGCTTGTCGACCGTCACGAGGCCGCCACCGTCGAAGGAGACGAAGAAGAAGTTGTGCCACGACTTCAGCATCGAGTGCACGCCGGCGGAGTAGAACGTGTTCGCGTAGCCGTTCTGTGAGAGCCGGTGCGTATTCAGAATCGCCGACAACGCGAGGATTCCCGCGAGTGCCGCGTATTGCGGGCGGACTCGCTCGAATGGCGCGAGCGACGAGCGTTGCTCTGTCTTTGCTTGCTCGCCCAGGACTGGCGGCGCACTCACGACGGGCAGTGGGCTCTCGGTGGCGTTCAAGGCGGTTGTGCGGTCGGTGGCGCTCATATCTCGATGGCGATTCCTCGTCCAGGCCCTGACGAGTGCACCATGCTGCTAGAAGCAAACCGCATCGGCGTGCTAAGTACACGTTAAGCCGTGCTACGGCTGTCACAAATTGCGTGTCTGTTCACGCTCACGCTGCGATATCAGGGTCCAAGTCTGGCAATGGGCGTCTCTGCGTCCGCACGAGCTCGGGACCGAGGGCAGCGCCTATATGAACGTTGGACCCACTGTGGCGGTGGCATTGGAGGCGCTCTTTGAGGTCAGGAGCTGAGACCCACGAGCAAGCGTTGAAAATCGCTCTCGTCGTTCCAGGCTCCGACCGAGGCTCGCAGCAAAGGCTGGTCGGGGATGTCGCGCAGGACGACCCCAAGCTCAGCCAAGCGCGTGCGCTCGCCGAGCGGATCTGGGCTCGAGAACGACACCAGCGTGCTCGCGTCGCGCCGGGAAACCGTGCGACCGTTGGCCGCCAACAGCTCGGCGAGTCGTGCGGCCTGCGCGATCGCGTGCTCGTGCACTGCGGCCCAACCTGCCCCCTCCAGCGTCCGTACGGCCGCCAGTGCCGTCGCGAGCGCCTCGGCGCTTAGCGCGAACGTGTCGAAGCGTCTGCCGTCCTCGTGCAGTCGCGCGTCAAGTCCCGCTCCTGGATCGAGCAGGTTGCCATAGCCGCGGCGACTCACCTTCAGGCGTTCCCTGAACGCAGGGGTCATGTAGAGCATGCCGAGGCCGTCTGGTCCACACAGCCACTTCTGTCCGGCGCCGGCGTAGGCGTCACAGCCAAGCTCGCGCACATCCACAGGCACAGCTCCCACACCCTGGGCGCCGTCGAGCACTACGGGCACCTCGAGTTGAGCAAGCTCCACGGGCGCGAGCTGACCGCTCATCCAGCTCACGTGCGAGCACGCCACCAGCCGTGTGCGCTCTGTCACAGCCTCGGCGATGCTCGCGAGCGGGACCGCCCTAATTGAGAGTCCGCGCAACGTGCGCGCGCCGCTGAGCGCACCGAGCAGGCCGGGGTGCTCTTCGTCGCTCGTGAGGATCTCATCGCCCTCGCGCATCTGCAAGCCATCAATGACGCTTGCCAGGCCCTCGCTGGTACATGTCGTCAACGCGAGCTCCTCAGGCTCGCACGTGAGCGAGCGCGCGTATGCGGCGCGCAGTTCGTCAGCCAGCTCACGGCGACGCTCGAAGTGCTCGCCGGCGCGACCACGGCGGGCCTCTCCGAGTAGTTCTTCGGCGCCAGCGTGTGCTGCGGAGGCAGGTAGTGGGCCGTCGGTGCCGGCGTTTAGATACGCCACGTGGTCGAGCACCGGGAACTCCCTGCGCAATGTCTCTAGGCTCACGAGCGAGGAGCATAGCCGGGCGCGATCGTGCGGCCCTTGCGTTTGATGTGTAAGACCCGGTATCAATAGCGCTAGACGCCGGAGCGAGTTGGGTCTGTGGGCCAGATCCTTGCCGTGGAAGCCGGCGAGAAGCGCGGGCACGGGCGCCGCTGTGCAAAGTCGCTAGAAAAGGGGTGCACGATGTCGGGTGGGCACGATCAAGCGCCGTTGTGGACGCCAACGGCCGATATGGCAGCGAGCGCCCGGATGACCGACTTCATGGGCTGGGTGGGTGAGCGTCACGGACGTACGTTCGCCGACTATGGCGAGCTGTGGACGTGGTCGGTGCAGGAGGTCGAGCGGTTTTGGGCGGACATCTGGGAGTACTGCGGCGTACGTGCCTCCAAACCCTACGAGCGCGTACTCGCATCCACAGCGATGCCAGGGGCACGCTGGTTTGGGGGGGCACAGCTCAACTACGCGGAGAACATGCTTACGCGTGAGCGAGATCCACAGGCGACGGCGCTGCTATACGCCTCGGAGCTGCGCCCGCTGGCAGAGCTGAGCTGGGGCGAGCTGTCAGAGCTGGTGGCCGCTGCGGCGGGAGGGTTGCGCTCGCTCGGCGTCGAGCGTGGCGATCGCGTGGCGGCCTACATGCCGAACATTCCCGAAACGTTGATCGCGTTCCTGGCGTGCGCCAGCATCGGCGCGATCTGGTCGTGCGCGGCGCCCGAGTTCGGCGCGCGCAGCGTCGTCGATCGCTTCGCCCAGATCGAGCCGAAGGTGCTACTCGTCGTCGACGGCTACCGCCACGGTGGCAAGGACTTTGACCGCACGGCCGCCCTGCGCACGATCTCGGCTGGATTGCCGAGCGTCATGCACACGGTGATGCTCCCCTACCTGGACAGTGAGGCGAGTGCCACAGGACTGGTGGGTGGGCTCCTCTGGCAAGAACTGCTCGAGCGTGGGCAGGGGGCGGCACTACATTTCGAGCAAGTGCCGTTCGATCATCCCCTGTGGGTGCTCTACTCCTCAGGGACGACGGGCCTGCCCAAGGCAATCGTCCACGGGCACGGCGGCATCCTGATCGAGCAGTTGAAGAAGAGCATGCTGCACCTCGACCTGCACGCTGGCGACCGCATGTTCTGGTTTACGACGACCGGCTGGATGATGTGGAACTTCCTGATCGGCTGCCTCTTCAGTGAAGCGGCGATTGTGCTCTACGACGGTAGTCCCGGCTATCCGGACCTTTGCGCGCTGTGGGCGCTTGCCGAGCAGACTGGCATCACCTGCATGGGAGTCAGTGCTGGCTTTTTGATGAGTTGTGAGAAGGCCGGCCTGGAGCCCGCACGCGACCATGACTTGAGCGCGCTGCGCAGCATCGGTTCGACCGGCTCGCCGCTGGCGCCTGAGGGCTTTCACTGGGTGTATGAGCACATCGGGCGAGATCTGTGGCTGTTCTCTACCAGCGGCGGCACCGACGTGTGCACGGCATTCGTGGGTGGTTGTCCACTACTGCCGGTGTACGAGGGGGAGATCCAGTGTCGCGGACTCGGTTGCGCTGTCGAGTCTTGGGATGAGCAAGGGCGAGCGTTGACAGACGAGCTCGGCGAGTTGGTGCTCACCAAGCCGTTGCCGTCGATGCCGCTGTTCTTGTGGGGTGACACCGACGGCCGACGCATACACGAGAGCTATTTCGACATGTATCCCGGTATCTGGCGTCACGGCGACTGGATTCGCATCACTCCTCGCGGCGGTGCGGTGATCTACGGTCGCTCAGACTCGACGATCAACCGTCAAGGTGTGCGCATGGGCACAAGCGAGATATACCGTGCGACCGCCGCCATCGAGCAGGTAGTCGACGCGCTTGTCGTCGACATTCCACGCGCGGGGGCCGAGGAGCTGTGGATGATCTTGTTCGTGGTGCTGCGTGATGGCATACACCTCGATCCCGAACTGGAGGTCAGGATCAAGCAGCGCATCCGCGAGGATTGCTCACCGCGCCATGTGCCCAACCAAATTTTGCAAATCACCGAGGTGCCACGCACGCTCTCTGGCAAGGTGCTCGAGGTTCCCGTCAAGCGCATCCTGATGGGCGCCATGCCGAGTGAGGCAGCGAGTATCGAGTCGCTTGCCAACCCGCATTCGCTCGAATACTTCGTCGAGCTGGCAACGCAGCTGTAGATGACATAGAACGCCTTTTCATCGAGCTTCTAAAGGAGTGTGGGCCGGGGTCGTCGAACAAATGCGCCGTGAGACGACTAGCGACTGCCCCAGAGAAGCCATCGGCTGGTGGTGTCGGTGAGCACCAGAGTCTTTCCCTGTATATCCAGAGCCGCTTCGAGGAGTGCTCGCGTTCGCAGAAGGACGTGGCGCAGTACATCGTCGACCATCTCGACGAGGCTGCCTTCCAGACCGCCGAGGAGCTTGCTCGCCGGGCCAACACTTCCAGCTCGACGGTTGTGCGCTTCTCCCAAGCGCTCGGCTTCGAGGGCTTTCCCGAGCTGCAGGCTGCAGCTCGCGAAGAGTATCGGCGTATTCATGCGCATCCGCAGTCCACAGGTCCCTCTGAGACTTCCGCGCCGCTGTTCTCGCTCGACCAGAACGAGTTCGAGACTTCGCTGGCAGCCGACCACCTGAACGTCGAGGAGACCGCGCGCAAGGTTTCGCGGCCGGCCGTGGACGCGCTGACCGAGGCGATCGTCAGCGCCGAGAAGGTGCTTGTCGCCGGGACCGACCAGATGGCTTTCTTTGCCAGTTACCTGCGCCACCTGCTGATGCTGCTCGACCTGCGTGTCGACGTCGTCGCAAGTCCCTCCCAGGAGGCTTTGAGCCGTCTTGGCCGCATCGACTCGACGACGCTCGTGATCGGCCTCTCCGCCGGTCGTCCGCATCCGCTGGTCGTGCGTGCGATGAAGCTGGCGCGCCATCGCAAGGCGCGCACCGCCGCGATCACCGACGCGACGCTCTCAGAGGTGGCCAAGCTTGCGCAAATCAAGCTCTACTATTCCTCGAACAGCCCGGCTTATGTGCGCTCTCACACTGCCCTACTGAGCCTGATCCAGGCTCTTGCTTATGGCGTGTATGCGAAAGACACGGCGCAGTATGACGACCGCATCAAGGCTTTCCGCCTGAAGTAGTTGAGTCTGGACCTTCGTCTCAATTTCGGGGAAGACATGGCCGCATGCGGCCATGTCCCTGGGCGCGCATGCGCGCCCAGGCCGGTCGGTGCATGCACCGACCGGGATATAGGGATATGCAGACTTGTGCATCGACGGTTCCCGAGGCTTCGATGAAGCGCATGTGCCGACCTGAGACACCATGTGCACAGCCGGACCAGGTCCGTATGCGCCGACCCAGATAAGATCATGAGCATGCGCGACGAGGCGACATTCACAGTCAAGAGCGGCCTGGCAGAGATGCTCAAGGGCGGCGTGATCATGGACGTGGTCACCCCAGAGCAGGCCAAAGTAGCCGAGGACGCAGGGGCCGCTGCCGTAATGGCGCTTGAGCGCGTACCCGCTGACATTCGCCGTGATGGGGGAGTGGCGCGCATGTCAGATCCGGAGATGATCTCCGGCATTCAGGAGGCCGTGAGCATTCCCGTGATGGCCAAGGCGCGCATCGGCCACTTCGTCGAGGCTCAGGTGCTGGAGGCCTTGGAGGTCGACTACATCGACGAGTCCGAGGTGCTCACGCCCGCGGACGAGTCCAACCATATCGACAAGTGGGCTTTCAAGGTGCCGTTCGTGTGCGGAGCCACCAATCTCGGCGAGGCGTTGCGGCGCATAGGGGAGGGCGCCGCGATGATCCGCTCCAAGGGCGAGGCTGGCACCGGCGATATCGTCGAGGCGGTACGCCACATGCGCGGCATCACGGGCGAGATCCGCCGCCTCTCGGCGCTCCAGGAGTCAGAGCTGGCGAGCGCCGCCAAGCAGCACGCCGCATCACTGGACCTTGTGCGCTCGGTTGCACGCGACGGCAAGCTGCCTGTCGTCCTGTTCTGCGCTGGCGGCATCGCCACCCCGGCCGATGCTGCTCTGATGATGGCGCTCGGCGCCGAAGGGGTGTTCGTGGGCTCGGGAATCTTCAAGTCAGACGACCCTCCGGCGCGTGCCAGGGCAATCGTGGAGGCGACGACCCATTGGCAGGATCCCGAGCGTGTCGCCGCCGCTTCGCGCGGCCTCGGCCCGGCGATGGTGAGTTTGGAGAGCTCAAAGCTCTCAGGCGAGCAGCTCCTGGCCCAGCGCGGTTGGTGACAGGACGACCGATGGCACTTCGCTGGCCGATTGGCGATCCGGTTGATCGCCAATCGGTGGCGTCCTCGGTCGTTCGCGTGCTGGCCGATCGGCGATCCCGTCGATCTCCGATCGGTACGCCACGCTGGGGTGGTTGGGTACATCAATCTCGCCTCGCTCGACCATCGACCGTCCTGTCCGCCTAATGAGCCCATTGATCGGCGTCCTCGCCCTGCAGGGCGATTTCGAGGCGCATTCGCGTGTGCTTGCCCGGCTTGGCGCAGAAGTGCGGGAGGTACGTGTTCCCGCCGACCTCGACGGCCTGGGCGGTCTTGTGATCCCAGGTGGGGAGTCCACCACAATGACGCTTGGAGTGGAGCGTGAGGGGCTTGCCGCACCCTTGCGAGAGCTGGCGGGTGGGATTCCCATTCTCGGTTCGTGTGCCGGGCTGATCATGCTCGACCGCGAGCACCTGGGCATCATGGACATGCTTGCCGAGCGCAACGCCTTCGGGCGTCAGCTGCGCAGCTTCGAGGCCGATCTGGAGGTGGAGGGAATCGAGGGTGGACCACTGCGAGGCGTGTTCATCCGCGCCCCGTGGATCGCCGCGCACGGACCGGAGGTGAAGATCCTTGCGAAGATCGAGGGGCATCCGGTCGCTGCTCGTCAAGGTCGCGTGACCGCTGTCGCTTTCCACACCGAGTTGGGCCACGACGATCGCCTGCACAAGCTGTTTCTGGTCGATGTTGCGTCCAACAAAGGACGCAGTGGCATCGTTGCTCTTTGAGCGACCCTCAGCCGCCGTGAACTGGACCGCTCAGCTTGCCTCGAAATGGACGACACCGTCCGCTTCGCGCTCTACGACGCGGCCGTCGTCGATCAGCAGGTCCACGTGGCCGAGCACCTCTGAGAGCGTCAGGAAGGCCTGCGTGACCGCCACGTTGCCCCACATCTCCTGCGCCAGCTCATAAGCGTTGCGGGGTTGCGCGGCGATCAGCCCGTACAGTCTGTTAGCCCGACGCTCGTGCATCTTGAAGCGCTCATCGATCAGAGCGCTGTGATCTTCGACCGGCTCGCCATGCCCGGCGTATACGACATCCAGTTCCATCTCGCGCGTCAAACGCAACGAGTCCATGTAGGTCATCAGCGCCCGCGGGCGCCGATCGCCACCATCGTCCAACGACTTGGAGATGAGGGGATTGGAAGAGATGTGCTTGATCAGGTGGTCGCCACCGAACAGTTCGCCCGATGCTTCATCCCAGAAAACTGTGTCCGACGGCGAGTGCCCCGGACGGTGCAGAACACGCCAGTTGCGCGAGGCGAACTCCAGTGAGGCGCCATCGGCCAGCGGCGTCGTGACATGGGCAGCCGCGCCCCAAGCGCGAAAGCTCGCCGACACCGCGCGCAATGCGTACACGATGTCCTGAGGTATGCCGTTGCGAAGCATGATCTCGGCGGAGAAGCTGTCGCTCTCTTCCATCTCGTGCTTGTAGTCGGCAAGCCACGGCGCCAGCAGATCGAGCGCGCAGACCTCGGCGCTGGAGCGCTTGGCGAGGATCTCCACGAGGCCAATGTGGTCGATGTGCTGATGGGTGACTACGATCCGCTCGAGATCCTCCACCCGGTGTCCATGGCTCTGAAGTGCGGCTTCGAGTGCCGTCAGCGATGTGGCTGAGTTCGGGCCGGCGTCCACCAGCGTTAGCGGTTCGTCCTCGATCAGATAGCAGTTCACGCGCCCCACGGCGAATGGGGTGGGGACTGCCAAACAGTGGATGCCCCCCGCGCGCACGCGGGGCATCGGGCCTTTGTGACTCACGAGCGGATCAGCTCGAGCACCTCGTCGCGGGCGCTCTGCATGTGCTCATACGAGCGCAGCGACTCCAGGCACAGCCGCAACAGTGGCTCGGTGTTCGACGGACGTACATTGAAGTGCCAGTCCTCGTAGTCGATCGACACCCCGTCGAGCCAGTTCTGTTTGGCGTCTGAGTAGCGCTTGGCTATCTCCTTCATCTTGGCCTGCTGGTCTGCGACCTCGGTGTTTATCTCACCGGATATGAAGTAGCGCTCGCGGTAGGGCTTCAGCAGTTCGGATAGGCGCTTGCCTTGCAACGAGAGCTGCTCGAGGATCAACAGCGCCGGGATCGTGCCCGAGTCCGCGCAGTAGAAGTCGCGGAAGTAGTAGTGGCCGGAGACCTCGCCGCCGAACAGCGAGCCCTCCTCGCGCATCCGCGTCTTGAAGAAGGCATGCCCGACACGGTTGATGTAGGGGGTACCACCGGCGCGCTTGACGGTGTCAGGCACAGCCCAACTGGCGCGGACGTCGTACAGGATCGCCGAGCCGGGTCGCTTGGCAAGCAGCGACTCTGCCAGCAGCGCCGTGAGGAAGTCGCCGTCTACGAACTCGCCGGTGTCGTCGATGAAGAAGCAACGGTCGGCATCCCCGTCCCAGGCGATCCCGAGATCGGCCCCAGTCTCGCGCACCTTCTCGATGATGAACGTGCGGTTCTCCGGCAGCAGCGGGTTGGGCTCGTGGTCGGGGAAGTTGCCATCTGGCGTCCAATACGTCTCGATCAGATCCAAGCCGAGACGATCGAGCAGCGGCCCCACCATTGGGCCGGCCATGCCGTTGCCACCGTCCACAACCACCTTCAAAGGCTTGATGACGGCGGGATCGATCATTTTCAGTGCTGCCGCCTGGAACTCCTCGTAGACGTCAACTTCCTGCAGGTCGCCGAGTCCCGTGGCACCGGCGCTGTCCAGGCCAGCTTCGATCTCGCTGCGAATGTCCTGGATACCGGCGTCGCCGGAGAGCGCGATCGCGCCGTCGCGCACGAGCTTGGCGCCGGTGTAAGCCTTCGGATTGTGCGAGGCCGTGCACATCAAGCCACCATCGAGCTCACGCGAGCCGACCAGGTAATAGAGCATCTCAGTGCCTACTTGACCGGCGTCGAGAACGTCGGCGCCCTCCATCAGCAGTCCCTCGCGATAGCGCGCGGCGAGCTCGGGGGCGGTCAAGCGCATGTCGCGACCGAGCCCAACGTGAAGTTCTGTGACCGGCTTGCCCGACAATTTGGCAAGCACGCGCGCGAAACCGCGACCGATCGCGAGCGCGGTCTCGCCATCGATCTGTTCGCCATAAAGACCGCGGATGTCATATGCCTTGAAGATGCCAGGGTCGATAGCCATGAGGTCGCCCATCCTAGAGGGCGTTGCGTCACGAAGGCATGCTCCGGCACGCCTAGCGCTCTAGATGGGCTTCAGGCTTGTGCCTGTGCTTCATCGTCCGACCTCGTTCCAGCCGAAGTATCCTTCTCCGCTATGTCAGGACATTCCAAGTGGGCTTCCATCAAGCACAAGAAGGCGATTGTCGACTCGCGTCGTGGCCAGCAGTTCACCAAGCTGGCGCGCGCTGTCACGGTTGCTGCGCGCGACGGCGGTGGTGACCCAGCCGGCAATGCGCCGCTGGCCTTGGCGATCGCCAAGGCCAAGGCTGCATCGATGCCGAAGGACAACATCGAGCGCGCAATCGCCAAAGGAACCGGGGAGGGCGGCGAGGCCGACGCGATCGAGGCAGTGCTCTACGAGGGCTATGGTCCTGGCGGCGTCGCAGTGCTGGTGCAGGCCCTGACCGACAACCGCAACCGCACCGGTGCAGACGTGCGCCACGGCTTCTCCAAGCATGGCGGCTCGCTCGGCGAGCCAGGCTCGGTGGCATACCTGTTCGAGAAGAAGGGCACGATCGCCGTCGATGCAGCGCGCTACTCCGAAGACGATCTGATGGTTGCGGTGGAGGCCGGCGCCGAGGACATCTCCGTAGAGGAGGACATCGTCGAGGTCGTCACCCAGCTTGCCGGCTTCGCCGCGGTGCGAGAGGCCCTCGAAGAGGCCGGCATCGAGATCGAGAGCGCCGAGCTTGCTTATGTCCCCTCGAGCCAGGTTCCGATCGACGAGAACCAGGCAAGGAGTCTGATGAAGCTGATCGACGTGCTGGAAGAGCTCGACGACGTCGACGCCGTTTACGCGAACTTCGACGTGCCCGCCGACGTACTGGAGCGCGTTGCCGGATAGGCCTCCCGTCGTAATCCTCTGTGGAGGACGGGGTACACGACTACGAGAGCACACGCAGGAGCTGCCCAAGCCGCTTGTAGAGATCGGCGGTCTGCCGATCGTCTGGCACGTGATCCAACTCTTTGCGGTGCAAGGCTTCGATCGCTTCCTGCTGGCCACCGGCTACAAGGGTGGGCTGATCGAGCGCTTCGCGGCTGGCACGAGCTGGCCGTCTGGAGTGTCAGTGGAGTGCATCGACACGGGCTTGGATACGCCGACAGGTGGTCGGATCAAGCTGTTGGGGGCTCGGTTGGCCAATCAACGGTTCTGCGCGACCTATGCCGACGGCGTTGCACGTGTGGACCTCGCCCGGCTGCTCGCCTTTCACGACGCTCACAAGCACCTGGCGACGATGACTGTCGTGCGACCGCAACTACAGTTCGGCGTCACCGAGCTCGACGCGCACGACGGGCGAGTGCGCGGCTTCCATGAGAAGCCGCGCTCCGAGCACTGGATCAACGGC
The DNA here is from genome assembly GCA_036008605.1 of Solirubrobacteraceae bacterium. Taxonomy (GTDB): domain Bacteria; phylum Actinomycetota; class Thermoleophilia; order Solirubrobacterales; family Solirubrobacteraceae; genus Palsa-744. Next base: position 115,603 of record DASYNL010000026.1, on the reverse strand, counting down.
GGCTTCTTCTGCTTCGAGCCGGGTGTGCTCGACTATCTGGACCGCGACAGCGTGCTCGAGCGCGGCCCCCTGGAGCGCCTGGCAGCCAATGGTCAGCTGCTGGCTCACCGTCACGAGGACTTCTGGGAGTGCATGGACACCTACAAGGACGCGGTCGCGCTCAACGATCTTTGGGAATCCGGGCAGGCCCCCTGGCGCATGTGGTAGCCGCGCTTCGGTGTCGGCCAACGAATTCCCCCCGAACACGGGTTCGCCGGCAGGCGTCCGGCTCGACACGGAGAATCACGCAGATGGTGATCGTGCTCGGGATAGATCCTGGTCTTGCCAATACAGGCTACGGCGTGGTCGCACGCGACGGTACACGTCTCAAAGCGCTCGACGGCGGGGTGATCGAGACGCATCCTGAGCTTGCGATCGAGCGGCGGCTGGCAAAGGTCGCAGTCGGTGTGCGCGAACTGCTCGACGAGCACCAATGCGATGTGATGGCACTAGAGCAACTGTATTTCGGCCAGAACGCACATAGCGCCTTTGCAGTCGGGCAAGCAAGGGGAGTGACGATGCTGGCTGCTGGCGAACGCGGTATCCCCTGCTTTTCCTATACGCCACAACAAGTCAAGTCGGCCGTATGCGGCCATGGCCGCGCGGGTAAGGAGCAGGTGGCACGCATGGTGCAGACGCTGCTGACGCTCCCCGAGACGCCGAGCAACGATCACGTCTCCGATGCTCTTGCTGTGGGCGTGTGTCATCTCAACGGTACGCCGCTCTCAGATGCGGTTGCCAAGGCTGTTCAGCTCGCAGGGGCACGCACATGATCGCTTTGGTGCGAGGCGAGGTAGCGATTCGTCGCCCCGATCATGTCGTTCTGCTTTGTGGCGGCGTGGGCTATCGCATGGCCGTCTCCAGCGAGACGTTGCGCCACGTACCGGCTGTCGGAGAGGAGACCAGTCTGCACACCCACTTGGTGGTGCGCGAGGACGCACTGCTCTTGCACGGCTTTCACTCAGAGCAGGAGCGAGACCTGTTCCTGATGTTGCTCTCAGTGCAGGCCGTTGGCCCCAAGGTGGCGGTGGCGGTGCTCTCCAGCGGTTCGCCACGCGAGTTGCTGTCCGCGATTGCCGGCGCCGATGCTGCGCGTTTTCAGGCTGTGCCCGGGATCGGCAAGCGCACGGCCGAGCGCATCATCGTTGAGCTGCGCGAGAAGGTGGGGGTTGAAAGCGCGCTTGAGAGCGTCGGAATCATTGGTCGAGCAGACGACGCTCCCCGTACGCTCGCACACGAGGGATTGATCGCGCTCGGCTACACCGCGCTAGAAGCCGATGAGTTGCTGCGCGACCTGGATGGCGAGAGCCCTGAGGATCTGATCGCTGGCGCCCTGCGCACGACACGCGCGGCATGAGCAGTCGAAAGCCAAGCCTGCGATGACTCAAGCTGAGCGCATTCAGACGCCGTACCTGACGCCGGAGGACGAGCTCGATCGCTCGCTGCGTCCGCGGGCGCTTGAGGAGTTCATCGGTCAGTCGACATTGCGCGAGCAGCTTGCCGTCGCGATCGAGGCTGCCGGGGCACGCAAAGAGGCGCTCGACCACCTGTTGCTGGCTGGGCCGCCTGGACTGGGCAAGACCTCGCTTGCGCAGATCGTCGCCGCAGAGCTCGACGTGCCGTTCATTCAGACCGCCGGGCCGGCGCTCGAGCGCAAGGGGGACATAGCCGCGTTTCTGACTGCGCTGGAGCCACGCAGCGTTTTCTTCGTCGACGAGATCCACCGCCTGCCGCGTGCGCTTGAGGAGACTTTCTACCCGGCGATGGAGGATCGCCGCCTGCCGATCACCGTTGGGCAGGGAGCCGGAGCGCGTGTCGTGACGCTCGAGCTGCCGCAATTCACGCTGATCGGGGCCACCACCCGTGCCGGCCTGCTGACTACACCGCTGCGCGATCGCTTCGGCATCCAGGCGCGCCTTGAGCATTACTCCGCCGAGGACCTCGCAGGCATCGTCAGGCGCTCGGCCGAGATCTTGCAGATCGACATCAATGAAGAGGGCGCGCTTGCGATCGCCGCCCGCAGCCGCGGTACGCCGCGCGTGGCCAACCGTCTGCTCAAGCGCGTGCGCGACTACGCCGAGGTGCGTCTTGACGGCATTGTCAGCGCAGACGCTGCGCACGGGGCGCTCGAGCTCTTGGAGGTCGACGAGCAGGGTCTCGATCGTCTCGACCGGGAGATCCTGCGAGCCATCTGTGTCAAGTTCGACGGCGGGCCTGTCGGTCTCTCCACACTTGCTGTTGCTGTCGGCGAGGAGCAAGACACGATCGAGGACGTGTATGAGCCCTACCTACTGCAACAGGGGCTGATCAAGCGCACAGCTCGTGGCAGGATCGCAACGCCAGCTGCGTTCGCGCACATTGGCGCCGAGCTACCCAGAGAGAGGGCAGGCACGAGCGCACTGTTCTGAAGAGCGCCGCGCACACGGCCGCGCATACGATCTGCACCACATCGGGCTGCGCCGTCGTCGCGTCTCTTACGCACGGCGGGTCAGGCGCGCGCCGAACAGCTCGCTCCCCTACTCTGTGAAGTCCAATGGCTCATCCCTTCATCTGTCCAAACTGCGGACACCGTACTCGAGAGATCGACCGCAACATCGGCTTTACGCGCCAGCGCAAGGGCTGTGATAAGTGCGGCTTTGCCTTCTTGTTCGAGCTGCTCGATGACTACTACCCGGCGCCCGATGCGGCCTTCTTCGTATGCGACGGCGAGGGGCGCATCGTCGGCTGTGGCAAGAACTCCTTTGCCTTCACGGGCCTTGAGGAGGAAGGCGTGATCGGCCAACGTGTCGAGCAGGTGCTCGGCCTGACCTTCGCAAACGGTGACGACCCGGTTGAAACGGTGCTCGAGTGGGGCGTGCGTGCGCTCGACGTGCCCGTCAGGGTCAGCGGCGAGCGTGACGTCGAAGCCAGCGCCAAGGCCGACATGTTCCCGGCATATGACGACGACGGTGGGCTGCTGCTGGTGCTCACCCCCGACAAGTAGGCTCTTGGGTAATGGCCAACCGTCGTCGCAACGCCCTTGTCCTGCTGATCGTCGCCGGTCTCGCGATCGCCTCGCTTGCGGTGATCGTGAGCAAGCCCACGCGCCTCGGCCTCGATCTGAAAGGCGGGGTACAGCTCATTTACCAGGGGCGCCCCACGGCGGAGGCGAAGGTGACGCCCGAATCGCTCAATCGCTCGATCGACATCATGCGCAAGCGCGTCGATCAACTCGGTGTCGCGCAGCCTGAAATCCAGCGTACCGGCGGAAGCGAAATCGATGTGGCGCTACCGGACGTCACCAACGAGCAACGCGCCCAGCAGCAGGTTGGCGAGACCGCACAGCTGCAGTTCTATGACTGGGAGCCGAATGTGATCGGCCCGGACGGCAAGCCACCGCAAGGGCTTGAACCGAAGGTCACGGGCGGTCCTGACGCGGCGTCGGCGGAAACCGGCATACCGGAGTACGAAGCAGTCGAGCGTGCGCTCAAGCGTCCGGCGATCATTCGCAAAAACAACACCACCTATAGCGAAGGCTGCACGCCTAAGCAAGTTCAAGGTTGCCTATATGGCCAGTGGTACCTGCTCGACACTGCCCACAAAAAGGTCTTGAAAGGGCCTGAGGACACCGAACAGGACCTTTACGCCGACAACTACAAAGCGCCCAAGGGCGCGAAGTTGAAGGCAGTACGGGTCAATCCCGGCACGGTCCTCGCCCAGGCCAGCCCGATCACCGGCAAGGAAGGCAAAGTCACCGACGCATCGCCTGAAAGCTGGTACGTGCTCAACGACGATCCGGTGCTTAACGGGCAGGAAATCAAGAATCCCGTTCAGAGCTTTGCCAATGGCGGCTCGGGTGCGCCCGACGTCACATTCGAATTTGACAAAAAAGGGATCACCACGTTCAAGCGCGTCACGCGCGAAATCGCCGAACGCGGCCAGGCGGCACAGCTTCCTGGGATCTCTAAGGAAGAGGCCAAGCAGCACTTCGCCGTGGTGCTCGACAACCAGATCATCACTGCGCCTGCGATCGACTACACCGAATACCCCGAAGGCATCGATCCTACGACTGGATCGGAGATATCTGGCGGCTTCACGCTGACATCCGCTCAGAACCTCGCCGACGAGCTTCAGGCTGGCGCACTGCCAATCAAGCTAGAACTGATCTCTGAGTCGCAGGTCTCGGCCACGCTGGGCAAGACAGCGCTCAACCAAGGCCTGATTGCGATGCTGGTCGGCTTCCTCGTGGTGTGCTTGTTCCTGCTCACCTTCTACCGTGTGCTTGGCGCAATCGCTGTCGCGGGGCTGGTCGTATACAGCATCTACTTCTTCGCGCTGATCAAGCTGATTCCAATCACGCTGACGCTGCCAGGTATCGCCGGTCTGATCTTGACGATCGGCATCGCCGCGGACGCGAACATCGTGATCTTCGAGCGCGTCAAGGAGGAGATCCGTGGCGGACGCTCGATCGCCGCCGGGATCGCGACCGGCTACAAGCGCGGCTTCGCGGCGATCGTCGACGCCAACGTCGTGACTTTCATGACCGCCTTCATCCTATTTGCACTGGCCACCGCCGAAGTGCAGGGCTTCGCCTTCACGCTGGGGATCGGAACGCTGTTGACTCTGTTCACTGCGGTGCTCGCCACGCAGGCTGCGCTCGGCGCGATGGGACGCTCACGCGCAGTCTCCCATCCGGCGCTGCTCGGAGCGAGCAAGCGGACCCGTAAATGGACCTTTGATTTCATGGGCGCCTCGCGCTGGTTCTTCTCGCTGTCGGGTTGCATCCTGATGATCGGCGCGCTTGCGATCGGTGGCAAGGGGCTGAACTTCGGTATCGACTTCAAATCCGGCACGCGCATCCAGACGGCGTTCGTAAAACCTGTCGGTGAGAATCAGCTGCAGTCGGAGATGACCGCGATCGGGTACCCCACCGCCGAGGTACAGAAGTACTCAAACAAGAGCATTGGCGGTAACGGCTACCAGATCTCGCTGAAGAAGCTGAAACCGCTGGAAGTGGCGAAGGTCAAGGAAGCGCTCGATACGAAGTTCGGATCGGGGCCAACCTCCCCCGGCACGAAGGACTGGACGAGCACCTCGATCGGACCCACCTTCGGCCAGACCGTCGCCAAAAGCGCGATCATCGCGATCATCGCCTCGCTGCTGGTGATCTCGATCTACATCGCGCTGCGGTTCGAGTGGAAGTACGCGATCCCTGTGCTGATCGCACTGATGCACGACCTGCTCATCACCTCAGGTGTATATGCGCTGACTGGGCGCGAAGTGACGACTGCGACGGTGGCCGCCCTGCTCACCATCTTGGGCTATTCGCTGTACGACACGATCATCGTGTTCGATCGTGTGCGCGAGAACGTGCCCCGCATGCCGCGCGCCGCCTTTTCGCAGATCGTCAACCGCTCGATGTCGGAGGTACTGACGCGTTCTCTGGCAACGAGCTTCTGCACGCTGCTGCCGGTGCTCTCGCTGCTGCTGTTCGGAGGATCCACGCTGAAGGACTTCGCTTTCGCGCTGCTCGTCGGTATTGCATCGGGCGCCTACTCCTCGATCTTCATCGCCTCGCCGGTGCTGACGCACTGGAAGGAGCGTGAGGGGATCTATCGCAACCGTCGCGCGCGGATCGAGCGCGACCTCGGATATGTGCCGGCCTATGCGACGGCAATCGGCGAGGCGCCGATCGACGTCGAGCCCGTCGGCAAGACTAAGCGCGGTCGCCCCGCGCCCGCAAAGGTTGGCGAGGACCCGGGTGAGCAGCTCTCCAAGGAGGAGTTCGACGAGTTGGTGCGCGAAATCGGCCCAGAGCTTGCCGAGCAGCAGAGCGGCCGCACGCCAGCGAGCGTCGGCTCCAAGCGCGGACGTACCAGGAAGGCGACCAAGGCCGCACAGGTGAACGGGGCGGAGCAGCTGAACGGCGATACCGAGAAGTCCGTGTCGCACGATCCGGCGGCCGATCTCACTCCAGAGGATCTCGTCATGAAGGACCAGCCTAAGCAGCCGAAGTCGCGCCGGCCGCGCAATCGCAGACATGGGAGGAGCCGCTGATGGGAATGCTCGGCTGGGTGATGATGGGGTTGTCGATCTGGCATTTCACGATTTTTCTGCCCGATCGCTTCTGGGGCGGGATCGTCGGTGCCTTCGTCGGCTCGCTGGCAGGCGCGATCCTCATCGGGCTGCTGATCTACAGTGTCAAGGTCGGCTCGCTGAAGGTGCCTGGCATCAAAGCGACCGATATCGCTGTAGTTCTATATGCCGTTCCTGGCGCGCTGCTTGGCATTGCGGCTGTCTACTTCGAGGGGATCCGGCGCGAATCGGTCCCTGTCGAAGAGCTTCGGACCTGAACGACACTAGCTCGCGCCTCTCGGGCCGAGCGATCGGCTCGTCTAGCAAAGCTCTCTACCTGGCCGGGTTGTGTCGTCCTCAAACGTCCGTCGCGTCGGTTCCGTCTAGTGCGAGCCGTACTGTGATTGGGCGATGATTCGCTTTGACATATCCGACTGCGATCCCGCGAGCATCGCGCAATTGCGCGACGAGCTCGGTGTGAGCGACGCGCTTGCACAGGTGCTGGTACGCCGCGGCTACGAGGATCCGCTGCGCGCTCGGGCCTTTCTCGCCGCCGACGAGCACCACGAGCTTGAGAGCTTTGCCGGGTTGAGCGACGCGGCCGAGCTTCTCCTCGCCGCGGCCCGTGCGGGGCGACGGATCACGATCCACGGCGATTACGACGTCGACGGCGTGTGCTCGACGGCGCTGCTGCTGCGGACGTTGCGAAAGCTGGGGGCAAACGTCGACTGGTACCTGCCAGATAGGGCCGAGGGCTATGGGCTGAGCGAGGACACCGTGTGGCGCCTGGCCCAGCGCGGCACCAGTCTGCTCGTGACAGTCGACTGCGGTATCACGGCTGTGGAGGAGGTGGCACTCGCACGCTCGCTCGGCATCGAGGTGATCGTCAGCGACCATCACCTGCCACGCGCCGACGGCAAGCTGCCGGATGCACCGATTGTCCATCCGCTGCTGTGCAGCTATCCCTGCCGCGATCTCTGCGCTGCCGCGGTTGCACACAAGCTCGTCCAAGCGACGCTCTTGGCGGCTGGTCGCGATCCCCACGAGGCCGACGAAGACCTCGACCTGGTAGCGCTTGCGACGATCGCCGACGTGGTCCCGCTAGTTGGCGAGAACCGCAGCATCGTGCGTCGTGGGCTACGCGTGCTCGCGGCCACCGACAAGCCGGGGCTACGTGCGTTGATGGCTGTGGCAAGGATCGAGCCGGGCAAGCTGAACGAGCGAGGCGTGGCCTTCGGGCTGGCGCCTCGCATCAACGCCTCCGGACGTCTGTACCGTGCCGATGCGGCGCTGGAGCTGATCCTCACCGAGGACCGGGCACGCGCCGCGCAGATCGCCCATGAGCTCGACCGGGCCAACAGCGAGCGCAGACAGGCAGAGCTTGTGATCAGGTTGCAAGCCGAAGCACAGATCGCCCAACTGGGGGACGCCGAGGGTCACTGGGCCTATGTGCTTGCCGGCGAGGGCTGGCATCGCGGTGTGATTGGAATTGTCGCGTCGCGGCTTGTGGAGCGCTACCGCAGGCCGGTCGTATTGGTCTCATTCGACGGTGAGAGCGCACGCGGATCGGGACGTGGGATCGAGGGGTATGACCTACTCGCTGGACTCACCGCCTGCGCTGGGCATCTCCTGCGCTATGGGGGTCACAGCGCAGCGGCGGGCGTGGAGTTGCGGCGCGAGAGCGTGGAGGCCTTTGCCGCGGCGCTGGATGCCCATGCCGAGCGAGTCCTGAGCGCCGAGGATCTGGTGGAGCGCGAGCGCGTCGATGCGCTTCTCAGCGGCGAGCAGCTCGATATGGAGCTGGCCGAAGAACTTCGCCGTCTGGCGCCGTTTGGCAAGGGCAACCCGGCGGTCTCGCTGATGCTCGCGGGCGCCTCGCTTCGCGATGTGCGCCCGATGGGCGAAGGCAAACATGCTCGCTTTACGATCGAGTCTGGTGGAACACACGCGCGCGCGGTCGCTTTCGGCAACGACGGCAAACTCGGCGTGGCCGAAGGAGAGCCTGTCGATGCCACATTCTCTCTGGAGGTCAACGAATGGAAAGGGGTCAGTGAACCGCGACTTGTGCTGCGCCACGTCCAACCTGTCTCCAAGGGGGCTACCCTTAAGTCATGTCCGCAACCAGACCAAGCTCAATCGACGCTGTTCCCGCTGCCAGCACCACTCGCCGCAGCCGCCGCGCAGAGCTGAGCGAGCTCGAGCGCCAACTGCTCGACGATCTCTTTGCGATCGTCTCCGAGCACGCCGCGGACGCCGCCGTAGAGATCGACCGCGAGCGCGTGGAAGACGCATTTGTGTTCGCCTGCGAGCACCATGCCGCGCAGCGGCGCAAGTCCGGCGAGGACTTCATTGTGCACCCGGTTGGGGTGGCGCGCATCTGCGCCGGCATGCGCCTCGACACCGAGACGCTGTGCGCGGCACTGCTACACGACACGGTCGAGGACACCTCAGCCTCGATCGAGGAGGTGCGTGAGCGCTTCGGCGAGGAGATCGCTCAGATCGTCGACGGAGTGACGAAGCTGACTGGCATCACCTTCCAGTCGCGCGATGAGGCACAAGCCGAGAACTACCGCAAGATGATGGTGGCGATGGCAAGCGACGTGCGTGTCATCTTGATCAAGCTGGCAGATCGGCTGCACAACATGCGCACGATCGAGGCGATGCCGAAGCAGAAGCAGCTGGAGAAGTCGCGCGAGACGCTCGAGATCTATGCGCCGATAGCTCACCGCCTCGGTATCCATGCGATCAAGTGGGAGCTCGAGGATCTTGCTTTCGCGACGCTTCACCCACGCAAGTACCGCGAGATCAAGGAGCTTGTCTCCCAGCAGCGCGAGGACCGCGAGCGCTACGTGGCTGAGGCCGGCGCCTACCTGGCAGCTGAGCTACAGACGCTGGGCATCTCCGCGCAGATCGCCGGACGAGCTAAGCACTTCTACTCGATCTACTCGAAGATGACCAAGAAGGGTCGCGAGTTCAACGAGATCTACGACCTGACCGCGATGCGTGTGATCGTCGAGTCGGTGAAGGATTGCTACGGCGCGATTGGCGTGATCCACTCGCTTTGGAAGCCACTGCCAGGACGCTTCAAGGACTTCATCGCGATGCCAAAGTTCAACATGTACCAGTCGCTGCACACGACCATCATCGGACCCGAGGGACGACCCTTGGAGATCCAAATCCGCACGCAGGAGATGCACGAGATGGCTGAGTTCGGCGTGGCTGCGCACTGGGTTTACAAGCAGCGCTCGTCAAGCGAAGCCCAGGCGGGACCCGACGGCGACGCCAAGATGAAGTGGCTGCGCTCGATGCTCGACTGGCAGCAGGAGATGTCAGATCCGCAAGAGTTCATGGAGAGCCTGCGCATTGACCTGTTCGAGGACGAGGTGTTCGTGTTCACGCCCAAGGGCGAGGTCAAGTCACTTGCCGCCGGCGCGACACCGCTCGACTTCGCCTATGAGGTGCACACCGAGATCGGCCACCGCTGTGTAGGGGCGCGTGTGAACGGCAAGATCGTGCCGCTGCACTACGAGCTGCGCTCAGGCGACATCGTTGAGATCCTGACAGCCAAGCGCGAGCGCGGGCCTTCGCGCGATTGGCTTGCCATGGTCAAGACGACTCGGGCACGCAACAAGATCAAGCAGTGGTTCAAGGCAGAGTCGCGTGAGGGCACTGAGCACACCGGACGCGAGCTGTTGCAGGAACACCTCAAGAAGCAGGGCCTGCCGGCACAGAAGATCACCGGCTCGGCGCTGCTTGCCGATGTGATCCGCGAGATGGGCTACCGCAAGGCCGACGACTTCTATATCGCACTCGGAGGCGCGAAGATCTCGCCCAAGGTGGTCGTCAACAAAGTGCTGCAGCGCCTCAAGCAAGGCGAGGCCGCCGACGGCGACACGAGCGCCAGCGACCTGCTCAAGGTCGGCCGTCCGCGCCAGCGCCCGACTACATCCTCCGGCAAGTATGGGATCAGGGTGGATGGGGTGGAAGACGTGATGTTGCGTCTTGCCAAGTGCTGCCGGCCGGTTCCGGGAGATCCGATCGTGGGCTACATCTCACTCGGTCGTGGCATCACGATTCACCGCAAGGACTGCCCGAACGCGAAGCTTTTGCAGCGTAATCCCGAACGCTTCACCGATGTGGGCTGGGAGGGCGACCAGGAGACCTCGTTCGTGGTGGAAATCCACATCGACGCTTGGGATCGCCACCGGCTGCTCGAGGACCTTTCACGTGCGTTCTCGGAGTCCGGCGCCAACATCCTCGAAGCTCGTTGCTTGTCGAGCCCCCCGATGGTCAAGAACCGTTTCGTGGTGGAGCTGGCCGACACGCAGAGTCTGAAGGGTGCAATCTCACGGCTGCGCAACACCGACGCGGTGTTCGACGCTTACCGTGTGACGCCTGGCGGCGCGGGTTAGCTGCCGCTGATGTGCGTTGCTGCGTGTATTCGTGGCAGCGAGTCGCGCACTCTCGGCTAAGGATCCGGAGCCGGCCACGGTCGGCTCCGTCTTTAGGAGATGACGCTCAGCGAGCGTGGAAGCACCGAGTAGCGCGCCTGCATCACATCACCGAGGTAGTCGCCGTCTACCTGGAGCGGCAGCGGCTGCCCGTCGGTTGAGGAGACGGTCAGCTCCAGAGCCTCTCCCAGAGAGCTGACCTGCCGGTGGCGGGCGATCCGTGCGTGCTTGGAGAACGCTCTATAGGCGATCGAGGGCATGTCGAACGGTCGAGCACGATGCAGGACTGAGGTCTCCAGCGTGCCCGAGTCGAGCTCCGCGCCATCGGCGACCTTGATCGGACGGTCCTTGAAGTACGTGAACGGAGATCCATTTTGGACGATCGCGGTGACGCCGCTGTGCTGTCCTTCGCCAAGCTCGACCTGTAGGCGCGGCGGTTTGAGGATGTAGCGGCGCGTGAACGTGCTCACCGCGGCCCAGGTGAAGTAGTAGGCGCCAAAGCGCGCCTTCAGATGCGGGTTGGAGTCCACGCGCTTGACGACGCTTGCGTCCAGGCCGAGGCCGGAGGCGAAGGTGAAGCAGCGACCGTTGACCACGCCGAGGTCGACCTTGCGCGGCTGCCAGTCGTCGGCCATCGCCAGCAGGTGCTCGGTGGCGTCGACCAGCTCGCCTGGGATGCCGAGGATCTTGCCGTAGACGTTGGCCGAGCCGCCCGGCAGGCACGTGAGCGGGGTGGGGGAGCCCTGTAGGCCATTGGCGGCTTCATTGACCGTGCCATCGCCACCGAAGGCCACGACCACGTCATAGCCCTCATGGGCTGCCTCGCGGCACAGCTCGATCGCGTGGCCGCGTGCCTCGGTGTCAACGGCGTCGACCTCGTAGCGGCCCTGGAGGGCGTAGACGACGAGGTGGCGTAGGCGATCGGAGACCGTCGTGGCGTACGGATTGACGATGATCAGCATCCGCTTCTTGCTCGCGGGCGCAATCGGCTCGAAGACGTCGGGTGCGTCCGCCGGAGCGCGATCATCGGGGCTTACTCCTGTGCTCACTGCAAGCCCGTACACCGCAAGGGAGGATGCGTTACCGAGGGCTGATCAGCTTGATCTAGCCAAGGCACTAGACATCGATAGATCGTCAAACAAAGGCTTCAAAGCAGGCTCTTCAGGCTTGCAGGGCCTACAAGACCCACATCGCGCACTCAGGTCTTGTGTTCCGCTGCATAGCCTCCTATACTTGCCAGCGCATAGCTGAACACATCCAGAGGGGTGGAGGGACCTGGCCCAGTGAACCCCCGACAACCACCGTGTAAAAGCGGCAGGTGCCAATTCCAGAGAGATGTGTGGCGGGCTTCCAGTCTTTGCCACACGGTTCACCGGCGAAGACGATATGGAAGGAGCCCTCCGTGGCTGTCACACACCTTAGATGCAGAGAGTGCCGTACCGAGTTTCCCCTTGAGGCGTTGTACGTATGCGATCGCTGCTTCGGGCCACTCGAGGTCGCATATGACCACAGCCGCCTCGGCAATGATGTCGATGGGCTGCGCCGACGCATCCAGGCCGGCCCTCAAAACATCTGGCGCTACGCGGACTTCCTGCCGGTGCTCGACGGTCCTCCTGGGCCTTCAGGCCGGCTGGCATCGCGTACCGGCCTGCCGGCCGGGTGCACGCCGCTGATCAAGGCCGACCGTCTCGCCCAACGACTCGGGCTACGCGAGGTGTGGGTCAAGAACGACGCCGCCAACCCAACCCACTCCTTCAAGGATCGCGTCGTATCGGTCGCCACTGCCCGCGCGCGCGAGCTCGGCTTCAAGACGATCGCTTGCGCCTCCACGGGTAACCTGGCCAACTCCGTCGCCGCTCACGGGGCGGCACTGGGCCTTGAGTCCTACGTATTCATTCCTGCCGACCTGGAGGAGCAGAAGATCCTCGCGACCGGCATCTATGGGACGAAACTGGTCGCCGTGAGGGGCAACTACGACGACGTTAACCGGCTCTGCACCGAGCTCTCGGCCGAGCGCGACTGGGCGTTTGTAAACGTTAATCTGCGGCCCTACTACGCCGAGGGATCGAAGACGCTTGCGTATGAGATCGCAGAGCAGCTCGGCTTCGAGCTTCCCGACCGGTGCGTCGTGCCGATCGCCTCGGGCTCGTTGTTCACGAAGGTCGCCAAGGGCTTTGCTGAGTGGCGCGAGCTCGGGCTGGTTGGGGACCCCACCCACCCGGCGCCGCGCATGAACGGCGCGCAGGCCGATGGCTGCTCGCCGGTCGCCTCTGCATTCGCTGCCGGACACGACGTCTGCAAGCCGGTGAAGCCGAACACGATCGCCAAGTCGCTTGCGATCGGCAATCCCGCCGACGGGCCGTACGCGATCGAGGAGGCACGGCGCAGTGGCGGCGGTGTCGACTCCGTCTCAGACCAGGAGATCCGCGACGGCATCGCGCTGCTCGCACAGACGACCGGCATCTTCACCGAGACGGCTGGCGGCGTCACGACGGCCGTGCTGGCGAAGCTCGCCGCGCGCGGAGACATCGGTCCCGACGAGCGTGTGGTGCTGGTGATCACAGGCGAGGGCCTGAAGACGCTCGACGCGGTGCGCGGCACTTTCGAGTCGCACGAGATAGATCCGTCGGTCGAGCAGTTCGAGGCTGTGGAGGCCGATTGCCTTCGCGGGGCGTTGTCCTCAGTCGCTCACGTGCCGACGAGCACGCCACGCTCCTTGCGTTCTAGTCCCACTCGACACTCGGCCTCCACAGCAGCCGGGGTTGTGAGCGCGAGGAGCTAGCGCGATGGGCGTCACGGTCAAGATCCCAACCCAGCTTCGCTCCGCCGCCGGCGGGGAGAGCGAAGCTCAACTCGAAGGCGCCACAGTACGTGAGGTCTTGGACAGCCTCTACGAGCGCTACGACGGGCTCAGCGAGCGCCTGGCGGACGAGAGCGGTTCGCTTAGGCGCTTCGTAAACGTGTACCTGAGCGGTGAGGACATTCGCTTTCTCGACGGCCTGGACACTCCGGTTGACGACGGAGCGGAGCTTACGATCCTGCCAGCTGTAGCCGGCGGCTAGAGCGTCGTTGGTCGGCGCACTGCGGCGTCGTCCTCACCCTTCAGGTACAGGCAGTCGCTCGTGTGCAAAGCACACTTCGCTTCTTGCGTCATTGCATTGCTTGACCACCGACGCTCTAGAAGCTTGGTTGTCTAGCGAGCAGTGCTGCCGGTCACGTGCTGTGTGGGGACAGCGGCGTGGGCTGATGGTGGCGTCGAGCCGCTGACGCCGATCGTGGATACGAGTCCCGCGGCGCACATCGCACCGATCGTAATCGCACGTAGACGTTTTGGCGTTAGCCAGCCCAAGTTGTGGGTCTGAAGCCACGTACGCAAGCCACTGGCCGCGGAGGCTGCTGCCATTGCGCATCCAACGCACATAGGTTGATCCTAGTGGCCAACCGGGTTGCATGCGCAACTTCGATTTGGGCTCAGCGGCCGAACCAGCGCGCGCGCCGGGTGGAGCCGAAGTTCTGCTTGTCGGCGGCAAGTGCTGCCGATGGCTTGCCGAACGTGCCCGTCGGCTTTGGCCCTGAGAGGAAGTCCACCTGCACACGGCCGATGCGGCCAGCTCCGAACTCGATGTAGCAGATGCCGATCCCGTCGTAGGGAGCCGGCTGCTCACCGCCACGTATGCTCGCGACCACCGAAGCTGCCACTACTCGTGCTGCGCCCTCGGCGAACACTCCGGCCTTCGGCACGCCCGCGGTGGTGACGTCGCCGACCGCATACACACCCGGAAAACGTGTCTCGAGCGTCTTCGAACTGACGGGTATGAAACCGTCCTCGGTCATTCCGCTCGCGATGACCACGTCGGGGGCACGATGCTTCGGGACACCTAGAAATAGGTCATATGACAGCTCGCTTCCGTCGTCGAGCACAGCAATGCCGCGTGCTGAGTCGACCGAGCTCACGCGGCGGCCTGGAACGAACGTTATGTCGCGCTCGGCGAAGGCTGCCTCCAGCGCGCGCGAGGTGTCTGGTGAAGGAGGGACAGGGCTCCCAAGAGGCAGGACGAAGGTGATTTCGCAGACCTGACGCACGCCGCGCGTTAGTAGATAGTCGTGCAGCAGTAGCGCAGTCTCACTTGGTGCTGGCGGACACTTGAAAGGCGCTCCACAGACACCGACTATCGCCCGACCTTGCCTGAAGTCAGGGAGCAACTCGCTTAGTCGCTGTGCGCCGGCCACCGAGTAGAACTCGTTGCTCTCGACTAGACCTGGTGTCGCGTCGAAGTCGTAGTCGGCGCCAAGCGCAACGACGAGAACATCCGCCTGGTATACACCTGTCTCGGTCCTCACCGTCCGTGCCTGAGGATCGATCGCGGTAATCGTCTCCTGCAGAAAGCGCACGCCCGGCTTGACTATCTCGCTGTAGGGGAGACGCACGGCATCGAGCGTCGTTCTGCCGAACAGCACATCGAGCTTCGAGTACCCGAACACGAATGAGTCGCTCTTGTCGATCAGGGTGACCTCGACCTTATCGCCGAGCGCCTCGGAGAGTGTCGTCGTCAGCTCAAGGCCACCGAAGCCGGCTCCCAGGACCACGATGCGCCTCTTCATTGAGCGAGAATACCCCAGGCCTGCATCTAAAGCTCTCTTGCCTCTTAGCCAAACAACCTGGGCAGACAAGATTGGGTTTGAGCGAATTTCGCCACGCGCCCGGCAAGATTCGAACTTGCGACCTCTCGCTCCGGAGGCGAGCGCTCTATCCACTGAGCTACGGGCGCAACGGACGCCATCGAAAGGCATCTTTGCCGACAGAGCTTACCGCCGAGCGGAAGTCCTGATCGCTACCGTTGCGCCCATGGACCTCTCTCTGTTCTTCGCGGGCACCGGCGGCTCGGTGCCGAGCCCCCGCCGTGGGCTCCCCGCGATCCTCTTGCGCCGTGGCGGCGACAGGCTGCTGTTTGATTGCGGCGAAGGCACACAGCGTCAACTGATGCGTTCAGTGGGACTTGCGGATGTTGGCTGCGTGTTCATCACGCATTTCCATGCCGATCACTGGCTCGGGCTGCCCGGGATGTTGAAGTCCTTTGCGCTGCGCGAACGCGACCAGCCACTGGCGATCTATGGACCTCCTGGGCTGACCCAGATGATGGAGCAGACACGCTTCATCTATGGCCGGCTCCCGTACGAACTGCGAGTCACAGAACTTGAAGTCGATGACGACGTGGCATTCGACGGCTATGCCGTGGCGCCTATCAGGGTGAGCCATCGCAACAACAGCGCCTACGGCTACGCAATCGTCGAGGACTCCCGACCCGGCCATCTAGACCCGAAGCTCGCCGAGCAGCTTGGCGTGACACCAGGACCTGACTTTGGCAGGCTTACACGCGGGGAGACCGTCGCCGGGGTAAGCCCAGAGCAGGTGATGGGACCCACCCGCGAGGGTCGCAAGATCGTGATCTCTGGAGACACGTCTCCGTGCGAGATGCTGACGCTGGCCGCGCACGAAGCCGATCTGTTGGTGCACGAGGCGACGTTTGCCGAGGAAGAGATCGAGCGAGCGCATCAGACCGGCCACTCCACTGCACGCCAGGCGGCGCAAGTCGCGCTCGACGCACAAGTGCGGCTGCTGGCACTGACGCACATCTCCACCCGCTATCCGGGCGGCAACCTGCGCGAAGAGGCGCGCACGGTGTTTGCCGCCACGGAGGCGCCACGCGACTTCGACACGATCGACATTCCCTTCCACGAGAAGGGTCCCGCCGAGCTGATCCGTTGGTCAGACCGTCGCGCGCGCGAGCAAACGACCGGCGCTCCCGCGACCGAGACGCCCACGGAGCCCGTCGCCACACCTTGATACAGTCGCTTTGCTCCTTTAACCCGGTCCGGTGAGGCCAGGAAGGAATCGAATGCAAGACGGGAAGATTGTCCTCGGAGAGGACGAGATTGCGCGGGCGCTGGTGCGCATCGCGCATGAGATAGACGAGCGCAACCCGACCCCCTCGACAGTCGCTCTAGTTGGTATTCACCGTCGCGGAGCGATCCTCGCCCAGCGCCTCCAGCTGCTGCTGGCCGACCTCTTGCAAGAAGACGTTCCGCTTGGGGACCTTGACATCGGCTTCTACCGCGACGACGTCGCCTCGCGTCCGCAGGCGCCCGTCGTGCATGCTTCACACATCGACTTCGATTCCTCCGAGCGCACGATCGTGATCGTCGACGACGTGCTCTATACCGGGCGCACCGTGCGTGCCGCGATCGAGGCGCTGTTCGACTACGGTCGCCCTGAGCGGGTGCAGTTGGCCGTGCTCGCCGACCGCGGACACCGAGAGCTGCCGATCCGCCCGGACTACGTCGGCAAGAACCTGCCCACCGCGCGCGAGGAGTACGTCAGTGTGCGCGTCCGCGAGCTAGATGGTATCGACGAGGTCGCGATCGGGCGTGCCACGGTTGGGGCGGGCGCGTGAACCGGCAGCCCAAAAACACAACGCCGCGCGCGCGCGTAGGGGGCATCGCACTTCAGCCTAGGAATCGTCCGTTCGCGAACACCCCCCCGTTCGCGAACACCGTTTCCCTGCGCGGCGGGGGAGCACGGTCCAGCGCATGAACCACCTACTCTCAATCGAGGATCTTGACCGCGAGACGATCGAGCGGATCGTCCAGCAGGCCTCGCGCTTTGCCGAGGTCTCCGACCGCGAGATCAAGAAGGTGCCGGCCCTGCGTGGGCGTATGGTGCTCAACCTCTTCTACGAGGCCTCCACGCGCACGCGCAGCTCCTTCGAGCTGGCCGCCAAGCGCCTCTCTGCAGACGTCGTCAACTTCGTCTCCAGCGGCTCGAGCGTCGAGAAGGGCGAGTCGCTGAAGGACACTGTTTTGACGCTGAGCGCGCACAAGCCCGACGCGATCGTGATCCGCACGCCGTGGGCTGGAGCCGCCGAGCTGGTCTCAGGCTGGACCAACGCCGCAATCGTCAACGCCGGCGACGGCAAGCACGAGCACCCCACGCAAGCTCTGCTTGACGTCTACACGCTACAAAAGCGCATCGGCCCGCTCGATGGGACGTCGATCTGGATCGTGGGAGACGTCGCGCACTCGCGCGTCGCGCGCTCGAACATCCTTGCTTTTCAGTGCATGGGTGCCAAGGTGACAGTTGCCGGTCCGCCAACTCTGATCCCGCGCGGGATCCAGCGGCTCGGTTGCGAGGTTCGCTACACGCTCGATGAGCTGGCAGACGCCGACGTGGTGTACACGCTGCGCATGCAGCACGAGCGCATGAACGAGTCGTGGGTGCCTTCGCTGCGCGAGTACGCCGCCTGCTTCCAGATCAACACGCGCCGGTTGTCTCCGCGGCAGTTGCTTATGCACCCGGGTCCTGTCAACCGCGGTGTCGAGCTCTCCGGCGAGGTTGCCGACTCACCACAGGCGCTGATCACCGCACAAGTCGAGGCCGGCGTGGTCGTGCGCATGGCTGTCCTCTACGAACTGCTCTCGGGCTCACGCGCATTTCGTCCTGTCCCCGAGCCACAACTGGCGTGAGCGCTGATCAGAACATGACTGCTTCGAGACAAGCGAGGCTTGTGTGAAGGCCGCCTCGCTGGTGCACGGCATGAGCGCCGACGCCAAATTGCTAATCGCAGGTGCCCACGTACTCGATCCGCGCAGCGGCCTCGACGTGCCGGCCGACGTGCTCGTGCGTGCCGGGCAGATCGTCGAGATTGCCGCCGCGGGCGAGCTGAGCGCGGACGGCGACACCGAGGTGGCCCGGGGCGAGGGTAAGCATCTGCTGCCTGCATTTGTCGATCCGCACGTGCATCTGCGCAGCCCTGGCCAGGAGCACAAGGAGGACTTGGAAACCGGCACACGCGCCGCGGCCGTCGGGGGGTTCTGTGCGGTGATCGCGATGCCCAACACGGATCCCGTGATCGACTCGGCGCCACTGTTGCGCTCGCTGCGCGAGGCCGCCATTAGGGAGGCGCGCGTACCCGTCGGCTTCCTGGCGGCGATCACACGTGGCCTCGCCGGCGGAGAGTTGACCGAGATGGCCGAGCTTATGGGGGAGGGCGCACTTGGCTTCACCGACGACGGACGTCCGGTTGCAAGTGCCGGAGTGCTGCGCAAGGCGCTGCAGTATCAGCGCCTGTGCGGTGGGGTGCTCACGCTGCATGAGGAGGACCCCTCGCTCTCCCATGGCGGCTCGATGCACGAGGGTTCCGTCAGCGCGGCGCTCGGCATTGGCGGCATCCCGAGTGTGAGCGAGTCCACGATGGTCGCCCGCGACGCCGAGCTGGCAGGCTACGAGGACGGGCGCGTCCACTTCCAGCACCTCAGCTGCGCTGCGTCGGTACACGCGGTCGCCACGGCAAAGGAGCGTGGCTTTCGCGTCAGCGCTGAGGTCACTCCACATCACCTGCTCCTCACCGACGAGCACGTGCGCTCGATGGACACGCGCATGAAGATGAACCCACCGCTGGCAAGCGAGGTCGATCGACTGGCGCTGGTCGAGGGCTTGCGCTCGGGCACGATCGACTGTGTCGCCACCGACCACGCCCCGCACGCGCGCCACGAAAAGGAGGTTCCCTTCGAGCAGGCCCCGATGGGCACGACGGGCCTGGAGACGGCCTTCGCCGCACTTCACACCGAGCTTGTGCTGCCGGGCACGATCGATCTCTCGCTGCTTGTGGAGCGGATGACCGCCGGGGCCGATCTCTTCGGTCTGCCGACTCCTCGCATCGCCGTAGGCGAGCCGGCGAACCTGACACTTTGCGACCTCTCGGCCGAGTGGGTGGCGGGCGAGCATGGCTGGGAGAGCCGCTCTGAGAACTGCTGTTTTGCCGGGCGGCGGCTCACCGGACGTGTGCTGATGACAGTGGCAGCCGGCGCTGTGGCCTACCGCAAGCCGGCATTCTCGGTGGTGGGTTCGTGAGCCATGGACATACATGGCGGCGCTGGGCTGCGTCCTCAGTCGCTCGCGTGCTGAAGCACGCCACGCGAATTGCTTGTGCCCCGAAAGGGGTACGTCCTTGCCCAGCTTGCCCTGCGCGTCCATGGAAACTGGTCATTGCCAGTGAGAGAGTCGCATGAGTCTGCTCAAGCGCGATGAAGCGGTTTTGATCGTGGTGGACGTACAGGAGGGCTTTCGTTCTTACGCGAGCTTCGACTCGGTCGCACAAGCATGCTCGAAGCTGGTGCGCGCCGGACGGATACTCGACGTGCCGCGCATCGTTAGCGAGCAGTATCCAAAGGGCTTGGGTCACACCGCGCCCGAGGTCTCACTGGAGGACGAGCCGCGCATCGAGAAGACTGTCTTCTCGGCCGTGCGCGCGGACGGCTTCGATCTGGGTTGGCGCACCCAGGCGATCGTGTGCGGGATCGAGACGCATGTGTGCGTCTCCCAGACCGCGCATGATCTACTCGATCGGGGAATCGAAGTGCATGTGCCTGCCGACGCCGTCGGCTCGCGCCACGCGCTCGACTACGAGCGTGGGCTGGAGCGCTTGGAGCGCGCGGGAGCGACCGTTAGCACGGTCGAGTCCGTCCTGTTCGAGCTGCTCGAGCGGGCAGGTACACCGGAGTTCAAGGAAGTCCAGAGGCTCATCGTCTGAGATGACTATGAGCTTTCGCCATGCTGCGTCCTCGCTCCCTTGTGTGCCGGCCGATTGGAGGTCTCTGCGACCTCCAATCGGCGCACAGCTGTCGGTGCGTGCTTGTCTGACTCGACCTACGGCCCTCTCAGAGGCCTCATGAGCGACGCGACCGCATATGTGCTGCTCGAGGACGGCACCCGTTTTGATGGCGAAGCGTGTGCGGCCGACTCACATGCCGTGGGAGAGGTTGTGTTCACGACTGGCATGTCCGGCTATCAGGAGTCAGTCAGCGATCCTTCCTTCGCGGGCCAGCTGATCACCTTCACCTACCCCCACATCGGCAACTACGGAGTTAGCCAGCGTGCAATGGAGTCAGAGCGCATCTGGGCTCGTGCCGTGATCATGCGCGAGGCGTGCAACCGCGAGGACGCGCCCGAGGCCGAGCGCGGCTGGTTGGACTGGCTGCGCGACTGCGATGTGCCCGCGATCAGTGGAGTGGACACACGTGCGCTGGTGCGCCACATCCGCGAGGCGGGCGCGATGCGCGGCGGCATATTTCCGGAGCGCGTGAGCGAGGACAAAGCACGAGCACTGATCGAGGCAGAGCCGTCGATGAGCGGCCTGGATCTAGCGTCCGTTGTGACCCCTGAGCAGGTGAGCATCCACGGTGAGAGGGAAGGGAGGATGCCCTCGCGCCTCGCAGAAGGGGCCGGCCCAGGACCTTTGATCGCGGTACTCGACACGGGCATCAAGTCCTCGATCGTGCGCAATCTCGTCGAGCGCGGTGCCCGCGTGGCGCTTTACCCATGCTCTACGTCGGCTGAGCAGCTGCTCGGCGACGATCCCGATGCGGTGTTCGTCGCCAACGGCCCCGGAGACCCTGCCGCCCTCGGCTACGTGGTCGACACGGTGCGCGAGATTGTCGGCAAGAAGCCTGTGTGGGGCATCTGCCTCGGCCACCAGCTGCTGTGCCGCGCGCTTGGCCTTGAGACATACAAGCTCCCCTTTGGCCACCGCGGCGCCAACCACCCGGTTAAGGACCTGCAGACGGGCCATGTGGAGATCACCTCCCAGAACCACGGCTTCGCGGTGCTCGGCCCAGGCGGCGCGCGCACGCTCGATAGCGACGAGCCGGTGCGCTGGGAAACGGACTTCGGCACGGCCCAGCTGACGCACGTGAACCTATACGACCGCACGGTCGAGGGCTTTGAGCTGCTCGACGTACCCGGCGGCGCGGTGCAGTACCACCCTGAGGCCGGCCCAGGCCCGCACGACTCACTGCATCTGTTCGACCGTTTCCTCGAGCGGATCGCGGCCGCGTGATGCCGGTGGGCAAGGTCGCCTGTTTTTGGGGGGGAGGGGACCCCCTCCGGGGGTCCTGGTTGGGCGTTCCTCATCTAGACCGAGGGCCGGTGTAATGCCCAGGCGCGATGACATTCACACGATCCTGATCTTGGGGTCGGGACCGATCGTGATCGGCCAGGCTGCTGAGTTTGACTACTCCGGCGTGCAGGCGTGCAAGGTTCTGCGCGAGGAGGGCTACAGGGTCGTGCTGGTCAACTCCAACCCGGCGACGATCATGACCGACCCGGAGTTCGCCGACGCCACTTATGTCGAGCCGCTACTGCCAGCGCCGCTCGCCAAGATCATCGAGCGCGAGCGCCCAGACGCGCTGTTGCCGACGCTTGGCGGACAGACGGCTCTGAACCTGGCAAAGGCGTTGCACGACGACGGCACGCTCGAGCGCTACGGCGTAGAGCTGATTGGCGCCAACTACGACGCGATCACCTGTGCCGAGGACCGTGACCTGTTCGGCGCAGCAATGGCGCGTGCGGGCCTGAGGATGCCCGAAAGCGCGATCGCAACGACGCTGGAGGAGGCACGCGCCGCGCTGCCACGGCTTGGGCTGCCCTGCATCGTACGCCCAGCCTTCACCCTGGGAGGCCGGGGTGGAGGCATCGCACGCAGCGAGGAGGAGTTTGAGCTGATCGCCGGCCGTGGCATCGAGGCCTCGCCGATCGGCCAGGTGCTGCTCGATCAGTCGGTGCTCGGCTGGGGGGAGTTCGAGCTGGAGGTGATGCGCGACAAAGCCGACAACGTCGTGATCGTCTGCTCGATCGAGAACATCGACCCGATGGGTGTGCACACGGGAGATTCGGTGACGGTCGCCCCACAACAGACGCTTACCGACTCCCTCTACCAACAGTTGCGCGACCAGGCGATCGCCGTGATCCGCGCCGTGGGCGTGGAGACGGGCGGCTCGAATGTGCAGTTCGCGGTCAATCCCGAGACCGAGGAGATCCTCATCATCGAGATGAACCCGCGCGTCTCGCGCTCCTCTGCGCTTGCCTCCAAGGCGACAGGCTTTCCGATCGCAAAGATCGCCGCGCGTCTGGCGGTTGGCTATCTGCTGGAGGAGATCACCAACGACATCACCGGCGTCACTCCTGCGAGCTTCGAGCCGACGATTGACTACGTGGTCGTCAAGTGGCCGCGCTTTGCCTTCGAGAAGTTCCCGGGTGCGGTGCCGACGCTCTCCACACACATGAAGTCGGTGGGGGAGGCGATGGCGATCGGACGCACGTTCTCTCAGGCGTTTGCGAAGGCCTTGCGCTCGCGTGAGCTCGACAAGCCGCCGCGCCTGGGCGAGCACTCAGAGCAGGAGTTGCTCGATTCGCTGCTCAGGCCAACGGCCGACCGCTATGAGGCGATCCTCGAGCTGTTGGCGCGCGACGTCGGGATCGCGCAGGTCCATGAGCGTACCTCGATCGACCCGTGGTTCCTGGCCGAGCTGGAGCAGATCGCCAAGGACCCGCAGGCCAGCTTTGCGGGCGAGCGCTCGTTCAAGTCGGTTGACACCTGCGCCGCCGAGTTCCCCGCACGCACCCCTTATTACTACTCTGGCTGGGAGCGCAAAGCAGCTCATGAGGTGACAAGGGGGGAGCGCGCATCGGTCGTGATCCTCGGCGCTGGCCCCAACCGCATCGGCCAGGGCATCGAGTTCGACTACTGCTGCGTGCACGCAGCGATGACCGTGCGTGAGTCTGGCCGTGACGCGGTGATAATCAACTGCAACCCCGAGACTGTCTCGACCGACTACGACACCTCCGACCGCCTCTACTTCGAGCCGCTGACGCTCGAGGATGTGCTCGGCGTGATCGAGGTGGAGCGGCCTGAGGGCGTGATCGTGCAGTTCGGCGGCCAAACCCCTCTGAAGTTGGCCGCTGGTCTGGTCGAGGCAGGCGTGCCGCTGCTTGGCACGAGTGTCGAGGCGATCGACCTGGCCGAGGACCGCGGCCGCTTCGGCGAGCTGCTGGATCGACTCGGTTACCAGGCCCCGCCGTACGCGACGGCCTGCTCGGTGCAGGAAGCGTTGGCGAAGGCTGATGAGGTCGGGTTCCCGCTGCTCGTGCGGCCCTCCTACGTGCTCGGCGGACGGGCGATGGAGATCGTCTATTCAAGCGACGGGCTCGCCGACTACCTGCAGAGAGAGCTGCCAGCCGCGGATAATCTAGCGGAACGAACTTCAAATCCTCAAAATCAACAGACGCCGAACAGCAGCGACGCACCGGCCAGACCGACCATCTTCCTCGACCGTTTCCTTGAGAACGCGGTCGAGGTCGACGTCGACGCTCTCTGCGACGGCCACGAAGTGTGGATCGGCGGCATCATGCAGCACGTCGAGGAGGCCGGCGTGCACTCCGGTGACTCCGCCTGTGTCCTGCCGCCGCACTCGCTTGGGGAGGAGATGCTCGAGCAGATCAGGGCCGCCACGCGCGACATCGCGCTCGGCGTCGGCGTCGTGGGACTGATGAACGCACAGTACGCGATCCACGAGGGCCGCCTGTACGTGATCGAGGCCAACCCGCGTGCCTCGCGCACCGTCCCGTTCGTCTCCAAGGCAGTCGGCCTGCCTTTGGCCAAGCTCGCCTGTCGCATTATGCTCGGCGAGCGCATCGCCGATCTCGCTCTGCCAAGCGGGCACGAGGGCGTCGGCTTCGGCGAGCACGTATCGGTCAAGGAGGCCGTGCTGCCCTTCGACCGTTTCGACGGCGCCGACTCGCTGCTCGGCCCCGAGATGCGCTCGACAGGCGAGGTGATGGGCATCGCGCGCGACTTCCCGACAGCGTTCGCCAAGGCGCAGGCAGCTGCCGGCTCGCCACTGCCAAGCGCCGGCACTGCCTTCATCTCCGTCACCGACTCCGACAAGCCGGGTGTCTTCGCGGTCGCGCAGATCTTGCACGACAATGGCTTTCGCATCCTCGCCACCGGCGGCACCGCAGAGGCAATAGCGCGCATGGGCGTCCCGGTCAAGAAGATCAACAAGATCAGCGAGGGCTCCCCACATGTCGTCGACTGGATCGAGCGGGGAGAGGTGAACCTGATCGTCAACACACCCACCGGTTCGGGCGCGCGCAGCGATGGCTGGGAGATCCGCCGCTCGGCGGTCGCCCACGGCATCCCCTGCCTGACGACGCTCTCGGCTGGTGTCTCCGCCGCGCGCGCGATTGCCCAGGCGATCAAGCTCGGTGAGCCGGACGTGCTGTCCCTACAGGAGCTGCATCGCGGCGAGCGCACCCCCGACACGCCCGATCGGGCGGGCGTAGCGTGAGCGAGCGCATAGCCGCCCCCTTCGGGCGGCGACTGCTCACGGTCACCGCAAACGAGCCACTTGGCGCCTATCGCGTCCTCAGGGCCGCCGCCCCAGACGGCGCTCAGCCAGCTGCAGGCCAGTTCGCGATGCTTGCCACCGCCGAGCGCTGGGGTGCGGGTACGGACGATCGCCCCTACCTGCCACGCGCCTTCTCCTATGCACGCTTTCAGGACGGCGAAGCCCACTTCTTGCTGGAGGACGTCGGCCCCGGCACGCGTCGTCTATGCGAGCTGAGGGAGGGCGATGGCTTGTGGCTGCTCGGGCCGCTTGGCCGGGGCTTTGCGATGCCCGAACAAGGGCGTCGCGCGCTGCTCGTCGGTGGCGGCGTTGGCATCGCCCCGCTTGCTATCTGGCAGGACGAGCTCAGCGCGAGCGAGCCCCTCTTTACCAACACACCCTCCTTTGGCGACACACCTGGCTCAGACGACGCACCCCGCGTAGATAGCGAACCCCGCTCCAACCTCCCACACACGACGGTGCTGCTCGGCTTCCGCGACAGCGCCCATGCCGAAGGCGCCATGCTCCTCCGCAACAGTCAACTCGCGACCGACGACGGGTCCGTCGGCCATCACGGGCGCGTCACTGAGCTCCTGCGTGCCGAACTGGATCGCGACGCACATGCCACCGTCTACGCCTGCGGTCCACCGCCCATGCTGGAGTCGGTGCGTGCGTTGTGCGCTGAGCGCGACGTGTCGGCCCAGTTGGCTCTGGAGGCCGGCATGGCCTGCGGCTTCGGCGCCTGTTATGGCTGTGTTGTGCCGGCACGCAGCGGCTACTTGCGCGTGTGCGTAGATGGCCCCGTGATCGCCGCCGCCGAGTTGGAGCACGTCGGGATCCACGCCGGGAGCCCGCAATGAGCGTCAACGTGCCGGCACGCAGCCAAGCAAAGCCCAGGAGCCTTGCGTGAGCGTCGAGTTCTGCGGCATCGAGCTGGCCCACCCGGTCATCAACGGCTCGGGCACATTCGACGCAATTGCCGCGCGACGTGCTTTCGGGAAGGCGCTCGATGAGGAATTCCCATTCGCGGCGTTCGTCTCCAAGACGATCACGCTCACGCCGCGCGCCGGTAACCCTCCGCCAAGACTGTGGGAGGCCCAGGCCGGCCTGATCAACTCGATCGGCCTGCCCAACAAGGGTCTGGAGCGCTACATCGCAGAGGATCTGCCGGAGCTTGCACAGCTGACGGTTCCACTTATCACCAATGTGATGGGCTCGACTATTGAGGAGATCGCCTCGCTGCTGCAAGCCTGCGACACGCGCTCGGAGATAGCAGCGGTGGAGCTGAACGTCTCCTGCCCCAACGTGCAAACGGGCCTTGACATCGGCGCCGATCCGCTCGCGCTGGAGCGCGTGCTGTGTGCCGTCCGAGAAGAGTTGCACAAGCCGCTAATAGTCAAGCTGACGCCCAATTGCGCCGACGTTGCAGCTTGCGCATTGGCCGCGCAGGAAGGCGGCGCCAACGCCGTCTCGCTGATCAACACCTTGCGCGCCACCGCACTCAGGCCTGCTACCGGGCACAAACGGATCATCGGCCAGCCCGATCTTTGGCTTGGCGGTGGCAGCGGTGGCCTGTCGGGTGCCGCGATACGCCCGGTCGCGCTCGCTCAAGTGGCTGCGGTAGCCAAGCGCGTCACGATCCCCGTAGTCGGGATGGGTGGCGTACAGAATGCGCTCCACGCTCGTCAATTCCTCGATGTAGGCGCGCGGCTCGTAGCGGTCGGCACCGAGAGCTTTCGGGATCCGTCCATCGCCACGCGCATAGCCACCGAGCTGGATAGCGCGAATGGCCCTCACAGCCTTATATAAAGCGGAATCCACCGATAGACAGGCCATTCCGGTGCTTGCGCAAAGAGCACCTAGACCTTGACCAAGGCCTTCCTGAATGTCAGCGTCCGTCAGCTTTAGCGCTGGAAAACCCCTGCAAACGGGCCTCGGCACCATCCACCATCCTCGACGTAGCTAAAGCTCAACCTGAGCTTCATGCGAATTCAGCGGGTTGGCCTTGAACGGGGCGCGCGGGTGTGTAGACTCGCCGCCCATGCCAACCGCGACGGGCACGATGTCTTCGACCATGACCTCCAAGCCGTCTGCCGCCCCTGAGCGGTCGCTCAACCAACGTATGGACGCGCTTGCGCGCGCCAACCTCATCCGCACCGAGCGCGCGCAGCTCAAGCGCGATCTGAAGGCCGGCAGGCTCTCGATCCACACACTGCTGCTGCACCCACCGGAGTACGTCGAGACGGCCAAGGTCTTCGACATGCTGCTCGCCGTACCCAAGTACGGTCGCGTCAAGGTCAACAAGATCCTCGCGCACTGCCGTATCTCGCCGAGCAAGACGATCGGCGGGCTCTCGGACAGACAGCGCAGCGAGCTCGTATCGCTGCTGCGCCGCTAGGCCAGCCGCCGGGCCGATCCTCTCCCGCCGCTCTCGACATTAAGGTCCCGCGCATGGCACGCGTCTTTGTGATCACCGGACCTTCCGGCGTGGGAAAGGGAACGCTCATCCGTGGATTGATGGAGCGGCTCCCACAGCTCGAGCTGTCGATATCGGCCACGACGCGCTCACCGAGGCCGGGCGAGCGGGACGGAGTCGATTACCACTTCCTCTCGAGCGATGAGTTCGAGCGTCATGTGCAGGCCGGCGACTTCGTCGAGCATGCCGACTACGCCGGGCGTCGTTATGGCACGTTGCGCAGCGAGCTCGAGCAACGGGTCCTCGCCGGGGCGCCGGTGGTGCTGGAGATCGAGGTCCAGGGTGCTCGCCAGGTGCGCGTCGCGATGCCCGAGGCAGTGCAGGTCTTCATTGACCCGCCGTCGCTCGAAGCCTTGCGCACAAGACTGATCGGACGCGGAACGGACGGCAGCGAGGAGGTCGAGCGTCGCCTTGGGGTCGCCGAGCGGGAGCTGTCCGCCCGGGAGGAGTTTGCCCACGTAGTGATCAACGATCGTCTAGACGATGCGCTCGATGAATTGGTAGCGATCGTCTCCGCCGAGCTGGTCTGATGCGGTCGACCCCAAGGCGCATCAAACCCTGAGCAGGACCACTAAAAGCTCAACCGACCAGACTCTGAGCGATTGCTCGAAGGTCCGCGCGGCTCGATTCGCGAGGCTGCCGGCTACACTGCAAGTCCACCACGAAAGGCCCCCTGCACACCATGATGACCTCACCCCGTATCGACCGTCTGCTCGACAACGTCGACTCCAACTATGCGAGCGTGCTCGTCGCCGCCAAGCGTGCGCGCCAGATCAACAGCTACTACCACAATCTCGGCGAGGGGGCCTTCGAGGAATTCCCGCCGCCGATGATCGAGACCGCGTCCAAGAACTACCTCACGATCGCGCTCGAGGAAGTGGCAGCGGGGAAGATCAAGTACCACTATCGCTGAAGCAGGGGACTGCAGCGGCGCCACGTACGCGTCCTCGCTCCGCGCAAGCGCTCGACCAGCGCTTGAGATAAGCGGACGAGGCGCCTAAGAAGTCAACATGGCACGGATCTTGCTCGGCGTCAGCGGCGGCATTGCCGCCTACAAGGCGCTTGAGCTCATAAGGCTGGCAAGCGGGGCGGGGCATGCACTGCGCGTCGTGCAGACGCCCACCAGCCAGCGTTTTGTGGGGGAGGCGTCCTTCGCGGCGCTCACGGGTGCGCCGGTGCTCACAGACGAGTTTGAGCACGACCCGGCGCGCGGAGCTTTTCCGGGCCAAGAGCTACCGGCCCACCAGCCGCTCAGCCATTTGCAGCTTGTGGCCAACGCTGACCTCTACCTGATCGCGCCCGCCTCGGCGAACACGCTTGCAAAGCTTGCCGGCGGCCTTGCCGACAACCTGCTGACCAGTTGTGCGCTTGCCGCCACCTGCCCTGTGGTGATCGCGCCAGCGATGAACGACCACATGTACGAGCACGCGGCGACGCAAGCCAATATCGAGCTGCTGCGCGCCCGTGGTGTGTACATCGTCGAGCCCGATGTCGGGCGGCTAGCCTCGCTCGGCGAGCAGGGCATCGGGCGTCTGGCCGAGCCACAGCAGCTGCTCGACGTGTGTGAGGAACTTCTTCTGAAGGCAGATGCCCCCCGCGCGCGCGGGGGGCATCTCGTTTTGGGAGACATTGAAAGCCCAGCGGGCGATCCCTCAGCAAGCAGCCCAGTCGATCACGACCAGTGGAGTGGGCTGAGCGTGCTCATCAGCGCCGGAGGCACCCGCGAGCCGATCGACAGCGTGCGCTTCATCGGCAACAGCTCATCCGGGCGTATGGGCTTCGCGCTCGCCGCAGCGGCGCGCAAGCGCGGAGCCGAGGTGACGCTCGTGGCAGCCAACGTCGGGATTGAGGCACCGACAGGCGTGACGGTCCATCGCGTGCACGACGCCGCCGAACTCCAGCAGATCTGCGAGCGAGAGTTCCCGGCGTGCGATGTCTTGCTGATGGCAGCAGCCGTCGCCGATTTTCGCCCCGCAACACAAGTGGAGGGCAAGATCAAGAAGGGAAGCCGGTCACAACTGACGGTCGAGTTCGAACCGACGCCCGATGTGCTCTGCGGGCTCTCAACTCGGCGCAGGGTGGGTCAGACGCTCGTTGGCTTCGCCGCCGAGCACGGGGCCGGCGGACTGGAGCACGCTCGTGCCAAGCTCACCGCCAAGGGCCTCGATGCCGTTGTCTTCAACGACATCTCGCGCTCGGACATAGGCTTCGATTCGACAGCCAACGAGGTGACAATCCTCACCGGCGACAGAGACGAGCGCGTCCCGCGGGACGCCAAGGAGATCGTCGCGGAGCGGATCCTCGATACGGTCGAGCGGCTGCGCGAGGGTGCTTGACTGGGATGCCCACCCACCCACGCACTCGTGGTTAAAGTAGACGCATGGACAGTGTCTACGAGCTCTACCGGCGTGGATGCGAGCTACTCGAGCACGGCGACCACATGGCGGCGATCGTGCCGCTCACGCGCGCGCGTGAGCTGGAGCCCAGCAAGACCTCGATCCGCGAGGCGCTCGGGCGGGCTCTGTTCCACGCCCAGCACTATGAACGCGCCGCGGAGGAGTTTCAGGCGATTGCGGCTGCCGCGCCAACCAACGACTATGCCCTCTTCTGCCTGGGTCGCTCGATGCAGCTGCTCGGACGCCATAGCGAGGCCTGTCATCCGCTCGCCGTCGCCTGCTCGATGCGGCCCAGCCGTGCCGACTATCGTCTCTATCGTGATCGCGCGCGTCGAGACGCCGCAAAGTCGTGAGCGGGGTCACCGACAGCGCTGGCGAGAACCCCCGCCTCAACCATGTAGAAGACCCGATGCTATTCTCGGCTAACAGCTTTCGAGTCGTCGCCCATGCGACGGCTGCAGTACCGAGAGTGGGCGCCCGCCCGCTTTTTTTTACGCCTGATGCCCGAAGAGAGAGCCACCAAGTCGATGTCAGCACTGCAGTCTGAGATAGAAGAGCGCCTCATAGACAGCGAGCCCGCTGTCGAGGTTCTGCTTGCAGAGTTGCTGCCAAACGACACCCTGCGCGTGTTCATCGACCACCCCGACGGCGTCACGCTTGCGCTTTGTGAGCGCGTCACGATGCTGCTCGCCGATCTGCGTGAGCGCTACTCGCTCGAGGTCTCCTCGCCGGGCACTGAACGACCGCTGACCAAGCCCACCCACTTCCGCCGCTATGTCGGTCGCCGCGCCCGTGTGAGGACGCGTGAGCCACGCCCGATCCCTGCAGCCGACTCGGCCGCCGCCGAGCGTCGCGCCAAGAGCTTCACCGGAGAGCTCGTCGGGGTCACCGACAGCGAGATAACACTGGCCGCCGACGGGGGAGTCATCGCGATTCCCTACTCGGAGATCCG
Organism: Solirubrobacteraceae bacterium; assembly: GCA_036008605.1. GTDB lineage: Bacteria > Actinomycetota > Thermoleophilia > Solirubrobacterales > Solirubrobacteraceae > Palsa-744. The sequence continues at coordinate 85,015 of DASYNL010000026.1, read as the reverse complement.
TCGTTCGAACCTCGTCGAGGAGTAGGAGAGAAAACCTATGTCACGCGAGATCTTGGAAGCCATGAACGCGCTTGCGCGGGAGAAGGGCATCGAGCCCGAGAAGCTGATGATCGCCCTGGAGGATGCGTTGCTGTCCGCCTACAAGAAGCAGCCGGGCTCCGCCAAGTACGCGCGCGTCGAAATGGACCGTGAGACCGCCGATTTCCGCGTCATCGAACTGATCATCCCCGAGCGCCTGGAGGCGCACCTGATCGTCGAGACGATCGACGAGGGCACCGTCGTGGATCCAGAGACCGGCGAGTTGCGCGAACCGGAGGAGCCGGAAATCGACCCCGCCAAGTTTGCCCAATACCGCGATCAGATCGACGAGCGCGACGTCACCCCCGAGGACTTCGGCCGCATCGCCGCGCAAACCGCCAAGCAGGTGATCCTGCAGCGCATCCGCGAGGCCGAGCGCGACATGATGTTCGAGGAGTACCGTGACCGCGTCGGCGAGCTGATCACTGGCATCGTGCAGCAGTCCGATTCGCGCTACACGCTCGTGCAGTTGCGCGAGCGTGTCGAGGCGCTGCTGCCCAAGTCAGAGCAGGTCGACGGCGAGCGCTATGACCACTCGCAGCGCATCAAGGCGGTCATCAAGGAGGTCTCGCCCTCCACCAAGGGACCTTCGATCATCGTCTCGCGCAGAGACCCTGAGCTGATCAAGAAGCTATTCGAGCTCGAGGTCCCCGAGATTGCCGACGGTTTGGTCGAGATCGCCAATGTCGCGCGCGAGCCCGGCTACCGCTCGAAGATCGCTGTCGTCTCCCACGCCGACGGCGTCGACCCGGTTGGCGCCTGCGTCGGCCCGCGCGGCTCGCGCGTGCGCATGGTCGTCTCCGAGCTGCGCGGCGAGAAGATCGACATCATCCCCTTCAACGACGAGCCCGCCCGCTTCGTGGCAAAGGCGCTCTCGCCAGCTCGCGTACGCGAGGTTCTGGTCGACGACGAGGCCAAGCAGGCCACTGTGATCGTCCCCGACGATCAGCTGTCGCTGGCGATCGGCCGCGAGGGCCAGAACGCGCGTCTGGCGGCGCGGCTTACCGGTTGGCGCGTGGATATACGCTCAGAGACTGAGTTCGCCGCCGAGGAGGCCGAGCACGGCTACGAGGAGGAGGAGCTGCAGGGTCGCTGCGCCGCGATCCTCTCCAACGGTCGCCGCTGCCCGAACGCTTCACTGCCCGGTTCGCGCTACTGCGGCCTTGACTCCCATCAGGCTCTGGCTGGGATCGACAGCGACAACGTGGCCGATCTCTCACCGCAAGCCGGCGGGGAGAGCGAGGTGGCACCTGCTGCGGCTGACGAGCATCCAACCGCTGAGGCGCAGGCGCCTATGGCAGAGGAGCAGGCGCCGACCGCAGAACAGGCGCCGCCTGCCGAGGCCAGCTCGGAGGAGCCAAGCACCGACGAGGTCGTCCAAGAGGCCGCCGAGGGGCAAGCGTCATAGGTGTCCATGTCCCCCGGCGCCGCTGCGTCGGCTGCGGGCGCCTGGCGCCAAAGCCCGAGTTGGTGCGCTTGGCAAGCGTCGCCACAGCAGCCGATCGTGCTCCCACAGCCGTGCTCGATCGCGCCGGTACGTTGCCGGGGCGCGGCGCCTACGTTTGTCGCAGCGAGTCCGTTCGTGCGCCCAGCATTGAGTGCATGAAGCTCGCAACCAGGAAGGGCACATTGCAGCGCGCCTTTCGTCGCGCGGTCGAGGTCCCCGTCGAGCTCCTAGAATCGAACACGAGGGTGGCGCAACCGGACACCAGGCCGGCTGGCCGAGCCCCTCGATATTTAATTGACCGATGAGTAAGAAGCGAGTTCACGAAATAGCAAAGGAGCATGGGCTCTCCAGCAAGGAGCTGCTCGAGCGCCTGCATGCCGCGGGCGTGGCCGCCAAGGCAGCCGCCTCCTCTGTCGAGGAGGCCGACGCCCTGCGTGTGCTTGGCGACAACGGCTCCTCTACGACCGCAACCGCCACGGCCACGAAGTCGGCGCCGGCGGTTGTGCCACCGGCAAACGGGGCGGCCCCAGCGCCAGCGGCTTCGGCCACTCCCGCCCAGAGCGCTCCCACCGACCAAGCCAACACGACTGACAGCCCCAGCGCCAGCCAAGAGCCGGCAGCATCTGTCGCGCCTCCGACGCAAGCCACTGCCGATGGCGCCGGGAGCCCTGATGCTGCCGCCGGCACAGCCGCCGGTGAGCGCGTGCGTCCCACGCGCGATTCGCGCACCGGCGAGCGCACGCCGGCGAGCAACAGCGCCGGCGGGCGCCGGCGTGTTGTGATCGACTCTCAGGCTTCGCGCCGCCAGCAGGGCGGGCCGGCCAACCAGCCCGTGCGCCGTCCACGGCGCGGGCGCAGACGCCGAGGCACCTATGACGAGACGATCGCGCCGATCGACACGACCGCAATGGAGGCCACAGACCTGATCCGCGTGAACTCCGGCTCGACCGTCAAGGATGTCGCCGAGTATCTCGGCGTGCCCGTGCCCGAGGTCATCAAGAAGCTGATGATGCTCGGCGAGATGGCCACGCTTACACAGACGCTCTCCGACGACGCGATCCAAGTGTTGGCCGACGAATTCGAGAAGAAGATCGAGATCGTCCACGCCGCCGACGACGTCGAGGTCGAGCCTGTCTTCGAGGACGACGAGCAGGATCTCGTCGACCGCCCACCGGTCGTCACGATCATGGGCCACGTCGACCACGGCAAGACCTCGCTGCTCGACGCGATCCGTCAGACAGAGGTGGCAGCCGGCGAGGCGGGCGGCATCACCCAGCACATCGGCGCCTACCAGGTACATCACGGCGAGAAGGTCATCACCTTCCTCGACACGCCCGGTCACGAGGCGTTCACCGCGATGCGTGCCCGTGGGGCACAGGTGACCGACCTGGCGGTGATCGTGGTCGCAGCCGACGACGGCGTCAAGCCGCAGACCGAGGAGGCGATCGACCACGCGAAGGCCGCCGAAGTGCCGATCGTCGTGGCGGTCAACAAGATCGACAAGGAGGGGGCGCAGCCAGAGCGGGTGCGCACCGAACTCACTCAGCACGGGCTGCAGCCGGCGGAGTGGGGCGGCGAGATCGAGTTCGTCGACGTCAGTGCCAAGACGCGCGAGAACCTCGACGGGTTGCTTGACACGATCCAGCTCGTCACAGACCTGGAGGAGCTGAAGGCCAATCGCGACGCGATGGCCTCAGGCACGGTGATCGAGTCAAAGCTCGACCCTGGCCGTGGCCCGGTTGTGAGCATCCTGATCCAGCGCGGCACCCTGCAGGTCGGCGACGCGCTCGTCGCCGGTGCCAGCTTTGGGCGCGTGCGCGCGATGCACGACTTCACCGGCGCCCGCGTGAAGAGCGCCGAACCTGGTGAGCCGGTTGAGGTGCTCGGTTTCGACGGAGTGCCAGAGGCAGGCGAATTTGTGCGGGCGGTCGAGAATGAGCGCCGTGCACGCCAACTCGCTGGCGAGCGTGCCAATCGCTTGAAGACCGAGGCGCTCGCGCGCCGTTCCGGTCGCAAGGTCTCGCTCGAGGATGTCTTCAAGCTCGCCCAAGAAGGCACCGTCAAGGAGCTCAGCCTCGTTATCAAGGCCGACGTTGCCGGGTCGCTCGAGGCGATCGAGGACGAGATCGCAAAGCTTCCCCAGGACGAGGTGTCGGTCAACATCATCCACCGCGGCGTCGGCGGCATCAACGAGTCCGACGTGATGCTTGCCTCCGCTTCCTCCGGGCTGATCCTCGCTTTCAACGTGCGCCCTGTCGGCGACGCGCGCCAGCTCGCCGACCGCGAGGGCGTGGAGATCCGCTCCTACTCGGTCATCTACCGCGCGATCGAAGAGTTGCGCGCGGCGATGCAGGGAATGCTCGAGCCGACCGAGGTTGAGACCTCCTTGGGCCAGGCCGAGGTACGCCAGCTCTTCAAGGCATCGAAGATCGGCACGATCGCCGGCTCGCACGTCAGCGAGGGCAAGGTCACGCGTGGAGCGCGGGTACGGGTAGTGCGCGAGGGCACTGTCATCTACGACACCACGATCGCGAGCCTGCGCCGTTTCAACGAGGATGCACGCGAGGTGAGCGCTGGCTATGAGTGCGGAATCGTGCTCACCAACTTCCAGGATCTGCGCGAGGGCGACGTGTTGGAGACATACGAGACGCGCCTGCAGGAGCGTCAGCTAGCCTGAGATGGGCGAGGAGCGGCGCCATACTGCGTCCTCGTTTTCTCATGTGCAAAGCACACAACGCTCACTGTGTCCTGCTCTGGCTTGCTGCTCGTCCATCTCAGGGCCTGACTCACTTGGTCTCATGAGGGGTTGCTCATGCAAGCGGCTTTGCAAGTCGGATCATTCGAGGGGCGTGGACAGGTAGGATGAGCTCAGAACGCATGCGTCGTGTGGACGAGGTGATCAGGCAGGTGATCGGCGACGCGCTAGCTTCAAACTTGAAGGATCCGAGGGTGGGATTTGTGACCGTGACCGATGTCAAGACAAGCTCCGACCTGAGCCACGCGCGCGTATACGTGAGCGTGCTGGGCGAGGGCGAGGCGAGAGAAGACACGCTGGCGGGGTTGCGCAGCGCGCATGGTTATCTGCAAGGTCGCGTGGCGCGCGAGCTGACGCTCAAGCGCACACCGACGCTCGAGTTCTCCTACGACGACACCACCGACCGCGCGTTGCGCGTGGACGCCCTGATCGAGGCCGAGGTCGACAGCGTGGATAGGAGTAGCGGAGAGCCGATCGAGCGAGAGGGCGAGCAGACGTGAGCGCCGGTGAGTCGATCGAGCAGACGCGGCGACTTGTGCTCGAGCGCATTCGCGCCGACACCAGCTTCGTTGTGGCTACCCACGAGCACCCAGACGGGGATGCGCTGGGGTCTCTAATTGGCATGCACGGCTTGCTCACGGCGCTGGGCAAGAGCTCAGAGATGTTCATCTCGCCTAGTGATCTGCCACTCCCGCGTGAGTACCGCTGCCCGGCGCTGGAGCACGCTATACAGGCCGCGCCGTCCGATATCAGCGAGCGCACAGTTGTGATGCTCGACTGCGGCAACATCGACCGCAACCCTGCTGCGGTCCTGCAACACGGGGCACATCTACTCAATATCGACCACCACCACGACAACACGCTGTTCGGCAGCCTCAACCTCGTCGATCCCTCCGCCTCGTGCACCGCAGAGATCGTTTGGGACCTGATGCACGGTCTGGAAGTCGCGCCTACCGCGGCCATAGCGGAGGCTTTGTACATCGGGCTTGTCACCGACACCGGCAGGTTCATGTACGAGAACACCGGTCCGCGTGCGCATCGCATGGCGGCTGAGCTGATCGCGGCAGGCGTCAACGTACCGGCTGTCAACACGCGGCTGTACGAGGAGATACCGCCGGCCAAGCTCACTTTGCTGGGAGTTGCGCTCGAGCGCATTCAACGCTTTGACGACGGCGAGCTCACGCTCGTCGCTCTGGACGCTGAGGACTTCGCGCGCGCCGGCGCCGAGGAAAGCTTCTCCGAGGGGATCATCGACCACTTGCGCTCGATCGCCGCCACAAAGGTAGCGGTACTGATCCGAGAGCTCTTGGCGCCGGAGAGCCAGGGCAAGCGCAAGGTATCGCTGCGTGCCACTGGCAACGATGTCGATGTATCGGCGATCGCTCGCACCCAGGGTGGAGGCGGCCATCGCCGCGCCGCGGGTTTCTCGAGTACGCTCGAGGTGCACGAGCTGATCGAGCTACTGCGCCACGAGCTGGCCCGCCAGCTGCACCCAGCGCCCAACGGGCCGGCAGTGCCCACGCTCGCCTAACAGTCTGAGCGCAGGCTCACACATCACAGCGACGCGCCGCAGCAGCAAACAGGAACGGCAATATTTCTCGCGTGGCCCAAGACTAGAAATGGACGGCATCCTGCTGATCGATAAGCCCGTGGGCATTACCTCACATGATGTGGTCGTCCGCGTGCGCCGCTCGCTTGGAGGGGCAAAGACCGGTCACGCAGGCACACTCGACCCTTTCGCTAGCGGGCTTTTGGTAGTGCTCGTCGGCAAGGCCACGAAGCTGCAAAGCAGGATCATGGAGCTGCCAAAGCGCTATGAGACTGTCGCTCGCCTCGGTGCGCGCTCGAGCACCGGAGACCCGGAGGGGGATATAACCGAGACTGGGCAGCTGCCACCCGACCCACCGTCGCTGCCAACGGGCGAGATCCGCCAGCGCCCACCGATCTACTCGGCGATCAAGATCAAAGGCGAGCGTGCCTATCGCAAGGCGCGTCGTGGAGAGAGCTTTCAGATGCCCGAGCGGATCGTGACCGTGACCCGCTTCGAGCAGCTGTGGCGCACCCCAATGGACACACCCTCTGAGGCACAGGCGAAGGAGCAATCCATGCCTACGACTGCAGACGCGTCCACGGCGCGCGCCTGCTATCTGATCGAATGCTCTTCAGGGACATACGTGCGCTCGTTGATCGCTGATCTCGGCGATGCTTACTGCGAAGAGCTTCGGCGCACCGCGATTGGACCGTTCGATGTAGATCGGGCAAGTACGCCACCGCCGCGCGGACAAAGCTGGGCAGAGCCTCCGCTGCTGGATATCGAGTGTGCACTAGCGCAAGCCGAGCGATTCGAAGCACGGTCCCGTTGAGGCTGCTGAGCGCAGCGCCCATCCTTGACATAGGCTTGCGGGCGTGAAGATCACTCGACTGCCTGATGTGGAGGGCAAAGAGCGACGCCTGGCGGTGGGCTCCTTCGACGGCGTCCACCTTGGTCACCGCGAGGTGATTCGTGGCTCAGACAGTGTGCTCACGTTCGACCCGCACCCGACGGCCATCGTTGCGCCACAGCACACGCCGAAGCTGCTCACCTCACTCGACGTCAAGGCCGAGCTGGTCGAGGCGCTCGGTGTCAATGAGCTGATCCTGATCCCCTTCGACGCGGACTTCGCCAAACGCAGCGCCCAGGAGTTCATCGACGATGTGCTCGTCGGCGCGCTCGGCGCGACATATGTGTCGGTCGGTGAGAACTTCCGCTTCGGCAATCGTGCCAAGGGCGACCCGCAGATGTTGGCCGAAGACGAGCGCTTCTCCACACGGGTGGCGCCATTGCTGGAGGTCGAGGGAGAGATCGTCTCCTCCAGCCACATACGAGGACTTGTGCTGGCAGGCGAGGTCGAACAGGCGACCCGTTTCCTGGGCGCACCGTTTCAGATGCGCGGCGAGGTCGTTCACGGCGACGAGCGCGGGCGCGAGCTGGGTTTTCCCACCGCCAACCTGATCCCCGACGACGCGCTCGTGTGTCCAGGGCACGGGGTCTACGCTTGCTTGGCGGACACCGGCGACGGCGACGCCCCGCTTCCCGCCGCGGTCAATATCGGCGTGCGTCCGACTTTCGACACCGGTCGCGGAGAGCTGATCGAGGCCTACATCCTTGACTTCAAGGGAGACCTGTACGGCAAGCAGTTGCGTCTGGACTTCCTTTCGCGTTTGCGCGGCGAGCGGCGCTTCTCCTCAGCCGAGGCGCTGATCGAGCAGATGCGCCGGGACGTGCAGCGCACGCGCGAGATCGCCGCAGCCTGCCTGTACCCGAAAGGGTGCTAGCCTGTGCGACCGCTATGACGATAACCACAGAGCGTAAGCGAGAGATCGCCGCAAAGTTCGGAGCCGGGGAGCAGGACACCGGCAACACGAAGGTCCAGGTGGCTCTGCTGACCGAGCGCATCAACCATCTGACCGAGCATCTGCGCGAGCAGAGCAAGGACCACCACTCACGTCGTGGCCTGTTGATGCTTGTCGGCCGCCGTCGACGCTTCCTCGATTACCTGCGGCGCAAGGACCTCGAGGGCTACCGCGCCCTCATCAAGGAGCTGGGCCTCCGTAAGTAGGCCCAGACGGCCGATGACCTGCGCGGAGCTGCGTCCTCAGTCGCTTATGTGCAAAGCACATCACGCTCTTTGCGTCCTTGATCCTCGACCGTCTCGGGGGCGTTGGGGAAGCAGATGAGCGCCACCGACTCGGCTTCCTCTGTGCTTGCCCCGGGCACACAGGTCCCTGACTTCAAGCTCGCCACCGAAGGCGGCGAGGAGTTCACTCAGGGCGACCTGCAAGGCAAGACGACCGTGCTCGTCTTCTACCCGTTCGCCTTCAGCCCAGTGTGCACCGACCAGCTGCAGGTCTACGAGCAGTCGCTCGCGGAGATCACAGCTCAAGGCGCTGACATCTACGGCGTTTCCTGCGACTCCAGCTGGTCTCAGAAAGCGTTTCGCGAGAAGCTGGACGTGAACATCCCACAGCTCTCTGACTTCGAGCCTAAGGGCGCGGCCTGCGCCGCGTTCGGTGTGCTGCATCCTGGCGGCTTCCCGCAGCGCGCGCTTGTGATCGTCGGCAACGACGGTGTCGTGCGCTGGAGCTACCAGGCTCCCTCACCTGCTGACCTTCCACCCGTGCACATGATCCTCGGCGGATTGAAGAACGCGTAGCGTCCGCTAAGCTCCACACGTTCGGATACAAGGATAAAAAGAAAACGGCTCCGCCGACCGACGGGTGGAGAGGGAAGGTAGTTCAAATATGAGTAGCAACGCCGTTACACGGGTCTCCGTGGAGATTGCAGGTAGTGAGATCTCGTTCGAGACCGGCAGGATGGCCAAGCAGGCCTCCGGCGCAGTGGTCGTCCGCCAGGGCGACACGATGGTTCTTTCAACCGCCACCGCGGGCGGCCAGCGCGATGTGGATTTCCTGCCGCTGACCGTCGACGTCGAGGAGCGGATGTATGCCGCCGGGAAGATCCCCGGCTCGTTCTTCAAGCGCGAGGGTCGCTCGGGAGAGAAGGCGACGCTGACAGCGCGCATGATCGACCGCCCCCTGCGTCCTCTGTTCACAAAGGGCTGGAACTACGAGACCCATCTCGTGGCGATCCCGATCTCGGTGGACCAGGTGAACCCGTACGACATCCTCGCGATGAACGGCGCCTCCGCGGCGCTGATGATCTCAAACGTGCCCTTCGCAGGGCCTGTGGGGGCTGTGAGGATCGGCAAGATCGACGGCAACTTCGTCGTGAACCCCAACGAGGAGGACTTGCTCGAGAACTCAGATCTCGACCTCGTCGTGGCGGGCTCGGAAGACGCGATCCTGATGGTGGAGGCCGGCGCGAACGAGATCTCCGAGGCGGAGATCCTCGACGCGCTCGACATCGCCCACGACGCGATCAAGAAGATCTGCGCGCTGCAGCGCGAGCTGGCGGAGAAGGTCGGCAAGGAGAAGACCCCGGTCACGGCGCCGAGCGTCGACCCGGAGCTGCTCGCCAAAGTGAAGGCATCACACGGTGCCGCGCTTGACGAGGCTACACAGGTCGAGGACAAGCTCGAGCGCCAGGACGCGAGCAAAGCGGTGGAGGAGGCAATCCTCGCCGAGTACGGCCCCGCCGCGCCTGAGAGCGCAAGCGAGGAGGCAGCCAAGGAAGCCAAGACGAGGAGGGCGGAAGCGCAGCTGGCTTTCGACAAGCTCGAGAAGGCGATCATCCGCGAGCGCATCGCGATCCACAAGAAGCGCCCCGATGGTCGCGCGGAGGATGAGATCCGCGACATCACGATCGAAGTGAGCGTCACCCCGCGCACGCACGGTTCTGCCCTGTTCACGCGTGGGCAGACGCAAGCGCTCAGCACCGCGGCGCTGGGCACGCTCAAGGAGGAGATGCGCCTCGACACGCTGGGGCTGCAGACCAAGAAGTACTACTTCCACCACTACAACTTCCCGCCGTTCTCGGTCGGGGAGGCGGGCCGTCTTGGCCCCAAGCGCCGCGACATCGGTCACGGCGCACTCGCCGAGCGCGCGCTTGTGCCGGTGATCCCCTCGATCGAGGACTTCCCCTACACGATCCGCGTGGTCTCGGACATCTTCGAGTCCAACGGGTCCTCCTCGATGGCTTCGGTGTGCGGCTCCTCGCTGTCGCTGATGGACGCGGGCGTGCCGATCAAGCGCCCGGTGGCAGGTATCGCGATGGGGCTCATCAAGGAGGGCGACGACTACATCGTGCTCACCGACATCGCGGGCGTTGAGGACCACCTCGGAGACATGGACTTCAAGGTGGCGGGCACCGAGCAGGGCATCACGGCACTGCAGATGGACATCAAGATCTCGGGCGTCACGTTTGAGATCCTCAAAGACGCGTTGACGCAGGCACACAAGGCGCGCACGTTCATTCTCGCCAAGATGGCCGACACGATCGAGGGTCCGCGCGAGCAGCTCTCACAGCACGCCCCGCGCATCCAGACGATCCAGATCGACCCATCGCAGATCGGCATGCTGATCGGCAAGGGTGGCGAAACGATCCGCGGCCTCTCCGAGGAGTTCGAGTCCCAGATCGACGTCAACGACGAGGGTCAGGTACTGGTGTATTCCGCCAACGGCACGCTCGGCGACGCGCTCGTGGAGCGCATCCGCACGATGATGAAGGAGGTCGAGGTCGGCGACGAGTTCGTCGGCAAGGTCGTGAAGACCACCACCTTCGGTGCGTTCGTGGAGCTCTCCAAGGGCACCGACGGACTCCTGCACATCTCCAACGTGTCGCCCGGTCAGCGTGTGGACACAGTCGAGGACGTGCTCAACAAGGGCGATGAGATCAATGTGCGCGTGGTCGAGGTCGACCGCGAGCGCGGACGCATCGGCCTGCGCCTCGCCGACGATCCGGAGATCGCCGGCAAGAGCGTCGAGGAGCTCGCCACCGTCGGTGGCGGTGGAGGCGGCGGCGGTCGCCCTCCGCGCAGCGGTGACCGTAACGGCCGCGAGGGTCGTCCGCCACGTAGCGGCGACCGCGGCTCGGGTCGTCCCCGCCATGGCGGGCGCGACCGCGACTGAGAACCAGCGCGGACCTGAGGGTTTGCCTCAACATCGAATAACCACGCTGGACAATGGCGTGCGGGTGATCACCGAGCGCATGGAGAACGTGCGCTCGGTGGCGCTCGGCTTTTGGATCGGAACGGGCTCGGCGATGGAGACCGACAACCAGGCGGGGCTGTCGCACCTGCTCGAGCACATGCTGTTTCGCGGCACCGACAGCTATGGCTCGGAGGAGATCGACCAGATCTTCGACGCGATGGGCGCCGAGATCAACGCCGGTACCGACCGCGAGAGCACATCGCTGTTCACGCGCGTGCTCGACCGTCACCTCGAGCGTGCTTTGCACGTGATGGGGGAGATGATCTGGCAGCCGCGCTTCGAAGACCTAGAGGCCGAGCAGAAGGTCGTGCTCGAGGAGATCGCGATGTACGAAGACGACCCCCAGGACCGGGTCTTCGACGTACTCGGCGAAGCTGTCTTCGGCTCACACCCGCTGGGACGCGCGGTCATCGGCCGTGCCGAGGTGGTGCGTGGCGTCGGACTGGACGGCCTGCGTTCTTTTCACGGCGAGCGCTACCTGCCGCAGAGCATCGTCGTCGCGGCGGCCGGCTCCGTCAACCACGACGAGCTAGTGAGCATGGTGGGAGAGGCGACTCCGCCAAGCACACCAAACGCAAACGGCAGGACTGCAATCGTCTCACCTGAGGAGGCGCCGTCGTTCGAGCGGCGCGTGCGCTTCCTGCAAAAGGACACCGAGCAGTACCACGTCTGCCTCGGCGGCCAGGGCATCGCCCGCCACGACGAGCGCCGCTTTGCGCTGCGCGTGCTCGAAGGAGTGCTGGGTGGCACCTCCTCCTCGCGCCTGTTCCAAGAGGTGCGAGAGAAGCGTGGCCTGGCCTATTCGGTCTTCTCCTTCTCCAACCTGCACGCCCATACCGGCGAGGTCGGCCTGTACGTGGGCACGCGTCCCGACAATCTCGGCGAGGCGATCGCCACAATCGCCCAAGAGCTCGATCGATTTGTGGCCGAGCCTGTCAGCGACGAGGAGCTGACGCGCTCGCGCGAGAATGTAAAGGGACGCATCGTGCTCGCGCTAGAGTCGACCGCTGCGCGCATGAACCGGCTTGGCTCCTCGGTACTCAGCGACCTGCCGATCCTCTCCGTGGATGACATCATCGAGCGGATCGACGCTGTTGAGGCGAGCGACCTGCACGAGTTGGCGATCGAACTGTTTGCCAGCGAGCGACTTTCGGTGGCAGGCGTCGGGACCGAGGAGAATGTCTTTCAAGAGGCACTGGCCCCGCTCGGGGCGCTCGCGTCGTGATCTTTCTTGGCCTGTTTGCTCACATGCAAGTTGACGGCTTCGCGCTCGGCATAGGGGTGAGGTTGTGATCCGCGTCGGCGTTGCTGGCGCGGCAGGGCGGATGGGCGCAACCGTCTGCGCCGCCGTCGAGGGAGCCGACGACATGGAGCTGGTCGGACGCGCCGATCCGCTGCTGGACGTCACGCTCGCGCAGATGCTGGAGCAGTCAGCGCCGGAGGTGGTGGTCGATTTCACACAGCCTGACACGGCCTTGGAGAACGCGCTTGAGTGTGTGGAGGCGGGCGCGCACGTGGTGATCGGCACCACCGGCTTCGATCTAGAAGCCCTGACGGAGGGCCTGCAGACGTTGAAAAAAGACGCGACGCCCCCCGCGCGCGCGGGGGAGCAGCCGAATGGAACGCCCACGAAGCAGCCAGCAAACGTGCTCGTAGCGCCCAACTTCGCGATCGGCGCGGTCCTGATGATGCGCTTCGCCGCTGAGGCCGCAAGGCACATGGCCAAGGCCGAGATCATCGAGTTGCACCACGACCGCAAGCTCGACGCGCCCAGCGGCACGGCGGCCCGTACGGCGCAGCTGATGGCAGAGTCATCGGGCGGCGCACCGCCCCCGATCCACTCGGTGCGCCTACCGGGCATCGTGGCCAACCAGGAGGTCATCCTCGGCGACGAGGCCCAGACATTGACGATCCGCCACGACACAACCGGTCGCGAGTCGTTCATGCCCGGCGTACTGCTGGCTATTCGGGGTGTCCGAACACTCGAGAGCACGCCGACCGTGGGCCTGGAGCACCTGTTGTTCGCCGGCCAGTGAGCAATGCCGGCACGCCACCCGCTACCCCCGATACACGTGGAATACTGCACACGATGAGCTCGCTCGGCACGATCCTGACCGCGATCGTCACTCCATTTGACGAGAACCTGCGCGTCGACGAGGAAGCGTTCGTCACGCTGATGCAGCATCTCGCCGAGCACGGCTCCGACGGTTTCGTCGTATGCGGGACCACAGGGGAGGCGGCAACTCTCACCGACGAGGAACACCTCGGCCTAATCGGCCTGGCGGTACGCGAGCGTCCACCCGGCACAACGATCATCGGCGGTACGGGCTCCAACGACACGAAACACGCGGTGCACCTGACCGAAGTCGCAAGCGAACACGGCGTGGACGCAACCTTGAGCGTCACTCCCTACTACAACAAGCCGAGTCCACGCGGGATCGTGCGTCATTATGAAGAGGTCGCCAAGGCCACGGACAAGCCGATCCTGCTCTACAACATTCCAGGTCGCACCGCGGTCAACATGGGACCCGAGCTACTGGCACGGTTGGCGCAGATCGAGCACATCGAGGGCGTCAAGCAGTCAAACCAAGCCGAGCTGCAGCTGATCGACGGCCTCGAGCTCTACACCGGCGACGACGCAACCTTCGCGCATACGCTCGACATCGGCGGCGCTGGGGGCATTTGTGTCGCAAGCCACATCGTCGGCGATCAGATGCGCCGCATGGTCGATGAGCCCGAGCACCGCGCCGAGATCGATGCGAGCTTGCAGGACGTGTACGAGACGCTGTTCATGACCTCTAGCCCGACGTGCACTAAGGCGGCCCTGAACATGCTCGGCCACGAAGTCGGCGGCTTGCGCCTGCCGATGGTCGAGGCCGACGAGCACGAGCTGGCCGCGGTTCGCGCGATGCTCGTGCGCCACGGACAGCTGCCCGCCGACGGGAACGACGATCGCGAGCGCAAGGCCGCGGCAAGCGCTCGGGCGAGCGGCGCGTGAGCGTTCTTGGCGCCCTGCTACCCAGGGAGTCCGCGAAATGAGCAAGCTGCGTGTCCTGCCCCTCGGCGGGCTGGGGGAGATAGGCAAGAACATGACCGTCTTGGAGTACGACGGGCGGATCGTCGTCGTCGACGTCGGCTTGCGCTTCCCGACCCCCGAGATGGTCGGCATCGACTTGGTGCTGCCGGACTTCACCTACCTGCGCGAGCGAGCACGTGAGATCGAGGCGATCGTAGTCACCCACGGGCATGAGGATCATCTCGGCGCGCTGCCGTGGGTTGTACGTGAGCTGGGCCAGGAGAACGTGCCGCCCGTGTATGGCGGGCCGCTGACGATCGCAATGGCGCGCTCCAAGCTCGACGAGCACAAGCTGCGCGATGTCGAGCTGTGCGATGTCGCGCCCGGGGAGATGCTCGACCTGGGTCCGTTCTCGCTTGAGATGATCCACATGACGCACTCAATCCCCGACTCCAGTGCCGTGGCCCTGGGGACGGACCTCGGCACGGTGCTGATCACCGGCGACTACAAGTTCGACCAGACGCCCGTGGACGGAGCGCCGGCGGACGTATCGCGCCTGGCCGAACTGGGGCGCGAGGGCGTGCTGCTCTTGTGCGGGGACTCCACCAACGTCGACCGCGAGGGCTTCTCGCCGTCGGAGTCACTGGTCGGCCCGCACCTGGAGGAGGCGTTTGCTCGCTGTGAGGGGCGCATCATCGTGACGAGCTTCGCTTCGAACATCCACCGCGTGCAACAGGTGATCGACGCGGCCGCCGCGCTGGGCCGCAAGGTCTCGCTGGTGGGACGCTCGATGCGCAAGAACGTCGGCATCGGCCGCACACTCGGCCACGTGGACGTGCCCGAGGGGATTCTCGTCGGTACGCGCGAGATCGAAGACTTTCCCGACGAGCGCATCGTCATCATCTCGACAGGATCACAGGGGGAGCCGCTCTCGGCGCTCAGGCGCATGGCCTATCGCGACCACCCTCAAGTGAAGCTGCGCCACGGCGACACTGTCGTGTTCTCAGCGACCCCTGTCCCTGGCAACGAGCGCGCCGTCAACGAGACGATCGACCGGCTTTACCACATCGGCTGCGATGTCGTAACGGCCCGCGACGCTCCGGTACATGCCTCCGGTCACGGCTACGCCGAGGAGGTCAAGCTGATGCTCAACCTGACCAAACCGCGCTATGTGATGCCCTTCCACGGCGACTTCAAGCGCCTGCGCCTGCACACACAACTGGCCGAAGCTGTAGGCGTCGAGCCCGACGACATCTTCCAGGGCGAGAACGGCCTACCGCTCGATATCGACGAGCGCGGCGCACGCTTCAAAGAGCACGAGCAGTCAGGCATGATCTTCGTCGACGGGGTTGAGATCGGCGACATGGCGGATGTCGCCCTGCGCGATCGGCGCATGCTCTCCGCAGACGGTATTTTCGTCGTGGTCGTGACGATTGCCGAGCAGGATGGGCGCTCTGTTGCCGACCCAGAGGTGATCTTCCGCGGCGTCCCATTTCCCGAGGAGGCCGGCGAGCTCTTCGAGGAGATTCGCTCGACCGTCGATGCAACGCTCGGGCGCGCCGCCAAGGAGGAGATCCGGGAGGTCGACCTACTGCAGCAAATGCTCCACGACGACTTGGCCAAACTCGTCTATGACCGTTTGAAGCGCCGCCCGATGGTGCTTCCGGTCGTCGTAGAGGTTTAGTCCCTAGCCTCAGATTTCTACGCGGGCAGCCTCCGGAACGGGCGTTTGGTCGGGCTGCGAGAACGCGACCTCCGGCAGTGTCACGATAAAGCGCGCACCGGGACACTCGGCGCCGGGGTGTGTCTGCTCCACCGAGACGCTGCCACCATGAGACTCAGCGACGGCTCGCACGATCGCAAGACCCAGGCCGAAGGAACCGCCGCGGTCGCCGGCACCACGCACGAAACGCTCGAACAACGTCTCAGTCAGGCGCTCGGGGACTCCCGGGCCGTCGTCTTCAACGACTAGACGTGCCGCGCCCGCAGGAGTGCGCCCACCGTCTCGCGGTGCGGTAGCTGTCGAAACGCGAATCTCGGTGCCAGTTGGCGTGTGGCGCAGGGCGTTCTCGATCAGGTTAAGTGCGAGCCGGTGCAGCTCGTCGCGCGATGCCTCGACGATCGCCGGTTGCACATCGAGTGAGATCTCGTGCTCTGAGCTCACCGGCCCCAGCTCGGCTGCGGCCTCCACGACGATCTGGGCAAGATCGCAAGGCTCGCGCCGCACGACCCGTCCAACGTCGGTGCGCGCCAGTAGCAGCAGGTCAGCGACAAGGCGACGCATGCGCTGGGAGGAGCGCAGAGCAGAGCGCGCAGCGTCGGCCTCTTCACCACGCAATGACTCGGCCAACAGCTCCAGATTGGCAAGCACGCTGGTGAGGGGTGTACGCAACTCGTGCGAGGCGTCGGCCACGAACTGGCGCTGACGCGCGAGCGTCGCTTCAGTCTCTGCGTGGGCGGCGTCGAGCTCGCGCAACATGCCGCCAAGCGTGCGTGCCAGCTCGGCAACCTCGTCTTCGGCGAGCGGCTCGGGCACGCTACGACTGGGATCGCGCGTGCGCGCGATCTGCTCGGCTGTCCTTGTCAGCTCGGCGATCGGCGCCATCGCGCGTCGCGCGATCATGATGCCGGCCAACAGCGCAAGACCCGTGCCTGCGAGCACACCAAGCAAAAGCAGCAGCTCTACGCGCGCAATGGTGCCCTCGACATCGGAGAGACGCCGACCGTATTGGATGACGATATCCCCGCCAATCGATGCGTCGAGCGGAATGAGTTGCGTGTCGACGCGATAGCCGTCCACGTCTGTTTCATTGGCTCCACCAAAGTTGGGCGCTCCGGCACTCGAGGTGAGTACGCCACCGCTGATGCTGAGGATGCGAATCGCGGCGTGCTCGGAGCTTGCGAAGCGGTTGAGATCGGGCGGGTTGGTGACGTGCAGCGTAAAGCCTTCGACCTGATTGCCTGTGACGCTCACCTGTAGGAAACTCGCGAAGTTGGTCGTGGCTGCCACCACTTCGCGGTTGAAGTTGGAGCGGATGCGATGCACCGTGAGCGAGCCGACGACCAGCGCGAATGCGCACAGGATCGTGAATGTCAGCAGCGCCGAGACGCCGGCCAGCCGTGTGCGGATCGGCAGGCGGTCGAACGTGACCGATACACGCTCCACGAGTTTGCTCAGCGACTCTGACCGTCTCATGACCAAGCTGGATGCCGCGGGACGTCGAAGGGCGTGCCGAGTAGTACACCCTGAAGGGCGCAAGCGTCCAAGACCACACGTGGCGTCCAGCGCCGCGTCAGGAGGCGATCAAGCTCTGAGGACGTACCCGGCTCCGCGGATCGTGTGCAGCAGTCGCGGCTCGCCCTCGGCCTCGAGCTTGCGACGCAAGTTGGAGACGAACACCTCGATCGTGTTGGTCGTCGAGAAAGGGTCGTAGCCCCACACCTCGTCCAGCAGGCGCTGGCGTGAGATGACGATGCGCTCGTTGCGCATCAGGTACTCGAGCAACTCGAACTCGCGTTGGGTCAGCTCGATTTGGCGCTCGCCACGGGCAATCTCGTGCGTGTCGACGTTGAGCGAGAGATCGCCGACGCGCAACGGCGCGGAGCCGCGTGGCGGGCGGCGACGCAATAGCGCGCGCATGCGCGCAAGCAACTCCTGGCGCTCGAACGGCTTGACGAGATAGTCGTCGGCGCCGGCGTCGAGACCCTCGACGCGCGACTCCAAAGCGTCTCTGGCCGTGAGGATCAAGATCGGCACGTCGTCGCCGTCACGTAGCTGCTTGGCCACCTCGATCCCGTCGATCTCAGGCAGGCCGAGGTCGAGGATCACGAGGTCCGGTGCGAACGTGCGGCCGTGCTCGAGCGCCGCATTTCCATCGGCGGCAGCGCGCACCTCATAGCCCTCCATACGCAATGAGCGCTGGAGCGCTTGGGCGATGTCCTCGTCGTCCTCGACGACGAGGACGCGGGGAGCACGGGTGAATTCACTCATCTCAACCACTCTGTGTAGCGCTGTGCAATAAAGCGATAGTAAGGGCAAAAGGCACAAGAGCGCGACTCGCGGCACCCTCGACTACCTATTGGGAGTCGATCCTGGCTGCACCTCCCACGCACACATACAGGCAGGTGTGCAGCTCTACACGTCGAAGCTCGCCCTGATGCCAGCCACCCGCAGGAGCCCCAAGCGTAAGCCCGCCCGTAAGCAGGCAACACGACAAGGAGCCCGAGCAAACACTCGAGCGCGCTCGCGCAGCGGGCGTCGACGCGGGCGCGGGTCGACCGGCCTGCTCGATGGATTCTCGCTGCAGTGGCCGGTGCTGAGTCAGAACCAGCGTGACGTGCTCGGCCTCGGTCTCGTGGCCGTGGGCGTGTTCATGGGCTTTGTCCTCTATGGCCACTGGGATGGGGGGCAGGTAGGCCAAGGCCTCGCCAGCGCCCTGGGCTGGTGCTTCGGCGAAGCACGGGCGCTGGCTCCCGTAGCACTTGTTGTCAGCGGCAGCGCGCTGCTGTTCGCTCAATTCATGCCCACACGCAGACCGTTGCGCACTGGCGGCCTGTGCCTCTTCGCGGCCGTGACGTTGGCGCTCGCCGAGGGCAGCCTGGGGGTCAGCAGCGGCACTCTCGCAGACGCGACATCTGAGCAGTGGCACTCCGCCTTCTTGCAATCTCACGGAGGCATCCTGGGTCAGACTCTCTACTGGGTTGCCCACCGGCTCGTACAGACCGTGGGGGTGGACATCCTGGTCGTGTTCCTGCTCGTGGTTGGCGTGGTCTTGTTGACTGGACTCTCGCTGGCTGTCGTCATACGCGCGACGGGCAATGGCCTGGTTGACACCAGTCGCGTGCTGCGCGCTCGCGCAAATGCCCTCGAGCGATCGAGTAAATCGACTCAAGAGGAGCGCTCCAAGCGCGCGCAAACCGATTCAGACAAGTCCGCGGAGCACTCGCTTCAGCCCCCGGAGCCGGCACCTGAGGAGTTGATTGTGCGCGCCACTCACGTCGAGGCCCCTTCGGTCGACGGCGCTCCCCCCGTGATGGGGGCATTGGAGCCGTGGGATGTCGATATCGAGGACGTGATGGAGCCGAGCGGGTCAGAAGGCGAGCATGATCCCCAAGCCAAGACAGAGGACGAGGACGGATCGTTTGCAGCTGTGGATCTTCGCTCCACACAAGAGCCTGAGTCAAGCGAAGCGGATGAGGTTGCCGCCGAGCCGATCGATGAGTCGCTGCTCACGCCACAAGGGCGTCTGCGCGATGCCGTCACCGACGATCCTGAGTTCGTCTGGGAGCTTCCCGGAGCCGAGCGCATCCTCACGCGCTCGACCGCCGAGCAGGCGCGCCCGGACACCGCCGGACAAGAGCGCACTGCCACCAGTCTGGTCGAGGCCCTGGGCCACTTCGGCGTGCAGGCCAAGGTGATCGGCACCGTGGCGGGACCGCACATCACACGCTATGAGCTGCGCCTCGCGCCGGGCACAAAGGTCGGCAAGGTGGCTCAGCTGAAGGACGACCTGGCCTATGCGCTTGCCGCCACCGACATCAGGATTCTCGCCCCGATCCCGGGCAAGCAAGCCGTGGGGGTGGAGGTGCCCAACGCCAAGCGGCGCATGGTGCGCCTCGGCGACGTCTTCCAGGAGCCGCCCAAGGACTGGTCGCCGTTGACGGTGTGGTTGGGCAAGGACGTCGCCGGCAAGGCGATCGGCGCGGACCTCGCGAAGATGCCACACCTGCTGGTGGCGGGCACGACCGGCGCCGGTAAGTCGGGGGCGATCAACGCGATGCTGTGCAGCGTGCTGCTGCGTGCCACCCCGCACGAGCTGCGGCTGGTGCTGGTAGACCCCAAGCAGGTGGAGCTCAATCACTATGAGTCGATCCCACACCTGCTTACGCCGGTCATCACGAGCCCGCGCATGGCCGCCAACGCACTGCAGAACCTGGTACGTGAGATGGAGCAACGCTACGGAATCATGTCGCTCTCACGCACACGCAGCCTGATCGAGCTCAACAAGGCGCGCGAGGCGCGCAATGAAGCGCCGCTGCCCTACATCCTGTGCGTAATTGACGAGCTCGCCGATTTGATGATGGTCGCGCCGGCCGACGTGGAGGACTCGATCATCCGTCTCGCCCAGAAGGCGCGCGCGGTAGGCATTCACCTGGTGCTTGCCACGCAGAGCCCGAGGGTGGATGTGATCACGGGCATGATCAAGGCCAACGTGCCCTCGCGCATCGCCTTCTCGGTCTCCAGCCAGACCGACTCGCGCGTGATCCTCGACCAGAACGGCGCCGAGTCGCTGCTCGGCCAGGGCGACATGCTCTTCAGCCCGGTCGGATCGTCCCGCTTGCAGCGCATCCAAGGTGCCTATATAGACGAGTCGCAGATAGCGAAGCTGACGGACATGTGGCGCAAGCAGGGCGAGCCCGAGCTGCGCGAGGAGTTGCTTGAGGAGGTCGAGCCGGCGGAGCCCGAGAAGGGCTCTGACGACGAGTTCGATCCCGACGAGGATCCGCTGTTGAGCGACGCGATCAGGTTGGTGGCGGAAATGCAGACGGCCTCGACCTCGATGTTGCAGCGGCGTCTGCGCCTTGGCTACACCCGCGCCGGCAGGCTGATCGACATGCTCGAGCGTCGCGGTGTGATCTCCGGCTACGAGGGATCCAAGCCGCGTCAGGTGTTGATCAGCGAGGCGGACGTGCCCAGAGTGCTTGCCATGGTTGGCAGTTCCGGCGACGCGGAGACGCCAAGCGAGGCGTCGATTTCCACTTGAGCATTCATGTGCAATTCTCAATATCTGGAAGACATCGCCGCATGCGGCGAGGTCCCGGGCGGTGCATGCACCGCCCGGCCGAGTCGTGCATGCACGACTCGGAAAGCACCTGTATTGGCTGGAGTCACTAGCCTGTTGCCCTGATATGGCTGAGATCGGAGCGACCCTACGAGAGGCGCGGATGCGTGCTCGTATCGACGTGTCCGAGATCGAGGCACAGACGAAGATCCGCGCCAAGTATCTGCGCGCTCTGGAGAACGAAGAGTGGGACCTGCTGCCGGGTCCCACGTTCGTGCGCAGCTTCCTGCGCACTTACGCGCAGGCGCTGGGCCTTGACGCGAAGGCGCTCGTCGACGAATACCGCATGAACTACGAGCAGCCGAGCGAGCTTGACCATCAGCCGGTGATGTCGCCGCCGCGTCGTGTCCCCACGCGCTCGAGCCCCAATAAGCCTGGGCCATCGCGCGGTTATGTGATCGCGGTGAGCGGGTTCGGCCTGCTGATCGTCGTGCTGGTCATCGCATTGATAGCCGGCAAAAAAGGGAACGGCACACCGCCGAGCCCTGCAAGCTCCACAAGCGCCCAGGAAAGCCACAGCTCGGGCCACCACAACCACAGCTCCACCTCTTCCAACTCATCAGCGCCAAGCGGCACTGGTGGCCGCGTCAGCCTCTCCTTGCATCCCACGGCGCCGGTGTACGTCTGCCTGGTCGACGCGGCCGGCAGCAAGCGGATTCCGGGACTCACAATCGAACCGGGTTCATATACACCTCGCGACTATCACTCGACGCGCTTTGAGCTGCTGCTCGGCAACAACGCGGTGAAGCTCTATGTAGACGGCAAAGCACTGAGCGTGCCCCCCTCGAGCAAGCCCATCGGCTACTCGATCACGAGCAGCGGACGCCATCTTCTCGCTGCCGCCCAGCAACCCACGTGCGGATGAGCGACGCGCCTCGCGCCGGAATTTTGGTGACGGGCACCGAGGTGCTCACTGGACGTGTGCGTGACCGCAACGGCCCCTGGCTCGCGGATCGGCTGCTCGAGGCCGGAGTTGACCTGGCTCAGATCGCGATTGTGGGCGATCGCCCACAAGATCTGCTGGCGGCGCTCGAGTCCATGGCAAGCGAGAGCCTGGAGGTGGTGCTCACCAGCGGCGGTCTGGGACCGACAGCCGATGACCTGACCGCCGAGGTGGTCGGCTCCTTCCAAGGCCGCGAGATGGTGTTGGACGAGGCACTGGAGGAACGCATTGCCGAGATACTGCGCCCGCTCGCCGCGCGCTACCCCAATCTCGACTGTGAGGCAATCGCCCACGGCAACCGCAAGCAGGCCACGATCCCATTCGGTGCAACCGTGCTCGAGCCAGTGGGCACTGCGCCGGGTCTCGTCGTAGCGCCAGCCGAGGGACGTAAGGGACCCACCGTCGTGGTACTGCCGGGGCCGCCGCGTGAGCTACAGCCGATGTGGAAACAGGCGCTAGCGACCGAGGCATGGCGCTCTGCGATCGCCGGCGCGCGCGTCTACCGCGTCGAGATGCTGCGCCTGTTTGGGATACCGGAGTCAGAGATCGCCGAGACGCTGCGCCACGCCGAGCGCGAGGGGGTGGACCTGAGCACACTGGAGATCACGACATGCCTGCGCAGTGGCGAGATCGAGGTCGTCACCCGCTACGAGCCTGAGGCCCAACCGGCGTATGACGAGTTCGCGCAGATTGTCGCCACCCGCCATGTCGACACGCTCTATTCAACCGACGGCACGACGATCGACGCTCAGGTAGCAGCGCTGTTGCGCGGCGAGCGACTGGAGGGCATGCAGGCGAGCTCGTATCGGTCCGCCGGCAGCGAGCAGGACAGCTTGGCTGGTGTGACACACACGATCGCCGTCGCTGAGTCTTGTACAGGTGGGCTGTTGTTGGCACGGTTGACCGATCCACCAGGCGCCTCCGAGTATGTTCTGGGCGGAGTCGTGGCTTACTCGAACGAGGCGAAGATCGGCCAAGTGGACGTCCCGCGCGAGACGATCGAAGCGCACGGTGCCGTCTCCGAACAGGTGGCACGAGCGCTTGCCGAGGGCGCGCGAATGCGACTCGGTGCCGAGCTGGGAGTGGGGCTTACCGGTATAGCTGGCCCTGGTGGTGGCAGCGAGCAGAAGCCGGTAGGGCTGGTTTGGCTCTGCGTGTCAGCCGCTGACGGAGCAAGCCTGACGCGCTCCGTGCGCCTGCCGGGAGGACGCGCTGACGTACGTGAGCGGGCCGCGCTTGTCGCGATGCACATGATCCGCCGCCTGCTCGGCGGCGAGCGCGACGATGTCAAGTCCGCACGCGCTTGAGCACCCATTTCTCCACACTACGCTGAGACTGTGATCAAGAGCCCGACAGCGCGGCTGTTCGTGGCCGTAGATCCACCAGAGGAGCTTTGCGAGCGGCTGACGGCATGGGCGCGAGAGGGCACACGTGGAGCGCAGGCACACGGGTCTGCGGGGGCGTCACTGCGGGTACTCGATGCCGAGCTATTGCACGTGACGCTTTGCTTTCTTGGAAACCGCCCGGCGGGGGAGATGGACGCGCTCGCCGCGCAACTCTCCGTATGCGATGGGCGCGGCGGAGAGCTGTCGCTCGGCGCGCCGCTGTGGCTGCCCGAGCGTAACCCGCGCGCACTGGCTGTGGAGCTACATGACGAGTACGGTCGGCTTGCCTCCCTACAGACAGAAGTGGTAGCCGCGCTGCAGCGCGTGAGCGGCTGGCAGCCGAACGGCAGTGCCCATACGAGTGTGAAGTCAATGGTGAGCAAGCAACGGTTTCGACCGCACGTGACAGTCGCCCGCTTGCGCCGCGGCGAAGCGCCTGAGCAGCGAGCTCTGCCCCCGACACCTTCGGCCTCGTTCAGCCCGCGTGAACTGGTGCTCTACCGCTCGTGGCTATCGCCTGAGGGCGCAAGCTACGAAGTGGTGGCCGCTCATCCAATCCGCTGAGGTCGTTACTGCAAAATGGGCGATGCCCCCCGCGCGCGCGGGGGGCATCGCGCTTTTTCATTTGACCAAACCACCGCCGGCCCCTTTCCACAGGACTGTGCGCAAAGCGAGCCAGGCGGGCTACTCTTCGGGGAGCCCATGAAGCGCTATCACCTCACGACTTTTGGTTGCCAGATGAACGAGCACGACTCCGAGCGCATGAAGGGGATGCTCGAGTCGCTCGGCTATAGCGAGGCGCCTGAGCGCACCGAGGCCGATCTAATCCTGTTCAATACCTGCTCGATTCGCGAGACTGCGGACAGCCGCTTCGTGGCGCATCTGGGGGAGGCCAAGCGCCTCAAGCGCGAACGGCCCGAGCGCGTCATCGGCGTCGGCGGTTGCTGGGCGCAGTCGGTCAAGCAGGAGGTGTTCGAGCGCTTCCCTTTCGTCGACGTGGCATTTGGGCCGGGCCAGACGCACAAGCTCGCTGAGTTCCTGACCAGCGATTCGCTGACCGCACAGGGGTATTTCGAGTTCGAGGGCTTCACAGGCCATCTCCCGGCCAAGCGCGCACGAGCATTTCAGGGTTGGCTGCAGATCAGCGTGGGCTGCAACTGCCGCTGCTCCTACTGCATCGTGCCCAGCACACGCGGGCGCGAGGTCTCGCGGCCCTTGCAGGAGCTGGCGACCGAGGTCGAGGTCATGGCCGCCGACGGTGTACGCGAGGTGACATTGCTTGGGCAGAACGTCAACTCCTACGGACGAGATTTGCGCGCGGGTGGTAAGCCTGAGACATTTGCCAACTTGTTGCGCCAGATCGACGCGATCGAGGGAATCGAGCGCATCCGCTACACAAGTCCACACCCGAAGGACATGCGCGAAGACGTGATCCGCGCGCACGCCGAGCTTGCGAGCGTGTGTGAGCACATCCATCTGCCCTTGCAATCTGGCTCCAGCCGCATCCTAAAAGCGATGCGCCGCACATACGACCGTGAGCGCTATCTCGACCGCGTCGCCTTGATCCGCGAGCACGTGCCCGACGCCGCGATCACGACTGACATCATCGTCGGCTTCCCGGGCGAGAGCGAGGAAGACTTTGTGCAAACGCTGCAGGTCGCCGAGCAGGTGGGCTATGACAGCGCATTTACGTTTATCTTCTCGCCTCGCAGGGGCACGGAGGCAGCAGAGCTGACCGAGGGGATCGTGCCGCACCCTGTCAAGGTGGAGCGCATGGAACGACTCTTGGAGGTGGTGCAGCGGCGAGCGCTGGAGCGCGCACAGCGCTTCGTGGGACGGACGCTTGAGGTGCTAGTCGAAGGCCCTTCGCGTACAGACCCCGAGCGCCAGCGCGGACGCACGCGACACAACAAGGTCGTCAACTTCGCGGGCCTCGCGGCCCCGGGCGAGCTGACACAGGTGCAGATCGTAAAGGCCACGAGCCAGACGCTCTCTGGCGAGGAGAGCCTGTTGGCTCGCGCCACCCACTGAAGGACCGCCGGGAACTCGTTGCGATCGAGAGGCGCCATGGCCCTGCCGCCGTCATCCCGCGGGCGGCTTCGGGTTCTGTCCCGTGGGCAGTGTTGCCTTGCTCAGGGTGACGGCGCCGACGATGATCGATTCGTGGGGTGCGCCGGCCGAGGGGGCCTGCCGGTTCAGGTAAGTGACTTCGAATCCCTCGCGCGCCGCGCAGGAGCGCGTGAGTACGAACAGCCCGAGCGAGGTGGTTTTGATTGTTTCGTGTGCCCTGACGTTGCGTTGGAAGCCCCCCGCGTCGCCGGTTTCGGGGCGGCCGCCAGCCTTGCATGTGGCGAACCCGTCGATGGCGTATTCGGCGGCTCTCGGGGAGCCGCTGGCCGCAGAGGTGACCGCATAGGGAGCCGTGAATCCGATTTCGCCCTTGTAGCAGGGGTAGAGCAGGAACGCAGCGTTGCATGCTGCGCGGAGCTGGGGCAGGAGCGTGAGATGAATCGGCGTGTGCAGGCTGCGTGTCGGGTGGGACCGTTTTTCCTGTTCGACAATGCTCCTCGGTAGTGGTACCGGGTGCGTGCCCGGCGGCTCGTGGATCGTGATGCTCCCGAGGGGCGTGGGTTGTGGCAGACCACCCGCGAAGCGAGCGTATTCGACGGTGAACGTTACCGTCCGGGCGCATGCGTCGGAGAGAACTCTCCCGACGGGTATGGTCACGAGCGCTCCGCGCGCAACATCGGCCTGAGAGCTGTCTCCGGCGAAACCACGGTGGCAGACCGTCGCGTTCACCGAGTAGCTCTGGTCGGCATTCGTCACGGGGTAGGGCGCGTGGAAACTGATCTGCGCGCTCGTGATCACGTGATTGTGGATGTGCAGGTGAACATGCAGCGGCTCGCGCACGACGGGCAACGCGGCCGGCCGTGGTGGCGGCACTTCCGAGAGTCCGCACGAGGCCAGGCGCAGGTTGCCCCGGTCGACGCACGCCCGTCCCGCGTAGCTGTAGGCGATCGCGCTCAGTGCTCCGTTCGGGCCGGCCGGTGAGCTGTAGTTGCCCGGTTCGTCTCTGCCGTCGCTCTCGCTGAAGCTCCCCAGCGGCCTGCCGCTTCTGTAGCGCTGCACGATCAGATACGCGCCCAAGCCCGGGAGCACTGGCTTGGTGAGTGTCTGCGAGCCTTCGCGGTAGGTAATCCTCACCGCGTGCACTCCGAGCACCCCGAAGGAGATCTCGCGGCGATCGACGAGCGCACCCGCGCCCGGACGGGGGCTGGTGGCCGCGCTGAGCTCGAGCGCCACGCTGTCCCCGGCGTAGGTGGCTCCCGGACTCGAGCAGTTTCCGGCCATCCATCCGGCCACGTTCGCGATGTCGCCCGGGAGTGCGTCTGTCGGCAGCGGGTGGAAGCGCCCGTCGTCGTGAAACGCGCCGTCGACGCCGAGCTGTCCGAGCTGATTGTCATAGACACGGCCGATCTGCACGCAGATAAGGCCGCGCGTGGTATGGATGATCCGCATTCCCCACGGTAGGCCGCCCGCCGGGTCTGGCGCCCGCAGTGGGAGCAGCCGTGCGCCGCCCGCTACCGGGATGCCCTCGCCGGCTGTGGCGATCGGAGCGATCGCTGTGCCGACCGGCGAACCCGTGAGGATCACACCGGTCGCCGCAAGCGTGATCGCGGCGGTAGCGAGCACAAGCGCGAACGCGACGAGTGCGACACGTACACGAACGGAGGCGCGGCGTCGCGACGATCTGCGCGCGAAGCGTGTGCCGAAGAGCGCCGGCAGCGGCCGCCGCCAGGCGTGCCTGCGCTGCCCGGCCCGCACCAGCTCCTGCCCGAACCTATCCATCGCGTCCATCCTCAGGCCTCCTTCATTCTTGTGCGCAGCTCAGCCAGCCCGCGGCTCACACGCTTGCGGACCACCGACTCCGAGCACCTCAAGCGTCGGGCCAACTCGTCGTATTCGGTTTCCTGAAGAACCCGTCCTTCGATCGCGCCGCGCTGCTCGGCCGACAGCCGCTCCAGCTCGAGCAGCGCGGCACAGCCGTCCGCCGCCGCCGCCCGCTGCTCCACGCGCTCGACGTCCTCGTCGCTGAGCACGAGCGACTCGAGGGCAAGACGTCTACGCGCCCGGTCCTCGACCTGTCCGCGTCGGATCGAGTCCGCCATCTTGTGGTGTGCGATCGTGAACAGCCACGCCAGTGCCGAGCTGCGCTGCGGGCTGTAACGCGAAAGGGCGGACAGCGCCGCGGCGAACGTCTCCGCGGTCAGGTCAGCGGCTAGTTCACGGTCGCCCGTGCGCCGCAAGAAGAAGGCAAGCACGGCATCCACGCGCCGCTCGTAGAAGTGCCCAAACGCCTCCGCGTCGCTCCTGCCCGCAACAAGAAGTGCCTCGTCAGCACGATCGTCATCGACGCCCACAACCGATACATCGTGAAGGCCGGCAGTTTGTGACGCGGTCCAACTTGATGCCAAATGACCAACTGGTCTGAGCGGCAACAGATGTGACCGCGACTTCAGAGCGCGCGGGTTGAAGGACTCGCGCCCGACGGAGCGAACATACGTTCCCATAGTTCCGTCCGAAGCACCACATACATTTTCATCTCCAGATTTCGACAGGAGGAGCAAGACGATGCCCGTGACCGATGAGGAGAAGGCCGCAAAGGCGCGCGACGCGGCCCTGCAGGGCGCGCTGGGCCAGATCGAGCGCGAGTTCGGCAAGGGCTCGGTCATGCGCATGGGCGACGAGGGAGCACAGGTGCGCGTCGACGCAATCCCCACCGGCGCACTGTCACTGGATCTGGCGCTCGGGATAGGCGGCGTGCCCAAGGGGCGCATAGTGGAGGTGTTCGGACCCGAGTCATCCGGTAAGACGACGCTGATCTACCACGTGCTGGCCGAAGCTCAGAAGCTCGGCGGCGTGTGTGCGTTCATCGACGCCGAGCACGCGATGGATCCGATGTATGCCAAGGAGATCGGCGTCGACATCGACGAGCTGCTCGTCTCCCAGCCCGACTACGGTGAGCAGGCGTTGGAGATCGCCGACATGCTCGTGCGCTCTGGTGCAGTCGATGTGGTGGCGATCGACTCGGTCGCCGCACTCACGCCGCGCGTAGAGCTCGAGGGCCAGATGGGCGATCAGACTGTGGGGGCGCAAGCGCGCATGATGAGCCAAGCGATGCGCAAGATCGCTGGCAACCTGAACAGGACGGGCACGCTGTGCATCCTCACCAACCAGATCCGCGAAAAGGTGGGGGTCATGTTCGGTTCGCCCGAGACGCAGCCGGGCGGGCGAGCGCTGAAGTTCTATGCCTCTCAGCGGCTTGACATTCGTCGCATCGAGACGCTCAAGGACGGCACCGAGGCGGTCGGCAATCGCGTGCGCGTGAAGGTCGTCAAGAACAAGCTCGCGGCGCCCTTCCGCCAGGCCGAGTTCGACATCGAGTTCGGCAAGGGCATCTCGACGGCCGGTTGCCTGGTTGACCTCGGGCTTGAGCACGGCATCGTGACGAAGTCGGGCTCGTTCTTCTCCTACGGCAACGAGCGTTTGGGACAGGGGCGCGGCAATGCGAAGGCCTATCTGGAGCAGAACCCGGCAATCGCCGGTGAGATCGAGCGCAAGGTGTACGCGGCGCTTGGAATCGGAGCGGACAAGGTGAGGCCGATCCAGGGCACCGAGTCACCGCTGACGGTCGCCCCTGAGCCAGTTGAGGCAGACACACGCGCCGCCTAGTCGGCCACGCCGTCCTGACGGCATAGGTCGTCAGGACGGAAATCCTCCCGGACGGTGTTTCTCCGCCCGGGAGGCTCTCTCCGCTTGGCCCCACGGGGCCGTGACTACTGGGTGGTGGCGCCTGCCGGAGGGCCGCCTTCGTAGGCCGAACCCGAGTTCGAGCCCGAGCTTGAGCCAGACTTGCTGCCCATGTTCGGGCATGGGTGGCCACTGGATCCCGGCGGTGCTGTCTGCGTCTTCGGTGTCGTCGTTGACGGTGTCGTGGTGGTACTCGACGGCGTTTTCGTCGACGGGGTGGTTACCGTGTTGCTTGTGGACTGGGTCGTGGTACTCGTCGTGGAGCTAGGCGCCGCGGCGGCGCCGGCGATGCCGGCAACGGCTCCGCCTGTTGCCAGAGCGCCAACGACGAGACCTACTCGGATGATGCCTCTGCTTTTCATACGCGAACCTCCGGTGGGTGGTAGCGGGTTACGCCAACCATCCTGAGACCGCTCCCTAAGGCGATCGGAACGTGCGTCTAAGCAGGGACGAAGGACTTTGTAGGAGGCCTTCTTACAAACAAGAAAGGCCGGCTAGGAGGTTCGCTGGGCAAGCCAGACAAGGACGCAGACCGGGCGTGTGCTCTGCACACAGGGGGTCGAGACGCCGTATGGCGCCGCCCAGCGAACCTCCTAGAGCTTTTGCTTGGCGCGGTGGCCATCAGCTAGATCAAGCGCGATCTTGTCGCTGCCGGACTTGCGTGTGAACGTAGCGGAAAGCTCGGGTGCTATACCGGCGAAAGCAGAACCCAGGCGCAAAGCGATAGGCGCGACATCGACCTCGCCACGGTTGTGCTCGATTGCTCCTACGACCGCCTTGGCAACATCCTCGGGGCTGCGCGTGCCGACGCCCTTGGGCAGTTGGACTTTGGCGTCGGCGAACATGCCCGCTTCGCGGATGAAGCCGGGGAAGACCGTGGAGACGCCTACGCCGCTGCCGTGCAGCTCGGCGCGCATCGCGCCGGCGAAACCACGCAAACCGAACTTGGTCGCGTTGTAGATCGAGCTACCCGCCGTCGCGGCCTTGCCAGAGAGAGAAGACATGAACAGCAGGTGTCCTCTGCCGCGCGCCACCATCTCCGGCACGAGCGCGTGTGCCATTGCGATCGGCGCGCGCAAGTTGACCTCCAAGGCGCGATCGATCTGTTCCATGCTCAGCGAGTCGAGCTTGCCGCTTCCCGGCAGTGCTGCGTTGGCTACGAGAATGTCCAGCTCGCCAGCCTCGGAGAGCAGACGGTCGACCTCCGCCGCCTCGCTCAAATCCACCGCCAGCGCGCGCGCGCCCAGCTCGCCGGCAAGCGGCTCCAACACGTCAAGGCGCCGTCCCGTGAGAATCAGCTGTGCTCCCTTGCCGGCTAGAGCGCGTGCGATCGCCTGACCCAAGCCGCCGGTCGCGCCCGTCAACAAGACCTTGGATCCGGAGATATCCATGAGCTGCAAGCCTACGCGAATGACTCCACGCGCGCATGTGATCGCCCTCTTTGGGCCTACCGGCATCGGCAAGACCGCCATCGCGGTGGCACTCGCTCGCCGCCTGCGCGGGCGTGGAGAGCGTCCGGTGGCGATCTCCGCGGATGCACTGCAGGTCTATCAGGGCATCGAGACGCTCACAGGCGTCGCCACCGAGACCGAGCAAAAGGAGCTCGAGCACCGCCTTGTGTCGTTCTTGCCGATCGACGCGAGCTTCAGCGCCGGCCAGTATGCCGAGCTGGCACACGCGGAGATTGACGACGCGCTCGCGGAAGGCCGCAGACCGATAGTGGTTGGCGGCACAGGGCTGTATCTGCGCGCGGCACTCTGCGAGCTCGACCTGCGTCCCCCGCCGCCAGAGGGAGCGCGCGAGCGCTGGACCAGAGAGCTGGAACGCGATGGAGCGCCGGCCCTGCATGCCCGGCTCGCCCAGCGCGCGCCGTGGGCGGCCGAGGGAATCGACCCAAATGACCGACAACGGATTGTGCGCTCGCTGGAGCTGCTCGACGGAGGTGAGCTGGAGCCACCGAGCGGACCCTCACAGCTGTGGACTGAAGAGATGCGCCGGCCGACACTACTGATGGGGCTGACGATGGAGCGAGAGGCGTTGTACGAACGCATCGACGCGCGCGTAGACACGATGCTTGCGCGTGGGGTCCGCGAGGAGATCTCGAAAGCGCATGCCGACGGCGCCAGTGTCACAGCACGCAAGGCGCTTGGTTTCGACGAGCTGTTGGCGGGGGATGTGGAGGCGATGAAGCGTCATACGCGCAACTACGCACGCCGTCAGCTGACCTGGATGCGCAAGCTCGCCGGCGTGCAGCCGCTCGATCTGACGAACCTCTCGGTGGAGCATGCCGCTGAGGAGATCCTTGCGATGAGCGGACACTAGTGTCCCGAGTCACAAATCCGATGGCATCCCCCGGCGCCTGGACGCACCTGATGCCCGCCGATATCGGCCCACGTGCTACCGGCACGCAGACCGATATCGTCGAACCTCAGATCACGACCATCCATCCGGGTCATACACACCGGATTTGTGACTCGGGACACTAGACTCTCGCGCCGCATGCTTGAACACGCTGGACAGACACCCTCCATCTCCTCGACCCATATCGTCAGGAGCTTTGCCACGACAGGTAGGAGCACCCGATGAAGTTCGAGAAGTGGCAGGCGCTTGGCAACGACTACCTGATAGTCGAGCAGACAGAGCTCCCGTTCGAGCTAACCCCCGAGCGCATCCGCAAGCTATGTGCAGGCCACTTCGGGGTCTTCGCCGACGGTATCCTGTTGCTGGCGCCACCGCAGGATCCACACTTCGTGGCCAACCTGCGCATCTACAACCCCGACGGCTCGGAGGCCGAGCTTTCGGGAAACGGTGCGCGTGAGGCGATCCTCTACCTGCGCAGGCGCGGGTGGACAGAGCAAGACGTCTTCTCGATCCAGACCGCCGCAGGAGAGATACGCCCCACGATCACCGGTCCAGACACGTGTCGCGTGGACATGGGCCATGCGAGCCTCACATCCAAGGACTTTCCCAGCGGACCCGCAGACGGAGCGAGCGAACTGCTCGCCGACGCTCGCGCCTGGAGTTTTCAACACGTGTCGATCGGCAATCCGCAGTGCGCCATCCACGTCGAGGACCTGGCGACGTTGAACGCGCTTGACTTGCCGAGCATCGGCCCGGCAATCGAAGCGCACGAACTGTTCCCCAACCGCACGAACGTGTCGTGGTACACGGAAGTCGCACCCAGCGGCGATGGGACAGGGGAACGTGCGATCCGCGCACGTATTTTCGAGCGTGGGGTGGGAGAGACGCTCTCCTCTGGTACCGGCGCCACCGGCGCCGCTGTGGCCAACCGGCTGCGCGGCGGGCCACAGCAGGTCACGGTATTGCTGGATGGGGGAGAGTTGAGCGTCGAGATAGAAGAGGACCTGCACGTCAACCTGACGGGCTGGGCACGAGCTGTGTTCGCAGGAAGCCTTAGCGAAGAGTTCGTTCAAGAGCTGATCGATACCGAAGAAGGAGCTGCATGAGACCGAGTGAGCGCCTGAGCCGCATTCCGCCTTACCTGTTTGCCGAACTGGAGCGCAAGATCGCCGCCAAGCAGGCCGCCGGCGTGGACGTCATCAGCCTGGGAATCGGCGATCCCGACCGGCCGACGCCGGCGCTGATCGTCGAGGCCATGCAGGAGGCGGTCACCGAGCCCGAGACGCACCGCTATCCGTCAAATCGCGGGCGCGCCGACTTCCGCCAAGCGCTCAGCGACTTCTATGCTCGCCGTTTCGACGTGACGCTCGATCCCGCTAGCGAGATCATCCCCGCGATCGGCGCCAAGGAGGCGATCTTCAACCTCAACCTCGCCTTCCTCGACCAGGGCGATGTTGCGCTCGCCTCCGATCCGGGCTACCCCGTCTATACCGGCGGCCCGCTGATGGCAGGCGGCGATCCAGTCGTGATGCCGCTGGTGCCGTCGCTCGGCTTTGTCCCAGACCTCGATGCGATCGACGAACAGACCGCCAGTGCCACCAAGCTGATGTTCCTCAATTACCCCAACAACCCCACAGGCGCAATCGTGCCGCGCGGCTTCTTCGAGTTGGTCGTGGACTTCGCCAAGACATACGACATCCTCGTCGTGCACGACAACGCCTACAGCGAGACCACCTACGACGGCTATCGCGCGCCGTCGTTCCTGCAGACCGCCGGCGCCAAGGACGTTGGCATCGAGGTGTTCTCGCTCTCCAAGGGCTACAACATGACCGGCTGGCGTTGTGCGGCGATACTCGGCAACGCCGAGGCGATCGAGCATTACTGGCGTTTGAAGACGAACATAGACTCCGGCCTGTTCGAGGCGGTCCAGCTTGCGGGTATCGCGGCGCTCTCCCCCGACACGGACGCAGAGGTCGCCTCGATGAACGAGCTGTATCGCATCCGCCGCGACATGGTGTGCGAGGCGTTGGCGAAGGCCGGCGTGCACGTCAACCCGCCCAAGGGCACGATCTACGTGTGGGCTCAGGTCCCGGAGGGCTTTGAGAGCTCTGTGGCCTACTGCGAGCATGTGTTGGAGCAGGCAGCAGTTGTGATCTCGCCTGGCAGCGCCTATGGGCCAAGTGGCGAGGGTTGGTTTCGGATCGCACTCACCACACCTGACGAGCGTCTCGCCGAGGCGGTTGAGCGTTTGTCCACGCTCGGCGCCTGATCGCATTTGACGCGGCGCATGCTCTGGAGTGAGACGCGTCTGCGCAACACACCGACAAGCACACCGCCGGCTAGCGAGATTGGTTTGGTTGGCGAGAGAGGCTGATCTACACTCGAAGAGGATGAGCCAACCCACAAGGCGCGCCACTCAGCGAGCATTCTGCATCGCCGCGCTCCCCGATGATGAGAATCTCGAGGAGTTGCACGAGTTGCTGCGCACGGCCGGCGTGGAAGTCGTGGGGGAGATGATCCAGCGTCGGGAGCAGCCGCACCCGAACACCTACCTCGGCCCCGGCAAGGTGAGCGAAGCCAAAGGAGCCGCACAGGAGTGCGATGCTAACGTGATCGTCTGCGACGACGAGCTGAGTGCACGCCAAGAGCGCAATCTCGAGCAGGCCCTAGGCATGCCGGTCGTCGATCGCACGACGGTCATCCTCGACATCTTCGCCACCCACGCCTCTAGCGCCGAGGGCAAGCTGCAAGTCGAGCTGGCCCAACTGGAGTACAACCTCGCGCGCATGCGCGGCCTGTGGACCCACCTGGAGCGCCTCGGCGGCGGGATCGGCACGCGCGGACCGGGGGAGACCCAGATCGAGACCGATCGGCGCCTTGCGCGCAACCGCATCGCCGCACTGCGCCGGCGCCTGGAGCACGTGAAGGGCACCCGCTCGGTAATGCGCGCTGAGCGCGAGCGGGCGGCGTTGCCGAACATCGCGCTCGTCGGCTACACCAACGCAGGCAAGAGCACGCTGCTGAACGCCCTCACCGGCGCTGAAGTGGGCGTGCGCGACCGCCTGTTTCACACACTCGACCCGAGCACACGCATGATGCGCATCGACGGACGTGCCCACCTGCTGACCGACACCGTCGGCTTCATCCGCAAGCTTCCCCACCAGGTCGTGGACGCGTTCGGCGCGACATTGCAGGAGACACGTCTTGCCGATCTGTTGCTGCACGTGCTGGACGCCTCCGCACCGGAGCACGACCAGCTCGCGATGCGTAAAGCAGTCGAGGAGGTGTTGGAGGAGATCGGCGCCGGCGAGCGCCCACGCGTACTCGTGCTCAACAAGATCGACCTGCTCGAGGAGGAGGCACGCGAGGAACTGCGCCTGGCTCACCCAGACGCGCTGCTTGTCAGCGGCGCAAGCGGCGACGGTTTGCCCGAACTGGAGCAGCGGATCGAGCAAGAGCTACGCCATACGCTGCGCCCGATGGAGCTGCTCGTACCCTATTCGCAGGGAGCCAGCCTGGCCGAATTGCACGACGTAGCCGGCGACCTGCTCCGTCAGGACACGCCAGAGGGCGTGCTTGTGCGCGCGCTGGTGCCAGCCAGGCTGGCCGAGCGCTACGCCAAGTTCGCCGTCACGAACGGCTCAGCGGTCGTCGCCACTCCCTGAGAGCACCCCACGCTGCTGGCGCGAAAATAGCTTCTCCAGGTTTTGGTTGGCGATCTCGTCGAGGTTGAGATCGAGCTCCGTAGCAAGCTGCGCGACATACCAGAGCACATCGCCAAGCTCCTTTGACATCGCCGCACGACGCTCGTCGCTGACCTTGCCGCCATCGTCACGAATCGCCTTCTTGGCGTGCTCGGCGACCTCGCCTGCCTCGCCTGCCAACCCAAGCGCCGGGTAGGCAAGCCATGCCTCACGGGGATACTCGGCCGTACGACGCGATTCGCGCTGATACTCAGATAGATCCATGCTCGGGATCCTACGCGGCTGGGAGCCCGGCGGCCCGGCGGGCGCTCTGATGCGCCTCGTTCTCCAAGATGTCGTCTAGTGAAGTAAGGGCCTCAGCTTCGATTTCAAGTGCCCTGGCGATCAGCCAATCTGCGAACCAGGCATTCTTCGGCAACAGCGGACCGTGCAAGTAGGTGCCGATCGTATTGCCTGCCCTAGCCCCCTCGAAACCGCTGCGGCCGTCGTTGCCGTGACCTTTGAGCACCCTGCCAAGCGGAGCTGCCTCGGAGCCTAGATACGTACGGCCGCCATGGTTCTCAAAGCCCGCGAGCACGTGCTTCTTCCCGTCGAGGTCGACCTCGATCGCAATGTTGCCGATCAGCCGCTCGCCCGGCTCTCGCACCGTACGCACGTCGAGCAGACCGACCCCTTGAAGCTGTTCGTCACCGAGCCTGTAGGACTCGCCCAAGAGTTGATAGCCGCCGCACACGCCGAGCACGATCGCGCCGCGTGAGGCGGCCTCGTGCAAGGCTTCACGCTTATAGGCAACGAGGTCCTTGGCGCAGAGCAACTGGTCACGATCCTGGCCGCCGCCGATGTAATAGATGTCGTGGGCTTCGCCGTCAAGCGCCTCGTCGAGTCCACTGCCGCTCAGCTGAAAGCCGATCCCGCGCCACTCGCAGCGACGCTGTAGTACGAACAGATTGCCGCGATCGGCATAGATGTTCATCAGATCGGGATAAAGCGCGCATACCGTCAGCGTACGTTTCTGGAGGTCGACTATTGCCATGAGCTGTCCGCCTCGCCACGTCGTACGAGGAGCTCGCGCAAGGCAAGCATCGCGGTATAGGTTGGGAGCACGTAGAGGGGTGCGCCACGGGCAGGTTGGCGCAGCTCACCATCCGTGCGCGGTCCCTCGCCGGTGGCTGTGGGCTCATCGGCGCCCGCCGGGGGCCTGGCTGTCGCTGCTGGTCCCTCTGCTGTAGCCGCATCGAGCGCGCCAGGCAGATCGTCGATCACCTTGATGCGCTCGGGCTCGATGCCCGCGTACTTCAAGCGCAGGGCAAGCTCGGACGCTCTGGTACCAGAGCATGTAGCCAAGTGCACGCGCCCGACGAGCAACTCGAAGTCTGCATCCCAAATCCAAGACACATCGTGACCGTCGGCGGTGTTGTCGTTGAGCACTCCCAACAGGTCGTGATGACCTGGCTCAAGCGCAAGCGTGCGCAGCACCTCATTTGCGCCGGCCGGATTCTTTACGAGCAGGATGCGAGTCTCGCGCCCCGCGACCATGACTGTCTCAGCTCGACCGAAGGCAGCCCTGGTGCTCTCCAGGCCGGCGACGATGTCAGCCAACGGGACCTCCAAAGCAACGGCCAGCGCAGCCGCCGCAAGCGCGTTGTAGACGTTGTAGAGACCAGGCAGCGCAAGCTTCACTTCGGCCTCGCCAGTCGGCGTGCTCAACTGG
Organism: Solirubrobacteraceae bacterium; assembly: GCA_036008605.1. Classification (GTDB taxonomy): domain Bacteria; phylum Actinomycetota; class Thermoleophilia; order Solirubrobacterales; family Solirubrobacteraceae; genus Palsa-744. Next base: position 48,314 of record DASYNL010000026.1, on the reverse strand, counting down.
AAGCGAGCTGAGCGCACGCCTTCCAGCACGACCGAGCGGGCGAGCACGATGGGGGAGGGCCGCCGCCGCCCGCACGACTCACAGTGGTAGTGACCAAGATGACCCAAGTACACGGAGTCGAATGTGTAGGGAGCACCACAACGGCGACAGTGCTTGGCGTCGGCGGCATGCGCCATGCCACCGAGCGCCAGCGAGTCGTCATCGACACCGAAGTAGACGACACCAGTTCGCTCAGGCCCGACCTCGGCCGGCTTGCGATCGAGATCGCCCGACTCGTGGGCACCTTGCGCGCGCTCGCGCCCTAGGTCGGCGATAAGCGGATCGTCTGCGTTGCATACCAAGCGCGCTCGCTCGGCCGGCCCACCCGCTCCTACCGCGCTAGCCCAGCGCTCGGCGATCGTCTCTAGCTCGCCGAAACGGTCGAGTTGGTCACGAAACAGGTTGGCCAGCACGACCACACGCGGGTGAAGTTGCCCGGCAAGCCGATCAAGCCACAGCTCGTCAACCTCGAACAGGCCGAGCTCACCTGCAATCGTGCCATTGCGACCGGCTGCATCGAGCAATGTCGAGGCGATCCCGCCGGCCATGTTCGCACCAGCCTGGTTGTGCACGAGCGAGACGCCGGCAGCCTCGAAGATGCTCGCGGCCATGGCCGCAGTGGTGGTCTTGCCGTTGGTGGCGGAAACCAACATGCTGCCACGGGGGAGACGCCCCGCAAGCCCGGAGATCGCAGAGGAATCCATCCGCACAAGCAGCTTCCCGGGCAAGCTCGTACCACCGCCGCCCCGTAGGCGGGAAACAGCACCAACGGCACGAGCAAGAGTGAGCTTCAGCCCGAGCGCGGCGCTCATCGCTCTGCCGCAGCGACGTCTGAGGCAGCCCCCATAGCAAGAAACGCGTCCGCACCGGAGCCGTCTGCTGGCACAAGCACGCGCACTGCACCGCCAATCGCACGTACGCGCAGTGGCAGCTCGCCGATCGGGTCGCCATCGGCGTACATCGTGAATGGACGATCCGCGCTGACCGCGATCTCGCGCGCACGGAAAACTTTCACGTTGGGCTCGCGCACATGCGCACCGCTGAACACCTTCGGCAGAATCTTCGTGAGGAAGCTGAGCTTGCTCACCTTTTCCAGCACCACAACGTCAAGCAGACCGTCGTCGAGCAAGGCATCGGGGGCCGCACGCATGCCCCCGCCATAGGTCTTCGAGTTTGCCGCTCCCACCGTGTAGCCGGAGAAGCTGTGCGAATCGCCTGGAGGGTCGAGCTCTATCTGAAAGCGTGCCGGGCGCCAGAACAGAAGCGTGCGCAGCGCTCCATAGGCGTATACAAGCCCACCAAGCCAAGCTGGAGCCTCGTTGGCGATGCGGTTGGCCTCGCTGTCGAAGCCGACGCTTGCGATGCCCACGAACGCCTTCCCGTCGACCTCGCCGAGATCGAGCTTGCGTGAAAAGCCAGTGGCAACGATTGCGCACGCCTCAACCGGATCGGCCGGAATACCCAGTACGCGCGCAAGGTCGTTGCCACGTCCACCGGGCAGCACGCCGAGCAGTGCATCCGGGAACTCGCGCAACACGTCCGCGACCGCACCGACCATTCCATCGCCGCTCAAGCACACGGCGGTTTCCCCGGCGAGCGCCGCTTCGCGGGCAAGCTCGCGCGCGTGAGCCAGATCGCGGGTCAGCTCACTACGTACTTGCAGACCATGACCCTCGAGCGCCGAGAACACGTCCGGTAGCACGCGCCCGGCTTTGCCTCCGCCGGCAGAGGGGTTCACGATCAGACGGATGGGCGCGCTCATCGCGCAAGCGTATTGCGCCGTGGCCGCATCACGTGCGGGCGTCGGCAACTGCCACTGTTGGGAATCGCAGAAGGATGCTTTAAGAATGCGCGAATATGGCGCAGATCAGAGGGACGCACGACTATGCTGCCTCGATGTTTGACCGCTCGAGTGTCCTACGCCGATTGTTGTACGGCACGGCTACGACAGCCTTCGGGCTCGTATTGACGGCGTGCGGTAGCTCCACGACTGGCGCCGGGACGCCTACAGGCACGCCCATCCGTCCCCAAAAAGGGGCTCCGTCACTGAACGTCAAGCGGGTGTCCGCTTCCAGCAGCGGCAAATGCTCGACAGCAAAGGCCCCCGTGCCGAGAGGCGCGCAGCGCATCCCCAAGCCGACGCTAAAGCTCGACCCAACCAAGCGATATGTGGTGAGTCTCGCCACTAACTGCGGCGCGATCGAAATCGAGCTCGACGTACGCCAGGCTCCGCACACGACTGCATCGTTCGCCTACCTGGTCAAGCGCGGCTTCTACAACGACCTGACCTTCCATCGGGTCGCGGCCGACTTCGTCATCCAAGGTGGCGACCCCAATGGCGACGGCTCAGGGGGACCGGGTTACACGATTGTCGAACCGCCACCGAGCGACATGCATTACACATTCGGAACGGTGGCGATGGCCAAGACGGCAACCGATCCTGCTGGAGCCTCGGGCAGCCAGTTCTTCATTGTCACCGCCTCCAACGCAGCCCTGCCACCCCAATACGCGCTAGTCGGAGACGTAGTTGGCAACTTCGCAGGTGTGGAGAAGATCGCCAAGCTACCAACCAACCCACCGCAAGACGGCGCTCCGACGATTCCAGTGGTCATTCGTCGCGCGACGCTGGCTTCGAGCTGAAGAGCCGTACGCAAGTCAACCCTCGAGTCGGCCAATCGGCGCCTAGTTATGTCCGACCCAGTGCGCGCCGAGCTCTACTTGGAGGAACGGGGAGCGCCTGCAGCCGCAGCCTGAGCCCGATCTCGACGCCTGCGTCCAACCATCGCAGCGATTGCCACGCCTGCGATGGCGACAAACAAGCCAAGCAGAACCCCAGGTGCCAGCCCGAGCCCGCCGAACGGCAGCGCCACCAACTCCACGATCCCGAGGCCAAGCGCCAACAGCAGGATGATCAGCGCGATGATCAGCATGATCCCACGTATACGCGCGAGGATCCCGGCGCTGGCGGGCGGGATCAATAGGCCCATCGCACGCAAAGCAAACATCTGACGTCCAGTGGGGGGTGTTTGCCCAAGACGCTCGACCGCGCTCTTCAGATCGCCCGCGCGCCGCTCGGCAAGCGCCAGCGACGCATCCGCCATGCGCCTCAACTGCATCCGTTCCTGCGGCCTGGCCGCCGCTATGGCCCGCTGGAAGTAAGAGCGCGCCTGCTCGGCGTCAAAGCGCTCGGATGCGCGCGCGCCGAGGATCGCAAGCGCGGCGGACTTGTACTTCGTCTCGGCCTCGAGCTCCTCGTCAGAACGCTGCTCGAGCGCTTCGATCGCTGCCTGGGAGCCACGTTGCTCGACGCGGATCTGTCGTTGCTTGGGAGCCATGACGGCTCATTCTATGGCGGCCGCGTCTCAGGCGCTATTCTCGCTGATCCGAGCAACTCGAGAACAATGCGTCGAATCACCTCGCACATATCGCTGATTGCGGTGCTCGCGGCCATGTGCCTCTGCGGCCCGGCTGCCACCTGTGCGTTCGCGGCCGCAGGCGCAAGCACTTCGCTGAACAAGGCCGAGCTGGACAAGTCGGTTCAAGAAGCGCTAGCCAAAGCCGAGACGGGCAGTGCCGGTGCCCAGAACCCAGCAGCTGCGGGAGCGGAAACCCCATCCTCGAGCGGAGCCTTCAGCGCCCCCTCCGAATCCTCCTCGAACTTGACCAGTGGCGCGGCGGGCGAAGAAGAAGAAAGCACCGCAAAAACAGCCACTACAGCTTCCGGCACTTCGCTGAGCAGCGTCTCGACCGGGGTGGTCATCCCCGTCGGCATCGTCTGCATCGTGCTGTTGGGAGGGATCGCGTTTCTGATCCTGCGCGATGCGCGCAGCGTCGCACCCGCCGGCGACAGTCTCGGCAGTCGCAGTACCGCTCAAGAACACGCAGCTCGCAGACGCAAGCGCCGCGCAAAGACCAAGGCTGCGCGCCAGCAGCGCAAGCGCAACCGCTGAGCTCACAGCACAGCCACGACCACAGCACCTTCAGGCTTCGTCGCGAGCACCACGGGACGGCGCCATCGCTGCGGAACGACGCTATCAGTGACGCACGAGCGAGCGAGCCACAACACGACGAGGTGGCTTACGCACGCGCGCAGGGGAGGGGGCACTCGGTGAGCCGTGCGGGCCGCGGCGGGGCCGGTGGGGACGGGGAAGCCTGGGGTGCGGCTCGGCTGGAGATCCACGCAGCGTCTTGCTTCCCCCTTCGTCTTCACCGGCGTCGGACTCGGAGCCATCGTGGTCTTCGAACACGTTCATCGCGGCATCCGAGCGCATCGGAATCCACACCATCAGCGACGCAATCACGAGCTTCACGATCGCCACCAGTACAAGCAGCATCCACAAAGACATAACGCCGATGCTACTACTAAGACTCGTCAACGCAATGTCGGGCGAGCCAGTCCAGACGCTCGCCCGCAGGTGCGATTCGGGCGACGGGCGACGCTCAGCTGCTTGTAGTGACCTGAACGGTGATGCTCCCAACTGTCTCGCCGATCTTGAAGGCGCCGCTGGCGAATTCGTTCAGGAACTGTGCTCCAGCCGAGTCAAGTGAAGCTTGCAAGTTCGTGAGTGTGATCGTCGAGCCATCAACAAGCGGGTGCGCGCCTTTGAGAGCCACGGTGGCAAAGGAGAACTTTGGGGGCGTAGCCTGCTGAGAGGCAAAGCTCAACGTTGAGACCGAACCGAGGCTCAGGGAAGGTTCAGCGACTGTGGCTTCGCGCCCGAAGCTGAACCCGGGCACGCCAACGCTCGTGGAGAACGTTAGCCCTCCTGTCGCAGTGAGCGAGCCGAACCCAGTGGCTGGATTCAGCGTTCTACCTGCGAGCGGAAAGACAAAGCCCGAGGCGAGTGCTCCGGTAGCGGGACTCCCGACTGCAACAGTCACGTTCGCTTTTTCAAGAGCTTGTGCCGTTTGCGTGTTGAACACGAGAGTTGCCGTGCCAGCGGTGACTTTGACGCTGGCTACTTTCTTGGTGCCTTTCTTTTTAGACTTCTTGTGCTTCTTGACCTGCTTGCTCGTGTGAGCGCCCGCAGCGACGGCGATCGGCGCAGCCAGACTTGTTGCTACCGCAAGTGTCAGCAGCAGTGAAACAGCTGAGAAAGACAGGGCTCGCGTGCGAATCGCTCGAATCATGGGTAGTTCTCCTTGTTACTGTGCCTTAGGAGCGTTTACGAGCCTGCGCCATCCGATCAGAGAACGGGCCGCTAGAGCATCCTAGTCGATTGAGCCAACCAGCCTTCGGTAGGTATCTACCCTGGACAGCTATCGTCATAGGTTTACATAACATACATTATCGAGCGTTATTTGGTAGTGCATCAGTTTGGATTTGAGCCGCTGAACGGGCTTTGGTGGGTTTACGCTGGCGGGCATCCATAAAACCAGCGACCCCGACGCAGAGGTTGAGTCCGCGCCGGGGCCTTGAGCACAGGAGGTTGAAGCTCCCATGCCCACCAGTGAGCCTAACGATGTCAGCGAGACGCAGGCGATGCACGATTGGGGCGTTCTGCACCGGCTGCTAGACAAGGACGATCAGCGGCCATGGTCTGTCGAGGAGTTGATCCGTGATCGTGGAGGCGCACAGTCGAGCCGAAGCGACACGCTCGACGCAATCACTCGCCTTGCCGGGATGGGGCTCGTCCACCGGACTGCTGACGATCTCGTCTTCCCCACGCGCGCCGCTCTGTATCTGGATCACATAGTGGCCTGAGCCATTGAGCGCCACGTCGCTGGATCGGGCGTGGCGCTCGTTATTCGCGACGGACGCCATTGTGCTGCAAGCGGCCGCCATATTGCAGAACGGAGCCACGGTCCACCCTATAGAATCCGTTCGACTATGACACCTACAGAACTTGCCTCTAACTTTGCCTGCCAGTTGGGCGGCGATCCGAGGGGCGATTCGCGCGCTAAGGGACCTCGTTTCGTGAGAGAGATCGCCCGCCGTCTCTGGGGCAAGCGTGGCAGCCCCTGGCACTTCACGAGCGCTCAGATAGTCGAAATCGAACGCTATGTCCTTAGCGGTAAGCGTCCATGACGACGCCCACCGAACAGCCTCCGCGGCCGCGGCCTCCGCGAGTCCTGGAGGTCGGAGGCAAGTTCGATGTCGAAAAGAAGCGTGAGGAAACTCGCTCGTGGATCGCACAAGCACTCGTTCTGCTCTTGATTGGCACAACGGCTGCGACGGTCGCGCTCATTGCCGCCCATGACATCAAGGTCAATGAAGCCCTAGCTATGCTCGGATCTCTGACTGCGGTCGTAGGTACGGCCCTCGGTTTCTACTTCGGGGGCCACAAGGTCGGCTGATCGGCTCCACAGGGAGCTGCCGAGCACTTAGGCGGGCGCAGCCCTAAAGACCAACTCGCGCAGAGACCCGTTCTTCTCGATCAGGAGCTTTGCTCCCGACTCCGTCTGTTCTTCGATGAACTTCTCGTTGAGAATCGCCTGTTCCAAGGCCGTGGCAAGCGGCACATGATTCGTGTCGGCGATTTTTTGCAGCTTCGCCGCCGTCTCATCAGAGAGCCGGAATGGCGTGCCGTCGATGCTGATCTCAATGCTCAATGGAAACCCACCAACATAGTGGCAGCCGAGGACAGATCTTTCAAGCACCACATATATTGGATCATATAGAGCGGAGATTCTTGAGTGCTTCCTGCCCCGGACTAGTAGTGGGACGCAGACTTCCGTCCGCAGGGAGCCGTACGGTTCGGACGGCTAATGAGTGGTACGCTCTCAACCATGCCTGACCGCTCGCGCAAGCGTCCACGCGACCCGAACCAGCTCGGGAAGCTCATCGTAGACCTCGCCACCGGCGAGGCCGTGGAGCTAGCGTCCGAGGCCGGAAAGGACCCTGCTGCGGTCGCTCTCGGCCGCCGCGGTGGGTTGAAGGGTGGGAAGGCGCGTGCCGCAAAACTATCGGCCACACAACGCAGCGAGGCCGCCAAACGCGCCGCTGAAGCACGCTGGAGCAAACGATAGACATGGCTAGTACGCCGTTGGTTTACGATCGGGTCCTAGAGGAGGTCGGACAGGGACACTCCACTCGAAAGGACTTGTTTGTACAGCTTGAAGCTCACCTAGATCGTCCGATCGTTTCGTTCTTCACGAGCTTTCGTTATCCGGTAATGATCCAGGATGACGACGCTGACATGCTTGAGGGGGTCTTGCAAAGCCTGGATCTATCCAAGGGCCTTGCGCTGCTAATAAGTTCCCCCGGTGGCGATGGGCTTGCAGCCGAGCGCATCGTGAATATGTGTCGATCCTACAGTGGCACCGGAGAGTTCTGGGCCATCGTTCCGGGCAAGGCTAAGTCTGCTGCGACCATTGTTTGTTTTGGTGCGAGCAAGATCACCATGGGTCCCACTTCGGAGCTTGGCCCAGTTGACCCCCAGCTCAACGAGGGCGGGAATGTGTTCTCGGTCTACAACCTCGTGGCGAGCTACGAAGACTTGTTCGGTAGAGCCGTCGGTGACAAGGCTGGCAACATGCAGCCGTATCTTCAGCAGCTCGAACACTACGACGAGCGGGAGATCGCTGAGTTTCGGTCCGCAATTGAGCTATCGAAGGACATCGCGGCACGTTTGCTCGGTACGGGGATGATGAGCAAAAGGGCCGAAAAAACGATCATGGACAAGATCAAGATGTTTTTGACGCCCGAGCAGACGAAGGCTCATGGGCGGCCGATCTACCGGGACGAGGCGGGCAAATGTGGCCTCAACATTGAGCCAATTGAGCCAGACTCGGATTTCTGGTCAACGGTTTACGCCCTCTACATACGGTCAAACAATCTAGTACAGACAACCGCATCTAAGTGCATTGAGAGCATTGAGCATTCATACACCGCAGAACCACCAATACGGCGATGAGCAATGAGTAAAAAGAAGACAGCGGATGACCAGCGACTGGCCAAAGCTCGTGGCGATTTCAAGCGCATGAAGAAAGAAATCGCTCCCTTCGTCAAGGAGCGCGACCGCCAGCAGTATTCCACGGCTGGACAATGGCGTACTAGCCGCCCAGCGTCCGCCCAACGCTCAAACCATCAAGGCCCAGCCGGATATTGAGACGTTCTGACTGTTCTGTCCGAGCGGTCAGGCATAATGCTCAGTATGAATCGGCTGAGCACGGAGCGGCGCGCGCAAATCCTGTCGATGCTCGTGGAGGGCAACAGCCTCCGAGCGACAAGCCGCATGGCAGGCTGTTCGATCAACACGGTCTCGAAGCTGCTGCTGGACGTGGGTGAGGCGTGCGCGGAGTATCAAAGCCGCGTTCTGACCGATCTGCCGTGCACGACGATCGAGTGCGACGAGATCTGGAGCTTCTGTTACGCAAAGGCCAAAAACGTCCCGGACGAGCACAAGGGCACGTTCGGCTATGGCGACGTGTGGACGTGGGTGGCGATCTGCGCTGACACGAAGCTCGTCCCGGCGTGGCTCGTCGGCCAGCGCACCACAGAGGACGGTCTGGCGTTCATGTACGACCTAAAGGGCCGAATGCCCGAGCGAATCCAACTCAGCACGGACGGGCACCAGGCATACCGTGGGAGCGTTCCGTACGCCTTCGACAAGGACGAGGTTGATTGGGCGCAGATACACAAGCTCTACAAGAGCCAGCAAGTCGCACCTGGCCGCTACAGCCCGCCAGCCTGCACCGGAACCAAAGTCACGGTGCGCCTGGGTGATCCCGACCCGAGCCGGATCAGCACGAGCTACGTGGAGCGCCAGAACCTCACGATGCGGATGGGGATGCGCCGGTTCACGCGACTAACGAACGGGTTCAGCAAGAAGATCGAGAACCACATCGCATCAGTCGCAATCCACTTCATGCACTACAACTTCGGCCGCCCGCACAAGACGCTCGCCAACCCATACCCACGCACTCCCGCTATGGCCGCAGGCGTCGAGGATCACGTTTGGAGCCTCGCAGAGATCGTGTCCCTCTCAAACTGATGCACTACCCGTTATTTGGTAGTGGGTCAGTTTGAATCCAGGTGCTGCGGCCTCTCACGCGTATGCGACTGGATTCTCAGTGATGTGCGCCTGGTTTGTCTCATGTGACTGGTCGGTCTGGCCGTGGGCTCTGAGATAGTCGGCTCAGTGGTTGGGACCAATTGGCGTGAGTCGTTGGAGCAAGACGCTGCAGCCCTGTCTGCGGTGTAAGACGACACCGGAATGAAACCGCGCGTTCGATCGGATGATCGCCCACGCCGATATCCAGGCGATGCGCAGTGGTGCACCCACCGAGGTGACCCTACCTCACTGACCTTTGAGCGATTGCCGGCGCCCCAGCCCGGCAATCGCTCAAGCTCGCCTCGGCTCAGCTCGCCTTCGACGGCGGGATGTTCTGGTTCAGGTGAAACAGGTTGGTCGGGTCGTAGCGGTCCTTGAGCTCGCGCAGGCGGGCGAACTTCTCGGTCCCGTAGGCCGCCTGCACCCTGTCCTCGCCCTCGGAGGAGAGGAAGTTGATGTAGGCGCCGCCGGTCAGCGACGGTTCGATCTCGGCGTAGAGCCGCTGCGCCCAGTCGATGTGGGTCTCCAGCCCCCCGCCCGGTTCGTGCGTGGTGGCGATCGCGTTGAGCACGAAGGGCGCCTGGCGCTCGCCTTGGGCTGTCTCGTCCTCACCGACACGGGCGATCGCGCCGCCGAAGTGCTGGATGTGGATCTCCGAGGACGGGGAGGTCGCGTTCTGGTGGAAGCGTGCCATCGTCGAGATCGCGTGGTCGTCGAGCTCGCGGAAGTAGCCCGCCTTCATGTAAGCCTGGGTGCCCTTCGGCCAGAGCGCGTCGAGCAGGCTCTGCATCTGCACGTAGGGCATCGGGCCGACCAGGTCGGCGACCGGGTCGCCCAGGTCGCGGATCGGCTGAATCACCTTCATCCCCTCCTCGGGGTCCCCGGAGTAGCAGCCGACCAGGGCCACCAGCTTCTTGCCGTGCCAATTCTCGGGTAGGAACGGGGCGGGCGGCGCGGTGATCAGGTTGACCAAGGTGCTCAGCTCGTCCGGCAGGCTGCGCGCGAAATCGCGGTAGAAGTGCATGATCTCCTCGGCGCGGTCGCCCGGATAGAAGACCGGGCCGGCGGCCACGGTCGGGCCAACCGGGTGCAGGTCGAACTCGAAGGAAGTGACGACGCCGAAGTTGCCGCCTCCCCCGCGCAGGCCCCAGAAGAGGTCGGGGTTCTCGGTCGCGCTCGCGGTGAGGATCTGGCCGTCGGCGGTGACCACCTTGGCCGAGCGCAGGTTGTCACAGGCCAGGCCATACTTGCGCATCAGCCAGCCGATCCCGCCGCCAAGCGTGAAGCCGGCAACGCCGGTGGTCGAGATCAGCCCCCCGGTGGTGGCGAGGCCGTGCTCCTGGGTAGCAGCGTCGAACTCCCCCCAGGTGAGGCCGCCCTCGGCGGTGGCCGTGCGGCCGCTCACATCCACCGTGATGCCCTTCATCGGCGAGAGGTCGATGACGATCCCACCCTCGACGGTGGAGAAGCCGGGAATGCTGTGGCTGCCGCCGCGCACGGCGACGTCGAGCCCCTCGCTGCGCGCGAAGCCGATTGCGTGGCGCACGTCGGAGGAGTCGGCGCAGCGGGCGATCACCGCCGGGCGAGCGTCATGGGCGCCGTTCCAGATCGAACGTGCCTCGTCGTAGGCGCCGTCGCCAGGCCGGATCAGTTCTCCGTGCAGCCCGTCCTCGAACTCCTTCAGCGTTGCCACTCCAAGCACTCCTTGCGTAGCCATGCCGGCCCCTTTCAGTTCGGATTGTGTGACGTCGCGTTTTCGACGACGCCCAGCGAGGCTACGGGTCGCCTCTTAGCGCCCACTTTGCAGGGTCTTACCCTCCAGTTCCCGGCAGTAGGCGATGCCGGCGCCGGCGCCGAGCAGCTCGAAGTGCTGGCTCGCCCGGTCTAGCCAGCGATGCCCTGTCGCCGCCTCGCCATCCTCCGCGCAGATCGCAGCCAGCACCGCCAGCGCCCACCCCTCCTGGTGGGTCCTCTCGATCCCTCCGAAGACCGAGGCGGCGACCTCGAGGTGAGCCCGGGCATCGGCGCGATCGCCGGCACAGAGCGCCACGCACGCCAGGCTCAGCTCGGCGGCTCCAAGACCGATCAGGTCGTCGTTTTCGGCAAACCAGGTCCGGCTCTGCCCAGCCGAGATGCGGGCGCCGTCCGCGTCGCCGGAGCGGGCCAGGAGCATCGCCAGGCAGCCAAGAGTGATCCCGGCGCCACGACGGTCGCCGATCTCCTGCCGCAGAGCGAGGCTGCGCTCGAGCAGCACCCGGCCCCGTTCGAAGTCGCCGCCGGAGCGGGCCAGGTTGCCGAAGGCGTTGAGCGCGAAGGCCTCGCCCTGCCGGTCGCCGAGCTGCTCGAAGCGGGCAAGACTCTCCTCCACCAGCCCTTCCGCGTGGGCGAAATCGGCCTCGGCGCGATCCACCGCGGCGAGGTTGACAAGGATGTAAGCGGCGGCCGCGGCGCCGCCGACGCGGCGGGCGACGAGCGCGGTGTCCTCATGCAGGCAGAGCGGATAGCCGGTCTCGGGCTCGACCGAGATCATCCCGTAGCTCAGCGGCCAGAGCGCCGGGCGCGGCTCGGCGCTGAGAGCGCCCGCGTGCTCCAGCGCGGCTTCCAGCTGCTCCCGTGCGGGACCATATTCGCGCCGGAACCAGGCGGCGATACCGCGCGTGTGCGCCGCCCACATCGGCGGGCGGGCAGCTGGCACGTCGTCGGCACGGAGCGCCTCGTGTTCGCGCACTAGCAGCTCGATGTCCTGCGCGGGACTGACGATCGCCCGATAGGCCGCCGAGATCTCGACCGCATCGAACATCCCGGCCCAGTCCTCGATCTCACGAAAGATCGCGACGCTGTCGGCCGCGAACTCGTGGACCCGCACGGGGACGCCGCGGCGCAGCCCGATCACGCAAGCGGCGAGTAGGGCGCGAGCGCGCATCGCCGTCGACTCGGGCGCTGCGGCCAGGGCAGCGGTGAGCCAGCGGTACCCCTCGGCGAGGTAGCCGCGCATCAGCCAGAAGCGCCAGAGGGCGACGGCAAGACGCAGCGCCGCCTGGGGATCGGCGACCAGCGCCGAGGCCAGGGCGGCGCGGAGGTTGTCGCGCTCCCGATCGAGGCCCCGCAGCGTGGTCCGGTCCGGCAGGTCGGCGGCCGGCGTCGGGTCACTCTCGGCGAGCGCGACGTACCAGTCGCGATGGCGCCGCTCGAAAGCGGAGCGCTCCCCGGCCTCCTCGAGACGCTCGACACCGTACTGACGCACGGTCTCCAGCAGCCGATAGCGGCGATCCTCAGATCCCTCTTCGACGTGAACCAGCGACTTGTCGATCAGCCTGCCGAGCACGGCGACGGCCTCGCTGCGCCGTAGCGGATCCTCGGCGCCGACGTCCTCAGCCGCCTCCAGCCCGAAGCCACCGGCAAACACGGCGAGCCGACGCAGCAGCACCTGCTCGTCGGACTCGAGCAGCTCGAAGCTCCAGGCGAGTGTCGCCCGTAGGGTCTGCTGCCGCGTCATCGCCGTGCGAGGCCCGGCCGAGAGCAGGTCCAGCGAGTCGTCGAGACGCTCGACGATCTGAGCCGGAGTTAGAACGCTCACGCGCGCCGCCGCCAGCTCGATCGCCAGCGGCATCCCGTCGAGGCGGTGGCAGAGGGAGACGACGGCATCCGCGTTTTCGCCGCCGAGCTCGAATCCGGGCGCGGCTTGTGCGGCCCGGGTGGCAAACAGCCGCACCGACTCCGCCTCCAGCCACTTCTCCGCGGGCGCACCGTGGATTAGCCTGGGGAGCGAAAGCGAGGGAACGCGCCAGGTCACCTCGCCAGGAATGCGCAGTGGCTCGCGGCTGGTCGCCAGCACGGTCAGGTTCGGGCAATGGCTGAGCAGAGCCTCGGCGAGGCGCGCAACCGGCTCGACCAGGTGCTCGCAATTGTCGAGCAGGAGCAGCAGCCGGCGATCGCCGACGTGCCCGGCGAGGGCGATCTCCGGCGGCCGGTCAGAGGCCAGCCGCGTGTCGAGTGCCTGAGCGATCGCCGGCCCGACCAGCTCAGGCTCTCCGAGCGCCGCCAGCTCGACCGGCCAGACCCCGTCGGCAAAGTCCTCCACCCGCTGCCCCGCGAGCTGCAGCGCCAGCCGGGTCTTGCCGCAGCCGCCGGCGCCGGTCAAGGTGAGGAGCCTTGCGTCGCGCAGCAGCGTCGTGGCCTCGGCCAGCTCGCGCTCGCGGCCGACGAAGCTCGTCAGCTGTGACGGCAGCTCGCGCCCGCTGGTACCCGCCCGGTGCGGCTCGGAATCCCGCTCCAGCTCGGCCAGCTCGGCCTTCAGAGCGAGGCGGAGCTGGTCGAGGGAATCACGCCGCTCCCGGCTCCAGTCCTCATAGCGGTCCGCCGGCAGCAGCTCGGCGTCGAAGCCTTCGAGGGCCGAGCGATAGGCGGCTGGCTCGCCCTGCTCGCGCGCCGTGGCGGCAATCTCTTCGAAGGCAACCGCGTCGATCCGGACCGGGTCCTCGGGACTGAGCAAGATCAGTTCTTCACGTAGCTCCAGGTAGCGACTACCGTCCAGACCGATCGAGTCGAGCGCGCGCCGGGCCGCGAATATCGCCTGATGGAGGTTGTTGCGGGAGGAGGACGGGTCCCGTCCCGCCCACAGCAGCTCGGCGGCTTCCTCGACGTGGAGGCGGCGCTCGGGCGCGAGGGCGAGCAGCTTGATCAGCGTCTTCGCCTTGCGCAGCCGCCAGGCATCGTCGGCGATGACACTGTCGCCGACGCTGATGGAGAACACCCCGAGGAGACCGATGCACAACACCTCATCTCCCATCGACGCGCCTTTCGTGCTGGGACTCGCCACCTGATAAGCAAACCACTCCGAAGCGATCGACCGCTGCCAACTCCGGGCATAGGTGCCCGGAGTCAGGCCCACACTCCTGCGGCCCTCGGTAGCATCGACCGAGAGACGCTGCGCCCACTCAACCTCTCCCCCTCGCCCAAGCAGCCGGTCACGTGGCCTGTTTAGCGAGGAGCAGATCGAGGCTCACCTCGACGCCGTCGCGTCCGAGAAGCAGCAAGCGTTCGGCGCACGTGGGATAGATGGCGGCGCGGATCAGTAGGTTCGCGAGATCTCTCACATGATGTGGGAGACCCCACTCGTAAGCGGGTCCGCGGCTACGCCGCCGCAGTCTCACATGATGAGACGTCACGGTCTCAGGTGAATGAGACTGGGCCGTCTCATCCATATGCGACTTCTGTCTCACGCATATCGGATCTCACAGGTCACCCATCAAGATGACACGCTGAGACCAGCGCGCTTCGTCGGAGTGCAACGGATAATGCTGTTGATTGCGATGACCATAATCGCGATCAATATCTGGACCGGCGCTCCGCTCGCGGCGCTATGGGTCGGCTCGCGAGTGGTGGGGCAGAGCCTGCTCAGCATGACGGCAGTGTTCGCCGTGATCGCCACACTCGCAGTACTCATCGGCACGATGACATTTGCTCTTATACGGCTGAGCGCTCGTTATGACCGGCTGGTCGGCCGACCTCCGGACAACCAACTCCAGTGCCGTGGATGATACGACCGACTATATGCCAGTGGGTTACTCCTGGCGACAGCACTCATTGAAGATGTCAGGTCTTGTATGGCCCACAAATACTGGTCGCGATGAGCACGAATTCGCGGAAGTGCAGAGTGACGAGGTCTCGCAAAGTCGGCGAGACGAGGTTCTTGGGAACACCCATCTCGGCGCCGTTTCGCGTCATTATCCCGAAGTCGTTTTCGTCGAAGTAGCCATTCTGACCGAGCCCAATCGACTCGTGCGCGAATTCACAGGTCCACTTACTTCCTTCGCTGCGCAGTCGACGTCCCAGGTCTGCAATTATGGCCCGGTTGGACCACGCCAGACTGGCTTCAACAGTTGGTTTGGACCCGAGTTTCCAGTCCCCCGCGGATTCGCCGCCCGCCACCTGGACCACGAAGCCGGACGCCTGTCCTTGCGTTTGCAGTTCCCTGCCATCCGAACAGCCCCCAAGCACGATTGCGAGAAGCGCAATCGTCGAGATCGCAAGGCGGGTTGGGGACGCTAGACGGTTCACCCTATTCATAAAGACAAGTCTATCCGAGTATTTAGAAACTTGTCGGCTGTTCCCTTGCCTCTCACTGCCAGGTCGGTCCTCAAGACTGACTGGAGGCAAGAGAACGAGTTCATGCATAGCTGCTTGAGACCAACTGGACCCCTATCTGACAAGATCAGCCGTGCGGCTGAAGCATTGCCAGCCGCGAGGAATGCCTGGCGACCCCGCCGGGACCGGGTCGCCAGCTCTCCGTCAGCCACGTCATCTACCTTGTGACCGTGCCAGACGGAACACTGCAGCGCAGCTACGGCAAGGCCTTCGATCGGGTGGCGACCGAGTACGACCGGCACCGTCCAACTTACCCCGAGCAGCTGATGGACCTCGCCTGTGAGACCGCCGGGCTCGAGCATGGCGACGAGGTGCTCGAGATCGGTTGTGGGACCGGACAGCTGACCCGCAGCCTCCTGGCTCGAGGCTTGCGCGTCACGGCGATCGAGCCGGGCGCTCAGCTGGCTGGGCTCGCCCAGCAGTGCCTTGGAGGCACGGGCGAACTGGAGCTCGTGAACGCCCGATTCGAGGACACACGACTCCCCCACGAGCACTTCCGGGCCGTCTTCTCGGCCTCTGCGATCCACTGGGTCGATCCCGATGTCGGCTGGCAGCGTGCGGCGGACGCGCTCATGCCCAGCGGGACACTTGCGCTCATTCAGTACTTCGGACTGCGCGAGCCACGCAGCGCCGATGACCAGCAGGCGCTTTTGAGCACGATGACGGCGATCGCGCCCGAGATCGCTGCAAGCTGGCCGCACTATCGGGATCTCGAGACCATGCTCGCAGGCGTTCGTGCGCGCCGCGAGAACATCTCAGAGGTCTGGGCTTGGCTTGGCGACTACGAGATGGGGCGCGAATACGCGGCCCATCTGTTCGACGACGCGCAGATCGCTGTAGCGCCGACACTAATGGAGCACACGGCCGCCGAGCTAAACGCCCTGCTTGGCACGATGTCGTTCTGGCCACGACTCTCACCCGATCAACGCGAGTCCATGGAGAGCGCGAATCGAACCTTGCACGAGCAGCTTGGGCGCCCGATCCACTCGAGCATCGTCGCTTGTCTGGTCACGGCTCGGCGTAGAGATTCCAGATGAGCTCCCATCGGTGTCCACCGGGCTCGCATAAGTAGCTCCAAGCACTCATCGCAAGCAGCTCACGTAACTCGGCTAGGCAGCAGATGTACGCTGGGTGCAGACATGTCCGAGGCCGTGACAAACAACGTCCTCGTGACGATCCCCATCAGTCACTACTGCGAGAAGGCCCGATGGGCGCTTGACCGCACCGGTATCGCGTATGTGGAGCAAGCCCACATACAGGCAATCCACCGTTTCGCTACACGACGGGCTGGAGGAGGTCTCACGGCACCTGTGCTTCGGTGTGCCGACGGCGCTATCGCGGACTCCACGGACATTCTTGCTTGGGCCGATGCTCAGTGCACCCCACTCCGTGAGCTATATCCGAAGGACCCCGATCGAGCCGCCGTGGTGAGAGAACTCGAGGACTATTTCAATACACGCCTTGGCCCGCAGTCGAGATGCTGGCTCTATCAGCAGTTGCGCGAACGCCGCGACCTTGCGCTCGACTACGGGTGCGCCGGGGTCCCGGCGTGGGAGCGCATGACTCTGCGGCTCGGCTATCCAGTCCTGATTGCAATCGTGGCACACGTGCTCGATGTCACACCCACGACTGGGCTGCGATCCGAGCATGAAGTGCGAGCCGTATTCGACGCCGTCGGTGAGTACCTGAGCGATGGTCGACGCTATATCTGTGGCGAGGAGTTCACGGCCGCCGACTTGACTTTCTCTGCGCTCGCGGCGCCCATGCTTATGCCCGTGGGCTATGGAGTACAGCTGCCACAGCCGGATGAGTTGCCGCCCTACACAGCTGAGGTCGTACATGAATTGCGTGCACACCCAGCCGGCCTACATGCTCTAAGGATGTACGACGCAGAGCGACGTTAGACACTGCCACGGCGACACATTAAGACCGAGCGGTTAGGGTGCCCTAATCTTGTGGTAGGCTGCCGGCCCACATGATACCCGAGCCCCAAAGTCGGAATTTGCCGTAGCGTCCGTCCGAAGCCCTGTATGGTCGCGTCCGTCCGAACGATGCATGTTCCCCTCCTGAGCTCTTACGGCAACCGTCGCAAGGGTGTCAAATGACGATGTCCGAGGTCTTCTCCACGATGCAAAAAACGCGCCGTTCGTTCCTTCTTTCCCTGCTGCTCCCCCTCCTCGCTGGCGGCCTACTCGCAGGCTGCGGAGGCTCAGCCTCTAGCTCGGGCAAATCCATCACGCTCTACAACGGCCAACACGTTCAGACCACAGATACGCTTGTCGCTGCCTTCGAACGAGAGAGCGGCATCAAGGTGAACGTGCGCAGCGACGACGAGGACACCTTTGCCGATGAGATCGTCACCGAGGGATCCAACTCGCCGGCCGACGTGATCTACACAGAGAACTCGCCTGCGCTCGAGTACCTCCAAGGTAAGAACCTGCTTGCTCCGGTCGATTCAACGACGCTCGCTAGAACACCAAGCAAGTTCAACTCGCCACAGGGGGACTGGCTCGGGGTCTCCGCACGAGTCAGCGTGCTCATCTACAACCCAAGCATGATCAAAGCTAACGAACTTCCGACGTCGGTCCTGCAGATGGCCGATTCCAAGTACCACGGCAAGCTGGCGATTGCCGCGGGAGAGACAGACTTCCAACCGATCGTTACATCCGTGGACCGCGCAAATGGTCGTGCCGCCACCCAGAAGTGGCTTGAAGGGATCAAGGCCAACGCCACCAGTCACATCTACCCTGACAATGAGACGATCTCAAGCGAGGTTAACCGGGGGGGCGTCGCCTTTGGTGTGATCAACCAGTACTACTGGTACCGCCTGCGCGCGGAGCTCGGCGCGGGGAGCATCCACTCGAAGATCGCCTACTTCGCGCCACACGATCCTGGCTATGTGATCGACGTTTCCGGAGCGGCGATCCTCAAGTCATCCAAGAACCAGAGCGCCTCCCAGAAGTTTCTTGCCTTTCTTGTGAGCCGAGAAGGCCAGGAGATAATCGCCCACTCGCTTAGCTACGAGTATCCGATCGTGCCTGGTGTGACCACCGCCGCGCCAGAGACGCCCTTCGACGAGTTGCAGCCAAACTCGATCACGATTCCCGAGCTTGGCGACGGGTCGACGGCGATTGGGCTGCTTCGCGAAGCAGGGTTGTTGTGAGACATCGCGCTCGATCGAATCGTTGAGATGGGGACGCCGGCGCCCACGATCCTCGGACCCGTCTTGCCGGCGAGGTCGGGGTCTGTCTGCTCCGGGCGTGACCCACGACCTTGGCTGCTACTTGGGTTGAGCACGGCTGTGGCGCTTGTGCTGGTGGCGCCTCTGGCGTTCCTGCTCTTCGAGGCGCATGGGGCGGGGACCTCGACGATCTTGCACCTGATCTTCCGGGGGCTCACGGCCAGCCTGCTTTGGAACACGGTCAAGCTCACCGTCGTGGTGACGGCGCTGTGTGCCGTGATCGGCACGGCCGCGGCCTGGTTTGTCGAGCGCACCGACCTTCCTGGCCGTCGGGTGTGGGCGGTGTTGGTGGTCGTGCCGCTGGCCATCCCCGATTTTGTGGTGAGCTTCGGATGGGCCTCACTCAGCACTCGTGTCGCGGGCTTTCAAGGAGCGGTACTTGTGATGACGTTGGCGGTATATCCGCTTGTCTACCTGCCGGTCGCCGCAAGCTTTCGCAACGCCGATCCTGGCCAAGAGGAGTTGGCGCGTAGCCTTGGAGTCGGACGACTGCAAACATTCTGGCGAGTGACGCTAGGGCAGGCCCGCGTGGCGATTCTCGGTGGCTGCCTATTGGTAGCGCTCGTGTTGCTGGCCGAGTACGGCGCCTTTGAGATCCTCGGCTACCAGACTTTTACCACCGAGATATTCACCGAGTTCAACGTGTCGTTCAACGTGCCGACTGCGTCGGCGCTATCGCTGGTGCTGGTGCTCCTGAGCCTCCTGGTTCTCTCGGGCGAGGGCTTGGCGCGTGGCCGAGGCAGACTTAGCCGCTCTGGACCCCTCGCCCAACGAGCCATTCGGCCCTATCGGCTTGGACGCGCCCGGCTGCCTGCGCTCGTCGGCTTTGCTGTCCTCGTCGGTTTGGCTTTGGGGGTGCCGATCGGCTCCAGTGTCTACTGGATTCTCAGAGGCGGCCAAGCCTTCCTCACCGGGGTGTCCCTGCTTGACGCCACCTGGCACACGGCTCTCTACAGCGCGATCGCCGCGACCCTATCGACGACGATGGCACTACCTGTCGCGCTGCTCGCGATTCGCCATGACGGGCGAGGCTACCTCTTGCTCGAACGCAGCACCTACCTTGTCCTGGCGATGCCCGGCTTGGTGATCGCGCTGGCGCTCTCATACTTCACCGAGCGCTATGCCAACGGATTCCTTTACCAAAGCGCACCACTGCTTGTGATCGCCTACGCCATCCTCTTCTTTCCCCTGGCGCTCGTCGGTGTGCGAGCTTCGATCGCCCAGGCTCCGGTCGGGCTCGAGGAGGTCGGACGCTCGCTCGGCCGGGGCCGCATCGCGGTGCTGTTGCGAGTCACGCTCCCGCTGGTCTCCCCTGGCCTGGCCGCGGCCTTCTGCTTGGTGTTCCTCTCCGCGGTGACCGAGCTGACGGCCACGTTGATCCTGATCCCAACAGGGGTGCAGACGCTCTCCACCCAATTCTGGGCCTATCAGCAGAACCTCTCCTACGGACAGGCTGCACCTTTTGCGCTTGCGATCATCGCGATCGCGACCTTGCCGAGCATTGTGCTCGGGCGCTTCTTCGACCGTCTACCCTCGCGCGGGAGACCGGTACGGTGAGCGGTAATCCCAGCCCCGAGGAGACGTTGAGCGGGCCAAGTCTTCCTGAGAGCAAAAACAGCGGACTCACCGGAGATGCCGAGCTCCCCAGTGGGCTCGACGTTGTGGATTTGCACAAGAGCTTCGGCACACATTCAGTACTCACTGGCCTGGATCTCAGCGTGCCCGCAGGATCCTTCACAGCCATTCTTGGATCCTCTGGCAGCGGCAAGACGACGCTTTTGCGGTTGCTGGCCGGCTTTGACCGACCTGACCGCGGGGTCGTGGAGATCGGCGAGCGCGTCGTCGATGGAGCCGCCATTCACGTCCAACCAGAGCAGCGCCGGATTGGATATGTGCCTCAGGAGGGAGGGCTCTTTCCTCACCTCACGGTCGCGGCGAACGTAGGGTTCGGACTCTCGAAAGCATCGAGAGGCGTCCGACGAGGCCGGGTGAGCGAGCTGCTCGAGCTCGTGGGCCTGTCCGACCTGGGACGGCGCTATCCCCACCAGCTCTCCGGTGGCCAGCAGCAGCGCGTGGCGCTGGCGCGAGCGCTGGCGATTAAGCCCCAGGTCGTGCTCCTGGATGAGCCGTTCGCGTCCCTCGATGCTCATATGCGTGCCAGTGTGCGCGAGGAGGTCCAGCGGATTCTGCAAGAGTCGGCGACGACGACGCTGCTCGTGACCCACGACCAGGACGAGGCGCTCTCGCTCGCGGATCGCGTGGCCGTTCTCCGCGACGGCAAGATCGCCCAGTACTCAGCCCCGCAAGAGCTCTATGCACGCCCGCTCGACGATCGGCTCGCGCGGTTCGTCGGCGAGGCTAATTTGATCGCGGGCGTACTCGACGGAGCGTCGGTCCAGACGCCGCTCGGCAAGCTCCCAGCGCTGTGGCACGGCGAGATGTTGCCAACACCTTGCGCGGTGAGCGTACTAATCCGCCCCGAGCAGATCGACTTGCGTCCCGCCGACGGCGAGACAGGCCTTGCCGGGCGGATCGTGCGAACGGGCTACCACGGACACGATGCCATCCTGCACGTACGGGTCGACCAGTCGGAGACCGTGGAGCACCTGCTCGTGCGAACACTTGGAGAGACACGGCTGTCCCCCGGCTTGGCAGTCAAGCTCGAGGTCCGCGGTCCTGTGCTGGTCTGGCCCGCAAGCTCCTCGCATTGAGCTAGGCGAATCCTTTTCCCGAGATCGGACCTCTCATCTCTGTGCGAGGTCCGATCGAAAAACGACGGGAGGCCGTAATGATCAGTCGCCATCAGGCTCACGCTGGCCAAGCTGCACGAGCAGGAACTCGAAGGACACGGATATTCGCGAGCCTGGTTCTCTTTGGCTTGGTCGCCCTCGGCCTTCCCGTCGCAGCAGGGGCCACTCCCACGGCGGTCACGCTCAAGCTCCGGGGCGTGCCGATCGCTGTCAACCCCGAGGTGGTGAATGGTCCAACATATCCGGGCACCGGCGACACGCTTGGCGCAGGTGTCGCGATCGAAGGCGAAGTCAAGATTAGTGGCGACGAATATGGCGGTTTCCCACCTCCCCTCACAGGCGTCACATTTCTCGCGCCCGCAGGGGTCAAGTTGCACCCTCAAGGATTCACCACCTGTTCGCAGGAGATCCTTGAAAGCCACGAAGTCGCGCACTGTCCGAAGAAGTCCTTTGCGAGCTCGATTGGCTCGGTCTCAGGCGTTGTCAGCTTCGGCGCGACACGCGTCCACGAGGCACTGACTCTGCAGGTGTTCTTTGCTCCAGGTGGGGAACTCGCGTTCTATGCCGAAGGCAGATCCCCGGCCGTGATCGAAGTCATGGGGAAGGCGGGCATCACATCCGGCGAAGATGGATTCGGTTCGAAGTTCAGCGCGGACGTGCCGCTCGTGGAAACCGTTCCAGGAGCTCCCTACGGGGTTGTGGAAGCAGCCAAACTCACGGTCGGAGCAGCCTTCATGCAAGGAGGCAAACTGATTCCTTACATCACCTTGCCGAAGAAGTGCCCCCGAGGTGGCTTCCCTGTTCGTGCTGAGCTGAAATTCCTTATCGGCGAACCGGTTACAGTCGACACCAAGATGCCATGTCCGACGAGATAGCCTCATGATCGTCATCTATCTCGTTGCAGCCATCGTCGTACTTTGCGGCTGCTTCTTCTTTTTTATGAAAAAGGGTCGTTCCCGTGACTGATACACGCTGGGCCTGGCCCACCGAACAAGTAATCAACGCTGCCCAACAGGGTGACCCGCGCGCAATCACGATACTGCTGGATGGCTCGCACGCCCATGTGCATCGTTTCGCGCGCAGCCTTTGCTCGACGCCCGAGGATGCAGAGGAAGCGACCCAGGAGGCGTTGATCGTTCTCTACCAGAAGATCGGCACACTGCGCGCCGCCGCGGCGCTCGCTTCGTGGATGTTTCAGATTGTGCGCCACGAGTGCATCCGCAGATCACGGTTGGCGCTGCGCGGACCCATTCCTACATCTTCGACCGAGCACTCTGTCGAGGATGTAGCTCTGGCTCGGCTCGAAGTCGAGCGTATCGTGAATTCGATCGCGGCACTGCCTTCCGATCAGCGTGCTGTTCTCGTCCTGCGCGATATTCAGGGGCTATCCGGAAAGGCCACCGCCCAGACGCTTGGTCTCAGCCGCGCCGCGATGAAGTCACGTCTGCACCGTGGCCGCGAAGCGTTGCGCGCACAGCTCAAGGCACCAATTGGTCCAACTGCCTCTGCAGATGCTGAGAAGGATTGAGCACATGCAGAGCGCTCTTGCCAGTCAGTCTCTCGCCCGTCATCTCACGCGTGGAGCGATCGGCTTTGGTTTGATCGGCGCGGCGATCGCTCTGACTACGCGCGTTGGCCCAGCCGCGCTCCTGCTCGCCCCGTTTGGCTTGGTCGCGCTCCGCGGCTGCCCGACTTGCTGGTGCGTCGGCTTGGTTCAGACGATCTCGGCAGGACGACTACGGCGCAGCTGCACAGGCACTAGCTGCACACTGCAACGCGGCGAGCACCAAAAGTGTCCAACCGGCAGCGCATCCGTTGCGCGACGGCGGCCCCGTCTGCACTACCGCCTTACGCTTGAGGACGGAGCCGACTTCCGCCCCTGATGGACAGAAGCGGCCAACCAAGGTTCAACTCCGGCTTTCGCAGCTTCGTCCAACTCGATAGCAGGAAACGTGTGGTATGTGCTCCTGCTCTTGGGCTCGAAGCGGGGGTGCGTCGCGAAATCGTCGCAGCGTCTGTGTAAGCAGAGCGCTATCGCGATGCCGGCCTATCGGCTTCCGCCGTCAGGGCCTATGGACCGGCGTTGAGCAGCGCGCCGCCGAACGCCAGCTCGTTGCCGTCGGGGTCGCGGTAGAGCACCTTACGTACCCCGTTGGGGTACGTCTCGCGCTCGTCGGGCTCGAGCCCGCGGGCAGCGATCGCGGCTACGTGGGCGTCGAGATCGTCGAGAAAGATTGTCACCACGGAGTTGCCCGCTCCATTGGGGTGCTCCACGACGTAGACCGACCTGTCCTCGGCAAGCGTCCACACCGCCTCAGTGGCGTGGGGGAAGAACGTCGGCTCGCCCAGCAACCGCTCGTACCACGGTCGGGCGGTTTGGAAGTCCCGGACGCGCAGACCCGCGAAGAGGTGCAACGACATCGCGCGAGTTTAGTCACGCCGCCACGCAGGCAAGACGCTTGAGCTCGTAGCGGTTAGTGGAGCTCAATGCATGCGCGGTCAATATGCGCCACAAGCGATCGCGCGTGAGAGCAGTAGCTCACGCTCACGCTCGTTGTTGCACAGGTCGGCTGCGCGCTCGAACTCCTTGCGCGCCTCCGCCGGCCGCCCCAGACGCACAAGGACGTCTCCGCGTACGCCGGGCAGCAGATGGTAGCCACGCAACGCGGGCTCACCGACAAGCGCATCGACGAGCTCGAGCCCGGCCTCGGGACCGAAGGCCATCGTCACGGCCACGGCGCGGTTGAGCTCGACGACCGGGGAGCCAGTGAGCGCCGCCAGTCCGTCGTACAGCGCGACGATCCGCTGCCAGTCGGTTTCCTCCACGCTGTGGGCTCGCGCGTGGCAGGCGGCGACCGCGGCCTGCAGCGTGTACGGCCCCAGCGCGCCGCTGAGCTCCTCGGCCCGCCGAAGCCCGGCGAGACCGCGCTGCAGGAGCAGGTGGTCCCAGCGCGCTCGGTCCTGATCGGCGAGCAATACCGGCTCACCGTGCGGCCCGACCCGCGCCTGCAACCGCGAGGCCTGCAGCTCCATCAGGGCCAGCAGGCCGTGCACCTCAGCCTCGCGAGGCATCAGCGCGGCCAGGATCCTTCCCAGACGTAGCGCGTCCGCGCACAGCACCGGGCGGATCCAGTGCTCGCCGGCGCTCGCCGCGTAGCCCTCGTTGAACACAAGGTAGATCACATCGAGCACCGCCGACAGACGCTCGGCCAGATCGTCGCGACTGGGGACCTCAAAAGGCACACGTGCCTCCGCGAGCGTGCGCTTGGCGCGGACGATGCGTTGCGCGACGGTCCCCTCGGAGACAAGGAACGCCCGCGCGATCTCCGGCGTCGACAGACCACCCAGCAGACGCAGCGTAAGCGCGACCCGCGCCTGCCCCGACAAGACCGGATGGCACGTCATGAAGATCAGGCGCAGCACATCATCCTGCACGTCTTCGACCTGCGCGACCAGGTCGGGCTGATCGAGCTGCTGGAGGATTTCCAGCTCTCGTCCGATCAGCTCCCGCTTACGCTCGAGCACGACGCGTCGGCGCAGCGCATCGATGCCCCGGCGCTTGGCGGTGGCCATCAACCACGCGCCCGGCTTGTCCGGGATCCCTGACTCAGGCCATTGCTCGAGCGCGGCGACGAGCGCGTCCTGAGCCAGATCCTCGGCCACCGCCACGTCGCGCACGATGCGAGTCAGCCCGGCTATCAACCGGGCCGACTCGATCCGCCACACGGCGTCGATCGCACGATGGGTGGCCGACGGGCTCACGGGTGGGCTGGCCTAATTCTGGGCGGACTGCTCGCGCAGCCGCTCGTTGGCCTCGCGCAGCTCCGGCGTCAGCTGCTCGCCGAAGTCCTCGGCCTCGAAGATCTGGCGCAACTCGATCTCCACACCACCGCCGAACGGCGCTCGCTTGAGCCACTCGATCGCCTCATCGCGCGAGGAGCACTCCCAGAGCCAGTAGCCCGCGACAATCTCCTTGGCCTCGGTGAACGGACCGTCGATAACGGTGCGCTCGCTGCCGTTGAAACGGACCTTCGCGCCCCTGGAGGTCGGGTGCAGACCCTCGCCGGCCAGCATCACGCCTGACTTGACGAGCTCCTCGTTGTACTTCGTCATCTCTCCCAGGAGCTCGGTGCTGGGCATCACGCCCGCCTCGGACTCGGGACTCCCGGGGACCAGAACCATGAAACGCATTTGTGCCTCCTTGTGGTGTATGGGTGGCTACTACACACACGTCGAACGAGGTAGAGCGAAATCGACACCGCCCAGATTTTTCTTTGGTTGACCTCCGCCACGAGGCCACGCTGGCAGCGGGTGTACTGAACTCGCGCTGAAGGCCAAGTGGGCGGGCCACCCACCGGGATAGCACACTGCACGAGCAACTCGCTTCTGCTCACGCATGACGGCGAGCGTCCGAGTAGAAGCCGCGTTTTACGCTCGCTTTGGACGAGTGCTGGCGGTGCTCGTCCATTTTCGATCGTCTCGTTGGCATACCGGACGACTCCTACTGGACGCAAATCGCAGGGGCGCAAACGACGACGCCGCACGTTCTTACTCGGGACGATGGGGGCTGAAAAGGCAGCAGAAAACTGGCTGCTGCCTTTTCGATGCGCCGTCCTATCGCGACAGGTACTCGTGAACAGGGAACTCGTGAATCTCCGGCTCAGCTGTGACCCCTGCGGTTTGAACCCCGGGGCGAATGCGGCTCGCCGCGAAACTGTCGAACTGCGAGCGCGACTCCCAGAAGTCAAGCACGCCCCAACCCCCCTCGATCGGACCCGACGCGTGGAAGATAAGCCCGTCGGGGTGATCGGCACGCGGATCGATCGCCGCCTCCAGCTTGTCGAACTGCTCAGCGTCCACTCCGGCGAGCTTGATGCGAATTCCTACAGCCATAACCGCTCCTCGTGTTCGTTGGGTCATCGCAACCTATCCGCTCCGGAGCCCGCCCATTCCACGCTCGACGGACGTCGTTCGACGAACCACACACCTCGCGCGAGATCCGACCACGACGCGCTGCTGCTTGACTAGCGCCGTCTCAGCCTCGTTGTTCGTCCATTGCGCAAGCGTGGCGTCAGGGCTGGCCGGCACTCGCGATGCCTGCAAGCCAGGAACAGGCGACTCAGGATTACTGGAGCCAGCACCTAGCAGCTCGTCCTCGCCCACTTAAGCAAAGCGCCATCGCGTCTGGCTGAACTGCTCACCCTTGCCGAAGCCGAGAATCGTCGTTGGAGTGACTCGGTAGACGAGCGCCTTACCGGCGCGGATCGCGTCGCTGAGACCAAACCACGTGCCGTCGGGTGCCGTGAAGTGCGCCCCGTACTTCGACTCGTAGGCATTGGCGATGAGTTCGAGCTCCGCTGCATCGTCGACCTCGACGGCCTGTCCTTCGACCACGACATCGAGACCGTCGAGACCGTTCTGGCCCGTGGTAAGAATGCACTGTGGGTTCTGCCGGAGGTTCTTTGCCTTAAGCTCCTCTGGACCCGTGCAAAAATACATCGCGTCGTCGTGCCACACAGCCAACAGCGGCGTGACGTGTGGACGTCCGTCGGGACGCACCGTAGAGAGCCAGAACACCTCCGCCGCGTCGATGTGTCGGCGTCCCTCCGCCCAACCTGTCGGGGTCGCCCCCGGGCTGCTGAACCCAGCGTGTAGCTCCGTAACTGGCATCTTCACCGCCATGTCGTGTTTCCTTTCCTAGAAAACGTAGGACTATCTCTCATAGACTCCGCTTGCTGCGCGATGCCATCGGTAGACCCATTCGTCTGCGTGCGAGTCTCTCAGGCGGGGCGCTCGGCGCCGCATGCGGCGCCGGCTTCCTCAGGAAGATCCACGACAGCCACGAATGCCGAGGGTGCTCGTCGAGAGCCGTGCGGTATCAGTGCGCTAGCGTGTCTCGTGATGGAGTCCTCCTCAGTTGTAGATCGTCCAGTCGATGCGCCGGACGACTGTTCCTCCTATGTTGGGCAGGCACCAGCCTCCCCGGCCGGCCCCGTAGAGAACACGGAGCCACTGCACGCACCGCCGAGCGTCCCGCTACCTCGCGCCCTGCAGACTCTGCGCTTCACCAAGCGACAGATCCAGTTCGTATTCGCCGCGCGACGCGAGCTCGGCGAGGTGTTCGAGGTTCGCTTCGTGGTGATCCCGGGCGGGGTCGTCGTGACTAGTCATCCTGACCATGTCCGCTCCCTGTTCACCGCCAAGCCCGAGCTGGTGCCCTCGCTGACCGCCGAGTCCCCGCTGCGCCCGATTGTGGGGCCAAACTCGGTGCTGACCGCGAACGGGCCAGCCCATCTGCGCCAGCGCAAGCTGCTGCTGCCTGCATTCCACGGCGAGGCAATCGAGAGTTACGCGCAGATGATTCGCGACGTCACCGAACGAGAACTGGACCGCTGGCCCGTTGGCCGACCGTTCGCTCTCGCCCCAAAGATGCAGGCCATCACCCTCGATGTGATCATGTCGGGCATCTTCGGCATCGAGGGGACTCCCGCAAGGGGGACCACCGAGCATCGGCTGAGGGGCACGATCAAGCAGCTGGCCGCGGCCTCGACCTCTCCGCTGGCGCTCTTTGGCGAACTCTCGAACCTGGGACGCGAGAAGCCCGTCGGTCTCACGCGAGCGGCGGTGGCCCTGTTGGATCGCGCTACCTATCCCGTGATCGAAGAGCGCCGTCGCGCGGCCGACCTTGATGAGCGGGGAGACATCCTCTCGCTGCTGTTGCGCGCCACGAGTGAGGACGGCGAGCGGATGACCGATCACGAGCTGCGCGATGAGCTGCTCACACTCGTATTGGCCGGCTTTGAGACGACCGCCAACTCGCTGGCCTGGACCTGGGAGCGCCTGGTCCGCGCCCCGGCAGCGTATGAGCGCTTGCGCGACGCCGTGCGCTCAGACACTCAAGCCGCGGAGCATGTCGAGGCAGCCATCATCGAGGGCATGCGCTCGCGTCCTGTGATCCCGATCGTCGGGCGCCGAGTCGCCGTGCCTTGGCGACTCGGAGAGTACGTGGTACCGGCGGGACAGGGTGTCAGCATCAGCATCCTGCTTGTCCATCATCGCGAGGACCTCTACCCCGACCCATTTTCCTATCGCCCCGAGCGCTGGCTGGATCATAGTCCGGGCACATATGAGTGGCTGCCCTTTGGTGGCGGCACCCGTCGCTGCCTCGGTGCGGCGCTCGCGATGGCCGAGCAGCGCGTGGTGCTCGAGGCTATGGTCCGCCGACTGGACCTGGAGGCCGACCGGCCCGAGCCCGAGCACGCGCACCATCGCAATGTCACCATGATCCCAGGGCGCGGCGCGCGGGTAATCCTGCGATCCCGCGCCGCCGGGTGAGCAGCCCTTACCGCTCAGACCAGCCTACGGTCCGACACATGATCGCGTCAAGGGTCTCCTTGCGCAAACCCCAACCCCATTCTTCGGGGCCAGGGTTTACACAAGACATCTGTGGTGGGCGAAACTGCTCAGCGCGCAAACCATCCGCTGATGGTGGCGCCGGCGGTCGTAGTCCGCTAAACAAGGGGCGATTTTGTAGCATGATAGGTGCTACGATGGCACCCATGAGTCGCTCCCTCCATGTGCGTTTGGACAACAGCTCCGCCGCAGCGCTCAGCGTGGTCCGCAACGACGGGCTAAGTGATTCCGAGGCCGTACGGACAGCGCTGCGCGAGGCTGCAGCAAGGCGTCGGGCACGTTCCTCGATCGTCGCGGAGGTGCGAAGGCTCGCTGCCGACGAGGAGGATCGGGAGGAGATGCAGATCGTCCGCGAGCAAATGGCTGAGCTCGCGCCGGAGCCCTCCGACTGAGGTGGTCCGCGGGGAGATATTTCGCCTGCCGGCGCCGCGCGCGACACGAGGCAGAGAGCAACGAGGCGCGCGCTATGCGGTGGTCGTTCAAGCCGACGAGTTCCTGGGGCTGAGCACTGTACTCGTGTCCCCGACCTCCACAGGTGCGCGACCGGCGAGCTTTAGGCCAGCGATCACACTCGACAGCACTCAGACCCGGATCCTTGTCGAGCAGACGACTGTCGTTGATCCCGAGCGCTTGGGGCGCTCAGCGGGACGCCTCGATGCAAACGAGCTGCAAGCCGTCGATGAAGCCCTTGCGCTCATCCTCGGCATCTAACAGTGGCGAACAGCGACGAAGAAAATCGAAGAGATATGAAGCCTCAACGCAATCCGCGCTGCACTCAGACCGTCGCCCTGTCGTTCTCCCGATCGGAGACATTCCGTGGCCACGGGCACTGACGGCGCGATTGTGAGCGAAAAGAGCACGAACGTCCCGTTCATGCTTCGTGTCTATTGCGATACGTGCGGCCACTCGATGCTGTTCGACTCCGAGCGCTGCTTTCGCGGGGAATGTCCCGACCCTTGAATCTGAAGGACCCTCCGAGTCTTAGGGTGCAAGCGTGCTCGCGGGAATGATCCTCGGTGCAACGTGGAGCAGCCTTGGAGCGCTGCTCGTCGGCGTCGGCGCGTTGCTGCTCCTGATCGAGGTCGTCACGTCCTCGTCGGCGCTCGACGGACTGACCTTCGGCGGCGGTATGCCGGACGCGAGCAGGCGGTTCAAGTCCGGCATGGAGGTCGCGGGGAGCATCTTTGTCACGGTCGGATCAGCCATCCTGCTGCTCGACTCGGGTCACCTGTCGGTGCTCGCCGTCGTCGTTGTGCTCGCGACGGCCGGGCTACTGATCTACGCCGCGATGACCGTCCGGCTGCACGAATACATGCGCCAGGTCGCCAAGACGAACCCGGACGCGGTGACATGGGCGACCTGGCGATGGTGCGCGACCCATCCGTTCGGGCACCGAAACTGAGCCGTCTCGCGTTACTTAGAAGTTACTCGAAACCGCCAGGGCCGCCACGCGGACCCGGACTACGGCAAACAGAAACCATGCGATGTGCAGGGTTTTGCGAGGTGGGCGAAACTTGTCGGCGCGCAAACCACGCGCTGATCGCGGCACCGGCGGTCCGGGTCGCGTGAGGCTGCGGCATCACGCCCGTCCGCTACGAGTGCTCTTGGTCGGAAGCCTCGCTGGCGGGGGTATCCGTGCCCGTGGCCTCTTGGGTCTCACGCTCCTGGCGGTCTATCAGTCGCACGGGCAGCTTCTGTCCAGCTGCGTTGCGCGCCAACGGGCCATCGAGT
The DNA here is from genome assembly GCA_036008605.1 of Solirubrobacteraceae bacterium. GTDB lineage: Bacteria > Actinomycetota > Thermoleophilia > Solirubrobacterales > Solirubrobacteraceae > Palsa-744. The sequence goes on along the minus strand of DASYNL010000026.1, from coordinate 17,997 downwards.
GTCCACAGCTCCGCGTCGAGGCTGCGGGCGAGCGCCACATATGCGGCGTCGAAGGCGCTGCGTCGTCCAAGCGTTGCGGCCACGTAGATCACGTCCGGGCCGTCGATCAGGGCGTGGTAGGTGATCGGCAGCTCTTCGAGGGCCTGCCATCCGCTCGCCACGTCCTCCTTGGATAGCCGGCCGTCTGCGTGCTGGCGCGCGAGGACGTTGGCGATCTCATAGCGCGCGAGCGCAGGGGCGTGTAGCTCACGTTCCTCGGCGGTCCACCGTTCGATCAGCTTGGAGACCGTTGGTCCGTCGGGCTCACTGGCGATCAACGCGACCAGCGCGTTCGCGTCGATGACGACGGTCACTCGCCGGAGGGGATGCGCCCGTCGAGTTCTTCCCGGCTCTCACGCACGAGCGCCACGGCATCGACGCCTCGGCCCACGCGAGCGCGGAGCGCCGCCAGTCGCGCCAACGCCGCCCGTGCGCGCTCGTGATTTGCGATCGGCTGCGGCAACTGCTCATCCAAGAGCTCCCCGGCAATCTCGTCGATCGCGCGATGGCTGCGCGCAGCCTCGGCTTGAAGACGCGCATACGTGCTGCTCGCAAGACGGATCGTGTGGTCGGTAGCGGCCATAGCCAGAGTGTAGGGACCGCATGGGTCGGGGCGACCATTGTGCGTCGCGGACGTGCCGAGTGCGATGATCCGCGGGTGAGAATGGAGCCGATAGATGGCTGAGATCACGGGCCGGCGTCGCGGCGAACTTGTGCGCGGCGTGTTCGAGGCGCTGATGAACAACCCGGACGGGCTGCCGGCGGCGCAGGCGCTCAAGACGGTCGAGCGGACGGTGCCTCCAACCGAGTTCGAGCGAGAAACCTATCCCCGCAACCCGGCGGTGCGCCGATACGAGAAGACCATCCGCTTCGCCACGATCCCTTCGGTAAAGACTGGATGGCTGATCAAGAGCGGCGGCACCTGGTCACTGACGGACGCCGGCAGAGAGGCATATCGGTCGTTCCCAGAGCCCGACGTCTTCGAGCGGGAAGCCGTCCGGGGCTACCGCGCCTGGGAGAAGGAGCGCCAACCAGAGCAGGAGGAGGTCGAGGAAGCGAGCGAGGCCGTCGAGAGCACCGGCACGCTTGAGGAGGCGCAGGACTCCGCGTGGGCCGAGATCCGCGCCTACCTGACAACCATGCCGCCCTATGACTTCCAGCGCCTCGTGGGCGCGCTGCTCAAGGCGATGGGCTACTACGTGGATTGGATCGCACCGCCCGGCCCGGACGGTGGCATCGACTTGATCGTCCACACCGACCCGCTCGGGACCACCGGCCCGCGGATCAAGGTCCAGGTCAAGCGCCGAGACACCGAGAAGGTCTCAGCGGAGAGCCTGCGCGCCTTCATGGCCGTCCTCGGCGACCAGGACGTGGGCATCTACATCTCCGCCGCGGGCTTCTCCGCGCAGGCCGAGCGAGAGGCACGCTCGCAGGAGAGGCGCCGTCTAAAGCTGATCGACCTCGAGCGCTTCGTCGAGCTATGGGTCCAACACATGCAAGGACTCCCCGACCCCGACCGACGACGCCTGCCACTGAAGCCCGTCTACTTCCTAGCCTCGACACCCGAGTAAGCAGTACCGCGTCAAGGGGCGAGACGTGTGATACTTGCGTCTCCTCATGCGGAAGATTTAGGATGATCGGGATCTAAGACTAAATGGGGGGGGCTGTTGATGGCTTGTGCATGTGTCAAGGCAGGTAAGCCGAAGTGCGCTTGGTGCAAGGAGGCGGAGAAGATGGGTCGGCCCCCTTCGGGCCACAGCTGCCAGTGGGGGAGCTGTTCGTAGGCATCGGGATGGCATTTTCGGCCGCGTGCACCAAGTCGTCGCGACAACCTAGGAGCGTGTTTTGATGGAGATAGGAGCTACGCCAACCGACGAGGACCGCGAGCCGACGATCGCCCCGCTCGGTCACGACGAGGAGCGATGGCTGGAGACTGTCCACCGAACCGACGGAAACCGGAACGACATCTTCCTCGTCCACCGACGCTCGATGGATGAGGACACGTCGGGTGAGTCGACGAACTTCGTCGCGATCATACGCGCGACTGATAGCGATCCGAACGAAACCCCGCAAGCATGGCACCGCGGCTCGGACGAGAGAAGCGTCTATATCCAGGTCGCCGAGGCGTTTGTCAACGCCCCGCCAATGCTGGGCGCCCGAGCGACGCTCGACGCCGACGTTCAGTGGTTCGTCGATCGCATCCGCGCGCAGGGGCCCAGCCAGGCGGAAGTACTCGCAGATGCGGCGCAGGGCTATGTCGCAGCGTGCTCCGAAGTACTCGGGGCCGCGCGGGCTTGCCTCGAGCCGGCCAACCAGGCGGTGGGATTCCGCGCGAAGATCGAGGAGCACAGAAACGACGGTCTACCTGGAACGCCGATCGCGATCCGCAATTTCACAACCTACGCGGAGGATGCGGAGCAACAGTTCACGCACCTGTACGGCACATTTGAGCAGGCATGCACGCGCGCGAGAGAGAAGGCCGGCGAACTGTTGGCTGCTGCCGGGAATCCGATGCACGCCGAGTTGAGGCTGACGATGGCAGCCGACGAGGACGTGCTCAACATGCTCGCGACGGTGCGGTGCGTGCTCCGCGCCAAGCATGGGCCAACACCGGCCGACTTTATCCAGGGTGTGAACGAAGCAAACACCCTGATGCAGACGCCTCCGGATGAGGATGACATCGGCAACATCTACACGCCGCTAGCGCCCCAGGAGAAGATTTGTCCGTGGTGCGCGGAGACGGTCAAGGCGGCGGCGATCGTCTGCCGGTTTTGCGGCCGGGACCTCGCCTCACGGCCCTGATCGGGCCGTCTGCGACCGAAGCCATGTTCGAGCCACCGCCGGGCTGAAATAAATGGTCACCTTTACGTCTGACGAGCGCGAGTCGTCGCTGCCTCAGATCATGTGTGCTCCACCGATCCCCGGCCAACCCGGCCGCATGCAGGCACTCCGAGAAAGGGCGAAACTTGTCGGCGCGCAAACCACGCGCTGATGGCGGCGCCAGCGGTCGCGGTCGCCTGATGCCGCCCTCGGCTGGCGTCAGGCGGCTTGGCTGGCTGTGCCAGGCACGACAGAGGCTGCCTGTGCTTCTTGCTTCATCTCGATCGCACGGTGGGCGCCCTGAGAGAGCAGCATCGCGTTTTCTGCGACCTCGCGGTTGACCTCTGGTGTGGTCTCTACGAGACGTCCTTTGCGGACCGTATGCGCACGATCGAGCTTGGGGAAGCTACCGTCCATGTGTTCAGCGTAGCTCATGCTTGGGACTCTATCGACTGCTGGATGAGGTCAACCAGCAACTGAGCGAAGGGCTCGACGCTCCCGTCCTTAGATTCCAGAGCGGGAACGAGCGCGTCGTCGTGGGGGATCGTCTCCGCATCATCCTCGAAATCGACGTTGGGCAGCCCGAATGACCAGAGCGCAGCGGAGAGCGCTACGAAGCTCACGCGATGGTTGCCGTCCACGAACGGATGCACTCGCAAGATGCCCGCATAAAGGGCAGCCACGACCCGCGTCCGGTCGAGAACACCCGTCGTGTTCGGATGGCCGAGTGCGTCTGCATGCCGGTTGAAGGACGAGCAGACCACCTGGAGTTCGCCGAGGATCGCCTTGGGTGCCGCGCCCTCCAACTGCCGCATCCCGCCATTCGGCGTCATCACGCCGAAGAAGGCCCGGTCGCGGCGGAGGCGCCCGCCGTCATGCGGAAAGTGGCGGGCGAAGATCGCTCCGTGCCACCAGCGAACGCGCTCCGGGTCCATTTGCAGAGGGGCGCGCCAGAACGCTCGCTGCGCGTCGTTGAGGACGCGCGCCAACTCGTCTCCGAGAGCCTGCCAGGTCTGCTCGGGCGAGAGGTCGCCGGCCTGATAGAAGCGCGACTCCTCGCGGTCGCGGTAGCGGGGTCCAAGAACATCCATTCCAGCGAGGATGCCAAGACGTTCGGACCCCTGGCGACTATGAGCTGGCAGGGTCCAGCACGAACCGCACACCGACATGCGGATCGACGCTTTCATCCTCAAACGGCGCGAGCTTCGCGCGCAGCTGCTCATCGTCAAGCGATGGTGCGTGCAGCGAAGTCGTCATGTCGTATGTAGATGATGGTGTGCCGGACGTAAAGCTCGCCGTGGCGTGCATAGGGCTCAGGCTGATCTCGGCCACCCGAGCAATCTCCTCCAGGCGTGACCTTCCGGTCTACCTTCCGTTTCATCTTCCGTTCGGGCTTCCGTTTCACCTTCCGATTAGAACGGAACACCCAGTATCGACTGAACTCGCTGCAAATGCGCACAATCAGGCCGGCGCAACAGCGCCCGACAAAGAGGCAAATTACAAAGTTGACAGGACACGCCTGCCGGCGGGCCGGAAGGCTGGTGCGGCACGCAGTATGCGTGTGCAGACGCTGGCTGCCTATGGCTCGCTCAGGGCTTGCGATCCGCTCACGCATGTGATCTCCTCGACCATCCACAAGCACCCGAGAAGGAGGCGCCAATGACGCGCGTATGCCTCTACACCCGCATCTCCACCGACGAGGAGAACCAGCCGACCTCGCTCGCCTCCCAGCACGAACGTTTGGAGGCGTTCTGCAAGGTGCAGGAGGACTGGCGGATCATCGCCCACTACGAAGACCGCGCCACCGGCACGCGCCTCGACCGGCCCGGCCTGCAAGCCGCGCTCGACCTCGCCCGACAAGGAAGGATCGACCAACTGCTCGCTACCGCATCGACCGGCTATCGCGCAAGGTCCGTCAGCTTGCGGGAATCGCCGAGGAGTTGGACAAGCTCGGCATGACCCTGCGCTCAGCAACAGAGCCATTCGACACCAGCTCAGCAGCGGGACGGATGATGCTGCAAATGCTTGGCGTGTTCGCCGAGTTCGAGCACGCCACAATCGTTGACCGCGTGACCAGCGGCATCGAGCGGCGCGCGAGGGAAGGCCGCTGGCCGAACGGGCGTATCCCCTTCGGCTACACCCGCAACGAACGCAAGGAGCTGATCCCCGACGAGCGCACCGCGCCTGTCATCCGCCGCATCTTCAAGTGGTACACGGCTGGGCGGCTCGGCGCAGCCGCCATCGCGCGCCGTCTGGACGCTGAAAGCGCGCCCGCGCCGCCGCGCGGCTGGCAACCAGCGGTCGTGCTCTGGATTCTCGACAACCAGGCATACGTCGGGCGGGTCCACTGGCGCGAGCAGACCTTCCCCGGCATCCACGAGCCGCTGATCAACACCGACACCTTCGAGCACGCGCAAGCGCTATTGAAGGAGCGCGGCGAGGACTTGGCGATGCGCGCCGCAAGCCGCGCAGACTTCCTACTCGCCGGGCTCATCCGCTGCGGACGCTGCCGCCGCGCCTACGTCGGAATGTCTGCCAAAGGCAATGGCGGCACCTACAACTACTACGCCTGCTCCGGCCGACAGAAGCTCGGACGACGAGGCTGTGATGGCGAGCGGCTGCCAAAGGACAAGCTGGAGGCCGCGATCCTGCACCAGCTCACCGGTCTCTACCGCGACGGCAGCATGATTCGCAATGCGATCGAGCAAGCCGCCGCCAGCGATGAAACCGACCGCGCCGCGCTGACGGAAAAGCGCGTGTCGCTCGCTAAGGAGATCACTCGCGCTGAGCGCGCGATCGAGCGCTACCGAGACGCCTTCGAGATCGGCGACCTCGACCCCGCACGCTTCAAGCAACGCCTATCCGCCCTGGATGCGCGCCTCGACGCGCTCCACGGTCAAGACCAAGCCCTCGCCCTGGAAATGGCCGCAGACACGCCCACCACGCCGGATACGGCCACCCTCCAAGCCGTCGCCGATCAGCTCGATCACGTCATCTCTCACGGCGAGCCCGAGCAAGCCAAGGCCCTGCTCGGAATCCTCATCGCCGACTTGCGCGTCAACAGTCGCAGCGAAGTCCTACCCACCTACCGCGTCGGCGCACCCATGGTTTGCGCGCCAACAAGTTCAGTGGAGCTAGCCGGACTCGAACCGATGCCCTTGCAGATACCGCTCCAGTCACAAGTTTTGGATCATTGTGGTCGACCTATCTGAGGAAAAGCGGTCCGAAGAACGGCTCGAATAATGGCGAACAAGGTTCTCTTTCCGATCGAGCGTCAGCAAGTCCATGGCGCCCGCCTCAGTCAACACACGATGGATGACGCCCGACCCGGGGATCACCGCAAAGTCATGTCCTCGCATTCTGCAAGCGGCGCCGCAGAATGCGATTACCGTGGCCCCGGTTGGATCGATCACGTCGAGCTGACGAAGGTCGAGCGTGAGGATCGTGACGCCTTCTTCGCATAGACACTCGATCTCCTCCTCAAGCTCAGAAGCCGAACGGTAGTCCAACTTGCCTGTCAAGATCAGTCTGTGCCTCCAGACGGGCGTGCTCGCGAGCGTCAGGTGCGGCCGGGAGTGCGTAGCAACTGACAAGTTAGCCTCACCGTCGCCGGCGCTGGTTCGATCCGAGGCTGCTTCCATTTCGTTGCTCTGGCTATGTGCATGCTGGCTTGCCGTTGACAATGTCAAATGATGCGTCATATCAATACAGCTCCTTTCAACAGGACTTCGAATCTGATGGCCAATTGGCCTGGATCAGGAGTGATCCAAGACCGAGGTAGAGAGACCGGGAGGAGCTAGTCCGGTCGCTCTGGGATCAGAACGAAGAACGACGTGCGCAATGACGGCTGCGCAAGGCGCAACCGTCGCATCGCGCGAGGCGCTGCTTGGAGGAGAACATCCACGAGTGTGGAGGATGCCGAGGAGGCGGAGCCTGAACCGCCCCCCGCAGCCGATCCACCGCCTCCTCCGCCGCCGAACCCAGATCCAGGGGCAGAGGGATGATTCTCAACCGTAGAACCACCGCCTAGGCTGCCGGCAGGTGCACCTGCCGCAATCGCTGTCGGCGAGGCCTCGGCAGTGGTGAAGGGGATGTTCGGTACCGACGAAGCGATCGAGATGCCCAACCAGCCACCGGCGTAGTCTCCCGCGATCGATGCTCTGACACAGCTCGCCTGCCCGACGCTGCGTGCCGAGATCGTCTGCCGCCGCAAGGCGAGAGGCGGCTGGTCTTGTACGTACGACATCGAGATTTCAGACGCAGCGGCAGGGGCGACAGAAGTCGTCACGGCAATCGAGATTTCCGGCGCGACTTCGCCCGTCGCGTCTTTGTGAGTCAGCCCCGAAGCGCCGACGGGCACCTGCGGGTCTTCCCCAGGCCCATGGGTGACTTCGGAGGGCGCTTCGGCGGCCACCTTGCCGGCAGTCTGTTCGACGGTCTTTTTTTCGACCACAGAGGGGGCTTCCTGAACCACAGACGGAGCTTCTTTAACCACTGGCGGCGCCTGTTCAACCACAGAAGAGACTTCCTGTACTACAGGCGGCGCCTGTTGTTCAACCGCAGGCGGCGCCTGTTCGACCACAGACGGAGCTTCCTGAACCACAGACGGCGCCTGTTGTTCAACCGCGAGGGGCGCTTCTTCAGCCGCAGGCGGCGCCTCTTCGACCACAGACGGTGCTTGTTCTGGAGGGGCGCCGCTTTTCGTTTCCGCTTCGCCTATCGGCGTCTCCGCAGCGCCGTCGGGGACGTTCGTCTCCTGCGCTTGGGCACCAACGGCGAAGAGGAGCCCCGCGGACACGAGCGAGACGGCCAGCCAGAGAGCAAGACGGCCTTTGGAGAAGACCAGCGTCGAAGGACTCTTGACCAGCTCGATCATGTTCGCCCCTATACGATAACGAGCTTTCGGCTCCAGATCGTCATTCCAGCGCTAAGCTTGTACGAGAGATGACATGGCAAGGGGAAGTTTGTGCGCCGAGGTCTGACCGATGCGTACGCCTTAAACTTGAAGTCCGACTGAGCTGGATCGAGTCGGGGAACTGAGGCTCATGCTCGTTCTGACGCGCAAGGACAAAGAGAGCATCATGATCGGTGACGACATCGAGGTCATGGTCCTGTCGAGCGATGGCACGAAGGTGCGCCTCGGCATCCAGGCACCCTCGAACGTCTCGGTACACCGAACGGAGATTTATCTCGAGATCCAAGCGCAAGACAGAGAGAGCGCCGGCTCCGATCGGCACGATCTACCGCGGGCGGGCTGAAGACAAGCCCAAGTTCTGGAGGCGCTACGCCTCGAACTGAACTCTAAATCTTTGAGGTTCTTGTTTAACCGCCTAGCACAAACAGCGGCCAGCGGCCAGGCACGCCCTTCAATTCGCGAAAGCCGCGATCCTCAAACGCAAACGGACCGCCTACGACCGTTCCGAACACGGTGCCGGAGACAAGCACCTCGCCTGGCCCGGCGAGCGCGCCCACGCGCGAAGCGATGTGCACTGCCATGCCGCCGACGTCCTCGCCGATCAACTCGCACTCACCGGTGTGCACGCCGACGCGGATCTCAAGACCCAACTCTCGCGTTGCCGCGGTTACCGCCAGGGCGCAACGCAAAGCCCGGGACGGCGGCCCGTCGAATGTCACGAGAAAGCCGTCCCCCACCGTCTTTACCTCGCGACCGCCGAAGCGGGCGAGTTCTGCTCGAACTAGCGCGTCATGCTCTGCGAGCAGGTCGCGCCAGCGACCGTCACCCAATCTGGCCGCCCGCGCCGTCGCGTCGACGATGTCGGTGAACATCACCGTCAGCAAGCGCCGCGCTAGCTCCCCGCGGCTGCGGGCGCCTGTCAAAAACTCCTCGATCTCCTCGACGATCGCGTCGCTGTCGCCCACGAACGGCAGCGAGTCCACTCCCTCCAGTTCGACATGGCGGGCGCCGGCTATATGCTCGGCTAGATAGCGCGAGTGACGCGGATCCCAAGCTGCATCGCCGGATCGATGCATGACAAGCGTCGGCACATGCACGCGAGGCAGCACGTCGCGCACGTCGAGCTCAGCCGAGGCGCTCAACAGGACACGAGCCTGGCTTGGGCTCGCGGCGAGACGTTGCAAGCGTGCGAACCATGCCGCAAGCGTAGGTTCCTCGGCCATCGAGGGCGCCATCACCGAGAGTACCGGGCTGCCAGGCTCACCCCAGGATTCGAGCGTCTGCTCGGTCCACTGTGCGCGATCCTCGATCGTCATCGCCCAGTCGTAATCGGGCGCCCAAGTTGTACGAACGATCGAGGCGTACATGATCAGCGCACCGATGCGCTCAGGATGGTTCGCTGCCAGCAGTGTGCCGACGGGACCACCCAAGCCGTAGGTGAGCAGTGCGGCGCGTTCACTGCCAGCCGCGTCGAGTACCGCGAGCGCGTCGTGCATCTCCTGCTTGAGTGGGTGCGACTCGCCCGTACTGTCCGAAAGTCCGCTGCCACGACGATCGAACAGAATCAGACGATTGAATACAGCTAGGCGCTCCAAAAAGCGACGCACAGCCGAGGCCTCCCACAGCTGCTCGACCTGGGAGATCCACCCGGGTAGAAACAGCAAATCGAGCGTTCCTTCGCCCGCGATCTGATACGCGATGGTCGCGTCGCCGCTGCGCGCGTAACGCGTCGTAGGAACCATCAGGGTCCTCAGAACGAGTGGTAGGAGCGACGCACAAGGACATCATCGCACGACCTAGCGACACGGACTCTAATACGAGAGCCAAGACCCATTTGTCGCCGAGTCTGCTTCTATGCAGCCAATGAGCTCGGGGTCTGAGGAGCCGAGAGCGCTCGACGGTGGAGGAGTCGAAAACGCAAGCGACGCGACACGACGAACTCGTCTGGCCAACGAGCGTACCTACCTCGCCTGGTGGCGAACAGGTCTGGCCGCCCTGGCTGTGAGTCTTGGCGCGGGGAAGCTGGTTCCGGCCTTGACCCCAGGTACTCAGTGGCCTTACACGATCGCGGGTATCGACTTCGCCGGCGTAGGCGTGGTTTTCATCGGCTACGCGTTCGTCCGTCACAGGCGTGTCGAGCGGGCAATCTCGCGTGGCGAGTTCGCTCCGCCAGAGGAGAGTTTCATAACGGCATTGGCCGTAGTCGGCGTTCTGCTTGGGCTGCTGGTGCTCGGCATCGTCGCGTCGAACAACTGAGAGTCGGCAAAAGCTCGCACCGGGCCGATCGACAGGGCCGCGAGCACACCTAGTGCGCTTGTGATGACCATGAACAACCACCCGTGGTCAAAGGCCTTCAGCGCAGCAACTGGGCTCGGCGTCCCCAACACCGCCACGAGGATCGACACGCCGAGCACGAATCCCACCTGTCGCGTCATCGTGAAGACAGCCGATCCGGTTGCAAAGCGGACCGGCGGCAGCGAGGAGGAGGCGGCACTTGCCAGGCTCGGCAAGACCAGGCCGACGCCTACGCCGGTGATCAACAAGCCCGGCAGCATCTCGCCGACGTAGTCGGGCTCCGCCCCTACACGCAAGCGCCACCACAAGCAGCCCACGCCGAATATGGCGATACCCGTGGCGCTTAGGACACGCTGTCCGAAACGGTTGATGTAGCGCCCAGAAACAACGGCGAAGATCGCCGCGGTCGCCGGTCCTGGCGCAAGGCACAAGCCCGCAATCAGCACCGAGCGCTGCCAGACCTCGGTCATGAACAGCACATCGGCTAGAAGAAAGGCGGCAAAGCCGGCCGAGAACAGCACCGAGGCGAGATTGGCCATCGCAAACGAGCGCACCCTCAACATGGCAGGATCGATGACCGGTGAACGATGCGTCAAACAGCGACCCCAAAAGGCAGACAAGCCTACGAGCGCGATGGAGAACGCGGAGATCGTGCGTGTGCTGCCCCAGCCCCATGCGGGCGCCTTGACCAAGCCAAGCGCAAGCACGCCGATCCCCAAGACGATCAGCGCCGAGCCGAGCAGGTCGGGACGCTCCTGGTGCTCGTCGCGACTCTCGTGCAGCACACGCAAACCGTAGGTGAGCGCAACTAGGCCAACCGGCACGTTGACAAAGAACACAAGCCGCCAGCTTGCCTGGACGAGCACGCCGCCGATCGGCGGACCGGCAGCTGCCGCAAGCCCGCCAATCGCAGCCCACACGCCGATCGCCGCGGGGCGCTTGGCCGGCTCGAACTCCGGTAGCAGCAACGCCAGCGATGTCGGCAAGAGCAACGCCGCGCCACCTGCTTGAAGGACGCGCGCCGCAACCAGCGCGCCGACCGACGGAGCTGCACCGCACAGCGCGGATCCCAAGACGAATACTGCGAGACCACACAGGAACGCCCGCCGGCGCCCGTGACGGTCGGCCAGACGTCCGGCTGAGACCATCAAGGCAGCGAGCACGATCGCGTAGGCGTTCAGCACCCACGAAACCGAGGAGATGCTCGATCCGTGGAAGTCGGTCTCGATCTTCGGAAACGCCACGTTCACGATGAACAGGTCTAGGCTGACCATGAAGACTCCCACTGAGACCAACGTCAGCACCTTCCATTGCCGTTGCACCTGACACCTCCGCATGTGGTTGCGTTTTGCAAGTAGGTGTCGCCACGCTAGCACACGACTTTCAAAATGCAACCAGCTCCGCTACGATCGGCGTATGCCCTATCGGCCCTTCACCGACCAGAACTGCTCGATTGCCGCGGCGCTGTCGCTCGTCGGCGAGCGTTGGACGCTTTTGATCATGCGTGACGTGCTACTCGGACGACGGCGCTTTGCCGACATCAAGCGCAGCACGGGCATCGCCTCAAACATCCTCGCCGACCGTCTGGAGATGCTTGTCGAGCATGGGCTACTGAAGCGTAAGCTCTACAGCGATCATCCCGAGTCCTACGAATACATCCCCACGCACAAGGGGTTGGACCTCAACCCCGTGATCATAGCCTTGATGCAGTGGGGTGATCAGTACAGCGCCCCACAGGCCGGTCCCCCACGGATACCCGTCCACACCGTTTGCGGCCATGACGCACATCCGCGGATGCACTGCAGCCATTGCGGTGAAGTCATCGAGAACGGCGCGCTAAATGTCAGACCCGGACCCGGCGCTACGCAGAAGCAGATCTACGAAGGCGTACTGCCCAAGCGGGCTTAGGACGTCTTTCAAACGAGCTTTGACGAGCTTTGCGACGAGCGTTCATGAGGCACGAAAGCTGGGGTGTATCGATCATCTTTTGAATGATCCGCCCAATAGCCCTTCTGCTCAACACCCCCTTCCGCTCAACACCCCCTTCCGCTCAACACCCCCTTTTTCGAGGCATAGATAAAAAGGTTAGGTACCCAAATAAATCCCCCAGGCCCACACAAAGGGGTATCGAGACGTGCAGGCAGGTCATTTGAAGACCTTCTTAGCCCAGCGGATGCGCTCGGGCCGCGTCACTGGGGCGAGCAGTTGACCGTCAGCTAGAGCGCTTGGCGTTCGATCTGCTTGGGCGCGGAGCGGTGGGCTGAGTAGCCCGCGTCTTCTTGGACTTCTTCTTGCCGGCGCCGGAGCTCTCTCCTCGTATTCGCGCAAGGCTCTGCTCGAGCGCCCCCATCAGGTCCGGCGCAGTCGGAGCCGGCTTCGGCTTTGGCTTGGCAACTGCCGCAGGCGCCGCGATCTTCTGGCCCTTTTGCTTGCGCTTGATCAAACGCTGCAGATGCGCGCGGTGCTCGTCGCGATAGCCGGCCGGCTCGAATGGCACCTCGAGCTCCGCGATGATCGCGATCGCATTCTCGATCTGCTCGCCACCGGGGGCGGCCTCGGCGTCGATCTCTGCTGCGATATCGGCGCTGGAGCGAACTTCGTCGTGAAAGCGCATCGTCGTTAGCGTTAGCAGCTCACCGCGTGGGCGAATGCTGACCAGGTGCTCCTTGGCACGCATCACAAAGCGCCCAAGCGCCACCTTGCCAGAGTCCCCCATTGCCTCGCCAAGCAATGCATATGCCCGCGCCGCGCTCTCGTTCTCGGGAACCAGAAGATAAGGGCGATCGAGGTAGATCGGGTCGACCTCGCGCTCCTCGATGAATGCCTCAATATCGATCGTATGACTCTTACGAGGCGCGGCGGCTACGAGATCCTCGTCGCTGAGCAACACCCAACTGCCGTCCTCCATCTCATAGCCCTTGACGATTTCGTCGTATGACACCTCGCGCCCCTCCAGCGCGCAAACACGCCGCGTTTGGATCGGCGAGCCGTCAGACTCGTGCAGTTGACTAAAGTGCACATCACGATCGCGAACGGCGCTGTAGAGCACTACGGGCACGTTCACCAAGCCGAAGCTGAGCGAACCCGACCACAATGGGCGCGCCATCAGGCCTCCCCTCGCGTCCGACGGCGCGAGCGGCCCTTGTGCCTGCGCATGTGGCCCCCATCCAGGCTTGCCCGCAAGGCGCCCAGCAGCTCTCCCTCCCCCGTCTTCTCCTGGCTCTGTGGTACCTCGATCTTCTCCCCACGCGCCTTCTGCTCGATTACACCCAGGACAGCCGCCCGGTAGGTGTTCTCATAGGCATCCGGTTCGAAGCTTGAGACGAGCTGGTCGACGAGCAGGCGGGCGGTATCGATCTCAAGCTTGCTCGGCCGCTTGTCGGCCTTTGCGATCTCCAGCTCGCGCGGGTCCACGAATTCGTCGGCAAAGCGCATTGTCTGCAGGACGATCACATCCTCGCGTGCCCGAAGCGCGGCAAGATGGGCCTTGCCATGAAAGAGGAAGCGCCCGATACCAACCTTTCCCGAAGTCTTCAGCGCGCTGTGCAGGGTTCGATAGGCCTCGTCGCCCAGCTGTCCCGGGCTCAGGTAGTAGGCGCGCTCGTAATAGGCGGGGTCGATCTCCTCGCCGTCGACGAAGTGTTCTACGTCGATTACGTGCGCCTCCGGACCCTCGGCACTGGCTATCTCCTCCTTGGAAAGCATCACATAGGAGCCCGAGCTCACTTCAAAGCCCTTGGCGATCTCGCTATATGGCACCTCGCGGTCCTCCGCGACGCATACGCGTCGATGCTCTATCGCCGCGCCGTCGCTGACGTGGCGCTCGCGAAAGGAAACGCTCTTGGACTCAGTAGCCGTGTGCAACTTGACGGGTACGCGCACTAGGCCGAAGGCAACTGTGCCGTTCCACAGCGAGCGAGGCATGGCTAGGGGACTACCCATGATCGACGATACATACGTCCGCAGGATACGCCTACACTGAGCCATAGTGGGAGACGCAATCGAACTTGCTGATCAGCACACGGCATTGTGCACCAGCTCAGATGGGGCACCTTGGCGTCGGAATTGGCCGTGGGTGTGGCCTCCAAATTGGGTGCATAGATCTCCGCATATGGGGGTAGGCACACCACAGAAGCACGTTCGGGCGAGGTCAGGGAGACGCCCGTGAGGTCAACGTCCAACGACCAAGGAGGAGGTTGAGATCGTGTCAGTCGCGATAGCTACGCACAGTCTGCACATCGACCGAGGTACCGCCGAGGACCTGGACCATCTGTTCGCCCAGTGGCAGGACAGGCGCGATCCCACTGCACGCGAAGCACTGGTCAAGCGTTTCATGCCTCTGACGCGCAGCTTGGCGCGGCGTTATGACCGCTCCTCTGAGCCTTTCGACGACCTTCTACAGGTCGCCTCTGTCGGCCTGCTCAAGGCGCTCGATCGCTTCGATCCCGGGCGCGGACACTCCTTCCCCTCGTTTGCCGTGCCGACGATCCTCGGCGAGATGCGCCGCTACTTCCGCGACTGCGGCTGGTCGGTGCACGTGCCGCGCGGCGACCAAGAGCGAGCGTTGAAGGTGCGCGATGCACAAGAGACCCTCTCAAGCGAACACGGTCATGCTCCAACCGTCAGCCAGCTATCGCAGTACCTCGAGCTCGAAACCGAGCAGGTCATCGACGCACTGCAAGCAACCCAGGCATACGAATCGCTCTCCCTGGACGCCCCGCGTCCCGGCGGCGAGGACGACACGATCACCTTCGGCGACGGCATGGGAAGTGAGGATGAGCGCTACGAGCTGGTGGAGCTTGACGCGACGATCGTCGCCGCCATACGACACATCCCCGCACGGGAGCGAGCGATGTTGCACATGCGCTTCGTCGAAGATCTCACCCAAACTGAGATTGCTGCCCGCGTGAAAATCTCGCAAATGCAGGTCTCACGCCTGCTACGCCGCTCGCTCGACCAGCTACGAGCCCTCACGCGCGACACAAGCGAGGTATAGGGGCGGCGGGCGGTATCTTCCCTATTCCATAGAACAGTCGAGAGGCGAACAACAGCACCTCGGCGATTTGCTGCGGCGAATCGCTTCTTCTTCGATGGCCGACTCCCCCCCAAATGTTCGCCTCAACCTAGCTAACACCCCAGAGAACGTGGTGCTGGTCAGGGAGATGCTCTCCGGAGTCGGCGAAGCCGTCGAGTTGAGTCCCAGCGATCTGAACGACGTGCGCACAGCAGTTACCGAGGCGTGTAACAACGTCGTCCTCCACGCCTATGAAGGCGATCCGGGACCGCTGGAGATCGAGCTGTACCTCGCCGGCCAGTCGCTCGGCGTACTCGTCCGCGACCACGGCATCGGACTCTCGGCAGAGTCAATGTCGCTTGAAACAGACGCCGGTGGGATTGGACTGCACGTGATCCAAACGCTCACGCAAACGGTCGAGTTCGCAGCTGGCGAGGAACGCGGGACCGATGTCTGGATGTGGTTCAACGCACCGCAAGTCCCCCCGCATGCGCCGCCACACCTCGACGGCGATCAAGCCCAGACGCTCGCGCTTTCCGGAGTACCAACGACGACGATCTGCATAGCGCCGATCAGCCTCGCCCGCACGATCCTGCCGCGTCTGATGATCACACTTGCCGCACATGCTCACTTCTCAACCGATCGCATCTCCGACGCTCAACTGCTCGCCGACGCGCTTGTCGAGCATGCTCAAGCCGCCATCAGCGGCGACAAGTTGAGCATCGACGTGACTGTCGAGTTGCGCGACTTGGAGTTGCACATATCTCCCCTGAACGTCGGTCGCGCTCAACAGCTGATCGAGCAGTCCGAGCTCGGCGGGTTGAATGGGGTGATCGCGCAACTGACCGATCGCCACAGAGTTGTGAGTAGCGGTGCGCACGAGACGCTGACGCTCGGTCTCAGCGATCCTCGCTAGCCGATGGCGAATGACACGCCTCGAGCGTCGCTGAGTTAGACATAGCTTCAGCTGAATTTTAGCGAAGACACGGGGACAGTCGATTTGCACGTTCATCATTGAGGACCTGCCCAGGGTTAGAGCGACGCCACAGGGGTAATGAACGAATACGGACGCACAACGCGTCGGTATTCACAAATGGAGGGTGACATGGTTGCTCTAGTGGCATTGGTGCTGATCTTGGCTTTGCTGGGCGGGTTGGGCTTTGCCGTGCACGTGCTCTGGTACGTACTGATCGTCGCGCTCCTGCTGTGGCTGATCGGCTTCTTCATCGGCGGCGCGCCCGTGGGCGGAGGAGGACGTCGCTGGTACGGGCGCTGATAGGAAACCTTCGCCTATGCATACTGCTGATCGCGCGCCTGCCGACCGTGCGCGCGACCCATGCACAGTTGGGCAGACACATCCCGCGGGCCTAGACGATCGTCCGCCCGCGGCGACGTGCTCCCTCGAATGGCACACCGGAAACACGGACGCTATGGATCGCACGGACGCTATGGATCGCACGGATGCTATGGATCGCACGGATGCCATAGATCCCGTCTTGGCCTGTCGCGAACTCGACTTCACGCAGGATCGTCTGCGCACGCTACGTCGATTCGTCGCTCTGAGCGCTGCCGAGGTCTCGCTCGATCCCGGTCGTATCGACGACCTCGTGCTGGCGGTCAACGAGCTTGCGACCAACAGTGTGCGCCACGCTGGCGGCGCGGGCACCCTGCGGATGTGGAGAGAGGGAAACGTGTTGCTGTGCGACGTTCACGACCAAGGTCAGATACCCCAACCCTCCCTGTGCCCCACTGCACCGGAGCCGACGCAAATCACCGGTCGTGGGCTGTGGATCGTCAGCCAACTCTGCGATCTCGTGCAGATCCGCAGCTCGCAGCGAGGTAGCGTCGTACGCGTGCACATGCGCTTGACCTAGAACGCTCTGAGCGCTTTCGATCACCTCCAAACAAGCTGGGCGAGCCACCCACACAACCAGGCCCCTGTTGGTGACACGAGGCTTTCCCGGCCAACGCGCGACTTCCCGGCCAACGCGCGACTCCCCGACACCAATACGAGACTTCCCCACTAACGCAAGACTTTGCCGTGGCTTGCGACGGCTGCGATACTGGCTAAGTCTGGCATCTGGGCCAAGCGCCGCAGGCAGATCTCAAAGATGCCGACTACGACCAATGCCGCAGTCACCCGAGGGGGAGCAGATCAACGTCGATGCCTATTCGGTGGGGGATGTTGCTGCGAGCGTGTTGATAAACGCCGGAGCGGTGCTCGCCAGCTCACTGGACCCCAGCACGACGATGGGTCAGGTTGCGAGATTGACGCTGCCACGACTGGCCGATCTGTGCGTAATCGATCTGCGCGACGAGGATGGCTCGATCAGAGATGTAGCGGTCGCGTGTGTGCAGGCAGAGCTTGCCCGGGAACTTGGAGAGCTACGGGTCGAGTACCCGCTCGACCCAGAAGGAGAGCATCCTGTCGCCCAGGTCCTGCGTAGTGGGCAGCCGGTCCTGCTGCCCGAGATGACAAGCACACTGCTGAGCTCATTCGCGCAGGGCTCAAAGCACGCCGAGTTCATGATCGACCATGACTACCGCTCGGCAGTCGTGGCACCGCTGCTCGCGCGCGAGCGCACGTTCGGGGCGCTCTCGGTCTTGCGCCTTGGCGGCGGTGCACCCTATGGTCAGGAGGATCTGCAGCTCGTCTGCGAGCTCGCGCGCCGCGCCGCGCTGGCGATCGACAACGCGCGTCTGTATTCGGAGGTGCGCAGCGTCGAGCGTCGCCTGGAGGCGATCCTCGTCAACCTGGCCGAGGCGATCACGGTGGTCGACGAGCATGGGCAGACCGTCTTTGCAAACCAGGCCGCCGCGGACCTGTTGTGCGTCTCAGATCCCGAGGAGCTGACGAGCTCACAACCCGGATCGATCATGCCGCGCTTTGCGGTGCTCGATGAGCAGGGCCGCC
>DASYNL010000025.1:0-206760 GCA_036008605.1 Solirubrobacteraceae bacterium | reverse complement strand
ACGCGAGCGGAGACGTGCCGGTAGCACGGCGAGCATCGTGGGTGGCGTCTGGCGCCGCCAGGTGGGCGCCTCCAAGCCACAAACTATTCATCCGCGGACCCCAGCAGGATGGTCAACGCGCGCGGTGATCTCTGCGACGCTGCCGAGCAGCGCCGGTCGGTGTTCGTTCCAGCTAGTGTGATCCCACAGCTCCAGACGGTCGCCGGCCCCCACCACAACGACGTCCTTGCTCAGCTTTGCGTGCTCGCCGAGGAAGCCCGGCACCATGATCCGTCCGGCGGCATCCAGGTCGATGTCATGGGAGCTCCCGTAGAAGAAGCGCTCGAGCTCGGTCAGTCGCGAGGACAGTGGTGGGAGCTCTGAGAGCGAGCGCTCGGTGTAGCGCTCGTAGTCCTGCGGGCGCCACACGCCGACATACGGCTTGAGGTCCACAGGCATCGCGAGCACCACGCCCTCCGACAGCGCGGCGCGATAACGGGCCGGAACGGTGAGCCGGTTCTTCGCGTCAAGCGTGTGGTCGAAGGTGCCGCGGAAGGCCACTTTGGGACTCCAATCAAGTTGATCGAGCCGCGGTGGAGGAGTGGGAGGAGCTCCTCCACCACGGCTCGCTGCCGCGAACTTACCCCACTTTCACCCACAATGCAACCCTACTTGCACATTTTCTCCCACAATGCACGCCCAAAGACCCAAAAGCGCACAAAAGAGCGTGCTCAGCTTGGGTTTGCCGGTGGAAGGCACAGGCGCGGCGACGCTGGAGCGCGTGCATGCAAGCTTGCGGGGGCGGCGCGTGTAACGTTCGTTGCAGAGCTCCGACCAGAGTCAGCAAAAGAAAGGAACGCGTTGCCCTCCGCCACGACCGACCTGCACGATTGCCGCTGCTCGCCCGTCAAGCACACGCACGGGCGCACACATGCCCCGCGCAGGGGTCGCGCTAGCTATGTCGCCCTTACGCTGGTCTCACTCCTCGGCGCGGGAACGCTCGCCGGATGCGGATCCTCTGGCTCCAGCGGCGACCCATCCAGCCTGGTACCGGTGTCGGCACCGCTCTACGCGAGCGTGGCCGTCAAGCCGAGCGGTGGCGGCAGTGGTGATGCGTCCACCGCCGCCAAGGATCTCACGCACCTGGCCGAACCGTACGGCAGCCTCGCCCAAGCGCTGCTCTCAAGCGAAGGCAGTCATGTCGAATTCAAACGCGACATCGAACCATGGGTCGGGCAGAGCGCCGGCATCTTCATCACCTCGCTGGACACGAGCAAGCTGCCGGGGAGCGGGGACTCCGCTCAGGCGCTGCTCGAAGGCGGCTTGACAAGCGCCGCATCCTCGCTCGGCGCCGGGACGTTTGGCGCGAGCGGCGCGCAGGGGGCGATCATCTTCGAGACCTCAGATGTCAGTAAGGCTCGCTCGTTCCTGGAAGGTCGCGCACACGAACAGCGAGCGCATACAACAAGCTACCGCGGAGTCACCTACCAGGTCTCAGCCGGCGGAGAGGCGGAGGGGATAGTCAAGGACTTCGCTGTGATCGGCAGCGAATCGGGCGTCAAGGAAGCTATCGACACATCGCTTGGAGGCTCGCCCATCACAAGCGCATCCGGCTATGTCAAGCCACCAGGCGACGCGATTGCCAGTGCCTATGCCCAACCCGAAGCGCTGATCAAGGCAATTCACGGTTCAAGCGGCCTTGCCGGCCAGGGTGTATCGCTGCTTGGCGAGCTGTTTGCCGACGCACAGACCGCTTCACTAACTGTGACGCCCACGTCGAACACGATCTCGATACAGGGCGAAATCCACTCGAGCAACGACTCCGCGGCACTGTTCGGCCAGGAAGGCGCGAAACAGCTGGGTGAGCTGCCAGGGGGCTCCTGGCTTGCCGCAGGCGTCGGCAACGTCGGCGCCAACCTTCCCCGTGCGCTTGCGCTACTACACGGCGTCGCCTCGTTTGGCACCTCTACGATCTTCTCTTCACTCGGTGGCCCGAGCATCGAAAAGCTGTTCAGCACAATCGACTCGCCAAACGCCAAACTGCAACAGGACTTCGCCGGCTGGGCGGGCTCCGGCGGGATGTTCGTGAGCGGCACGGGGCTGTTCAACCTGCAGGCTGCGCTGGTGATCTCCTCGAACGATCCAAGCGCCTCGCGCGCCGCCGTCGGCCAACTAGCCAGCCTGATGAAAAGCGCTGGAGCGATCGTCAGCAACACCTCGATCGCTGGGACCGACGCCGCTGTCAGCGTCAAGTTGCAGGGCTTTCCAGCGGCTATCTACATCGCCGACGGCGGAGGCAAGTTCGTGCTTGGGCTTGGAGAATCCTCGGTCCAGGGCGCACTCGACCCGTCGAGCACACTGTCCACCTCGCCGTCCTACACCAGCGCAACCTCTGCCCTGGGCGGAGGGATCGAACCGAGCCTGATCGTCGAATTCCCGACGCTGCTCGGCTTTCTCGAAGGAGTCGGACTCGCCCAGAGCCCGGGCGTCTCGAGCCTCGTGCCCTACTTCAAGTCGCTAGGCACGCTCACCGCTGGCGCAACGAGCCAGGGCGGCGTTCAGCACTTCCGCATGGTGCTCGGGCTGGCTTGAAGCCTGTGAGATCAGGCGGGCGCACCGCTGAGCGGAGAGCGCTCGCCAGGGTCGTGGACGCGTGAGGGGCGGTTCTCTGTCTCGATGATCACCCGGCAGGGGCGCTTGCTGAGCAGGTAGGTGGCGGTGGGTCCGATCCGCTGCTCGCCCACGGGCGCATGGATCGTCGACCAGTAGATGACGTCCGCGTCGACGCGCTTTGCCTCGTCGACCAGCGCCGCGCCAGGGTTGCGTGTGCGAATCAGTCCAGTGCGGATCTTGATGCCGGAGCGCCGCGCCTTGATACGCGCGCTCTCAAGCGCCGCGCGACCCTCAGCCTCCTCAGCCTCCAAGCCCGACTCGAGCGAGAGCTGGCTGGGCACAGGCAGCACGAACACTGCGTACACCACGCCCTCTTCGCCGATCAGCTTCGCCGCGCTCGAGAGTGCGCTGGCACTGACATCGCCTCCGAAGATCGGCACGAGCGCGGTGCGATAGCCGAGCGCCTCAAAGTCGGCGGGCCTCTCGGCGCGCTGGATGTGAGCGGTCTCGCGCAGGTCAAGACCCTGACTGCGTCGGTAAATGACGTAGCCGAGCATCCCGAGCACCATCCAGGGGATGCCGACGACACGCGCCTCTGGGTGCGTGATGACCACGACCACCCAAACGGTGGCGGTGCCGATACAACCGATCACGGCTGTAAGAGGGATCGAATAGCCGCGCATGGTCACATTCCAGGGCAACCTGTACGGCCGCTCCTGCTCGGGCAGCTTCACGCGCAGCGCGATCACCGATATGTGCGCAACCGTGAAAGACAACAGCGCACCAAACGAATAAAGGTTGCCCAGCACATTGGTGTTGCCATAGAGCACCAGCAGTCCCGCCAGCCCCGAGAAGAACAGGATCGTGAACCAGGGTGTGCGAAAGCGCGCGTGTAGCTGCGAGAAGATGCCGGGCAGTTGGCGGTGTTCAGAGAGTGACCACGACAGGCGTGAGATCCCGATCATGCCTGCGTTGGTGGCGATGAACAGGATCGTGGCGGCAAGCAGTCCCACGTAGTACTGAGCAACCGTGAGCACCGTTCCGTGCAGTCCCAGGCGCGAGACGATCCCCAGAACTGGATCGTTCTGGAAGCCACCATGACCTTCGACGCCGAGCAGCGTTTGATATTGGTGGGGATGCCCGGCAACAGCAGTCACGGGTAGCGCCGACAGCGCGATCAGCGAGATGCCCAGATACACGCCGAGCACCGCGAGCACGACGAGGTTCACCGCCTTGGGAACCTGCGTACCGGGATCGCGCGCCTCCTCGGCCATGTTCGAGACGGTCTCGATGCCTGTATAGGCGAGCATCGCCAACGACAACGCGAAGATCAGTTCGTGCCAGCTCGGCACCGTCCCCAGGTGGACCTGATGGATCAATAGTGAGGGGTCCAGCACCAGCACCGCGCCAACCGCTACAAGCATCACCTGCGTCGAGAGATCGACGATCGCGAGGATGAAATTGAGCTTGGCTGACTCACCTAGCCCGCGGATGTTCAGGCCCGCGAGCGCCACGATCACGATCAGTCCGCCGAAGATGTCGCCAGGGTTGTGGTTCAGCCCCCCCAGGCCCGGAAAGGTGCTCAAGTAGTGGGGCACGAAGAACGCGGAGATCGCGATCGTGAGGATGTAGTCCAGGCTCAGCGCCCAGCCCGCGAAGAAGGAGATCAGCTCGTTGAAGGCATGACGCGCAAACGAGGAGGACCCGCCGGCCTCGGGGAACATCGCGGCGCCCTCGGCGTAAGTCTTGGCTGTCAGCGCAAACAGGCCGCCCGCGAAGACGAACACCAGTGGCGTGAGTCCAAGAGCATGCGCCGCCACCAGTCCCAGCGCGTAGTAGATCGAGGAACCGACGTTTCCGTAGGCGGTCGCGAACAGGCCGGAGACTCCGACTGACCGACGTAGCCCATGTTCTGTGAGGCGTGCCATCCATGGCGGAGCGTATAGCGGAGCGCCGCTGCGTCGATCCGCAGCGGGCGAGCACACTACCGCTGCGTGCACTCTCCGGGCCGAGATTGACCTTCTCGCCGGGCGCAGCTTCGCCATCGTGCGGTGCGCTCGGAGCGCCCGCCACCTACCTCGCGTTCGCATCCTTTGAATGCAATATCGCGTGCAGGTACAGCGGACGGGCAGGAGGCCAGCATATGATCTCGACGGCTTACGGTCGATAAGGACTCAAAGGCCTCCCGACTCGCTCCGCCCATACCCCTCCCACGAAACCTATATCCATGGACAAGACACGTCGCGGCAACTACAACTCCGGTGAGGACTTCGTCCTCGAATACGGCGATCTGCGCTTCACCTTCAACGAACGCGACTTCAGCGAACGCTGTGAGCAGGCCGCCCTCAAGCTTGGCTTCGTCGGCGGACGCCTCGGCGATGACGAGCTCGAGGATCTCGTCAACCTTGCGGTCAACGGCGACATCCAGGACCCGGCCTCGGCGCTTGGCGAGCACGTCAACGACTGTTGGCCAGAACTGGTCGGGCCGGCAGAGCGCTCACTCGTGCACTGGCTGCGCCGGCTGGTATTTCGTGGTGCGTGGCTAGACCAGCGCGTCAACGAGGGTGAGCTGACGTTCGCCTTCGTCGAGGACACCGGCAGCTTCGTCTACGTGCAACACGATCGCTTCGGCGAGCCGATCGAGCTTGCGCCCGAGCCCTCGTGGGGCCGGGTCGCTTACCGCCGCTAGAGCTCTACCCCTCCGCCGCGGTAGCCCGAGCCCGGGTGATCGCCTCGGCCCCGTCCTCGCCGACCAGCAGCTCCGGCTTCAGGGTGCCGCTGCTCACGAGGTCAAGCGCTGGCAGCTTGCCGGTATTCGCGCGTACAGCATCCAAAACGATGACCGTCGTCTCGCCGCCAAGCGGCTCCGCGGCAGTTGCGATCACCGTCAGCGAGCCTCCATCGGTGAGCTTGCGCGCCGCCGCCAGCAGCTTGCGCGCGCCGTGGGGCGGCAGTCCGTCCAGGCCGTCGATCAACACGATCGCATCACCGCCACGCGCGGCAATCCGCTTTGCTGTCTCGATCACCGGCTCGATCGCCTGTGCGCGAGCCTCTGGCGAGGCCGCAAAGGTGAGCGCCACGGCCGGCGCCACGGGTCCCTGCTGCCAGTCGGCAAGCTCCTCCGGGCGCGCGCCGGCGAGCACGAGTGAGAGCTCAAGGCCCTCGCGCCCCGCAAGCGCGCCAAGTACGCCGCGCAGCGTCTCGCTCTTGCCCGAGCGCGCACCACCGGCGATAACCGCACGCGAGCCGCGGCCGAGCGGGGTCAGCCACTCGATTGCCTTCAGCATCGGGTCCTCGGAGTCAAATGCAAGCCGCTCGCTTGGATAGGAGACCGGCAGCTCGTCATAGCGCGTGCCCTCGGCCACCGAGTCCGCCGGCTCGCCGTTGATCGTGTCGACCCGGACGAGTGAGCAGTAGCGCTCCGAGCGGCGCGGCGTACGTACCGGCCCTCTCACTCGATCACCGGAGACCAGCTCGCAGCGGCGCACCTGAGCAGCCGAGATGTAGACATCACCGTCAGACGGCTCTGGCCCCTCCACCCGCAAGAAGGCGGAGCCGTTGCCCATCACCTCGACCACTCCCTCGGCGACGCGCTCGCCATCCTCGGGCTTCTCGTGTTCTCCGCGCGCGCGCCCACCTTGGCCCCTTTGCGCGCCCGATGCTCTTTGGGTGCGTCGAGCGGATGCAGGCTTCTCTGCCCCAGCTTGTTCATCCTGCTCATCCTCGCTCTCAACAGCCTTCTTCGCCGAGCCCGCGCGGCGCGAGCGCGAGGGGCGACGCGTGCGTGGACGACGCTCAGGCGTCTCTCCGTCACTGCTACCGTCGCTGTCCCCGGCGTCCGCGTCCTCGGCAGGTCCTTTCTCACCCAGGATCGCATCGATCAGATCGGCCTTGCGCAGGCGCCTGAAGCCCTCTAGTCCGATCTGGTCGGCAATCAGGTGCAGATCGGCAAGCGGACTTGCCTGCAGCTCGGAGCGGTCGAGCACTGTCATATGAATCTTCTCTCCTTGGTTCGTCGGTTAGGGCGGCTGGCGTCCGGTCGCGTTGGACAGCGACTGGCACCCGTATGCGTCTTATACCCTAGCCGAGGCCGAGGATGCCCTCCGCGCCGGCCTCCTCCAGGAAGCGCTGCACCTCCACGGCGCCACGCTGCTCGCTCCAATCGAGCTCCTCTCCCAACAATGCGGCTACACGCCTTACAGATGACTCGGCCCCTGAGGTATCGGCGAGCAATTCGCGCGCAGCGAGCAGGCCGAGTCGCGTTCGCCTGAGCAGCACGTCGCCAACACTGCGTGCCTGCTCACGACGGGCGGCGATCACGACCTCGGCCATTACGTCCGGGAGTCCGGCAACGATTGGCCGAGCAAGCTCTGGCCGATCGGAGATCAGCGCGAGCACCTCGTGCGCGCCGAACCCATAGCGTGCTGCGAGCGCCGCCTTGGCCGACTCGGAGAGTCGATCTACCGACGGAAGATCCTCAACTGCGACGGCTTGCCCAAGCGGAATCTCGGCAGTACGACAGGGGGCGTCGCGCGCTTCGCGCTCCACCAGCCGATCGACGACCATCTTGGCCATCCGTCGCCACGTCGTGAGCTTGCCACCAGTAATCGTGATCATGCCGCTGGAGGTCTCATACAGCTCTGCCTTGCGCGAGATGTCGACCGATTTCTTTGTATCGCCGGTCGAGATCAGCGGGCGCACACCGGCATAGGCGCCGGTGAGGCTCTGGCTGGTGAGATCAGTCGCAAAGAACTCGTTGACCGCGGCAAGCAGATAATGAATGTCCTCCTCGGAAGGTCGCACGTGCGCAAGCGAGCCCTCGTAATCGTTGTCGGTGGTGCCGATGAGAGTGCGCCCGAGCCACGGCAGCGCGAAGATCGTACGACCCGAGCCCGCCGGCACGATCGCGCCCGCCATGAGCGGCAAGTCCTCGTGGCGCAGTGTGACGTGGGTGCCGCGACTCGGTCTGATTTGCGGCAACTCGGCCTCGTCGTGCAGCTCTCGCGGTCGCAGCTCATCCGCCCACACCCCAGTCGCATTGACGACGTTCTCAGCCATCACCTCAAAGCGCTCGCCAGTCTCTTCATCGCACAGACACACACCGCGAGCACGTCCGTCGCGCTCCAGCAGTGCCGTGGCGTTGACCCGATTCGCGCACAACGCCCCGAAGCGCTCGGCCTCGCCGAGCACGGTCAGGACTAGGCGCGCGTCGTCTGTCTGGCAGTCGTAGAAGAGGTAGCCACTGGTCGGCTCGCGTCCAGCCATCGCTGGCAGTAGCTCGATTACCTCCTCACCTGAGATGACCCGATGTCGCTCGGGACTCCAGGCCTCTCCCTGCTCGAGGACGGCCGTCTGTGTCGCTGAGGAGCCCGACTCCCCGGCCCCCAACTCCTCCCCTGTAGGTTGGATACCGCGACCGTCCTGGATTCGTTGACTGCCGTGTGCTCTCAGCGAGCGGCGCGCGCGGCGGGTGCGCAGGCGATCGCGATCGACCGACATCACGTCGTAGAGGTTTAGCCCAACCCCCATCAGCCTGTCGGGCCGGGCGCCGTCGAAGGCCGGTACGACCAACGGCAGCGGACGCACCAGGTGGGGCGCTAGCGTAACCATCAGCTGGCGCTCCAGCAGAGCCTCGCGCACTAGGCCGAGGTCGAAGTGCTGCAAATAGCGCAGACCGCCGTGCACCAACTTGCTGGAGCGGCTGGAGGTGCCAGAGGCATAGTCGGCGCGCTCCACGAGCGCCACGCTGTAGCCGCGCGCAGCGGCATCGAGGGCAACTCCCGCCCCGGTGATCCCGCCGCCCACGACGACGAGGTCGAACTCGTTCTCGCGCAGAGCCTCGATTGCCTTTTTTCGGGAGATCACACTCCCAGTGTTCCAGAGGACGCGGAAGGTTCGCTAACGAATGCTGTGGCGAACGCGCTTCTTGCGCCGCTTCTTCTTGTGCTTGGCCTGTGTGCCAACCGGCGCAACGGCGTTGCCTATGCCCGAGCTGAGGAAGCGCATGATCGCCGGGCTGGAGATACGCGTGTACACGCCCGCATATCCGGGCTGAGCGCAGCCGTTGCCAAAGTCAACGAGCCCGGCGAGCACATAGTCCTGTGGCGGACGCGCCGGCGTGTTCGCGTCAACGAGCAACGGTCCGCCACTGTCGCCGTAGCAGGTGTCCACGTGCGTGCTTCCGCCGCCGGCGCAGATCATGCTGGAGGTGATCGGCTGTTCTATCGGGGCGTACTGTTCTTCGCAGGTCGATTCTGAGACGAGCGACAGCTTCACCGCCCGCAGGCTCGTGGGATAAGTTGCCGCGTGTCCAGGCGCCGGGTTGACATCGCCCCAGCCACTCGCCGTGGCCGTGATCGCCGGGCTCTGGTTGGGATTGGCATACCTCGACGCGGCGCCGGGGTCGAGCGCCAGCGGCGCGATCGTGTTGACACCGTTTATGCTCGGCGCGATCGAGCCCAACCACAGTGGATGGGCGAGCGTCAGCAGGGCTATGTCGTAGTCGCTGCTTGAGGGGTCATAGTGAGGATCGACCATGCTCGATTGCACGGGGTCGCGCACACTTCCCGGGCCAGGAGGGTCGAGGGAGGTCGAGCCGGCAAGCACATCAATGCCCCCTGTCACCCCGGCGACACAGTGGGCAGCCGTGATCACGTGGGTAGCATCGATGATCACGCCGCCGCAGAAGAAACTGGCGGCGGGAGAGCTTGCCTGCGAGTCATAGAGAGCCACCTGAAAGGGAAAGCTCGCTATCGCTGCGCTCTGCCCTCCGACGATGCTTGCATGCGCGCTTGGCGTGGGATGCTCAGTAGCGGCTCGCACCAAAGCAGGCGGCGAGACGGCCGCGGATGTCTTTGCGCTGGCACCCATGTATAGAACCACCAAGCAAAGGGACGTGGTACAGGCCAGCGCACCAAGAGCCGGCACGAACCACAATCGGACAAAACCTGTACCGCCATGTGCCGAAATGCCGGCCCCCTCAAAACGGTGTGTCTCTATCTCTCCTTAGTTGAGTCTAATAGACGAGTTCCTTCTTGACAATGTCTGTATTGTCTGCATCACGTACCAAACTTACTAAAGTGGCCACGCGCCCCTTCGGGCCTTCAAAGCGGGCAATAGGTGCGGACGAGGTGGTCACCGGCACGCACGAGTACAGAGGTCCGCCCTCGCGCAAGAGCAACAGGGCGCTTCTTTACTGGTCGAGGCTCAGAGAGCCGACAGCTCGGCTGTGATCTCGCTCACAGCCGACTTGGCATCGCCGAAGAGCATCGAGGTCTTCGGGTCGAAGTACAGCTCGTTCTCGATACCCGCGAAGCCGGGGTTCATCGAGCGCTTGATCACGATCACCGAGCGCGAGTCGGAGACTTCAAGGATCGGCATTCCATAGATCGGTGAGGACGGGGTGTTCTTGGCCGCCGGGTTGGTGACGTCGTTGGCGCCGATCACAAGCGACACGTCGGTGCGCTGGAACTCGGGGTTGGCGTCGTCCATCTCCTTCAGCTGGTCATAGGGCACATCGGCCTCAGCCAGCAGCACGTTCATGTGTCCGGGCATACGTCCCGCCACAGGATGGATCGCATAGCTGACCTCCACGCCACGAGCCTCGAGCTCCTTTGTCAACTCGCGCACGGCGTGCTGTGCCTGAGCTACGGCCATACCGTAGCCGGGGACGACCACCACGCGATTGGCATAAGCAAGCTGGATCGCCGCATCAGACGCGCTCGTGGAGCGCACGGTGCCCTGATGCTCGCCGGCGCCTTCGGCCCCCTCGACAGCGCCACCGCCGCCGAAGCCCCCCGCGACGATCGAGGGGATCGAGCGGTTCATGGCGGTCGCCATCAGGTTGGTGAGGATCGAGCCCGAGGCGCCCACGATCATGCCGGCCACAATCAGCGCGGGGTTGTTGAGCGCCATGCCGGTAGCGGCTGCGGAAAGCCCAGTGAAGGCGTTCAGCAGCGAGATCACGACCGGCATGTCGGCGCCGCCGATCGGCAGCACCACGGCGTTGCCGAGCAGCGCAGCCACGATCAGCATGCCAATGAACAGCAGTTCGGAGTGGGCGCCGGAGACCAGGTCGATGCCCGCTGCGAGCGCGAGGATCAGGAGCACGAGGTTGACAATCTGCTGAGCCGAGCCGAGCGAGATCGGACGCCCGGGGATGATTTCCTGGAGCTTGCCGAAGGCGATGTTCGAGCCCCAGAAGGAGACCGAGCCGACGATCGCGGCAAACACCGAGAAGATCGCCACATATGTGGGTAGCCCGCCGGTGCGAACGATCGCGTGTTCGACAAACGGCCCGGATTCGAACGTGCGCACCGCCAGGTGCGATCCATAGGTGGAGCCGTGGTTGCGGAACTCGACCCACGCGATGATCGCCACCGCGCCGCCGCCGACGCCGTTGAAGAGCGCCACCATCTGCGGCATCGCGGTCATCTTCACTTGACGCGCCGCGGGCACCCCGACGGCGACGCCGAGCGCGATGCCGAGCGCGATCAGACCCCAGTTGCCCTCGCCTGGGTTGAGCAGCGTCGCGACGACCGCGATACCCATGCCAACTGCGGCGATGCGGTTGCCGCGCACGGCGCCGGTCGGGCCGGAGAGCCCGCGTAGCCCCTGGATGAACAGCGCGAAAGCGATGATATAGAGGACGTAGATGAAGCTTTCGCTCTGCAGGAAGGTGGTGGCGAGCGGCAGGCTGGTCATGACCCCGCCTTCCCGTCCGTGCCCGTCTTTGTCTCAGCGGCGGCATCGTCCTCCGCCTTGGGCTTCGGACGAGACTTGAACATGTCAAGCATCCTGTCCGTGACGAGGAAGCCACCGACTATGTTGATCGTGCCGAACGCCACGGCGATCACGAGCAGCGCCTTGCTGAACGCGTCGAGGCCCGCCAGACCGAACAGCAGCAGGCCGCCGAGCAGCACGATCCCGTGGATCGCGTTGGTACCGCTCATCAGCGGCGTGTGCAGCGTGTTGGGCACCTTGGAGATGACGACAAAGCCGATGAAGCCCGCGAGCACGAGGATCGCGAGGTTGGTCGTCAAGACGCTTGCAAGGATCATGCGCTTGCCTCCACGGCCGCCTTGGCGCCTGGGTTGACGATCTCCCCGTCGCGCACGATGCACGCGCCGGCGACGATCTCGTCCTCGAAGTCGAGTTTGAGCTGGGCGCCCTCGGCGTCGCCGTCCTTGGGCGCCACCAGCAGGTCGAGCAGCGCCTGCACGTTGCGGGCGAACAGTTGCGAGGAGTGCTCGGCCATGCTCGCCGGCAGGTTCAGGGGCGAGACGATCTTGACGTCGTGCTTGACGACGGTCTTGCCGGGCTCGGTCAGCTCACAGTTGCCACCCGACTCGCCCGCAAGATCGACGATCACCGATCCGGGCTTCATCCCTTCGACGGCCTCAGCGGTCACAAGCTTCGGAGCCGGTCGGCCTGGCACCAGCGCCGTCGTGATCACCACGTCGAAGCCCTTGATCGCGTCGGTGAGGGCCTGCTGCTGCTGGGCGCGCTCCTGCTCGGTCAGCTCACGCGCATAGCCACCATCGCCGCTTGCCTCCAAGCCCAGATCGAGCCACTGCGCGCCGAGCGACTGTACCTGCTCGGCCACCTCCGGGCGTACGTCGTAGCCGGTGGTGCGCGCGCCCAGGCGCTTTGCCGTTGCAAGCGCCTGCAGGCCCGCGACGCCGGCTCCCAGCACAAGCACCTTGGCGGGCGGGATCGTGCCGGCGGCAGTCATCAGCATGGGATAGAAACGTCCCATGTTCTCTGCGCCCAACAGCGCGGCCTTGTAGCCGGCGATGTTGCTCTGCGACGAGAGCGCGTCCATCGCCTGCGCACGCGAGATGCGCGGGATCGACTCCATCGCGAAGGCGGTGGCTTTGGCTGCCGCGAGCGCACGGGTCGTCTGCGGGCTCGTCAGCGGCGCGAGGAAGCCGATCAAGATCGAGCCGGAGCCGAGTCGCCCGATCTCGGCCTCGCTGGGCGGCGAGATCTTGACGACCACATCCGAGCGCCACAGCTCGGCGGCATCCGTGGTCATCTGCGCGCCAGCATCGATGAAGGCGGAGTCGGGCAGTAGCGCGTCCGCGCCCGCGCCATTCTCGACCAGGACATCGATGCCCTTGGCCTTCAACTTGGCTACGACCTCCGGCACGAGCGCAACTCTGTGCTCGCCCTCGGCTGTCTCCTTCGGAACAGCTACCCGCATGAAGGCCGGGAAAGTATCCGATCTGCCCGACATCACGCAGTGCGACTGCTCACGCGAGGCCACGACGCGCTGCTCCGCTGACCCAGCGCAGCGCTTCCGGCCTCGCTCGCAGGTAGACGCCCAGGCCCTCCATATGCCAGACTCGACGGGCCGTGACGGTCAAACTGACACGCATTTACACCAAGGGCGGAGACCGCGGCGAGACCCACCTTGGGGACATGAGCCGCGTGTCCAAGTGCCACCCACGCGTGGAGGCCTATGGCACCGTTGACGAGCTCAACGCAACGCTTGGTGTGGCGCTGCTCGCGCCTGGGCTGCCCGCCAATTTCGCGCAGTGGCTGGGGCGCGTGCAGAACGACCTACTTGACGTAGGAGCCGACCTGTCGGTGCCAACCCCCGCCGAGGACGCGCCCGACGCTACGCGCAAGGGACAAGCGCGATTGCGAGTGACGGCCGAGTACGCCCAGTGGCTGGAGGGGGTCTGCGACGAGGTCAACGCGACGCTCGAGCCGCTGCGCTCGTTCGTGATCCCTGGCGGTACTCCGGCGGCCGCTCAATTGCATGTGTGCCGCACCGTCTGCCGGCGCGCTGAGCGGCGCGCGATCGCGGTCGGCGAGGAGTGCAACCCAGAGGTGATCCGCTACTTGAACCGGCTGTCGGACATGCTGTTTATCCTCAGCCGGGCGGCAAACGACGATCTCGCGGCGCCCACGCCGGCGACTTCCGAGTTGCTGTGGGCGCCCGGCGAGCACGCCGGCGCGCCTGGCGAGGGTGAGACATGAGCGGCGGGCGCGCGGCGGCTTGCGCGTAGCGCGAGGAGCGCCAAAGCAAACCACAGCGTGCCGAGCAGGTAGCCACCGATCACATCGCTTGGCATGTGCCAGGCGAGGATCAAAAGCGAGCAGCCGACGGCGGCGAGCAACACGACGCCAACCAGCGCCAAGGCGCGACGACGGTTAAGTGGCGCGACCAGCAACACGCACCAGAGAAGCGCTGTGGCGGCGGTCGCGTGGCCGCTCGGCCACGAGGCGCCCTTGATGTAGAGCGGCACGACCTCCGCGTGAGGATGGGCAAGCAGCGGCTTGAGCAGCTCTGCGCTTGCGGGCGCCAACGAGAGGACGAACACAACGGCAAGCGCGACTTGCTTGCGGCCTTGAGAGAGCGCGATCGCGACCAGCCCGAGACCCCACACGATGAAGAAGGCCGGTTCGAGCAGGTCGAGCAGCAGGCGCGCGGGGGCTTCGACGATGGGACGGTTCAGGCGCGTGAAGTCATATAGGGCGATGGCGTCCTTGTCGTGTGTGAGCGGAACCAACGCCGCCAGCACCCACGTGACAGCCAAGCCCGCGACGCATATAGCGGCAAGCAGCAGTGGTGCGCCATAGCCGCGTGGGCGCTTGGCGGCGGCCCTGGGGAAGCTCGCGGACATCTCCCAAGGGTAGGAGAGTGGCTTAACCGCCGCTGAAGTTGGGGGCGATCGGAAATGGCTTGCCCGCCAGTGCCGTGAGCGCCTCCGCGGTGACCCACACCGGCGACTGTGCGCTGGTCCGCGAATAGTAGACGCTGCCGTTGGGAGCCATTAGGCTTTCCAGGTAGGCAAGTGGCGAGCGACTGCGGCTGCGTTTGACAGCAGCCACGTTCACGCCCGCCGCGTCCAGGCCCTGTATGGCCCAGGCGGTCGACTGGGCGTTGGATTCACCGCCCGGCTGCTGAGGAAAACCGCCATCGGGGTTTTGGGCACGGCGCAGATATGCGACCGCGCGGGCGACCACAGCTCCCCCGCGCCGACCGCTCGCGTCGATCGCTGCCTGCAACGCCGCGGCCGTGTCGTCGACGTCCTCGTCACCGCCACGCCTGGCGAAGCCAAAGCCGCCGTCGCTGTCCTGCTGGGCCGCGATCCAGCGGCCGGCATCGCTGACGACCGCGTCATCGGCGGTGGTGCCGGCGACGCGCAGGGCGAAGACCGCGAACGCGGTGATGTTGACGAGCTGGCCAAAGGAGCCGTCGCTGGAGCGTTCGCGCAGCAGCTTGGCGAGGAGACTCGTGCCCGGAAAATCGGACGCGGGCAGGCCACAGGCGTGCAGGGCGAGGATCGTGCGCTCGTCGTCGCCGGCATCTTCGAGCGTCGCCGCTTCGGCGCGCAGCGCGCTCAGCAGTGAGTGACCGTCGCGCGTGAACGTCAGCGGATTGCGTCCCGCCGCCGCCAAGCCGAGCGCCGCCCAAGCGGAGTAGAGCTCGCTGCTGTGCTGTCCCGGTGCGCCGCCAAAGCCGCCGTCCGCGTTCTGGGCGCCCGCTAGGTAGGCGACCGCGCGCGCGATCGCTGTGGATGTCGCGGCACGGGCTGGGATGTGCGTCGTTCTCGCGGCGCCGGCCGGGACGGGCGTGGAAGGCACGTGCGCAAACGACGAGGAGCCGGACGCTCGCAACGGGACTGCCCCCCGCGCGCGCGGGGGGGCAGCTGTTATCGCGACACCCACCACCCCCACGACGCACACAAGCACGAGCAGCGCCGGCGGGGTCACGACGGACGGACGAGCGGGTTCCCATCTAACGGTCATGCGCGCGCGCATCCGCCCGAGCAGGCGCGCCAGCTCGGGGCCAAAAGCAAACCCGAAGAGGAAGCTTGCAACCGTGTCGGTGATGTCGAACGGCAGCGCCTGGCTTGCGATCAGGAGGAAGGCAGCTGGAGTGTGAGCGGCGGCGAGCGTCCACGTATAGAGGTTCATGATCTCCTTAGCGACGAGCGCCATCGCGGCGCAGGCGAGCGCCAGGCCAAAGCGCCCCGTGCGCCGGCCACTCAAACGGCCGAGCAGCGCGCCCGCAAGGCCGACGAGGCCCCATGCGGCCATCTGCCAGGGGGTGTACGGGCCTTGGCCGAGCATCATGTTGGAGGCGAACATCCCGATCGCGCCGACCGTGAAGCCGGGCAGCGGGCCGAGCGCGTAGCCGACGACGAGCGCGATCGCGGTGATCGGCTTGACGTCGGGCAGCGCCACGAACGCGTCGCGGCCGAGCGCCGCTACGGCGGCTAGCGTGGCCACAAGCGCGACCATACGGGCGGAAGGGCGCGAGCGCTCGTAGACGAGCCATCCGGCTAGCAGCATCCCGGCGACGATCGCAAAGGAAGCAAGCGGCCAGCTCACGTGTGTGTCTCCCCCGCGGCGTGGATCAACAGCTCGGGTGTTTCTTGGGATTGGTTGGGCGTGCCGTGTTGTGAACTGAGCGCCTGGCCCATGGTCCTCGCAGGTTGAGCGTCGGCGCCTTCAGGCCGCGATACGCGCTCGGCCGCGATCGCGCACAACAGCTCGGCTCCATCGGCCGGTAGCAGCGCGCCGCTTGCGCCACCGAGGATGCGAGCGGTCTCCGTGGCGAAGTACCAACCGCCCGTCAGCAGGTCGGCCACGGGGCCGTCTGCGATTATGCGCCCGTCGGCTAGCAGGATCGCGCGCTGCGCGCAGGAGGCGGCGAACTCCGGGTCGTGCGTGGCCACGATCACTGCCTGTCCTTGCTCGGCACGGCGGTGCAGCTCTGCGGCCAGTTGCGCTTTGGCCTCACGGTCCATGCCGCGCGTGGGCTCGTCGAGCGCCACCACCGCTGGGGTCTCCTCGCCGTCGGCGACAATCGCGAGCGCGAGGCGCTGGCGCTCTCCTCCTGAGAGGTCGCGCGGGTTGCGCTCGGCCAGTGCGTCCAGACCCGCCCGCTTCAGCGCCTCTGGCGAGAGCTCGTCGCGGACACGCTCGTGCAGGAAATAGTCACCTGGATTTTGCAGCAGCAGGGCCACTCTGCCGGCGCGCTCGATCTTGCCCCGTGTCGGGACGAGCAGGCCCGCTGCGTGGCGCAATAGCGTGGACTTGCCCGCGCCGTTGCGGCCCATCAGCGCGACGCGTTCGCCTGGCGCTACCTGAAGGTCCACGCCGCGCAGGATTGCTGGGCCGCGCGGGATCTCACACCATACGCCGCGTAGGGCGAGTGCCGAGGCTGCATTGGCCTCTCCCCTGGCCCGTCGCGTGAAACGCCCGCGCGCGCGGGCGTCGTGCTGAGCGCCGCTCGTACTCGCGTCGATGGCGTCTCCACCCTTGCGCACTTGGGCGCTCGCGACCTGGTCGGCGAACGGGTCTGGCTCCTCTGGCAGAAGTCCATCGCGACGCAGGAAGGCACGCGCTTGCTTGACACCGACCGGCGGAGGTGTAATACCCGCAAGCGCGAACAGCTTCGCCCCGGGCGTCTGCAACGAGGTCTCGTGCTCCGCCGCGAAGCCCAGGAACGAGCTGGGCGAGCCGTCGTGCACGACCTCGCCAGCGTCGAGCGCGATCACACGGTCTGCCGCCGAGAGGCAGCGCTCCAAGCGGTGCTCTGAGAGCAGGATCGTCGTGTCCCACTCCTGGTTGAGCCGGCGCAGCAGGCCGATCAACTCGTCGCCGGCGACTGGGTCGAGCTGGGAGGTGGGCTCGTCCAGCAAGACCACCCGCGGGCGGCCGACGAGTGCCGCGCCGAGCGCCACACGTTGCTTCTCCCCCCCGGAGAGCTCGTGGGTGGAACGCTCGAGCAGATGATCGATGCCGAGCGCGAGCGCGACCTCCTCGACGGCGCGCGCGACGGCTGTGGCGCCGTGCCCGCGGCTCTCCATCGCCAGGGCCAACTCGGCGCGCACCGAGCTCATGACGAGCTGGGTCTCGGCGTCGCCTTGGAGGACGCCGACGTGGGCGCCGAGCTGCGCCGGCGGGTGCTCGCGGGTATCCATGCCCGCGACGCTGACGCTGCCGGCAAACGTGCCGCCGTGGAAGTGCGGGACAAGACCGCAAGCGGCGCGCAGCAGCGTCGACTTGCCTTGCCCGGAGCGACCGGCCAACAGGCACAGCTCACCCTGCTCCAGCTCCAGGGTCACACCGCGCAGGGCTGCCGCGGAACTTTCGGGATAGGTGTAGGTGACTTGCGAGAACGCCACAACGGATCTCAAAACTCAATCCCCCTGCGGTCTACAAACGGCAGCAGGGCTGCCACAGGCAGCCCTAGGCACAGCACGAAAGTCGCCGCAGATATGGGCATTCTCAGCAGCGGGTAGGGATCGAACGGCGCCGCTCCCGCGAGCCGTCCGAGTAGCGCGAGCGCAAATACGGCCACAGCCGAGAGGGCGAAGGCGCGGTCGTGGCGCGAGAAGGGACGGCGTTGTGCTCGGCGCCGTGTGCGCGGGCCAGCGGCGAAGCCGCGTAGCTCGAGCGTGGCGGCCACGTCCATCGAGCGGTCGAGCGAGGAGCCGACCATCGCGCTCAACAACCTGACGCGTGCACGTGCGCCCGTGGCGCCGCCGCCGGGACGGGTGCGCTGGGCTTCGGCCAGACGCTGGGAGTCGGCTGACAGCACGCCGATCATGCGCGTAGCAAGCGAAGCGGTGAGCGCCGAGCGGAAGGAGTGGCGGCGAAACACCGTGAGCAGTTCGTCGGGGTCGATCGCGAGGCTTGCGAGTGTCGTGACCAGCATCAGCAGGCCGACCTCCAGCGCTATGACCGCGCCGTAGACGAGCGCCTCGACGGTCAAGTCGCCTTGACCGAATGGGCCGAGGTCGCCAAGGCGCGCGAACACGGTTAGGCCTTCGTGGTAGACGAGCACGTTGACGAGCACAATCGGGATCGCCACGATCGTCACGGTGCGCAGCCTGCGCGCGAGCTCGCGGCCCAGCCCAGCTCCAGCGCCTGCGCCGAGCACACCGATCAGGAGCGTGCCCAGTACAAGGGGGCTTTCGCTGAGCAGCGTCGCGGCGATCAGCGCACAGACCCACATGGCCGCTACCGTCGCGCGCGTCGCGTGCAGCGGACTCGCAAGGCGGCGGTAGAAGAGCGTGGCGCCCATTGCCATGGCTATCTCCGAGTACTCATCATGGCCCCGACACCGACACCGGCACCGGCACCGGCTGGGCCACCCCTGAGGGTTCTAGTGCGAGTGCGAAGACGTTGTGCAGCGTGCTTTCGCGCAGCGAATTCGCGGCGTGTGTCACACCGTCCGCGTTGGTACCGGTGATGAGCCACACAGGCGCCTCTTCGCCGTAGCGCGTTGCCGCGATCAGACCAGCTCCCGCGCCTAGTTTTCGCACGACGCTGCCCGCAGGGTCGAGCAGGCTGAGCACGCTGCCACCGTCTGAGAAGCGGGCGTACACGCCGCTGTGGCGCGGTCCGGAGCCGAGGTCGTGCACGCTGAGCGAGTTTCCCAACGCCGAGTAAGGACCGACCAGCACGCGCATCGTCAGCTGCTCTTCTTCGTCTGAGACGGCGGCGCCGGCCACCGGCACGCCAAGCCTGCTGAGACGCATGTGCACCGTCGCGCAGGCGGCGCTAGAGGGTTCAGAGCATTCCACTCGCACGGGATAGCGCTTGCCCTCGATCCCCCCCACAAACGGCTCGGGGAAGGAGCCCACGACCGCCGGAATATTGTCGGTTTGGCTCCAGTCGTGCAAATCCCACCAGATGCGATCGCCCGATTCGACATTGATCTCGGCGGCTCCCTTGGAAGCCTCGACGCCGTTGACGTAGTAGAACCAGTCGATCGGTTCGCCGGCTTGCGTGCCCCCTGAATGCCCGTTGACGCTCTCCACGAAGCCGCCGCCGTAGAGGGTCTTGACTTCGTAGTTGCGCATCAAAAGGCTCATCACGGTCTCTTGGCCGCTGGCGCGGGGCGTCCCGGCATAGCCGACGGGCAGAGCGCCGAAGTCTTGGGTCACCGACAGGCTGATTCCGCCTGGCGTCTTGCCTGCGCCGAGCCCACAGCCGGCGAGCGCTGCCAGCGCCAAGAGCGCCAGGCCGCAGACGCCGAGCAGCGCCCGACTGGGCGCGCGCCGAACACGCGCGCCCAATGAACTGGGTCTACTTGACATAGAAGACGACGTGGCTGACACCGGGAACGAGCTTAGTTGCGTTGCCAGAGTCGTTGATTGCCTCGACGTCGTATACATAGTGGCCTGGCGGCAGCGAGCTCGGGAGCAGGTAACTGAACGACTCGGCTGCCCCTACCGAGAAGAAGCGCGTCGCGCCACAGCGTGCCCGGACAAAGGCCTCCTTGGTACCGCTGAACACCGTGCAGTGCTTGCCGTTGCGACGCTGCAGGCTGATGCGCACCTGCTTGAGCGTGCCGCCCGCTGGAATCTTCACCACACCACTAAGAAGCCTGGGCGCATGGCGGTGACTGTAGACGTGGCCGGACTTGACGCCTTCGGCAACCGCGATTTCTGCGACTGGCGGCGGAGGCGAGATAACCAAGGGTCCGCCGCAGTAGGGCAATGACGCGCCGGCCGAATCCGCACATGCGTAGAGGACCGGCGTAGTGCCGCAGGCGCCTTCGTTGCCGTTGTGGACGCACACGGCGATCGCATTGGAGCGGACCGATTCAGGTTGTGTCGCCTTTAGCTCGACCGTGCCGGTATGGGCAAGCGTGACGGTGGCGTTGCCTCCGGCGTCGGTGGTGGGGTTGCCGGGAAGCGTCGTCGTGCTGCCAGCGACATCTTCACCAATCGTCGCACCGGCGATCGGCGCGCCCGTCTGCCCATCGACCACGTGCACGGTGACGGGACTGCCCTCATTGGCGCTAGCGGGTCCGGTGAGGCTCAGCAGATGCTTGAGGTTGAAGTAGTTGTAGGCCCATAGCACTTCGTTGCCTGGCGCGAGTGCGATCTCACAGCCTCCGACCGGAGCCGTCGTGTCGTTGACGGCGTAGCCCCATGCGTCGTATGGCGCTTCGGTCAGTTCGACGTCAGAGCCAACCTGAGTTACGAAGAAGTCGCCGGGGTTTTCGTTTTCTTCCTTACCCGACCCGTACCACTTGGCATCGAACGCCAAGCCACTGGCCAAGGCGGCGTCGCGGAGAGCCGTCGTGGGCGTGCCCGACACAGCCCCCCCGTTCGTGAATTCTCCTTTAGCCGCACCGTTTTCGGCGTAGTCGCATGGATGCGGACCTTTACTAGAGGACGTTTCGAAGGTTTCGCCTTCGGTCTTCACGGGTCCTTCATAGAGAGTCTTCGACGAACCCTCAATGCGAAGGTTCACGGTGATCGGCGCCGCCTGGGCGCAAGCGCTTGCAAGCAGCAAGGCCAGCGACATGACGCCAAGCGCCAGGGAGATACGACGGTATGTGAGCATGAGCCACCCCTTTCCACGAGGGCTTGTGGGCTTGTGGTCGGAGGCAGGTCTCCTGGCTCCCGGGCTCCACCCTCCGCGCCTTCCCAATCCGCCGAGCGGCCGATCAGTGGCTGCGCTTAATCGCGCTTGCGGCTGGCACCCCCGGTTACAGTGGCGGGTCCGCGCCGGATTCGCACCGGCTTCCCTTGGCCACCGACCGTTGTTTACGGGGCAATCCTACAGGGCCGCAAGATCCGCATCCAGGCTCGCGAGCTTTTGGCGCTGAGCCTCGTCTAGAACCGGGCGCTCGGCGATCAGCCGGCGGGCGGTATCGAGATCGTCGGGACGGCCGAAGGTGAGCGCGGCGACCACGTGACCGCCCTTCAGATACCACGTGGTGAAGTTAGCGTCCTCGTAGGAGCCGCGCACGATCTCCTCGTCCCAGTCGTAGGCGGGACCGACGTATTCGAGTTCGCCCCAGTCGGCGAGCACCGAATAGAAATAGGGCACCACCTTGTGCGGGACATCGCCGCCGAGCATGTTCGCTGCGGCCGTCTTGCCGTGATTGAAGGCGACGTCCCAGTGCTCGATGCGCACATGTTTCCCGTGCAGGGGCGAGTCGTACTCGGCGATGTCGCCCGCGGCGAACACCCCCGGAGTTGACGTCTCAAGCCGCGAGGAGCAGAGCACGCCGCCACGCTCGCCGATCTCGAGGCCGGCGCGCTTGGCAAGCGCGATGTCCGGGATGACCCCAGCGCCGATCACGACCGCATCGGCCGCAAGCTCCAAGCCATTTGTCGTGACGATCTTGCCGACACGGCCACGCGTGCCCGCGTGGGTATCGCCCTCGAAGCGCCCCAAGCCGTCAGCGCCGTGAACCGTGACCCCGTGCGATTCCAGCAGTCCCTGGAAGAAACGCCCTGCCGTCTTGCCGAAGCCGCGCTCGAGCGTCACCTCCTCCTGCATCACGATCGTCGCCTGCTTGCCCATCATCGTCAACGAGGCCGCGACCTCACAGCCGATGTAGGAACCCCCAATCAAAACCACCCGCTCCGCGTCGGCCACGCCCGCGCGGATGTGGTCGGAGTTGCCGAGCGTGCGCAGATAGTGGATCTGCTCCAGCTCGCAGCCGGCCACGTTCAGACGCCGCACGTTCGCGCCCGTCGCGATCAAGGCCTTCTCGAAGCGGATCTCCTGTTTGTCCGAGAGCGTCGCGGTGCGGCCCTCCAGGTCCAGGGCGGTGACGCTAGTGCGCGTGAGCAGCTCCACATTCTGCTCGGACCAGAACTCTTGCGGCTGCACAAGTGGCTCCTCGCGGCTCTCTTCGCCGCGCAGATAGCCCTTCGAGCACTCGGGGCGGTTGTAAGGCGGATCCGGCTCGCGGCCGACGAGCACTATCTCTCCCTCGGCACCGCCCTCGCGCAGCGACTGCGCGCACGTCGCGCAGGCAAGGCCGCCCCCGATCAGCAGGTGTTCGACCTCGCGCATGCTCGCCACATTACAACCCTGGGGGATGACGTACCGACCAGTGCGCCCAGGTCGGGATGCGATCGAGAATGCGCCAGCGTGGGCCACCTTCGTCTCGGTTCGGCCCGACATCGGTGCCTTTGTATGACGTGTCCAGGCGCAGCCCGGCGATCACCATGAAGACGTGGTCGGTCGGCTCGGTGGTGGCATAGATCGTGACCCAGCGACCCGGCCCTGGATCGCCCCAATTGACGTAATCCTGGGCGAGCGGGTTCTCGCGCAGGATTTCCGCGAGTGGGCGAATGCCCGCCATGTAAAGCACGAAGTTGACGGTGCTGGAGCAGTCCTCGTCGATGGCGCCGAGCGGGTCGGGATGGCCGTCGGGGCCATATGGCAATTCCTGCAGCTCGTTGCCGGCGATCACCATCGCCTCCACGACCGCGGGCGCCCCCGCCGGCGCGAGTGCGAGATGGCCGTCGCCCGGCGAGAGCAGCGCACGCGTACCGGGGATCGTCTCGACCGCGCCAACGCCCGGCCATTCGACCTCTGTCGCTTCGCCCGCACCTCCAGGTTCGACCTCCATGGCCGCTTGGACCGAGCCGCGATACAGCGAGGCCCAATGCTCCACCTCATTCACATACCAACCCGCGTGGTTGTAGGCATAGATCGCCTTGCGGTAGTTCTTTGGCGCGCCCGAGGCACGCAGATAATTAGCCATTGCGTAGATGGCATCGGCCGGATCCCACCTGTCTGGCAGCCCCTTGCCGTCGGCATCCACCCCGTACTCGGCCCAGGTCGAGGCAAGGAACTGGGCAGGGCCGCCGGCGCCGGCTGAGTTGACAGCACCCTGCTTCGTGCACGACGGATCGGGGTCGCGGCCGTGGTCGCACTCGACCTTGCCGATGCCGGCGAGGATCGCCCAGTCAAGCCTGTAGTGCCTGGCGGCCTGCTCATAGAGGCTGAGGTAGAGCGGAGGTATTTCGGACTCGGCCAAAGTGGAGACGCCGAAGCGCTCTGGGGCGCCGCCGAGCGTGATCGTGCCGACCCCGAGCAGCGAGGCGATCAGCGCCAGGCCGAACAGCGTCACGGCCACCGCGCCGACGACCAGCAGGCCCGCCAGCTTCAGCGGACGATGCGATGAGACGCCAGGGTGTGCGAGCGCGTGCGTGCTCACGGCTCAAGCTCCGCCTCTCCGAGCGACTCGATTCCGAGCTGGCGCTTGCGCCCAGCCGCGACTTCACGTGCGTCGTCCATGATTTCGCGCGAGGTCCGCATGCGCATGCTTCGCGTGTCTGGTGTCGCGGGCTGTGAAGGTGCGCCGATCGCGGGCGCCCCGGCGGCGTCGGCGGCCACCCGGGGAGGCGACTGGCGCCCAGTTGAAGGCTGCGGCTTAGCCTGCTGCTGAGAGGGTGCGGGTCGGCGGCTGGGCATACTCGCAAGCAACGCGGCCTCGTCGGCCTCGGGGTCACTCGCGTAGGCGGCCACCCGTGCGAGGCGCTCGCCGCGAGGCGGCTTTTCAGTCTTGGCCTGATTTCGGCGCGGGGCGGCTGCTCCACCGGGCGCCTCAGAGCTGGCAGGATCGCCAGCAGTACCGGCGAAGGCCCCAGCCCCTGTGCCGGCCTGCGCCGTCTGGCCGCCATCACGACCGAGTTGCCCTGCCGC
The DNA here is from genome assembly GCA_036008605.1 of Solirubrobacteraceae bacterium. Lineage (GTDB taxonomy): Bacteria > Actinomycetota > Thermoleophilia > Solirubrobacterales > Solirubrobacteraceae > Palsa-744. The sequence continues at coordinate 182,733 of DASYNL010000025.1, read as the reverse complement.
CCCTACGTATGACGGGTGCTCAAGCGGCTGCCCTTGCTCGGGCAGCTCATCGGCACCGCTCTGCTGTCGCTGCGGCGCGCCCGTTGGCTGGTTTGCTCCTCCACCCCGCGACTGGCTTTCTCCTGCGAGGCCCGACTGACCCACGCCTTCGACCGAGGGCTGCGCCGGACCTGTTGGATTTGGTGGTTGAGCTGGAGCGGGTTGACTCGGCGCTTGTTGGCCGGACACCCGGCTTGTGGGCTGCTGCTTGACCAGCTGCTCATCCGCTGGCAATGGGCTCAGCAACTTGTTCTTGGCCCAGCGCACCGGGTGGGCGATGTCCTGCTTTGCCTGACGCACTCCCCCGGGTTTGCCGCCTGGCTGGCGCATGAGCTCAAGCGGCGCACGTCCACCGCTGCGCACGAATGACAGCGCCTGGTGGCGCTTTAGGAACACTACCCACCAGAACGCCGAGATCAGCAGCCACTGCGTCCACCAACCGAGCGGCTCGAGCGAGACGAGCATGCGCTGCATCGTCAACAACACACCGAGCAGGAAGGAGAAAATCAGCTTCGAGCAGATGGATCCCAAAAGGCGCGTCAGCCAGCCGCTGAACAGGGTGCGGCCCGTGTCTCCCAACGCCGGCGCAAGCACGATGAACGGGGCCGCCAGCAGCATCAGCAGGCTGATCAGCGCCGAGGTGAGCAGGTGGATGGCGATCAGCCCGAACAGCATCGCCATGCCGATCACGCCGACCGCGATCAGGACCACCCCGAGCATGCGCGGGAAGGTGCCGCCGTCGGAGCGAAACTCTGCCTGTGTCGCTGTGGCACCTTCGCATTTGCTGTCGTTTTCGCTTTGGCACAGCACATGCAGGAGCGAGCTTTCGCTTTTGCTCGAATTACGTTCCGGGCCGTTGGCCGGGAACGCAAGGAACAGCGCGCCGTTGGTTTCGGCCCTGCCCACCAGCTCGCTCGCGCGTGCCACCGCCGAGCCCTTGGGCGAGGAGCGACATGACGAACTCGAGCGGCAGTTGAGCTTGGCCTGCTGGGAGGCGACAATCGCCAAGGCTGCCTTGCGCAGGCGCGGTTCGAGCAGCGCCGGGTCGCTGCACCAGCGCACGTCGCCGAACTCCAGGTAGCACCACGGCACTTCGATCGCGCTCGCAAACAGCGCCCGCATGCTGTCGCCTAGCGTCCTCGGCGCGTTTGCGGTGCTGCCCTGAGCAACCGCACCCAGGGTTCCGAGGCTCGCCTGATTGGCAAACTGACCGACGACGCCGACGGTGCCGAGCGGATTGGCGATCAGCCACAGCCCGGCCACCATCATCGCGATCGTCAGCAGAGCCTGGCCCACGGTTTCGCCGACACGCCGACGGATCAGCCCGTTGTAGAAAGCTAGGACTGAGGCGACGGCTAGGACGAGTGCAAGCCACGGCTCGGTGAAGCTCGTTTGCGCCTCGCGCAGAGAACTCCTCAAGCCGCTTGTCATCGAGCCGCCGAGCAGTTCAAGCGTGTAGCACCACTGAAGCATCACCACCAGCGCGTGCACCAGCCAGACGAGGCCCTCCCAGATTGGCGCCACGAACACGTCCTGGATAACCGAGAGCAGCTGCCCGTTGCCCAGCCCGAGCGTTCCCGTGTCGATGTTGACGTCGAGGTCGTAGTTGTTCGTGGGCGCCGGGGCCGCGAGAAAACCCGAGGTTTGGCAGTTGCTCTGTGCGACGCTCGACAGCGCGAGCGCTTTGCCGGCTTCACACAGCGGGCTCGAGAGGCCGTTTTCCACGAGCTGGTCGCCTTCGAGCGACTGCACTCCCGCCGTGTCTTCGGCCCCAGCCCCTGTCAGCGGCGGAGTGAGCGGAGGCCCGCTTGGCGAGGTTTTCGGCGGGGAGGTCGTTCCTGCTGCGGCGGTCTTGGCGGATGCAACCTTGCTGACCGTCGGGGGGCTACCGCCGGAGTTTTGTGACACGTGAGCGGAAGCAACCGAACCGGCGAGCGTGAAGAAGAACGTGAGCGAGAAGAAGCCGAGCGCCGAGGCCACGACTCGCCTGGCACTCAGGGAGGCTGCGCCTGGCGGGGCCACGACCCACTTCACACTCACCGAGCTTGCGCCTGCGGGGTCGTGGAAAAGGCGCGCAGCAGCGAAGGCGCGACCACGTCGACCTGGATCGCCTCCACGCGACCAGAGTGGTCGCGCAGCAGACAGCGCCCTGCCTGCATCTCCAGCAAGCGCTCGCGCGCGCGCCGGTCTTCGGGGTCGAGCCCGAGCAGGGCCAGCGCCCTGGCGGCCTCGGCCTCGGAGCGCATGCCAAACACGAACGTAGCGCCAAGCAGGTTCTCGAGCGACTCGCGCTCGCCGACGAGCGCATCGGTCACGAGCTGGGTGCTGACGATAGGCACGGCCAGCTCTGAACGACCCATGCGCTGCAGCGAGGCGAGCAGCGTGCGCCCAACTGGGTCACTTAGCAACCTCCAACCCTCGTCGAAGCTGAACAGCTTCAAACGCTCGCGCTCGCGCGACATCAGGTGCATCGCGAACATTGCGATCAGGCGCACGATCTGCACGCCAACGCGCTCGGCCTGTGTGTACTCCGAACGAGGTGTGCCCGGCTCGGGGCCGGGAAGGTCCCGGATCGGGATGTAGACGACCTGTTGGCGACCGACCGGCGCAAGCTTCACCGAGGCATCGGCAAAACCGAGCTGTGTGAGGCCTGAGCGCGCGTAGACAGCAAGCGCCTCGCCAACCTGAGCCTCGCAGCCATCGCCATGGCACAAGGCACGCACTACCTCCATGCAGGTCGGTTGGCTTGCGCGCCGTAGGACGACGTCTACCGCACCGACAACTGCGGTCTCCCAGGCGGCCTCTGCCCGGTTCGGAAGCAGATCACGCAGAAAGGAGACGGCGGCGTCTTGACGCAGGTGCTCGGGCGCGACGCGCAGCGGATCGAGCATTCCACGCAAGTCCGGATCTGGGCGCAGCGCGATCGTCTCGGCGTGCGGCGCGACCTCCTCCAACAGATGGAAGCGGTGGTCGCCCTTCGGGTCGCAATCGATCACGCGCGCGCCTTGCAGGAAAGCCTCGTACTTGAGCTTCTGCGCAAGCGTCGTCTTGCCAGAGCCAAGCGCGCCAACGCTCAGAATCGCCGTGTTGCGGTCGCGCTCGGAGCCCTCGCGCAAGTTGAAGCGCACGGGTTGGCGCGAGCCCGACAGCGTATGCCCAAGGTAGAAGCCGGCACGCGAACCGACGGCGTGCGTGGCGGTCGGCATCATCGCGCCCACCTGCTCTGTCGTCAACGTGTCGTCATAACCCGCGATACGCGTGCGCTGACCTGGAAGCTGCTGGATGAAAAGCGCCAGCTGATCGCCGAGCGGTCGGTGCAGACGGATCTCGCCGTAGGCGCGTCTGCACATCTCCACGCGCTCTGCCAGCTGGGCCTCGTCCTCGGCGCCGATTGCCAGCGCCAGCGTCGCTCGCAACAGCGGCGGACGACTGGAAGCCTGTAGGTGAGCAAGCAGATCACGTGCTTCCTGGGTGCGCTGGTAGCCGACGTCGGAGACGCCCTGATCGCCGTCTGACTCGGCGCGCAGAATCTGGTCGGCGTCCTGCACGCGTCTGCGCGCGATCCTCAACGCCAGCTCGTTCGGTAGGAAGCGAGCGTTGAACGACAGATCCACTCCGAACGGGAGGCTCTCCACAGCCGCGAACATCAACTCTGCGCGCGGGCCAGGGAATGCGACCCGCTCTGGGAGCGCGCCGAGCACAAGCTGTGCCTGCCAGCTGACACCAAGCTCGGATTCGATACGCAGGGCACGACCGCGGTGCTCGACGTAGCCGTCCAGCCAGCGCACCACATCCCCTTCCAGGGGCGCCAGCAGCGCTTCGCCGTTGCGCTCGAAAGCCAGCGCTCGCGGCTCGTGCAAGCCCTCGACGAGTGGCTCGCCGAGCCCGCGACAGAAGGCCCTGCGTACAAGCCACTGCAACTCGATGCCGCGCGCGGGGCGCGCATTCAGAAAATCGGCGAGCCGTGCGTGAGCCTGGTCGGCCCGCACACGTAGGTCCTCTAGTGTCGAGGCATTCAGCAGGCGCCTGTCGCTCGTCGAGAGGGTGCGCGCGATCGAGCGCAGCCACTCGCGCGGATGCTTCTCAGCTGCCTGGGAGACGTAGAAGGCGACGTCGCGCTCGGGCTCGCGCAGGCTGACGAGCAGAAACAGCGAAGGCCGCACACAGCCGACATCGCTTAGCTGCTCGGCGTGCTCGCGCGCGTAGCGCTGATTTGCCTGCACGTGCTTGCCTCGGCCGACTTGCTCCAATTCGTCGAGGTAACCCTGCAGATTCCAGCGGCGCCCGACACGCAGGATCTGCACATCGGCTTCGAGCGCTTCCAGCGCCCCCATCAGCGCAAGCATGCGCGCGCGCTTGGCCTCGCCTGAGAGCCATTCGTATGAGGCGCAGGGGATCGAAAACGCCGCCCACACGTCGTCAGTGCTCGCCCCGAACACCAAATTGCCGTAGACGAAAGAGATCGGCAGCCTCAAGGCCTTACCTCCAAGCGAGCCCCGTCTGTGAGCGCGATCACCTGGCCTTTTGCCGGTCGCGGCTTTGCCGGCAACGCCGCGAGCCGCATGTCGGGCCGGCGCATGAGGCCGCGCACTAGCCCGGGGCGCCAGCTGCTGCGAACATGAGCTGCGCTGACGAGCACGGCTCCCGGGCCGCTGTAGCGCATGCGGCGCAGACGCGGATCGGAGCCGTCTGCAAGTACAAGCAGCTCGTCCAGGCACCAGCGTCGATCGGCCTTGACGCGCGGCCTCAGACCCGAGAGCTCACGCGGACCCAGGCCGTAGCGCAGTAGCGCCAACGCGGCCAAATGGAACGGTCTTCCCTCGATCTTGATCAGCGTCAATAGGGCGGCACACGCGCCCGGTGCGCCGATGTCGCGCAAGTACCAGGGCAGCATCCGCACAAACAGGCCGACCAGCGGCAGCGCCCCGGCCAGCAGCACCGCGCCAAGCAGCGCCAGGAAGTAGACGATCCCGCGCAGCGGCACGCCAGCTGGGTTGAGCCGCAACCGATCGATGCGATAGAGGCGCCGCTCAAGGTCGAACACGCACCTGTAGGAGCGGATCTCGCTTGACATCTCTCAGGACGCGCCAAATAGCGTGTTGACGGTGTCGTGGAGAACGTTTACTCCAGCCGGGGTGGCGAGCAGGATCGCGACGAGGCCGACCGCGAAGATGCCCGCCGCCTCCTTGAAGTCGCGTCTGAAGGCGAGCACGATCGAGGCGATCGCGAAGCCAAGAGCGATCAGGCTCATTGCGACCTTGCGGCCGGTTTCGCCTGCCTTGCTCGCCGCAGATTCGAGCGAGCTGGCCCCTTCGGCCGCGGCCATCAGTGCGTGGATCGTGTGGATTGTGTGAATCGTGTGCATCGCGATCTCCTTTGGTTGGATCGAATTGCTGTGCTGCCACAAGCGCTAGCTGCTCGGGTTCGTCTGAATCGCCGATATCTCCCAGCGCCCCGCGCTCAGACGCACGCCGAGTTCGTAGGCGAGCGTGTACTGGCCGCCGCGTTCGTCGCGGGCGCGCAGTGTCGCCACCACCGAGCGTCCGCTGGCAGACCAATCGAGGCTGTCGAGCGACTGAAGCGTCAGCGTCTGCTCGGGGAGCGAGACGCGGGCACCCGCGGCCAGGTCGGCATCCAGCTCGGATTCGGCGCGCGCCAGGTAGTTGCGCAAGGCTCGGGTCACAACGGTCGCAAGCGCTGGTTCTTCGACTTCGCGTAGATGCGCTGGGGCGGCAGCGGCGGTGGATGTCGGCGCGCCAACAAAGGCGGGATAGCCGGCCAGCGCCAGAGCGCCATCGGCCTCGTGCGCTACACCGACGCTCAGGTACAGCAGGCCCGCCGTGTCGGTTTGGGCAGCGACGGTGTAGAACTCGCCCGAGGCGATGTGTCTCACTTGGACAATCTGTGTCCACTGGACCTGTTGCTCACCGTCTTCCGGCGGCTGCAGACCGGCTTCGCCTTCCATCCAGGAGCCGACGAACGGGGCCAACGCGAGCCGATGCGCTTCGGGATCGCGCGAGTCCCAGTCGAGATAGGCGCGAGCGAATAGCGTGGCGAAGCCTTCCGCCGCCCGGTCGGATACCGCGGAGCCAGACGTCGAGCTGCGAGCAAGAATCGGGCGCGGCGGCGCGATCGCAAAGCGTGCGCTTGCGAGCAAGCCCACAATCGCAAGTGCCTGCAGCAGGTAGCGCGGCAGTTCGCGCGCAAGCCTTATCCGCCACATCGACTTTGGCGTAACGCTGACCTGCGCTTGTGGGCCAACGCGGGACATGGCGGTCACTGCTCGAAGCCGAATTCGTCCTGCGCGGAGGGCTCCACCGCGACCGACCTGGACGGTTCGACCCAGCTCAGTGCGAATGGCTCGACCGGGTCAGGCGCAGGCGGTTCGAGTGCGATCTGCGAGGGCGACTGAAGGGCGACCGACGTTGGCACCGAATTGCCCGCAGATCGCAGCGCCGCCGACCACGCCCGCCGAGCCTGATCAGGATCAGAATTGTCCGCTGGCGATGCTTCGTCGTTGAGCCTCGACCGAGACCGACGCTCCGGCGCCATCGCGCTCGAAGCAGAGAAGCGCGGCGTAGAAGCCGGCCTGCTCCCGCTGTGGGCGATTGCCGACGCACTCCCGGCGCTGGATGCACGCGCGATTCGTTGCCCGGCCTCAACGTGGGTGCCCTGTCCGACCAGCTCAGATGTTGTTCCATGCCGATGCGACAAGTTCATGAAGACAAGCAGGAGCGTTGCGAGGCCAACACCCACAAGCAGGCCGACCCCGACCAGACGGCCGACATGCGACCCGCTTGGGCGAACCGACGAGCTGCCTGCGATACCTGGAGAGGCGGAAGGAACATCCGCGGCGAAAGCAGCCCGAGACGCTACGCGGCGGTTGTCGAGCTCGACGGTCTGTGCTTCTTCCCTCGGAGCGGCCTCTCCTTCTAGAGACATCTCCCCCTCTAGATACTGGTCCTCCCCGTACACGCGGTACACCTCGCGCGGAGCCCGATGCCACAGGCTCATGCGCACGGCGCTCCCAATTCGAGACAAAGCACGCATGCGACCGGGAGCAAGCAGGGGGAGCAGCCAAGCTCCCGGCCGCCTGCGTGCGGATGGGAAGTGCCGTTCGATCGTCTCGGCAACCGATCGTCGGCGTCCCAGGGGACGCGCCTATGTATGGGGCGAGGAGGTCTCATAGGTGTGTCCCTATTGACTAATCCGACGAGCCCGCGCAAGCGGGACACATGCATCTCCCTGGGCCTGCGTCGACTCGCCCACGTGCAGTCGCAGCAGCCGTGCGCGCGCTCGTTGAGCAACCTTGCGGTACTTCTCCTTGCTCCAACCGTGCTCGTGACAGAACTCGGCACAACATCCCTTACCCGAGAGCTCGCTTGCCAGCACGAGCCGCTGATCGCTTGAGAGTTGGCGGCAGAGTCGGGCGATGCTGCGCAGGTCGTGACGCAAGAAGGTCAGATGCTCGACGTCGGCTCGCGCATCGGCCACGTCCACCCCACCGCACGCCCCTCCGAGGAGAGGGAGCGAACTTGCCAGCGCCGCTTGGATCGGGCTGCGCCCACTCAGCGCACGGCGGCGATCCTGAATGCGCGAGAGAAATTTCTGCTCGAGTGCATTGGCGACGTGGTTAGCGTCAGCGAATGCTTCTCCGTGTCTGGCTCTGGTCAGCAGCTCGAGCGTGGCCTGGCTGTAGCAGTCCTCCAGGTCCTCGAGCCCCAATCGCCGGCGGTGGGAAGCAAGCAGCAGCTCACGACGCGAGCGGGCCACCAGCGCAACCGTTTCGCTTGGATCGAGCACGCCAAGCGCATGCCCACCGAGCGCTCCTGTCCCCGCAATAGGTCGTTTCCAGCACTGTTGTCGGGTAGACACGCAAGCATGTCGGTGCAAGTGGCCCGCAGACCCCCCTCCCAATTTCTCCGCGACGTTCTAAGCGTCGTAGACCGCTACCAGCAGCGCAAGCGTCTACTTGGCTTCGTGGTCGCCGTCTTCAAGCGCTTTGACGATGACCAATGCAGCCAGATGGGAGCGCTGATCGCTTACTACGGCTTCTTCTCGCTGTTCCCGCTACTGTTGGTATTCGTGACCGTGCTCGGGTTCGTGCTCGAAGGCAGCCCGAGCACACAGGAGAGCGTGCTGCACTCGACCCTGAGCCAGTTCCCGATCATCGGCACGCAACTGCAGAACAACGTGCACTCTCTGAAAGGCAGCGTCCCGGCGCTTGCAATCGGGCTCGTCGGCGCGACGCTGGCCGGCCTTGGCATAACCGGGGCGGCGCAGAGCGCGCTCAACAACGTCTGGCACATTCCCCGCAAACGCCAGCTTGGCTTCCTTGCATGGCGCGTGCGCGGGGTGGGACTGCTGGTCGTCTTTGGCCTACTCACGATCGTCTCAACAGTCGCTGCCGGCTATGTGACCGCTCAGACGACAGGGATCGTCGGAGTACTTGTGGGAGTCGTGGTGGCGCTGGCGGCGAACCTCGTGCTGTTCTTTGCCGTGTTCCGGCTGCTCACCGCCGACGAGATCGCCACCCGCGACCTGCTTGTCGGTGTGGTCGTGGCGGCGGTGCTGTGGCAGATCCTGCAGCACCTCGGCGGCTTCTACGTCGAGCGTGTAGTGCGCCACGCAAAGGACACCTCGGGCCTGTTCGCGTTCGTGCTCGGGCTGCTCACCTGGCTGTACCTGGGTGGGCAGGTGACGCTGATCGCCGCCGAGGTGAACGTTGTGCGCGCCAAGCGGATGTGGCCGCGCAGCCTATTTGGGGACCCTCCGCAGGACTCCGAATCTTGAGCTGCGCAACCTGGGCGAGCCGCATTTCGTAGGAGCCGATACGGCACGTCTGACCTGGCAGTCGACGCTCTTGAAAACGATCGTGATCGCGCTATACTAACTATCAATTCGTAACCTTATATGGAGCGTATAGCGATGGCTTCAACTCCCTCACCTCCCTCACAAAGCCCTCAACCGCCCGAGCCTCAGGCCAAGCCTGTATTGCGCCTGATTCCGCTCGATGACACCGTTGTGTTTCCCAGCATGGGAATCACGCTCACGATCGACGTCGGCGACGACGAGCGTGTCGTACTCGTCCCCCGCCACGAGAACGAGTTCCTCGAGGTCGGCACGATCGCCGAGGTCTCAGAGCAGTTGCGCCTCCCCGGCGGTGGCCACGCGGTCGCGCTCTCGGGCGAGCACCGCGCGTTGATCGGCGCCGCACAGACCGGCCCCGAAGGAGAGCTGCGCGTCGAGGTCGACGAGCGCCCAGACGACGTGCCGGTAGACAAGCGCACACGTGAGCTCGAGCGTGAATACCGCGCGGTGGTCGAGGAGATCCTCGAGCTGCGCGGCGACGACGGACGCATCGCGGCGTTCCTGCGCGCGATCGTGGAGCCCGGCCCGTTGGCGGACTCCGCCGGCTACTCCCCCAACTTGACCTATGAGCAGAAGGTCGAGCTGCTGCGCACGCTGGGCGTGACCGATCGTCTGGAGCTGGCTGTCAAGCTGCAACGCGACAGCCTCGCCGAGCTGCAGGTGCGAAAGCGCATCCGTGAGGACGTGCAAGAGGGCGCCGACAAGCAGCAGCGCGAGTACTTCCTGCGCAAGCAGATGGAGTCGATCCGCAAGGAGCTGGGCGAGGACGAGGGCTCGATCGTGGAGGAGTACAAGGCCAAGATCGAGGCCGCGGAAATGCCCGAGGAGGTCCAGGAGCAGGCACTGAAGGAGCTGGGCCGCCTGGAGCGGATGGGCGAGCAGACCGGCGAGTCGAGCATGATCCGAACCTACCTGGACTGGCTGATCGCGGTGCCGTGGAGCAAGCGCTCTGAGGAGCATCTCGATCCTGTAGCGGCACGCGAAGTGCTCGACGCCGACCACGAGGGCCTTGAAGACGTCAAGGACCGCATCACCGAGTACCTGGCCGTGCGCAAGCTGCGCTCCGACCGCGGCATCGAGGCCGATCCGAAGTCAGGCGCAATCCTGACGTTGATCGGACCTCCCGGCACCGGCAAGACCTCGATCGGCGAGTCGATCGCGCGTGCCACCGGACGCGAGTTCGTGCGCATGTCGCTCGGCGGCGTGCGCGATGAGGCTGAGATCCGCGGGCACCGGCGCACTTACATTGGCGCTCTGCCTGGACGCTTGGTGCGCGCGCTGCGCGACGCCGGCACGATGAACCCGGTGATCCTGCTGGATGAGGTCGACAAGGTCGGCGCCGACTGGCGTGGAGACCCATCGGCCGCGCTGCTCGAGGTGCTCGACCCCGCCCAGAACCACTCCTTCCGCGACCACTACCTGGACGTGGAGCTGGATCTGAGCCAGGTGATGTTCATCGCGACCGCCAACGTAGCCGACACGATTCCCGGGCCGCTGCTCGACCGCATGGAGGTGATCCGCTTCGACGGCTACACCAGCGAGGAGAAGCTCGCGATCGCCAAGGGCTACCTGTGGCCGCGCCAGCGCGACCGCAACGGCCTGCGCGAGGACGAGGTGAGCGCCTCCGATGAGGTGCTGCGCACGATCGTCGCCGAGTACACGCGCGAGGCTGGTGTGCGCAACCTCGAGCGCGAGCTGGGCACGGTGCTGCGCAAGACCGCCACGCGGATCGCCTCGGGCGAGGTCGAGACACCTGTGGAGATAACCGTGGAGACCGTGCGCGACGCGCTCGGCCGCCAGAAGTTCTTCCAGGAGTCCGCGGCTCGCACCGCCACCCCCGGCGTTGCCACAGGCCTTGCTGTCACTGGCACGGGCGGCGACGTGCTGTTCGTCGAGGCCACCGCGATGAAGGGCAGTGGCTCTAGCGGAAACGGGCTCGTGCTCACCGGACAGCTGGGCGACGTGATGAAGGAGTCGGCGCGAATCGCCCTCTCCTACGTGCGCGGCCACGCCGAGGACCTCGGGATTGACCCCGCTGCATTTGAGAACAGCGAGTTCCACGTGCATGTGCCAGCCGGCGCGATCCCCAAGGACGGGCCAAGCGCGGGCGTGACGATGGTCACCGCACTTGCCTCGCTGCTCTCAGAGCGACCGGTCAAGCACACGGTCGGCATGACCGGCGAGGTCACGCTGCAGGGACGCGTGCTGCCGATCGGCGGGCTCAAGCAGAAGGTGCTCGCCGCCCACGCGGCCGGGCTTACCGATGTGATCCTGCCGGAGCGCAACCGTGGCGATCTCGACGACATTCCAGAGGAGGTTCGCGAGCAGATGAGCTTCCACCCGGTGATGAGCATCGACGAAGTGCTCGATGTGGCCTTGGAGCCGGCGCCCAAGGTCGCACAGGTCTCCTGAGGAGTCCGCCCATGTCCGCACGCAGCTCACGCCGCTGTCAACCGGTGCCCGTGGAGGTCCGCCAAGCCGCGGACCTGCTCGAGCGCCGTTGGCAGCTGTCGATCATCTATGCAGCGCTAAGCGGCGCATTGCGCTTCAACGAATTCGCCGAGGCCGTACAAGGAATCTCACCGCGCATGCTCTCCGAGCGCCTACGCGATCTCGAGGGCGCCGGCTTGATCGAGCGTACCGTGCTACCCACCAGTCCACCGATGGTCGAGTACCGACTGACGGTGCGCGGACGGCGGCTCGCGCCGGTGATCGAGGCGATGCGCGCCTACGCCGAGACCGTCGGCTGAACCTCGCCATCGAGCGCGAGGTCCCCCTCGTGACAGCCGGCGGCGTCCAGCGCCGCGCCGATGAGTGCTCCTCCCTCGCACTCCTCGGCGTTCACCACTCGCCGGGGATTACGCACGCCGACGGCCCCCGCCAGCCCACCGGCGGCGACTAGCAGTGCCGCTATCTCGAGACCGAGGTGAAAGCTTTTCAGCGACGCATCGTCCGCTGCGACGGTGATCGCATTCGCCTGGGCTCGCGGCAGCCCAGCGGTATCGGGACGACCAAGCGGCAGCTTCTTGGCTTCGGCGACCGCGGCCTTGGCAGGCGGCCCAAGCGGGCGACCGGCGAGATTGCTGTCCAGGCCCGACACGAACGAGCCTGCCACGGCCGCGCCGACCGCCGCTGTGCCGAGCAGCCCCGCCACCCGAGCGACGGCGTTGTTGACGGCGGAGGCGATTCCCGCCTGAGAGGTATCGACACCCGCGAGCACCGCCGCCGTCAGCGGAGCGACGGTCATCGAGAGGCCGAGCGCGAAGACGAGTATCCCCGGCAGCACCTCTGTCAGGTAGTCGACGTGTATGCCGATGCGCTGAAAGAGCAACAGCCCACCCGCCGCCACCAACGGTCCCGCCCCCATGAACAGACGCGGGCCAAACTTGTCGGCCAGCCCACCGAAGCGCTTCGAGAGCATGAACATCACGACGGTGGCGGGAAGCGTGGCAAGCCCAGCCTGCAGCGGTGTGTAGCCGCCGATCTGCTGCAGGAAGATCGTCAGGAAGAAGAACAGGATCGCCAGCCCTGCGTACATCGCCAACGTCTCGACGTTGCCGGCCGAGAAGTTGCGCCGGCGAAACAGCCGCAGCGGCAACATCGGATCGCGTGTCCTCGACTCGTGCACCAAAAAGCTACCGAACAGCAAGACGCCGGCAACCAGGGGAAAGATCACACCCGGGCTCGACCACCCCAAACGCGGCTGCTCGATCAACGCGAACACCGGCCCGCCAAGACCCAGCGCACAGAGCAGACCGCCGAGAAAATCAATGCTTCGCCCCGTCTGCGCTCTTGGCTCGGCGCGTGGGATGACGGCCAAGATCAACGCCATGCAGACTGCTACGAACGGCAGGTTGATCAGGAAGATCACACGCCACGAAGCGATATGCAGCAACTCGCCTCCTGCCAGCGGCCCGAGCACCGTGGCAATTCCTCCCCACGCAGTCCAGCTCCCGATCGCCGGACCACGCTCAGACTCGCTGAAGGTGGCAACGATCACGGCCAATGCGCTAGGCGTGAGTAGTGCGCTTGCCACGCCTTGCAGCGCCCGGGCAGCGATCAGCGCCCCGATCGACGGTGCAAGCGCGCATAGCAGTGAGGCCACGCCAAACCCCCCAACACCAAGCGCGAAGACCCGTCGCTCGCCATACAGATCACCCAGCGAGCCGCCGATCAGGATCAACGAGCCGAGCGTGAGCAGATAGGCATTGACGACCCACTGTTGCGCCGCCAACCCGCCACCGAGATCGTGCTGGATCGTCGGCAGCGCGACGTTGACCACCGTGCTGTCGAGCAGCGCAATGCCAGAGCCAAGAATGCACGCCACCAGGGTCAGTCGCTTCCGATAGGCGTCGCTACGCAGAACCGCCAGGGCACCAGCCATCAGACCACGGTAGCCGTCCGCCTGAGCGAGGGGCGTGCGCGCCCACTAGCAGGACAGCGAAGCTCCAGGCCGAACATCGCGGTAGCCGTCACGCGCCGTGGGTACCACCCACCGACACTACGCAGCGACGATCTTGCGTCCGACGAGGAGAAGCGCATGTCTACTGAGAAGATCAAGCCGGGCGAGGTCGTTGGCTCTGCACTCGAGATCTACCGCGAACAGGCCGGCGTGCTGCTCCCTGCCGCTATTGCTGTGTTCGCGATCGTCGCGATCGGACGACTCGTGTTCACCGGTGGCGCCGTTGCCCTCGTCTCGCTGGTCGCGCTTGTGGTCGGGACCTTCTACCAGGGGATGGTCGTAGAACTCGTGCGCGACATCCAAGATGGACGTCGAGACAGCTCTGTCGAGCAGCTGTTTCGTAGCGTCGCCCCAGTCGTGCTACCCCTGATCGGCCTATCGATCCTGCTTGGTATCGGCGTCACGATCGGCTTCATCCTCATCATCATTCCCGGACTGTTCTTGATTACGATCTGGTCGGTTGCCGCACCCTCGCTGGTAATCGAGCGCCATGGTGTCTTTGCCGCATTCGGCCGCAGCCGCGAGCTTGTGCGCGGCCACGGCTGGCCGGTCTTCGGCGTGATCCTTGTGGTGGTCGCGCTAACCATCGTCGTCGGTCTCATCGTCGCGATCATCGCCTCCGGCTTGGGAACGGTCGGCGTAGCGATCGCGCAATGGATCCTCGACATCCTGCTGGCGCCGTTCACTGCGCTGATAAGCGCAGTCCTGTATTTCTCACTGCGCCGCCTTCATGAAGGAGATAGGGCGCTCACCGAGCCTCCAGCGGGCGACGCTCCTCCAAGCGCATTTGGCTAGGCGGCAGCCGCCAACGCCCAAGCAGCCTTACCTTCGCGCTCGGTCTTGACGACCGCCCCCTCGGAGACGAGCTTGCGCAGGTTCCCATTGATGCTGGGTCCGCTCATCGCCGTTACGACAGCCAGCTCGCTTACGGTGTGCGAGCCATGGTCCAAAGCGGCGAGGATCGTCGCGCCGGCGGCGCTGCGAGCAGCCAGCGCAGGCTTCGGACGCGCGACTGATCGCGCGGCTCTCGGAGCCGACCGCACAGGCTTCGCGGCCACCCGGGTCTTTGCCGCCCGCGGCTTGGCAGTGTCGCTGTCGGTCTGCTGAGGCTCGGACCGGAGCTCGAGCGTGTCCGCGGCGACCATGCCCGAACCGGCCGCCTCGAGCGCAGCTGCAGCCTCAAGCAGAGCTTCGTGCTCGGCCAGCAGGGGCCGCAACTCCTCCAAACGCTTATCCAGTTCGCGGCAGATCTTGCTCAACAGGTCAAGGGCCATGCTTGTCCTTCCGGGGTGTCGTTGTCTCAGAGGCCCGCATTCTTGCAGTGAGCGAGATCGGGTATCGGCTAGTCGAGCTCATAGACGAGTCCGCAGCTCGCCAGTGGGACACGGCGGATCACCCCGCTCTCCTGTAGCTCCTTCAGGCGTGCGGAGAGGATGTTCGTCGGAACCTTGGGCAGGCCATGCTTCAGGTCGGTGTAACGACGCGGACCGACGAGCAGGTCACGGATCATGAGCAGTGCCCAGCGCTCTGTGACCAGCTCGACGGCAGTGGTGACCCCCGCAGTACTGCCCGTAGCTGCGTGCGGCCACTCAGGCCTGAGCCTGCTCGGCCAGATATGCCTCCGGGCCTTGTTCCGCTGCCTGCGGCTCCATGTACATAAAGGACACAACGTTGCCGTCCGGGTCTTCCAGGTCACGGCTGTACATGAAACCGAGATCCTGGGCCGGTCCATGCTCGGAACCACCGGCGGCCAGACCCGCCTCGATCACCATGTTGACTTCCTCCCTAGAGTCGCAGGTGAACGCACTCTGGACCTGTGCAGTGGTTGCCGGGTCGGCTACTTGCTTATCGGTGAAGGTGGCGAAGAACTCGCGCTTCAGCATCATGAAGTAGATGTTGTCCTCCCATTCCAGGCAGGCGGCGTTACCGTCGGTGAAGAGCGGATTGATGGTCGCGCCGAGTGCGGTGTAGAAGGCCTTGCTGCGATCGAGGTCGGCGGTCGGGTAGCTCACGAAGATGCTTGTAGGCATGACGATTGCTCCTTTGGTGGCTTGATCCGGTGGGTCTTGATACTTGCAAAAAACAAGTGAAACACCCCTATCGAGTGAGCTGGTCCAAGGCCTGCTTCACCACATCCGCACGACTGCGCCCGTCATGATTGGCGGTGATGAAGGGACTGCCGATGAACAGGGAGAAGGCGAGCAGGCAGCGGGCCTCAACGTCGTCCCCGTCCTCGCAGAGATCGGCAAACAATGTGCGCATGTACTCCATTCGCCGGTTGTCAACACGCTTCAGCCGCTTGGCAACAGTCTTGTCACGTCGGGCCCAGTCGCGAATCGCCAGCTCGACCTTCATCCCCTCGCCGGCCAGAGAGGAACCCAGGGCGAACAGTCGCCTCAGCTTCGCCCTTGCGTCCCCGCCTTCTCCCTCGACGTGCTCGATCACCTCGTCGAGGACCGTCCGCTCCCACGTGTCGAGCATCTCCTCGAGCAACGCACGCCGGTCGCTGAAGTAGCCATAGAAGCCGCCCTTGGTGACACCAAGGGCTTGGGCCAACGGCTCGATCCGGACTGCATAGGGACCACCGACCGCAAGGGTAAGAAGCCCCTCTTCGACCCACCTAGCTCGTGGCGTGCGAGTTGCTGGCATCTCTCTCTATCGCGTCTTGCATGAAGTTCGGCACTGTCATTATACGTAACCGCATATATGCGCTACCGTATATCGCTCATGAGGCTCCCGGACACCGCGCACACTTCCCGACCTTGGCGAATCCACGAGATCGCGCCCGATTTCAGGCTCGAGGACGTGTGGGAGCTGCCGGGGCGAGCCGCGCCGGGCGACTTTCCTCGACTCGTGCACATGATCACGTCCCTGGACCTGTCGCAGAGCGACTCCCGCGTCAACCGCGCGCTCTGGGACATCCGCTGGAAGGTCGGGGGGCTGCTGGGCTGGGATGACCCCGACGGCGGCTTGAACTCCAGGGTCCCGACGCTGCGCGATCGGCTTCCTGCCGACCTGGTTCGACACGGACATGGCCCCGACTTCGCTTCGATCCCACTCACTCCGCTCTATCTGAGCGATGACGAGTTCGCCGCGGAGATCGCTAACAAGACGATGCACGGGGTCATGCACATCGGCGCGACTCAAGCGCAAGACGGTTCCTTGCGCGCGCAGATGGCGGTCCTGGTGAAGACGAATGGGCGCTTCGGGGATGCCTACATGGCCGTGATCAAGCCCTTTCGCCATCTGATCATCTATCCGGCGGTGATGCGACAAGGGCGGGAACAGTGGGAGAGCATCGGCGGCACGACAAGCGATGACCGCCCGGAGTGACGATGCCGGCCAAGGACTTCGACGTCGCGGTTGTTGGTGGGAGCGTCGCCGGCTGCACGGCGGCGCGGTTGTTTGCCGAGCGTGGCGCATCCGTCGCCCTGGTGGAGCGACGCCCTGACCCCGCGGCCTACAAGGTGACTTGCACCCACGCGATCCTGCCGCCCGCCACGCCGACCATCGAACGGCTCGGGCTCGCTCCGCTGCTGACGCAGCGCGGCGTGCCACGAACGTGGGTTGAGTTCTGGACCCCTCACGGGGGGTGGTTCGGCGTTCCCGACAATCGCGGTTGGGGCGTGACGCGCCGCACGCTGGACCCGCTCCTTCGCGACCTCGCCGCGAATACGCCGGGAGTGGAGTTCTTTCCGGGATACACGGCAAAGCGCGTTCTCCGCGATCGCGAACGGCCAACAGCGATCGAGGTGCAGGATCGTCGCGGCTGCTCGCTAAAGCTCGGTGCGCGACTGCTGGTCGCAGCCGATGGGCGGGGGTCATCGGTCGCACGCCTCGCTGGAGTGCCAGGACGCGTTCGTCCCCACAATCGCTTCTTCTACTTCTCCTACTGGCGCGGAGTGGAGCGAGCGAGCACGCCCGCCGGTCCTTCCGTCCGGCTCTGGATTCCCCATCCAGGGGCCGCATCGGAATTTCCCAACGAGGACGGTCTCACACTCCTCGTTGCCGTCTACCCGCGGTGGCGCCTGGAGGAGGTCCGGGCCGATCTGGAGGGCTCCTATATGCGAACGCTCGCGGAGCTCCCGGATGGGCCGGACCTGAGTGCAGCCGAGCGCGTCTCGAAGATCCTCGGCAAGATCGACGTGCCCAACGTGATCCGCCCGGCGGCGAGGCCTGGGATCGCCTTCGTGGGCGACGCGGCGCTCGCCGCCGACCCCGCCTTCGGGGCCGGGATCAGCTTTGCGTTCATGGGCGCGGAATGGCTGGTTGATGAGACCAGCGGCGTTCTTGACAGCCGCGAGGCCCTAGACAAAGCACTGCGCCGCTATCGCCGCAAGTTCGCCTGGAGTCTCGCGCCGCATCATCTACAGATGGCCGATTTCTCGACCGCTCGCGAACTGACGCCACTCGAACGTCGCGCTCTCCGTCGGGCTACCGTCGACCCAGTTTTCGCACGCGCGCTCGGCAAGGTCCTGGCCAGGGAGCGTTCGGTTTTTCACCTCCTGGACCCGCGCGTCGCGGGCCGGCTCTTGATGGGTGATGCCACAAGCCATCAATTGGTGCGATCGCACCCTGCTCGCCCGCACCAAATCGACGGGCGCGAACCGCAGCATGCGAAAGCGACGCCGTAGGGGACATGGAAGCCGCCGCAGTCCAGCGCAAGCGTCAACTCGGCTACGCACTCAAGCGACGGATCGCCGCGCTCGATCCCAGGGAAGACCACGAGGAGGTGGCCCGGCTCACGCTCGAGGTGCTCTACGGCGATCCAATCGGAGTGCATGCCGGCCTTCTGATCGGGTTCTCGCGCCAAGTGGCCGTACCCAGCATCGCCCGCGTCATCTACCGAGGCGGCGGCGGCGACACCATGCACGACATCGCGCCGCGGATCGACGACACGCTCGCCCTGTTCGGCGCATTCCTCAAGTGGGGTCCCTCGAGCCCGGAAGGACGGGCCGCGATTGCACGAATGGAGCGCATCCACGCCCGGTTCCCGATCACCGACGAGCAGAAGCGCTACACCCTGGCCACGCTCATCTTCGAGGGAGACCGCATTGGAGAACGTCTAGGCATCGACCAGTTCACGGCCGGACAGCGAGAGGCGATCTGGCGCTTCTGGCGGAGCGTGGCCGAGCAGATGCCGCTCGGGGACCTGCCGGCAACATCCGAGGAGCTCAGGCGGTGGATGCTCGACTACGAGCGCGAGCACTGGCGCTACACAAACGACGCTCACCAAGTCGTAGAGCGCTTCTTCGAGGACTGGACCACGCGCTGGTTCCCGCGCCCGGCCAGACGCCTGGGACGACAGATCCTGCTCGCAATGATGGGCTATGACCTGCGCGCCGCGCTCCACCTCGAGGCGCCGAGCAAGCATCTGGAAAGGCTCCTACGAGCGAGCATCCGAGCTTCCTCCTCTCTCACGCTCATCCGCCCATATCGAAGCGATCGCTCGTGGCTTGACTACTTTGGTCGCCATCACGTAGGCGTTCCGGACTTCGAGCGGATGGGTCATCGATGAACGGTCTCTCGCCAGGCGTTCGCGGGCCGGTGAGCTACTCGGACCCGCCACCGCGGCTGCCGGGCGTCGAGCATCGCTACATCACGACGCCGAGCGGGGTGAGGATCCACGTCGCCGAGGCCGGCCCCGGCGACGGCCGGGCGATCATGCTCGTTCACGGCTTCCCCCAGCACTGGTGGGAGTGGCACCGGCTGATCGGTCCGCTGGCTGCCGAGGGATACCGGGTCCTGGCGCCGGATCTCCGCGGGGCGGGCTGGAGCGACGCGCCCCGCGGGCCTTATACGAAGGCCGAGATGGCCGCGGACCTGATCGCGGTGCTCGACCAGCTCGGCGTCGAGCGGGCGTGGATCGCGGGGCACGACATGGGCGGCTTGGCGGGCTCGATCCTCCTACTGCGCCATCCGCAACGGGTGGCCGGCTTCGCCGGCTTCAATACGGCCGCACCATGGTTCAAGCTCGACGGGCCGGCCCTTCGCCACACCCTGTCTTTCTTCTACCAATACCCGCTGGCCGCACCAGGGATCGGACCGCGGCTGATCGGTAGCTCCAAACAGTCCTACCTACGCTGGGTCTACCGTTGGGTCGCCGGCGACTACAAATGGCCTGGAACCGACGCCGAGATCTACTTGAGCCGTTGGCGGGATCCAGCGCGCGCATACGCGGGCTCGCAGTGGTACCGCACCTTCCAGACCAGCGAGTACCTGCGCTGGGTCCGCGGCGAGTACGCCCACTGTCATGTCGATGTCCCGATGCGCTGGATCACAGGACTGCGCGATCCAGTGATCACGCCTGTCATGCACCGCGGTTACAGCGACCACGCGAGCGACATCACCTTCGAGCACGTTCCCGGTGTGGGCCACTGGATCATCGAGGAGGCCCATCGCCTCGTGCTGGAGCGGCTGCGCAGCTTCCTCAACGGATGACCCGCGGCATACCTCATCCTTTGCGGTAGGACTTCGTGCTGGGTGGGATCTGCTGGCCTTCGATGTCGCTCAATTGGCCGGGACAGCTAGACCGACATCCCCTAACCGACCAGGTATCTCGCATGGAAAGAAGCCGCTGATGCACTCGGCAATGTCAACGAAAAGCTATTTGTGCGTCAGCACGAAGATAAGAACTCCGGGGCGCCCGGTTAAATAAAGATAGGTTCCGTGGTTCAAACAGTTTCGGCAAATACCCGCTCTTGCAGAATAAAGGCAAGCTCTTGTCCAGTTAGTCGGGGCGGCCGGATTTGAACCGGCGACCCCCTGCTCCCAAAGCAGGTGCGCTACCAGGCTGCGCCACGCCCCGATTGGTCGGATTCTACTCTCGTTCACGCTCCTGTCCTCTTGGCAGCTCTGCACCCCTGCTGCTAGGGTCGCCCCGCCATGGCCGACATTCAACCCCTGCGCGCTCTGCACTACGACCAATCGCTGGTCGGCCCACTGTCAAATGTGACCTCCCCGCCCTACGACGTAATCGACGCCGGGCAGCGCGAGCAGCTGCTGGAGCGCTCGCCGTTCAACGTCGTCGCTGTGGACCTCCCGAAAGGCGAGCCGGATCCGTACGCCGCCGCCGGCGAGCTGTGGGAGGCGTGGCAGCTGCAGGGCGCGATCGTGCGCGATCCCGAGCCGGCGCTCTGGGCACACGCGCAGACCTACACCGGACCTGACGGCCAGACGCGCACGCGCAACGGCTTCTTCTGCAGAGTTCGGATCGAGGGCTATGGGCCAGGACGGGTACGTCCACACGAGCGCACGCATCCAGGACCCAAGGAGGATCGCCTGCGCCTGATGCGGACAACGCGCACGAACCTCTCCCCCATCTTCTCTTTGTTCTCAGACCCGACGAACGCGGCCTGGAAAGCACTGGAGCCGGCAACCGAAGGCGCCCCCTGGGGCGAAGTCACCGATGCGGAAGGCACTGTCCACAAGCTCTGGCGCGTGACAGATCTTCAGACGATCGCAACCGTGCAGCGGACCACCCGCGAGGTCGAGCTACTGATCGCCGATGGGCATCATCGCTACGAGACCGCCGACACCTATGCGCAAGAGCTCGGTGGCGAGGGTGAGCACCGCTACATGCTGATGTGCCTGGTGGCCCTCGAGGACCCGGGACTGACTGTGTTCCCCACACACCGGGTCGTGCGCGGCCTCGATCGCGCGCGCCAGGAGCGCCTGAGAGAAACATTGCGCCGCGACTTCGAGATCGTCGAGGTGCCGCTCGAGCGACTCGCTCCGCAGCCGGGCACGGGGCCGCTCGAACTTGGCTACATCGACACCCACCACCAGCAGCCGTACCGCCTGAAGCTCAAGGATCAAAAGATCGCCGACGCTGCTCTGCCGGACTTCTCAGAGGCATATCGCAGCCTGGACACCGGAGTGCTGGAGGAGCTGATTCTCAAGCGGACACTGGGTCTCTCCGACGATGACATCTCGCACTTCAACGGCCTCTTCTACGCGCGCAGCTCCGAGGAGGCCG
This sequence comes from Solirubrobacteraceae bacterium, assembly GCA_036008605.1. Classification (GTDB taxonomy): domain Bacteria; phylum Actinomycetota; class Thermoleophilia; order Solirubrobacterales; family Solirubrobacteraceae; genus Palsa-744. Next base: position 161,383 of record DASYNL010000025.1, on the reverse strand, counting down.
TGGCGATGGTGCGCTCAGGCGAATACGACGCGGCCTTCCTGATGCGCCCCACGCCCGTCGCGCAAGTGCGCGATGTTGCGGCCAGCGGCGAGAATATGCCGCCCAAGTCGACGTTCTTTTACCCGAAGCTACTGACCGGGCTGCTGTTTAACCCCCTTTCGTAGCCCAGTGCCATCGATACCATGGAAGGAGAGGGTGCTGTGACAACCCGATCGGAAGGTGTTGCAGTGATGAAGGCCAGTGTTAGGCGCAATGATTCAGCGTTCAAACACACAGTTCAAGTGCGCGACCATCAGTTGACGGTGGACGAGCCGCTGGAGTCTGGTGGCGAGGATGCAGGTCCCGATCCACAGGAGCTGCTCGCGGTGAGCCTTGCCTCCTGTACGGCGATCACGATGGAGATGTATGCGGCCCGCAAGGGCTGGGACATCGGCAAAGTGGAGGTGGACGTCCAGTACACCCCTGCTGAGCGCGGCTGTCCGACCAAGTTCGACGTGGTGTTGCGTCTGCCCGACGATCTTCCCGAGGAGCAGGTGGAGCGTTTGCAGGTGATCGCGGCGAAGTGCCCGGTCCACAGGACGCTAGACGGCGAGGTCATGTTCCAAGAGCGTGTAGAGCGCACCAGCGTCCCAGTTTGAGAAGCTGACACTCTCAGGCTCAGATGTGGAGCTGGCGTCGGCGCTGCGCGAGGTTCTGCTCGACGCCGTCTCACATTCCCGACCGCAGGCCGACGAGCAGGTCCCAGCGGCCGTGCTTGTGGCGTTGTACAAATCTGACGACGACGAGTTGCGCGTGGTCTTGACCAGGCGTCGTGCCGACCTGCGCCGCCACGCGGGTGAGATCTCCTTTCCGGGCGGGCGTCGCGATCCCGAGGACGTCACGTTGATGGATACCGCGTTGCGCGAGGCCGAAGAGGAGATTGGGCTCGCGCGCTCGGAGGTGACGGTTGTCGGGGCGCTTGAGCGCACCTCCACGTTCGTGACCAACTACGCGATCCATCCTTTTGTCGGCCTGCTGCAGGGTCCCCACCCATGGCGCGCTTCGGAGCTCGAGGTCGATGCGGTGCTCGAGCCAAGGCTGCACGACGTTCGCGCAGGAAGAACGCGTACGCAGATCGAACGGCGTGGTATCTCCTTCGAGACCGATGCGTACATATTCGATGAGCAACTCGTGTGGGGCGCGACGGCGCGCATCCTCGAAGGTCTGCTCGAGCGGGTGGGCCGGGTGGGGTCGCTACTGGACCGCCGCGCCAACAAGTGACGCGGCGGTCCTATCTGCGAGCCCAGAGGGGGTGGACTCGAAGTATTTGTGCCTGCAGGCTCCGAGGTTCGTCCCTGTCCTCCCGTCCCTGTCCTCCTATAGACCTGTAGAAGTTCATATCCAAAGCCGATCAGCTTTTGGGTATATGTCTCAGAATAGCGCGCCTGCGCGACCTTCGAGCAGCGATCCGATCGCGAGCAGCGCCTCTGCCAGCCACACCTCGATTTCATGAGGATCGGCCGTCAACGTTGCGACTGGAATCGAGTTGCGCGCTGCCGTCTCCGACACCGATCGCTCGTGGCCGCCCGCCTGATAGACAAAGCCACGCATCGAGCTGTCCACCGAGCGAAGCAGGAAACGCTCCGGCGAGGAGCCGTCCAGCCAGCACACGATCGCGACGTGCTCCAACGCCCCACGGTCGGCATGCGCGACGGAACTCACCACGTGGCCTTCCCGCCCCAGGGCGTCGGCCAGCACCGATGCACTGGACCCAAGCCCGACGATTAGGAACCTTGCCACCCACCAATCCTATGGCCATCGCATTTGGACGCCGCGGCCGGTGGGGGACCGCGGCGCCCGGGTTGAGGAGAGCTGCACGTCTGATGGCAACAGGGAATATGTGCGAGACGCCGTGGGAGAGGTTGGATACAACGCCCCGCGACCCCTGTGCGCGATCGTGCTCAGTCGCTCACGCTCTTGCGATTGCTCGTTGCCGTCCAGTAGGCGAAGAGTCCTCCTCCCCGCCATCTTGTCAGCAAGAGAACACAACGTATGTAAACACAAATGCGAAGATATGTCAAGGGCGTTCTTTTTGTGGGCGGCGCTCCGCCGGCGACCGGCCACTCGCCTGCCCGAGCCGCCCTTGAGCGTGCTCCAATACCATCCGAGCCGATGCCCGACCACGACTCCCCAAGCAACGATGTGGTGACGATGGAGAAGATCGTGGCGCTGTGCAAGCGCCGCGGCTTCATCTTCCCCTCCTCGGAGATCTACGGCGGTGTCGGCTCGACCTATGACTTCGGCCACTACGGGGTGCTCTTGAAGGGCAACGTGAAGAGCGAGTGGTGGCGCGCGATGGTGGGTCAGCGCGACGACATCGTGGCGCTCGACTCGGCGATCCTGCAGCACCCGCGCGTGTGGGAGGCCTCGGGCCACCTCGCCGGCTTCACCGACCCGCTGGTGGACTGCAAGACCTGCGGACAGCGCTTCCGCGCCGACCATCTGGGCGACCTCCCCTGCGGGCGCAAGCCCTCCAAGCACCCGGGCGAGACCGACGAGTGCGACCTGACGGAGGCGCGCGACTTCAACCTGATGTTCGAGACCACGATCGGCCCGGTGAAGGAGTCGGGCTCGGTCGCCTACCTGCGCCCGGAGACCGCGCAGGGGATCTTCATCAACTTCAAGAACGTGCTGCAGTTCTCGCGCAAGAAGCCGCCATTCGGGATCGCGCAGGTCGGCAAGTCGTTTCGCAACGAGATCACGCCCGGCAACTTCATCTTCCGCACGCGCGAGTTCGAGCAGATGGAGATGGAGTTCTTCACGCCGCCGGCCGAGGCGCAGAAGTGGTTCGAGCACTGGCTGTCCGAGCGGATGAGCTGGTATACGGCGCTCGGCCTGCGCCCCGACCACCTGCGGCTGCGCGCACACGACCCAGACGAGCTCTCGCACTACTCCTCGGGGACGAGCGACGTGGAGTACCTGTTCCCCATCGGCTGGTCGGAGCTGGAGGGGATCGCCAACCGCGGCGACTTCGACCTCAAACAGCACGCGGAGTTCTCGGGGGAGAAACTGGAGTACTTCGATCCGCAGAGCGGCGAGCGCTACATACCCCACGTGATCGAGCCCGCCGCGGGCGCCGACCGGGCGACGCTCGCGTTCCTGGTGGACGCCTACGACGAGGAAGTGGTGCAGAGCGCCGACACCGAGGGTGGATCGGCGGAGAAGGGCGGGAAGCCCCCGGAAACGCGCACCGTGCTGCGCCTTCACCCGCGCCTTGCCCCCGTGAAGGTGGCGGTGATGCCGCTCGTGAAGAAGGACGGCCAGCCCGAGCTCGCGCGCAAGCTCTACGAGGAGCTGCGCGGGCGGATGCAGACAGAGTACGACGAGGGCGGCTCGATCGGCAAGCGCTATCGCCGCCAGGATGAGATCGGCACCCCGTGGGGCGTGACGATCGACCACCAGTCGATCGAGGACGGCACCGTCACACTGCGAGACCGCGATTCGCTGGCGCAGGATCGCATCAAGATCGAGGAGCTCCCCGGCGAGCTCGAAAAGCGCTTGGCGGCACCCTGGCAAACACCCAAGCTGAACGCATAAGGAGAGAGATGGACTTCGACCTGACCGACGAGCAAGAGCTGATCCGCAGCACTGCACGCGAGTTCACCGACAAGGAGATCGTGGAGCAAGCCAAGCAGAACGCTCGCAACCACCATTTCGACCTGGAGCTCGTGAAGAAGATCGCCGACCAGGGCTATCTGGGTGCGATCGTGCCACGCGAGTACGGGGGCGCAGGTCTCGATTACATCTCCTACGGGCTCGTGGTTGAGGAGATCGGCAGGGGCTGTTCGTCGGTACGCACCGTCATCTCGGTGCAAACCTCACTGGTGTGCAGCGCGATCCTCAAGTGGGGCACCGAGGAGCAGAAGCAGCACTACCTGCCGAAGCTGTGCTCGGGCGAGTGGCTGGGGTGCTTCGGGTTGACCGAGCCCGACACCGGCTCGGATGCGGCGAAACAACGCACGCGCGCGAAGAAGACCGACAAAGGCTGGGTGATAAACGGCGCGAAGATGTGGATCTCGATGGGCAACTACGCGAAGGTGGCGCTGATCTTCGCCCAGACCGACCCCGAGAAGGGCCACAAGGGGCTGGCGTGCTTCATGGTGGACACCGACCAGCCCGGCTACCAGCCGAGCACGATCGAGCACAAGATGGGGTTGCACGCCTCCGACACCGCTTCGATCGCCCTCGAAGACGTGGAGGTGTCAGACGATCAGATGCTCGGCGAGATCGGCGACGGCTTCAAGGTGGCGATGTCCTCGCTGGATTCCGGGCGCTACTCGGTGGCGGCGGGCTGTGTGGGGATCTGCCAGGGGTGCGTGGAGGAGTCGGTGAAATACGCGAAGGAGCGCGAGCAGTTCGGCCGGCCGATCGCGAGCTTCCAGCTCGTGCAGGCGATGATCGCCGACATGGTGTTGAAGACCGACGCCTCGCGCATGCTCGTGTGGCGTGCAGGCTTCCTCAAGGACAAGGGCCGCCCCAACACGCTCGAGACCTCTGTGGCCAAGCTGCACGCCACCGAGGCGGCGGTGGAGTGCTCCAACACGGCGATCCAGGTGCACGGCGGCGCCGGCTACGTGGACGACCACCCGGTCGAGCGCTACTTCCGCGACGTGCGCGTCACCACCCTGTACGAGGGAACCTCGCAGATCCAGAAGCTGATCATCGGCCGCGCGATGACGGGCATTAACGCGCTCGTGCCTTCCTGAAAGGAGCCCCTGTGACCTCTGAGGCGTCGGATTTGGAGGGATTGGATGGGCGTGCCGCCAGTGTCATAGGGGTTGTTGGCGCAGGCACGATGGGCAGTGGTATCGCCCAGCTGGCGTGCAAGGCGGGTGCCCGTACGCTTCTGTATGACCCGCTGGAAGAAGCACTCGAACGCGGAGCGGGTCGCGTCGTGCTGGGCCTAAACAAGGAAGCCTCAAAGGGAAAGCTGACAGCTGAGCAGGCACGGAAGGCCGCCGAGCGCCTAGAGCCGGTAGATGGACTGGAGCAGTTGAGCTCGTGCGAGTTGGTGATCGAGGCGTCCCCGGAGCGGCTTGACGTCAAGCACGAGCTGTACGGGGGCCTGTCGGAGATCGTCAGCGAGCGCTGTGTGCTTGCGAGCAACACATCCTCGTTGCCGATTACCGCCGTGGCAGCGGGGGCTACCCACCCGGAGCGTGTGGTGGGGATGCACTTCTTCAACCCGGCGCCACTGATGCGCCTGTTGGAGGTGATCGCCGGCCTGCTCTCTGACGAGCGGGCGCTTGCGATCGCGCAGGCGACCGGCCTCGCCATGGGCAAGGACGTGATTCGCGCCGCCGACGTACCCGGCTTCATCGTGAACCGCTGCAACCGCCCGTTCGGCCTGGAGGCGCTGCGCCTGCTGCAGGAGCGGATAGCGGACGTCGAGACGATCGACCGCATCGTGCGCCTCGGCGGCGGCTTTCGCATGGGGCCGTTTGAGCTGAGCGACCTCGTGGGCGTGGACACCGGCTTCGACGTCTCGAAGAGCTTCTACGAGCTGAGCTTCGGCGAGCCACGCTGGCGCCCCTCCCCCATCCAGGCGCGCCAGGTGGCAGCCGGACTGCACGGGCGCAAGACGGGCCGCGGCTACTACGACTACAGCGGTGATGGCCCACACCGGCCCGCCGACCCGAACCCGCCCACGGGCGGAGGCGATGCGCTCGTGACAGGTAGCGGTCCCGTGGCCGACGCCCTGCGCGCGCTCGCCCCCGGCCAGGATGGCCCTGAGATCGCCGTAGACGGACTAGGAGGCACCGTCGACGGCGAGCCGTTCTACGCGATCGTGCCGCTCACCCTAGTCGAGGTCACCGGCGAGACCGGGGAGCAGGCCTTCAGGGGCCTCGGTCTGCACACCGAGCGCGTGCAACTCGCCCCGGCGGGCGTGCTCGCAAGGATCGTGTGCCAGGTGATCAACGAGTCGGCGTTCGCACTCGGCGAAGGCGTCGGCTCGACCGATGACATCGATACCGGCATGATGCTCGGCCTCAGCCATCCCCGCGGCCCGTTCGCGTGGATGCGGGAGATCGGCCCCGCCCATGTGCTCAACACGCTAGAAGCTCTCGGCGACGAGTATCGCGAGGAGCGCTACCGGCCCGCGCCGGCCCTGCGCCGCCTCGCAAACGAAACCAGCTGACCCCGACACGCGCGGGGCACCACCTCCGCTCCCTGCCTTCGCTGTGGACTTACAAGCCGAAGTCCGCCGGCCTCCGCGATGTGGCCGTGACCGCCTGCGCCGATGTCTCAGGAGGCCGCGTCGGCGACCGGGGCCGGCGCGGCCCACTGGGCCTCGGCCAGATCGCCAACCGGCATCCCCTCGGGCGTGGGTACCTCGGGGGTATCGCGCAAGTACCACTCGGCATCAAGCGCCGCCTGACAGCCCGAGCCGGCCGCCGTGATCGCCTGACGATATGTGTGATCGACAAGGTCTCCAGCGGCAAACACACCAGGCCTGTTGGTACGAGTGGAACGACCCTCTACCATCACATACCCGTTCTCGTCCAGCTCGATCTGACCGTCTACGAGCGACGACTGCGGCTCATGCCCGACGGCGATGAACGCACCTGTGATCGGGATGTCGCGCAGCTCGCCGGTTTCAGTGTTGATCAGCTTGGCTACGCCGAGAGCTCCATTCTCGCCTGGCTCGAAACGCTCGACCGCGTAGGGGGTGAGCAACTCGATGTTCGCTTGCTCGCGCGCCCGCTCGAGCATGATCTTCGAGGCGCGAAACTCCTTGCGGCGGTGCACCACGGTGACCTTGGCCGCAAACTTCGACAGGAAGATCGCCTCCTCCATCGCCGAGTCCCCGCCGCCGACGATCACGGTCTGGGTGTCCTTGAAGAAAGCGGCGTCGCACGTTGCGCAATAGGAAACGCCGCGCCCGCTCAGCTCCTCCTCACCAGGCACGCCGAGCTTCTTGTGCTCGGCTCCCATCGCAAGGATCACGGTGCGTGCGCGGTGCTCAGTATCGCCAACCCAGACGCTGTGCACTCCCCCCGGCTCATCGGCAAGCTCAACGCGCTCGACCTGATCGGTCTCAAGCTTCGCGCCGAAACGCTCGGCCTGCTCGCGCAACTTCACCATCAAGTCGGGACCCATGATTCCCTCGGGGAAGCCCGGATAGTTCTCGACGTCAGTCGTCTGCTGCAGCAGGCCACCCCATGCGAAACCCTCGACGACGAGCGGCGAGAGGTTGGCGCGCGAGGTGTACAGCGCCGCTGTATATCCCGCGGGTCCGCTTCCGATGATGATCGTGTTCTCGACCTCCGCCATCTCGCTGACTCCCGTCTCCTATTCGTTTCCACTCGCGACCGCGAGCGCCGTCAACTCAAGGTAGCCAATCCAGCGCAGAGAGCCTGTCCGCTCCGCATCCTCTAGGACCAGACCAGCACCTACTTTACTTTGTAAAGTATAGCGCGTTTGCTAGGCGTGAAGCGGTCCAGCGGTCTCGATCGGCTTCGCTGTGGCCGACTTGGGGGCCGCCTGCTCGCTGCGCCAGCGCGCCACGGTGCGTCGCAGCTGGAAATAGGCGATCGCGCCCGGGACGGTAGGCAGCCAGAAGGAAATCGCACGGTAAGCGAGCACCGCCAGCACCGCTTGGTCGAGATTTACGCCGAAGGCAGCGAAGGCGCCGATCATCCCGCCCTCGACACCGCCGAGGCCGCCCGGTAGCGGCAGCAGGTTGCCGACCATGCCAAGGAAGTAAGCCATCAAGATGACCGTGAATGGCGGCGCAGAGCCAAACGCGTGAAAACAGGCCCACAGCACGCAGATGTCAAAGCCCCACCAAGCCGGCGCCCCCAACAGTCCGGGATCACGCTTGCGTACCAGCTCGATCGCCGTACGCACGCCGCTCGCCGCCAGCGCCGGCACGGTCACCGCGCTCGCCAGCCAATGCTCCAGACGCCCTGAACCGGCAGCCCAGCGAGCCAGACGCCGCTCGATATCGCCAGGCAACAGTGCCATCGCACCGGCCAGCGCGAACAGCAGTGCGGCAACGACTGCCGGCACGATCGTCAGGGCAAACGAGCCTTCGCCGGGAAGCAAGCCGGTGCCCATGCCGATCCCGTCAAGCAATACGGCGCCGGCATAGACCACGTACAGCAACACCATGAAGGCAACCATCCGACACGCCACCAGTCGCGGTTCCATGCCCGAGCGGCGCAACGCCCAGGCGGTGAGCGCGATGCCACCGGCGCCGGCCGCCGCAAACAGGCGCGTGGCCGCTAGTCCAGCCATCGTGATCTGGTAGCTCTCAGACCAGCCGATCGGGCTGGGATCGCGCACGAAGACCGCACGGAAGAGCACAACGTAACCAGCAAACGAGCAGATCTCGAGCAGCACCCCGATCGCGATCCACCAGGTGTCGCCACTCTCGATGCGATGGGCGGTGCTACTGAAACCAGTGAGCTTGGGCAACACGAAATACAGAAACGCGACCGCCGAGAGGACAAACACGCCAAAGGCGATCGCGCTGCGACGCGTGACCGGCACGCGCGGCATCTGCTCATCGCCGCTTCCCTCCTCGGGCGCGATCCCAGCCTCCAGCGACACGTCCTCGTGATCGACCGCGTTGCCGTTGGACACGGCCCGATCTGCCGCCGCGATCTTGTCCTCTTGGTCGGCCACGGCGCGCTCGCGTGCGGAGGAGTCTGCCGTGCTCATCTCATCTCCATGCAGGCTCATCTCGCATCATGTGCTTGAGCCTCGATCGCCGCGACCGCGGCGCCAAAGCGTCGTAGCGCAGGACTGGCCTGTGGACCCAGCCGGCGCACCGTCGTGGTGAGCACGGCCCCTGCGATCAAATCGACGACATAGTGCTCACCGAGATACACGAGTGCGAAGCCGAGCATGGCGGTGTAACCCCAACCCAGGGCACCGGCAACCTGCCCAGTCTCTGAGAGCAGCTGGGCGGCCATCATCGATGTGGCGAAGTGCAACGAGGGCATCGCGGCCAGTGGATTGCCTCCAAGAACACTGTAAAGGGGTCCCCAGCCGTCTTTCCAAAAGAACTCTCCATATTCCACCATCATTCTTCTGACCGCTATGTCATCGGTGCCCGCCGGCGGCATTGTTGCGGGCGATACAGCGATGTCGTGCGAGCCTCTGTTCGTGCTCGAGGAGCCGAGCAGACGCCCGTTGAAATGTCTACCGCGACCAGCGTGCGCCGCCGCATACCACGGCGGCGCGGTAGGCAGGATCCAGTAGACCATCGCGCCGATGTCGAATACCGCGTAGGTCATCACCGCGGAGCGGTCGAAGCGGGAGCGGTGGCGAAGCATGATGTAGACGAGCGTCCCGTGCGGGACCAGAAACCAAAGCCAATGCGCCCACACAAGCACACGGTCGCCGAGCCTCCACTGTCCCCGGGCTAGCCTGCGCTGTAGGCGCACGGTGGGCAACTGGCCAAGCCCGAGGACTCGATCGATGGCAATCGGATAATCGACCAGCACCCGCTGCTCTTGTGCGCGCTCGTCGTCGTGGGGAGCCTTATAGGCCGCCAGGTAGGCCCACATCTGAAGGGAGCACACAGCTACATCGCGCGTGCGCGAACGGCGTACGGCCACGCATAGGCCTATGGGAGCGGCAAACGCGACCGTCTGAGCCACGATTGGCGGTGTCGCAAGGCGCTTGCGCAGGAGCGGTGCCACCGCGCCCGCGGCCACAAGGCCCCAGGCGGCTGTCCTGATGGCCTTCGACCCCCGCACGGGGCGAGGAGTATATGACCCTAAGCGGCAGCTTCCCCGGCGGTGCGCTCGCGCATGTAGCACTCCGCCTCGGCTACAAGCGCCCTGACCACCTGGCTGGTTTCGTCCGCCTCGGGATGCCACTGGACGCCGAGCACGAAACGCCTATCGGGAAGCTCGATCGCCTCGGGCAGGCCATCCATCGCCGAGCAGCCGCTGACCCGAAGACCCTCACCGAGACGATCGACCCCCTGATGGTGATGGGACTTCGTAGCGTGATGGGTCTCCCCAGCCGCACGCGCCGCGAGCGTGCCCGCGAGCAAGTCAACGTCGTGATCGGCGCCGTCGAACGTCCCGGGCACGCGCAGGTGTTCGTGATGGCCGAAGCGCTCGGGCAGGTGCTGCAGCAGGGTGCCCCCATAGGCCACGTTGATCAATTGCATGCCGCGACAGATACCCAAGACGGGCAGGTCACGTTCGATCGCAGCACGTACGAGCGCGATCTCGAAGCGGTCGCGCTCAGGGACCGTGTCGAGCGTCTCGGGATGCGGCTCTGCTCCGTAGCTTGCAGGATCGATGTCCGCGCCGCCGGCTATTACGAGGCCGTCGAGCAGATCCAAAGCTTCTTGCGGGCGCTCCAGCAGGACCCCGTCGGGCGGGAGCATTAGCACGAGCGCTCCGGCACGCTGCACAGCCTCGACATAACTGCGCGAGAGCAGCACAGCCTCCTGGTCCCACATGCCCCAGCGAGCCCGCTCGAGCGCCGTGCATATGCCGATCACAGGCCTGGCCATCTCCCACACACCATAAACTCCCGTGCCGATGCAACTCGACACGGTCAACTTGACACTCCTCGACGGCGCGGCGACGATCGAGCTGAACCGGCCACAGGCTCTGAACGCGTGGAACAAGCAGCTGGGTGAAGACCTGATGGCGGCGCTCGGCCAAGCGGCTGCCGACGAGGCCGTCCGAGCCGTTCGCATCACCGGCGCCGGGCGAGCCTTCTCGTCAGGCGCTGACCTGCGCGACATCAGCGGAGACGACCTGACGCCTGAGGGCCGCCCGAACGTCTACAAGGTGCTGACCGAGCGCTACCACCCGATTATGCACGCCATCCGCGAGATGGAAAAGCCAGTCGTTGCAGCGGTAAACGGCGGCGCGGTCGGCATCGGCTGCTCGCTGGCGCTTTGCTGCGATCTGGTGCTGGCGGCGCAGAGTGCCTACTTCCTGCTCGCCTTCGTCAATATCGGGCTGGTGCCCGACGGGGGCTCCTCGCTATTCGTCCCCACCCGCGTGGGCATGGCCCGGGCGGCAGAGATGGCGATGCTTGGCGAGCGCGTGACCGCGGCACAAGCGCTCGATTGGGGGCTCGTAAATCGCGTCTTCGCCGACGAGGACTTCGCGCGCGAGAGCGCCGCCCTGACGGCGCGTTTGGCCACCGGACCGACCCGCTCCTATGCCGCGAGCAAGCGCCAGCTCAACGCCCAGCTATACGGGAACATGGCCGAGCAGCTCGAGCTTGAGGCGACGCTTCAGCAGGAGATGGCCGGTAGCGATGACTTCCTCGAGGGTGTCGGCGCCTTCCTGGCCAAACGTCCAGCCAATTTTTCGGGGCGTTGAATGGCTTTCGGCTAGCTTCGCGGCGCCCTTCGCAAAGCCATTTGCGCCGGTTCCGGTTGTTGGGCACGCGTGTTCCGTCCGCTCCTGAATAGAATCCCGCCCGCCTTGAGTCATCTGCTCGCCACACCCCTCGCGTTCTTCACCCCCCAGTCGGGCGGGTCGACCAACGCCGACCAGATCGACAGCCTCTACAAGATCACGCTGTATGTAGCACTGGTGATCTTCGTGCTGGTCGAGGGAGCGCTCGGCTACGCCCTCTTCCGCTTCCGCGCGCGCAAGGGCGCCGTCGCCGCCCAGATCCACGGCAACACACGTCTGGAGATCGGCTGGACTGTCGGCGCCGCGGTAATACTGCTGGCTTTGGCCGGACTTACGTTCGCCAAGCTGTCCTCGATCGAGAACCCCGTCAACTCCAGTCCAGAAGGCGAACATCTCGTCAGCGACAGCTCGCGCCTGTATGCCAGCAACGTGCAGAAGCTCCCGCCCAGCGGCAAGTCGCTGAACATCACAGTTGTAGGCCGTCAATTCGTATGGCAGTACATCTATCCCGGCGCCAATGAAGCCGACGGCCTCGGCGCACCGTACTCCTACGAGGAAATGGTCGTGCCCACGAAAACCACGGTGACGCTCAACATCGTCTCCGCCGACGTGGTCCACTCCTGGTGGGTGCCACAGCTCGGGGGCAAGTTCCAGGCGGTGCCCGGTTACCACAACTACACGTGGTTCAAGGTAGAAAAACCGGGCGTCTTCCGCGGCCAGTGCGCGCTCATCTGCGGGCGTGGGCACGCGCGCATGATCGCCACCGTCAAGGCGGTTCCGCCGGCGCAGTTCGAAGCTTGGCTGGCCTACCAGAAGAAGCAGCTCGCCGAAGCCAACGCGCAAGCCGCGGTGGCACGCGCAAAGCTCGACAAACAGGTCGGCGCCGGACAGGTCCAAAACCCGTGATGCCCCGCCGAACCTCCGACTCCGGACACTAGGAGCCCAGCCCAGATGGCCACCTACGCAGCCCCGATCCCTCAAGTAGTCGCACACAAGGCCACACCCGAGCCGAAAGGCTGGGCGAGCTGGATCACGACGACCGACCACAAGCGCATCGGGATCATGTACATGGTCACGACCTTCGCGTTCTTCATCCTCGGCGGCGTTGAGGCTCTGCTGATCCGCCTGCAGCTGGGCGTGCCCAACAACACGCTGGTCTCTCCCCAGATCTACAACCAGCTGTTCACGATGCACGGGACAACGATGATCTTCCTGTTCGTTGTGCCGATGATGGCGGGCCTCGCCAACTATTTCGTGCCTTTGATGGTGGGCGCGCGCGACATGGCCTATCCACGCCTGAACGCGCTCTCCTACTGGCTGCTGCTGGCCGGCGGAATCGTCTTCTACGCCTCGATCTTCTGGAACCCGCCGGAAGCGGGCTGGACGAGCTACGTGCCCCTGTCCAGCATCACCTACTCGCCCGGGGGCGGCCAGGATGCGTGGATCTATCTGATCCACCTCACCGGCCTGTCCTCGATCCTGGGCGCGATGAACTTCTACGTGACGATCGCCAACATGCGCGCTCGTGGCATGAGCTGGGGCCGTTTGCCGCTGTTCATCTGGGCGATCCTGACCTACTCGATCCTGATCATCTTCGCGATGCCTGTGATCGCGGGAGCGGTCACGATGCTCTTGACCGACCGCCACTTTGGCACGCACTTCTTCGATCCCGCCAACGGCGGCTCGGCGCTGTTGTGGCAGAACTTGTTCTGGTTCTTCGGGCACCCCGAGGTTTACATCATGGTGCTGCCGGGCTTTGGCATCGTCTCGGAGATCCTGCCCGTGTTCGCGCGCAAGCCGATCTTCGGCTACAAGGCGATCGCGGCATCGACAGTTGCGATCGCGTTCCTCGGCTTCTTGACCTGGGCGCACCACATGTTCACGGCGCCGATCCCAGAGGCGCTGTTGATCTTCGTGATGATGAGCTCGTTCTTGATCGCGGTGCCGACGGGCGTGAAGATCTTCAACTGGATCGCCACGCTGTGGCACGGCACGATCGAATTCAAGACGCCGCTGCTATTCAGCGCCGGCTTCATCGCGCTGTTCATGATCGGCGGTATCTCCGGCGTGTTCCTGGCCGTCTTCCCAGTCGATTGGCAGCTGAACGAAACCTATTTCGTCGTAGCCCACATCCACTTCGTGTTGATGGGCGGAGCCGTGTTCACGATCTTCGCCGGGATCTACTTCTGGTTCCCGAAGATCAGCGGCAGGATGCTCAGCGAGAGCCTTGGCAAGCTGAGCTTCTGGCTAATGTTCGTCGGATTCCTGATGACCTTCCTGATCCAGCACGTGATCGGTCTCGACGGGATGCCAAGGCGCGTGTATGAGTACGACAACGTGGGCAACCTCGCGCTCTACAATCTGATCTCGACGATTGGCTCGTTTGTGCTCGCCTCCGGTGTGCTCGTGACGATCATCAACGTCACGCGCAGCCTCAAGCACGGTGCGATCGCCGGTCCGGACCCCTGGAAGGCCAATTCGCTCGAGTGGTTCACGACCTCTCCTCCGCCGACCAACAACTTCGATGTGATTCCGCTAGTACGCTCTTACGAGCCGATGAAGGACATCCGCCGCGAGATCGAGCAGCGCACCTCTGCTGTGCCGGCCCCCGGAGGCGCCACCGTGCCCGCCGGGGCCACGCAAGTCGGGGTCTAGCGTCGTGAGCCGTAGCGGCTTGACACAGTCGCTGGAAGCGCCCGTCCCCGCTCTCGCCGCGCCCTCGCGCACGCGTCAACTGCTCTCGGATTACCTAGAGCTGACAAAGCCGAAGGTGCAGTCGCTGCTGCTGCTGACGACGATCACGACGATGCTCGTCGCCGGAGATCCGTCGGTGGGGCTGATCGCGCTTACCTGCCTTGGAGGCTATCTCTCCGCGGGCGGCGCCGGCGCCGTCAACCACTGGTTCGACCGCGACATCGACGCGAGCATGGCCCGCACCGCCAACCGACCTGTGCCCTCCGGTCGGGTGTCCCCAGTCGCTGCGCTCGCCTTCGGATGTGTTCTGGCCGCGCTGTCGTTCTTGGAGCTGTCCCTAACGGTCAACGTGCTCGCGGCGAGCCTCTCGTTTGCAGGCTTCCTCGGCTATGTGCTCGTCTATACGATGTGGCTGAAGCGGCGCACGCCCCAGAACATCGTGATCGGCGGAGCGGCAGGTGCAGTACCGCCGCTTGTCGCGTGGGCCGCCGTGACCGGCTCTGTCAACGGAATCGCCGTGCTGCTGTTCTTCATCGTGTTCTTCTGGACGCCGCCGCACTTCTGGGCGCTGTCGCTGCTGATGAAGGACGAGTACGAGAAAGTGGGAGTGCCGATGCTGCCGGTCGTACGCGGTGAGGCCGAGACGCGCAGGCAGATCCTGCTCTACACGGTGCTGCTGTACGCGGTCACACAGCTCCCCTTCTGTGCCGGCGGTTTCGGCGGGATCTACCTGACCGCCTCACTGATCCTCGGGCTTGGCTTCATCGCCGGCGCTGTGAGGCTCTATCGACGCGCCGATCGACGCAGCGCGCTACAGCTCTACCTGTTCTCATTGGCCTACCTGGCGCTGCTGTTCTGCGCGATGGTCGCCGACGTGAAGCTCTGAGAGCGCCGGGCCTTTCGCAGTCCTAGGTGGCAGTCGCGAACCGAACACGATGTTCATCGTCGTGAGTCGGCTTGCGATGTGTCCTGAGCGCGATGCTCGTCGCCACGAAGTTGTAATCTTTCATGTCCTCATGGATCGTCGTCTCGCCAAGAAGAACATCCGTGCCGGTCTGATTGTGGGCGGCATCTGCATGTTCATGTTCGGGCTGACGTTCATCGTCGCGGCGGCCTACCTCTCATGAGCCCGCTCGATCCTGAGATCCCGCCGACTGGCGAGGAGATCCATCTTCCTGGGCCGACGATCCTGCCGCTGTTGACCGCAGTAGGCATCACGCTCGCGGTGATCGGCATCACACTCAGCAAGATCCTGCTGGTTGCAGGCGTGATCCTGACGATCGCATGCGTAGTTCGTTGGATCATGGACACGCGCCGCGAAATCGACGAGCTTCCACTCGACCACCACCACTGACTCGCCGCCCGCCCGACGAGGGGTCGTGCGTGGCACCCGTCTGCGCGCACGGAGCAACCCACCCACGGAGTCACAACGTGCAAGACATCCGGGTTATAACCGCGCCGTAAAAGGCACACAGGACAAATAACCAGGGGGTTATAACCGCGTAAGGGCGTGGAGCACTACATGGCGCGTAGCACGCCTAGCCCGACAGACGCGCCCGAAGCTCGCCAGGTGAGGCGCCGCGCGCAATTCCCCAATCACGCGCGGCCCCGGTGGAAGGTCGCACCTACCCTAAAAGGCGCTCTACCTCCCCTGTTCACCCCACGGCTGCGCTTGCCGGGACAGGGCAGATAGCCCCCTCGTCTGTCCAGCAGCGCACGACGTCGCGCACGGAGAGGATCCCCATTGTCTCCCCTTGCTCGACGACGATTAGGTGGCGAAAGCCGCCGCGAACCATTGCGGCGGCGGCCTCCTCCAACGACCAAGACGGCTCAGCAAAGACGACATCGCGGGTCAAGTGATCGGCCACTAGCTCGAGCTCTGGGCTCTGCTCCGCGCCGACGGAGGCGAGCACGTCGCGCTCGGTCACGATCCCGAGCCCACCGGAATCGGGATCGATCACCACAGCGGCCCCGACGTGGCGCTCGGACATCAGCCTTGCGGCCTCGCGCAAAGTGTGGCTGGGGCCGATCGTCAAGACCACCTGGCTCATCCCGTCTCGAACCTGCATCGCCTCCACCTCCGATCCTCGTCCGCATTTGCAACGATTGTCTCAATGTATTGCGTGTAGCGCTCCCCGTCAAGCGCCTGTCTCTGGATCTGCCATACCCACAACAGGCCCGTATAAACAACAGCGCCGTATCGCCAACAGCGCCGTATCGTGCGGCTCATGCCATTGGGTCAGCAATCTTCTGCCCCTCAGCCGGCAAGCGACCCGCGACCGGGCACGAACAGGTCCCGATCGACCGGCGACAGAGCGAGCGTCAAACGCTACAAAACGCGTCCATCGGCCCGAAGCATTAGCATCATCCGTTGCGATGTACAGGGTTGCCCTGAACAGCAGCGCAGCGCACCGAGGGGGTGCCTGAGATGTCCAAGCGCACGATTGTGGGGACGATCGTGGCGGGAGTGCTCGCGACCGCGATCGGGATCGTGCTCAGCTACACGATCAAATGGTTTCCGCCGCAGGCTTCCACGCAGGCACATCACACCGACACGCTCTACCACGTGCTCGTGATCGCATCGGTGCCGATCTTCGTGCTTGTCGTGACGGTGATCCTCTTCTCGATCTGGCAGTTCCGCATGAAGCCGGGCGAGGAGCTCAAGGACGGACCGCCGATCCACGGCAACACGCGTCTCGAGGTGATCTGGACAGTGTTGCCGGCCGTGCTTCTGCTGGGTCTCGTTTCTTACTCGTTCGTCGTGTTGCACGAAAACGAAAAGAAGCCTGCCAGGGAGATGGTGGTCGAAGTCACTGGCCGTCAGTTCGAGTGGACCTACGCATATCCGCCCTCGGTGACCGGCGGGGCGCCGCTGAAGACGACACAGCTGTATGTGCCCGACAACGAATCGGTCGATTTCCAGATCCATTCGCTTGACGTGATCCACGCCTTTTGGATCCCGGCATTCCGACTGCAGATAGACGCGGTCCCAGGCATAACCACCAGCTATCGGGCAACGCCCGACCTGTTGGGCTCCTATCCGGTCGTGTGCAACCTGTTGTGCGGCGTCGGGCATTCGCTGATGCGCTCGACGATCCACGTCGTCACACCTGCCCAATTCCGCATCTGGCTGAAACATCAGACGAGCACGCCGGCAAGCACGCAGTGAGGGTAATGTGATCGACGCAATGGGGAGATGCAATTCGATGATCGGCAGGGTTGGACACCAAGGGGACGCGAGCTGATGGTCGCCCGGTTGCGCGCTCCGGGCCTGTATCGCGCGTTCCTCGGGCTGGCGCTCGGGATCGCGTTTGCCGCCGGACTGACTTGGCTCGTGCGTATGGCCACCGGCCATGCGACCTATAGCCATTTCCTCAACGAGGAAGCCGTGATGGCGGTCTCGCTGCTGTCCGCACCGATCTTCTTCCTGTTCGGCCTCGGCGGCTTCGACTACTGGCTCTACTGGGCCGCCGGGCGCCCGACCCGCCCCGAGGATCACTCCGGACACGGAGCCCGCAGCTGGAAGGACTACTTCCGCATCAACACCGACCACAAGGTGATCGGCATCCAGTACACGGTCACCGCCTTCTTCTTCCTGCTTGTGGGGGGTTTGATGGCAATGCTGATGCGCGCGCAGCTAGCCCAACCGGGTGCACAGTTCGTCAGCGCGAACACCTACAACGGACTCTTCTCGGTTCACGCCTCGCTACTCATCTTCCTGTTCGTGATCCCCGTGTTCGCAGGCTTTGCCAACTACGTGCTGCCGATCATGATCGGCGCGCCCGACATGGCCTTCCCGCGTCTGAACGCGCTCTCCTATTGGCTGTTGCCGCTGGCTGGGGCGATGATGCTGCTGAGCTTCGCGGCACCCGGTGGCGCCTTCGCCGACGGCTGGACTGCATATGCGCCGCTGTCGATCGATGCGCCGATCGGGCAGGATTTCTTTTCGGTCGGAGTGCAGTTCGCGGGCGCCTCCTCGATCATGACGGCGCTCAACTTCCTGGTGACGATCATCACGATGCGGGCACCGGGGATGAGCTTCTTCAGGATGCCTTTGCTCGTGTGGGCCAACTTCGCAACATCCTTGCTCGTGGTGATTGCGACTCCGTTCATCGCCGCCTCGCAGTTCTTCGTCCTGCTCGACCGTGGCCTTGGCTTCAACTTCTTCAACGCCGGCAAGGGCGGAGACGTGCTCATGTACCAGCACGTCTTCTGGTTCTATTCGCACCCGGCCGTCTACATCATGATGCTGCCTGGCTTCGGGATCGTCAGCGAAATCATCGCCGTGAAGGCGCGCAAGCCGATCTTCGGCTACCGCATGATGGCCTTCTCGCTACTTGCGATCGTGGGGCTCGGCTTCACCGTGTGGGCACACCACATGTTCACCTCGGGGATGCCATCCTGGATCCGCATCCCGATGGCGATCACCACCTGCATCATCGCGGTCCCCACGGGCATCAAGATCTTCTCCTGGCTTGCGACGCTATGGCGCGGTGTGCTGCACCTCGACACGCCGATGCTATTCACGCTCGGCTTCCTGGTGACGTTCACGCTCGGCGGCATCAGTGGTGTCATGCTTGCGATGCTCCCGTTCGACATCGACGTCAGCAGCAGCTATTTCGTGGTGGCCCATCTGCACTACGTGCTGTTCGGCGGCTCGGTGATGACGATCTTCGCAGGCGCCTACTACTGGTTCCCGAAGATGACGGGGCGCATGTTCGACGAGCGCTTGGGCAAGTGGCACTTCTGGAGCACGTTCGTGTTCTTCAACCTCACCTTCGCACCGATGCATCTGCTCGGACTGGAAGGCATGCCCCGCCGTGTGGCGACCTACTCCGCGCAGTTCGCCACCGCCAACCTGTTCATCTCACTCGCGAGCTTCGCCCTTGGCGCGAGCACGCTGATCTTCGTCTACAACATGGTCACCAGCTGGCGCGGCGGCCCACACGCGCCAGCTAACCCTTGGCGCGGGATGACGCTCGAGTGGCAGGTCTCCTCGCCACCACCGATCTTCAACTTCGACCGCATCCCGACTGTCGTCGGCGGACCCTATGAGTACGGCGTGCCAGGAGCGGTACACGGCATCCTGGTCCCCTCCCCGACACCTGCCACGGTGGGCGGCTCCGCCGGATCCTCCGGCACGGTCTTCCACGCAGCCATCGAGTGAAGGAGCAAACGGTCCGATGAAAGAGATCCTGGTCGTAGCCAACCGCACGCTTGGAGGCGAGAAGCTGCTCGAGGTCGTGCGCGAGCGCGCGGCGCAAGGAGATGTGAGCTTCCGCCTCGTCGTGCCGCAGACCAAGCCGACCGCGGGACTCGTGATCCACGACGACGCCGTGCGCGAAGCCGCGCAGGTGCGGGTCGACCTCGCCACATCGCTACTTGCCAGCGAGGGGATCGCGGCCACCGGCGAGGTCGGGGACCACGACCCGTTCCTGGCGACGATGGATGCGATCGCGCAGCGTCGCCCGGACGAGGTGATCATCTCCACACATCCAGCCACCCAGTCCGGCTGGCTGCGCAGGGACTTGATCGAGCGGGTGCAGCGGGCTTCAGACCTGCCTGTAGAGCACATCGTCGTGGACCTGACCCAGGAAAGCCTGCCGTTCGCAGTGACGCTCGTCGTAGCCCACAAGACATCCAGCGGCGAGGAGCTGATCGACCGCCTAAGCGCCAAGGCGGCGGGTGGGGAGCGCCACATGTTCATCGCGGTGATCCCCCAGCAGGACCGCAGCGGCTCAGCTCACCGCGAGGCGCGCATCCGGCTTGGCACGATGCTCGAGCGACTCGATGCCGCGGGCCTTTTGAGCGCGGGCATGATCGGCGATCCAGACCCCTACACGGCAACGATGAACGCACTGGAGCTCTTCAAGGTGGACGATGTCGTCATCTCAACGCTCCCCAAAGAGCGCTCCGGATGGCTACGCTCGAACCTGATCGAGCGCGTCGGCCACGCGACCACGGTTCCAGTCGAGCATGTGGTCGTGACACTCGACTCCAACACCGCAGCGGCTGCGGCCGCGAGCTAGAGGGCAGCGGAGCAGATCTCATGGAGGCCGCCAGCATCGCCCACACAGCCGCGCACGACGCCCACGGAGACGCGGGCGAGCACCACGGTCCGCCGGCCGCGCACCGCAGCTCTCGCGTGGAGCCACAGCTCCTTGGAATGCTGCTTTTCATCATCTCCGAGATCATGGTGTTCGGGGCCTTCTTCACGGCCTACTTCTTCATCCGCGTAGCTCAAGGCGACCCGTGGCCGGCGCCTGGCATGCACCTTCCGCTGGAAGTCGCCGGCGTGAACACAGCGATCCTGGTCTCCTCCTCCTTCACGCTGCACTGGGCCGAGCAGTCCATCAAGAAAGGCAACCGCTTCGGCCTGAAGGCAGGCATGCTGACAACCTTCCTACTCGGCTGCGCTTTCCTTTTCATCCAGATCAACGAGTACGCCAACATCGGCTTTGCTCCGCAGGATCAGGCCCAGGCAACGATCTTCTACTCGCTCACGGGCCTGCACGGCGCGCACGTGTTCATCGGCCTGCTGCTACTACTGACCGTCACGGTCAGAGCTTTCCGTGGCCACTACTCGCCAGAGGAGCACCGTGGCATCGAAGTGCCCGGAATTTACTGGCATTTCGTGGACATCATGTGGATCGTCGTCTATACGACGGTCTACGTCATTTGATGCCCACCGCCCGCCCAAGATGACATGCTGAACCCGCTGCGCACAGAGGACGAGGCCTTCCGCTTCCTGCTCTACGCAATCGCCGTGATCGCCGTGATAGTCATGCTGATTCTCATCCTGCGCGCGATCCTCTAAGAGCTCGCCGCGGCCTAGGCTCTGAGGAGCCCCAGAGGCCGAGGCGACGACGAACGACTACTTCACCGTGAGGGTGCCGTACATCCCTGCCGCGCGGTGCCCGGGGGCCTGGCAGAAGAACGTGTAAGTGCCGGGCTTCAGCTTGACGGTGATCGAAGCGGTGCCCTTGGTCTGGAAGGTCGTGGCGCCCAGCACGGGACCGCCGCCACTCGCCCCCCCAGCGCCGGCTTCGATCGCGATGTTGTGAGAGACACCTGACATGTTCTTCATCGAAACGGTCACCGCACCGGGGCTAGCCGTGGCCTTGCTCGCGGTGTAGGCAAGCAGACCCTGTGGGTCGGCTTCGAGTTCAAGCTTGCCGGCCTTCTCCACAGCCGGCTTTCCGGCACCGGGCGCTTTCACCGCGTCGGCGAGCAGTCCCGTGTCCTGTCCGGGACGATCGGCCGCCTGGGCGACATAGGCGGCGATATCGGTCAACGTAGAGCCGCTTGCCAGCCCGCTGGGCATCACCCCCTCGCGATTGGGGTTCTGTACCTGTCCTTCGACGACCGTGCGGATCGCGTTGCGCTCCAGGCCTTCGTCGACGCTCGCGCGGAATGCTTCGTCGAGGTTGGGGCCGACGGTGCCCTTTGTGTTGGCCCGGGCAAGCGTGTGACAGGAGCCGCACTTGGCGACGAACTGTTGCTTGCCGACGATCAGGTTCGCATCGTTCTCTTTCTCCGCATCGCCACAGCCGGCGAGCACGAACAGCAGACAAACCACCCCGAGCAGTGCACTGACACTGCGCGCAGACAATCCCCTATGCAAACCCACCCCGTACATCAGCGGGTCAACTCTACCCAAAGGACCGGCCGACCGGTTCTCCGCCAGCTGCCGCGATCACCCCTCGCGCGACGCCCTGCCACGACCAACGCTCACGCACCGCACCAACCAGGGCTGTCCGCGTGCGATCTCGTAGGTCGCTATCGGCTCCCAGCCAGGCCACGAGCCGCTCACCAAGCGCTTGTACAGCATCGTCGTCGACTGGGAAGGAAAGCCATGCGGCAGCCTCGGAGGGCAGCTCTCCGGCGAGCTCCTGGCTGACCTCGGCCAACCCCGAGTGGGCTGCGCTCACAGGCAGCGCGCCGCACGCCCCCGCCTCGACGGCGACCATCCCAAACGCCTCGGGAAAGGTGCTCGGCACGACCAGCGCCGAGCACGCAGGCAGCACCTCCGCCAGCTCCTCGTGGTCCAAACGCCCGGTGAACACGATCCGCTCGTCCAGGCCGCGTGCAGACTCCAGGTAGCGTCGCGCCTCGACGCCGGACAGTGAACTCAAGAACGCGAGCAGGTGCCGCAGCGGTTTTGCTTGCCGCGGGTCGTTGGACGCGCCTCCATCAGCCTCCAAGGCACGCCCAAGGCGCGCAATCTCCATCGCGCCGTCGAGATCGCCAGCAGCGAGGCACGCGACCAGGCGCTCCAAGCCTTCGCGGTAAGCGCCGAAGCCCACGACCGCAAGCTGTGCGTCGGGCGCCCGCATCCTCACAAGCGGCCAAGCGGCGATCAACAGGTCCACACCCTTGCTGACGATCAGCTTGCCCACGTACGCCACGAGCACGCCCCTCCTATCCAAAATCTTCTCGAGCGCATCTGCAGCCAGTTGATCGTCGCGCGTGAAAGCGCTCGATGACTCCTCGACCAGAGCGGGAGCGTCGCGCTCCAGGCGTTGCTGCAGCCTGCGCATCGCCGCCCAAGCCTCTCGCGGCTCCATCGGACGGAAGCGCTCGACATCGACCCCGGGAGGACCCAAACGCGTGCGCAGCTCGACCTGAGCCCCATCCTCCTCGCCAAGCGCCAGCCAAAGGCTCTCGGCGGTGTGCAGCGAGCCGACAAGCACCGTCTTGGCGTCCGCAAGGCCCTCGCGCGCGAAGCTCATGAAGCGCTCAGGTTCGGGCTTGACCGTGTACTCGAGCGCACTCCCGTGCACCTTCACCGCATAGGGCGTCTGCTTGCCAAGCGCCCGCGCCAGGATCACGGGTCCCATCACGAGATGGTTCGCCAGCGCCGCTTCCGGGCGAACAAGCTCGGCGACCTCTCGCACGGCGTCCACATTGGCTTGGACGTAGCGCGCAATCTCCTCGTCCGAGCAGTCGGCAAACGTCTTGGCTTCGATGCCCTCGTAGCGGTCCTTTACGTACAGAGGTAGGAGCCCGCCGATGTCCGGGCGATAGACCGTGCAGCCTGGGGATGGACCTTCCCCGATCGCGCCCACACGCAGCCTGCCGCTGTCCCAGTCGCCGGCCGCTCCCACGAACGCGTAGCGCTCAGGATGGCGATCCTGGCTGAATAGATGCACCTCGTGCCCGAGCCCGACCAGCGCTTCGGCGAGGCGCGCGTTGTAGACGTTCGAGCCGGTCCCGCTCAACAGGTAGCCGTGAAAGATCAAGATGCGCAAGGCCCAAGCCTATTGCCCATCCGCCCGGGCGCTCCGCTAAAGTGCCGGGCGTGAGCACGAGTCAGCGCTATCGTCTGCGCACCCCTTCCACGGGACGAGAGGTCCTGGTGGAGGCAGTCCCAGGCGAGATATACCTCGACCGCGACACTGGCGAGGAGATGGAGATCGTCGGCAAGTTGCTGCCGCTGGCGCCTGACCCTTCGCGTCTGCCATGGGCGGTTGAGAACCTGCGCTTCTGTCCGTGGTGCGAGCAGCCGGCTCAAAAGGACCTGAACGACTGCCCCACCTGCGGCCGGCGGATGGGTCCGCTCGGCGCGTGACGCCGCGCCTGCCTCGCTCGCGCACGATCGCGCTCGCGGCGAGCGCCCTGATAGTCCTCTCCGGTCTCGGTCTTTCCTCCTGTGGTGGCACCAGTGTCTCAGACGCAACCCCGAAGAGCACCCCAGAAATAACGCCGCCGAACGACACCTCGGCCGAAAAGGAAGCGACCGAAACAACTTCAACTTCGACCACCGCGACAACGTCCACAACCCCGACGACTGGCGAAGGCTCCACCAGCTCGACGGGAGGCAGCGAATCCAGCGAAGGCGCCTCTGGAGAAAGCAACTCAAGTGCCGCCGGAGGGACCTCGGCCGGTGGGGAATCAGCCGAAAAAGTCGCCAGCGAAAAAACGGCGTCGGAAAAAGCCGCTACAGAAAAAACTCCTGAAAAACCCTCTGGCAGCGTCGGCTCGAGCGGCGGCGCCAGCGCGCCTTAGCCACCTACTCGCGGACCCCAGTCCGCGGTTGCTCAATCGTCGCTAACCCGGCACCGGCCGGCCCCGGCGGCAAACCCCAGGAGGCCGTCCGACGATCAGGGCGTAGAGATCAGCGTCGCGCTGTAGGTCAGACGCGCGGTCTGGTACAGGCAGTAATACTGCACACTGGAGCCGATACCTGTCTGTGCGGTCTGAGTGCCGGTGGTCTTGCACTGACCCTTCCCTCGGCTCGCTCGCCATGAGGTGCCCTTGCCGAAGCCAAGCGCGAGCGCCGGCGCCCAAGTGGGCACGGTCAAGGCGACGATGTCCCCCTTCTTGACGGCAACAGTTGTAGCGAGCGGGAACTGGGCGGTCTTGCCAAAGTACTTTTCCAGCGGAACGACAGGGCTCTGGCCGATCACTTTGTATGTCAGTTTGGGACTCTTTTCAGCGCGCAGGATCGTAATGCCGGCTGACGCCGCGCCGCCCTCATTGGCGTTGAAGAACTTGATCTGAGCCGCGGTCGGCTTGCCGAGTGAGATCGTCCAGGCGACGATCGTGCCTTCACGAGGAGCCGCCTCGGTGTTGTTGTTGGTTTCGACCTTGACCTGGAATCCGGTCGTGCGACTGACGGCCTCACAGGAGGGCGTCGGACAGCTTGGCACGGTTTCCGGAGTCGTAGCCGGGATAACGCCGACTTCGGTCAGTGTGGCCAGCGAGCCCGCCGGGATGGCAAGCACGAGCCCACAGCCTAGAGCGATCGTGGTGATGAAGCGCCTCATATGGAGCATCCAAGAGCAAACACGAGAACAGGCACGATGTAGCGGTTCGACGCGGAAGCCATTATTCCCCCTTGGTCTGTAGCTTGATCTCGGCGACCGAGCTCAAGCTACAGACCCAATTGCAGCCGCCGCGGCGGCAATCTCGGCAGGATCGCCGAGCGCAGGCGTCCATGGCAGCTTCAGTGGATCGTCGACGTAGCGGGGAATGACGTGCAGGTGAAAGTGGAACACCGTCTGCCAAGCGGCCGCCCCACAGGAGTTGATCACGTTGACTCCATCTGCTCCCAGACGCTCCTTCGCAAGACGCGCAAGGCGTTGCGCCGCGATGGCGACGGCCTCGAGCTCGCGCTCGTCGATACTCAGCAGGTCCACCGCATGCTTGCGGGGTATCACAAGCGCATGGCCGCGCGTAGCGGGATTGATGTCCATGAAGGCCAGCGTGTGCTCGTCCTGGTCGACGATCGTCGCTGGTAGCTCGCCCGCCACGATCTTGCAAAAGATGCAGTCTTGCTCGCTCATGACGGCCATCCTAGCCGCGTCGAGGCGCTCTCAAGAGGATGCAGAGTGATGGACAGAGATGCCGGGCGATGGACAGTACCTGCAAGTCGCAGGTGTAATTACATACTTTTTTTGAGATTCACCTATGTAGCTACGATATGTAGTCACTATCGGCAATCGCGCAAATAGAACATCACATCTTCTCCCCTATGGATCGCGAGACCTGAGGCCATACGTCCGTATGAGAGCTAGCGCCTGCTCGTGGGTGCTGACCTCGCCTGTGTACTGAGCTCGCACAAGCGCCGCCAGCAGCTCGCCCACGCGCGGGCCGAGCGGGATGCCCAGCTCGGACGCGAGCTGGTCGCCGCGCAACAGCGGCTTGGGCGCGCCCGCTCGATGCCATTCAAGCGCGTCGTCGAGCATTCTTCGAGCCAGATCGACGTGCGCCGCGATCGCCTGCTCAGCTTTCGCCCCACGCGTGGCGAGCCGGTCGCATACCGACAGCAGCGTGACATCCACCTCCACCGGCTCGCACGCGTGCAGATAGTCGTAGACGGTGCCGCGGGCAAGCGGCTGGGGCTGGTGCACGAGAAAGCCGAGGCGTAGGTGATGGCGCACCAGCGCCGCGACATGCTCGCGCAGACGCACGCTTGCCCGCAGGCGTCCGAGTACATCCCGAGCGAGCTCTGCCCCCTGCACGTCGTGCCCAAGGAAGGTCACGCGACGGTCGAGCACGCGCACCGAGCGCGTGGCCGGCTTGGCTGCGTCGTGCAGCAAGGCCCCCCAGCGCAACGCCTGCCCGCGAGTCATCCCGTCGGCAAGCGGCTCCGCCAGCAGCTCGAACACCGGCGTGCGCTGCTCCTCGCCCAGCGCGACGATCGACTCGGAATCGCTCGCACCCATAGTCAGCTCGACCGTGCGCTCGAACACCTCCAGCGTATGACCGTAGACATCGCGGTGATGAAAGCGACTCTGCTCCACCCCACGCAAAGCTTCGATCTCCGGCAGCACGATGCGCGTAGCGCCGAGCTCACTCATCAGCTCGAGTCCGCGCAGAGCCTGCGCCGAGGCGACGATTCGCTGCAGCTCGAGGAACACACGCTCGGGCGAGATCCGCTCCAGTCGCGGCGCCTGCGCGCGTGCGGCCAGGATCGCCTCGGGCTCGGGCTCCAGCTCCAGCTCGACCGCGACTCGCACCAGGCGCAGGACTCGTAGTGGGTCGTCCTCGAAGGCGTCCGCACCCGCCATGCGCAGACGCCCGGCACACAGGTCACCGAGACCGCCAAGCGGGTCGAGTGGCTCCCCCCCATCCAAGGGTTCGGCGATCGCGTTGACGGTGAAGTCGCGCAAGCGCAGGTCGGCCTCCAGCGAGTCGCCGCGCATCGCCTCCACGTCAACCTGCCAAGCCCCTCCGCGCGCGACCACGCGCCACGCCCCGAACTCTTCTGAGAGCGCAAAGCAGGCCGCGGGAGCGCCGGCGCTCTTGGCAGCCTGCGCAATCGCGCGCGCCCCCTCCCCCGCGTCGCCGTCGAGCACGACGTCCAGGTCGGCCCCAGACCGGCCGAGCAGCCGGTCGCGCACAGCTCCACCGACAAGCCAAGCACGCTGCCCCGCAAGCGCCGAGCGGATGATCTCAAGCGCCGCGGCGCTCATTGACCGTCACGGTGGTAGACGCGCGGCACACGTCCGGTCAGCGCGCAGGTCACCTCGTAGTTGATCGTATCCATCCGCTGCGCCACCTCCTCGGCGGTTATCCGCTGATCGCCACGCGCGCCGATCAGCACGGCCTCGCTGCCGCGCAAGTCGTGGGTCTGGGTGTCCGCACCGAGATCGACCGTGAGGTTGTCCATGCTTACCGTGCCCACGATCGGTCTCCGCCGCGCGGCGATCAATACCTCACCGTTGTTGGACAGTGCTCGTCGCCAGCCGTCGCCGTAGCCGATCGGAAGCACGCCGAGCAGCGTCTCCTGCTTGGCGACGAAGCGTCGTCCGTAGCCGGCGCTCTGGCCGGGAGCGCAGTCCTTGACCTCCGCCAGATAGGAGACCAGCTCAAGGGCAGGGTCGAGCCTGCGCGCCAACGGGTCGCACCCGAACGGGTCCATCCCGTATACGCCTATGCCACAGCGAACCATGTCGAAGTGCGAGCGCGGCTCGCGCAGAGTGGCGGCGCTGTTGGCGGCATGCACGACGATGTCCGGATATGAGTCCTTGAGCTGTTCCGTCCAGCCGCTGAACGTCTCGAGCTGGCGCGCGAAGAACTCGTCGTGCTCGTCGTCGGCGGTCGCGAAGTGAGTCATCGCCCCGGCCAGTTCGACCTGTGTGGTCTCGGCGGCAAGCGCCGCCACACGCAGCCCAAGCTCTGAGTCGCGCGTGCCGAGCCGCCCCATGCCGCTGTCGAGCTTGACGTGCACACGACCGCCACCTGCCTGAGCAACGGCAGCAACCATCTGCTCGCTCCACACGACGACGTCGGCCTCGGCCGCGAGCGCTTCGTCCAGCTCGACCGGACTGAGGGCGCCCATCACGAGCAGTCGCGCTTCGCCGAAGCCCGCCCGCCGAAGCTGCATGGCCTCATGCGCACCTGCAACCGCCAGCCAGGTCGCGCCCCCGTCGAGCGCCGCACGCGCGCTCTGCGCCGCTCCGTGGCCATAGCCATCGGCCTTCACCACGACACACAGCTCGCAACCCGGCTTCAGCTCCTCGCGCAAGCGTACGCAGTTGCGCTCGATTGCCGCCAGATTGACGCGCGCGAGCGCCCGGCGCGCACTCACGGGCGCCTCGCTCTAGGCAAAGCGGTAATCACGTCACCGGCGATCACACCCTCGGCTGCTCCCTGCCTGCGCGCAGCCTCGCGGCCTGCCTGAGCATGGAGCTGGACGCCCGCGGCGGCAGCCACAAACGGCTCCATCCCCTGTGCGAGCAGCGCCGCGATCGTGCCTGTGAGCACGTCGCCGGTGCCGGCTGTGGCGAGCGCGGGACTATTGCCGCGGCTGATCGCGATGCGGCCAGCGGGCTCTACGACAAGCGTGTCGTCGCCCTTGAGTACAACGATCGCTCCGGCCTGCTCAGCGGCTTTGCGTGCGTGTGCAAGCCGTTCGCTCTGAACCTGTTCGCTGTCTATGTCCAGCAGTCGCGCCAGCTCGCCGGCATGCGGCGTGAGCACCGTCGGCGCCTCTCTCACAGCAAGCCCATCAAGCGATCCGGCGTGTGCGTTCAAGCCGTCGGCGTCGAGCACCAGCGCGAGCGGTGCTCCGCGTGCCAGCTCGCGAGCGAAAAGCACGCTCTGGGGATCGCGGCCGAGCCCCGGGCCGAGCGCCAGGCAGCCCGCTCGGGCAAGCGAGTCGGTAACCGCGGACAGTCCCTCGGGCGTGAGCGCACCGCCCTCGTCCGCGAGGCCACGGGTCATCACCTCCAGCAGCTGCCCGTCCAGGATCTGCTGCAATGAGAACGGCACACATGCGGTCACGTAGCCGGCACCGGCACGCAGCGCGGCGAGCGAGGCCATCGCCGGGGCACCCATCAGCCCACGCGAGCCACCGACAACGACAACATGGCCGCTGCTGAACTTGGTCGAGGTAGCCCCCCTGTCTGGCAGCGCAGCGAGAGCCTCGTTGCGGATGAGGCCAATATCGCTTGTGTCGGGTGCGCCGCGCGGGATGCCGATGTCGATCGTGCCGATCTCGCCGGCATGGCCCTTACCGGGATAGATCCACAACCCAGGCTTGGCCGCGTGAAATGTGACGGTCTTGGTGGCTTTGACCGCGAGACCGGCGACGACGCCGGTGGAAGCGTCGACTCCGCTGGGTATGTCCACACTCAGCACGAGTCCCGGCGCGGTCTCGATAACCGCGATCGCCTCGGCCACCGCTCCATGGGCAACGCCTGAGAAGCCGGTGCCCAGCAGCGCGTCGACGATCACATGCGCGTGCGCAATCGCCTCGGAGGCGCTATCCGATAGCGCCAGCGGTGGCGCTCCGGGCAAGCGCTCGAGGTTGGCGCGCGCGTCGGGTGAGAGCTCCTCGGCGGCCGCCAAGCACACGACCGTCACCTCTCTTGCCGCCTGGCGCAGCAGCCTGGCCACCACGAGGCCATCGCCGCCGTTGTTGCCCTTGCCGCAAACCACGACCACAGCTCCGTCGGGCGCGAGCTCTTGCACGACCCGTGCCACACCCACACCGGCGCGCTCCATCAGATCGAGCGACGGTGTCCCCCGCTGCTCGATCGCCCACCGATCGACCGCCCGCATACGCGGCGCGTCGAGCAGCGGCTCACACCAGTCGGGAAGCTCCGTCATGACGAGCGATACTAGGGGCTCGCCCGGAAATCCACCCGTTTAGGCGTCTACTCCACCGTGACGGTCTTTGCCAAGTTACGCGGCTGATCGACGTTCAAGCCGCGCAGCCTGGCTATCCGGTAAGCGAGCATCTGCAGCGGGATCACAGCCAGCACAGGTTGCAGCATCCAGTCGATCGCGGGCACCGGGATCGCGACGTCGACCTGACCCTCCAAACCGTTGCCCTCGGTCGTCAGGGCGATCACATGGGCGCCGCGTGCTCGCACCTCCTGCATGTTGGAGACGATCTTCTCCAGCACCGGAGAGTCGGTCGCTACGCACACCACGGGCGTGGACTCGTCGAGCAGCGCGATCGGGCCGTGCTTCATCTCGCCGGCCGCATAGGCGTCGGTCGCGATGTAGGAGATCTCCTTCAGCTTCAGCGCCCCCTCAAGCGCCACTGGCAGCCCGACGTGGCGGCCCAGGTAGAGAAAGAATTCCTTTTGCGCGTGCTCAGAGGCCACCTGCTCGATCTGCTCGTCGACGTTCGCGATCACCTCGTCGATGCAGTGCGGCAGACGCTTGATCTCGCTGACCAACTCCGCCAGACGCTCGGGCGAGAGCGTGCCTCGCAGCTCGGCCAAGCGCAGCCCCAGCAGGTAGATGACCGCCACTTGGCAGACAAACGTCTTGGTGGCGGCTACGCCGATCTCGAGGCCCGCGCGCGTGAACAGCACGCCGTCGGCGTCGCGCGTGGCCTGCGAGCCCATCACGTTGGTGATCGCGAGCACGGTGGCGCCGGCCGCGCGCGCCTTGCGCATCGCCGCGAGCGTGTCCGCTGTCTCGCCGGACTGGGAGATCCCGATCACGAGGTCACCGGGGCCGACGACCGGGTTGCGGTAGCGGTACTCCGAGGCGATGTCCATTTCGACGGGCAGCCGCGCCCATTCCTCGATCGCGTAACGGCCCACCAGGCCCGCGTGGTAGGAGGTTCCGCAGGCGACGACCACCACTCGCTTGACGTCGGCGAGGATCGTCTCGTCGAGTGCGCCCGGCTCGTCCAGGTCGACGCCATCGCCGCGCGCCACGCGGTCGGCGATCGTCTCGGCCACGGCGTCCGCCTGTTCGTGGATCTCCTTGAGCATGAAGGTCTCATAGCCGCCCTTCTCGGCCGTCTCCTCGTCCCAGTCGACCTCTTCCACTTCACGCGCGACCTCATCCCCAGCGAGCGTCAGGATCGTGACGCCGTCGGGTCGCAGCACCGCCAGCTCGCCGTTGTCCAGGTATTGCACCGAGCGTGTCTGCGCCAAGAAGGCAGGTACGGCCGAGGCGATGAACTGCTCGCCCTCGCCGCGACCGATGACCAGCGGACACTCCTTGCGAGCGCCGACAAGCGTGTCGGGCTGCTCGGCGCTCATCGCCACGAACGCAAAGTGGCCCTCGAGCTTGGCGAACGCCCTGCGCACGGCGAGCGTGAGGTCGCCCTCGTAGTGGGCTGCTACCAGATGAGCGATCACCTCGGCGTCGGTCTCGGAGGTGAACAGGTTGCCTTCGCCGATCAAGCGCTCCTTCAGCGCCATGTAGTTCTCGACGATCCCGTTGACAACGACGTGCAGCCGGTCCTCGGGGTCGTAGTGGGGATGGGCGTTCTCCTCGCTGACGCGCCCGTGCGTAGCCCAGCGCGTGTGACCGATCCCAGTGGTGGCGACACGCTCGGCCACCGCCACGGAGGCGGAGCGCTCGTTGTGGTCGAGCTTTGCCTGTAGCGCACTCAGATTGCCGACTGAGCGCACCGCTTCGATCTGATCCCCCGCGATCAGCGAGATGCCGGCGCTGTCATAGCCGCGGTACTCGAGCTTCTGCAACCCCGCGAGCAGTAGCTCGCGGGCCGGGCGCTTGCCTACATAGCCAACTATGCCGCACACGGCGACGACGATATCAGCGAGTCTTGGGACTCACGAGCCGTAGAAGGTCTTTCAAAATGACCTGCACACTCAATACCCCCCTTGTTTGGACACGAATGATTTATTTAGGTACCTAACCTTTATCTACGCGTCCAGAAAGGGGGGTGTTGGCAGGACCAATCAAAGACGAACCAAAACACCCCGACGCACAAACGGTGAGACATCCCGCCACACAGCTCATTTGAGACACGTTCTTAGCCCAGCTCGCGCTGCACGAGCGCCACCAGCCGCGAGCAGACCGCGTCGGCCTCCTCGTCGCTGGGGGCCTCGACCATCACGCGCACGAGCGGCTCGGTGCCGCTGGGACGGACGAGCACGCGCCCGCGGCCGGCGAGCGCCTCTTCCTCCTGGGTCACGGCCTGCGCGACGCTCTCAGAGCTCGCGAGCGCACCTCGGTCCAGCACGCGTACGTTGACGAGCCGCTGCGGCAGCTTGTGCATCGCGTCGCGTTCGCTTAGGTCGCGTCCGGCCAGCGCCTCGAGCGTGAGCAGCGCTCCCGCGATTCCGTCGCCGGTGCTGTTGAAGCCCATCTCGATGATGTGCCCGGACTGCTCTCCCCCGAGCGTCCAGCCGCTGCTGCGCAGCTGCTCGAGCACATAGCGATCGCCGACGTTCGTGCAGGCGACCTCGATGCCGGCCTCGCGCATCGCCGAGTGAAAGCCGTAGTTGGTCATCACCGTCACGACCACGCCATCGCCGGCCAGCCGTCCCTGCTCGCGCAGATGCAAAACCGCAAGTGCGATCAGCTCGTCGCCGTCGACCACGGCGCCCGTGCGATCAACCGCGAGCACACGATCGCCGTCGCCGTCGAAGGCCAGGCCAAGCGCATGTCCGCCCGCACGCACCTGCTCGCCAAGCGCGGCGACATGAGTCGAGCCACAACCCTTGTTGATGTTGCGCCCGTCGGGACTTGCGGCCACGACGGTGACCTCAGCGCCGAGGCGGCGAAAGATCTCGGGGGCAACCTTGTAAGTGGCGCCGTTGGCACAGTCGAGCAAGATGTCGAGCCCGTCGAGACGCAGCTCGGCGAAGCGCGACTCGAGCTCGCGCAGGTAGTCCTCATGCGTGCCACGCAGCTCGCGAACGTGCCCGATTGTAGGCATGCCCCCCGCGCGTGCAGGAGGCATCGGGTTTTTGGAGGAACCACCGGCATGCGCGTCGCCCGCTTGCTCACCCCCCAACTGCTCCCCATGTGCGCTGCCTGCGGAACTATCGGCCTGCAGCAGTTCCCGTTCGATCGTCTGCTCCTGCTCGTCGCTGAGCTTGAAGCCATCGGCGGCGAAGAACTTGATGCCGTTGTCTTGGTAGGGGTTGTGCGAAGCGGACAGCACCGCCGCCAAATCGAAGCCGTAGCGCTTGATCAGCAGCGGCGCCGCCGGTGTCGGCAGCACACCTCCCAGCAAAGCTTCTCCCCCGGCCGCGCTGACGCCGGCCGCCAAAGCAGCCTGCAGCATCTCGCCGGACTCGCGCGTATCGCGCACGATCAGCACTCGAGGACGATCTGCTGGGCTGCGAGCAGTGACAGCCTTGCCCAACGCAAGTGCCAGCTCGGCACTGAGCAGCTCACCGGCAACGCCGCGGACCCCGTCGGTCCCGAACAGCCTCGGTGTCATTCGCCCTTGAGGATCGTCATGCAGCGATTCTCGCTGTCTGCGCTCACCACGGCGAGCGCAGCGGATACGCGGATCAGCGCTTGGAGAACTGCGGCCGCTTGCGCGCCTTCTTCAGGCCGGCCTTCTTGCGCTCCTTGGCGCGCGAGTCACGCGTAAGGAAGCCGCGGCGCTTGAGCTCGCCACGCAGGTTCGGATCGGCCTCGAGCAGCGCGCGAGAGATGCCGTGGCGCAGTGCGCCCGCCTGGGCGGAGATACCGCCGCCATGCAACCTCGCCACGACGTCCATGCGCTCCTGGTAGCCGACGGTCTCAAGCGGCTGGCGGATGTTGCGCTGCAACGTGGCGCGCGGGAAATGCTCGTCGAGTGTGCGCCCGTTGACGAGATATGTGCCACTACCTGGCCTGAGGATGACGCGCGCGATCGCGGTCTTGCGCTTGCCGGTGGCCTTGTAGCGCGCTCCGGCAGCCAGGTCGATGGCGGCGCTTGAGATTGGCTGGGCAAGGTGCTCAACCTCGCTGTCCTCCTCGGACTTCGGCTCGTCGTCCTCGTCGAGCGCGTAAGGATCGGCCGGCTGCTCGGGCGCGAGCGGGTCTACGCCTTCGGGGACGATGTCCACTTCGAGATGGGCTCCCGGTACGCTGGGCTTTACACGCGGCGTAGGCTCCTCCTCTTCAAGCTCCTCTGCCTCGGCCTCAACCTCGGTCGCGGCCTCAACCTCTGCCTCGGCCTCAACCTCGGCCTCGACCACCGCCTCCGCGATGACCTCAGCGGCGAGCTCCTCGAGAGCAGCCTCGACAACGGCCTCCTCGATTGCCTCCTCGACAACTGCCTCCGCGATGATCTCAGCCTTGGCCTCGACGACCGCCTCCGCGGCTACGGGCTCCTCGGCCGGCTCGACTGTAGGAGTCTCCTCGTTGGCCTGAGGCGTCTCGACGCTTTGCTCGGTGGGCTCAGGCTGCTCGTCGGTCTGCTCTGTGGGCTCGTCGGCCATTACGCCTCGATCTCC
Organism: Solirubrobacteraceae bacterium; assembly: GCA_036008605.1. Classification (GTDB taxonomy): domain Bacteria; phylum Actinomycetota; class Thermoleophilia; order Solirubrobacterales; family Solirubrobacteraceae; genus Palsa-744. The sequence continues at coordinate 127,179 of DASYNL010000025.1, read as the reverse complement.
ATCTGTTGCGGTTTCTGGGCGACGTGTGGGTGCTCGGGGCCGGCGTAGACCTTCAGCTTGGTGATCTGCTTGCGGGCCAAGCGGTTGCGCGGCAGCATGCCCTTGACCGCCAGGCGAATGATCTCCTCCGGGCGGCGATCGATCATTTCCTCGAAGGTGCGCGAGCGCAGGCCGCCCGGGTAGCCGGAGTGGCGGTAGTAGCGCTTGTCTTGGCGCTTTTTGCCGGTGACGGTGATCTTCTCGGCGTTGATGACTACAACGAAGTCACCCGTGTCGATGTGGGGGGTGTACTCCGGCTTGCGCTTGCCGCGCAGGACATCGGCGATCTGCGTCGCCAGACGTCCCAACGTTTGTCCGTTGGCGTCGACGACGAGCCAGTTTCGCTCGCGATCCGTGGGCTTGGCGACGTAGGTCTTCATGGCGTGAAAAAGGCCGCACGCGATCTGTCGCGCGCGGCGAGAGCGGGAATGATAGCTACTCCCACTCGATGGTGCCGGGGGGCTTCGACGTTATGTCGAGGACCACCCGGTTTACCTCGCGCAGCTCATTGATCATGCGCGAGGCGATCGTCTCCAGCAAGTCGTAAGGCAGGCGCGCCCAGTCGGCCGTCATCGCGTCGTCGCTGGTAACCGCGCGGATCACGACCACATAGCCGTACGTGCGCTCGTCGCCCTGCACTCCCACCGTGCGCACGTCCGGCAGGACGCAGAAGGATTGCCACAGCTCGCGGTAGAGGCCCGCCTTGCGGATCTCCTCCTGCAGGATGTGGTCAGCCTCGCGCAGCACGTCCAGGCGCTCGCGCGTCGCTTCGCCGCCGACGATCCTGATCGCCAAGCCCGGCCCCGGGAACGGCTGGCGCCAGACCAGGCGCTCGGGCAAGCCCAGCTCTGCTCCCACAGCGCGCACCTCATCCTTGAACAAAGCGCGTAGCGGCTCGACCAGCTCGAACTGCATGTCCTCCGGCAAGCCGCCGACGTTGTGGTGGGACTTGATCGTCGCGGCGCCTGTGCCTCCCCCTGACTCGATCACGTCCGAGTAGAGCGTCCCCTGCACCAGATAACGAGCCGGGCTAGAAGCGGAGATCTTGGCCGCCTCCTCCTCGAACACGCGGATGAACTCGGCGCCGATCGCCTTGCGCTTGGCCTCTGGCTCGGTGACGCCTTTGAGCTTCTCGAGGAAACGCTGCTCGGCGTCGACCGCCACCAGTGGGACGCCGAAGGTGTCCCTGAAGGCGCTGACCACCTGCTCGCCCTCGTCCTTTCGCATCAATCCGTGGTCGACGAACACGCACGTGAGCTGATCGCCGACGGCACGATGCACCAGCAGTGCTGCCACCGAGGAGTCCACTCCCCCCGAGAGACCGCAGATGACGCGCCCATCCCCCACCTGCTTGCGAATGCGGGCAATCTGGTCTTCGGCGATCGAGGCCGCCGACCAGGTGAGCTCACAGCCGCATACCTCGGTCAGGAAGCGCGTGAGGATCTCCTGGCCGTATGGCGTGTGGACTACCTCGGGATGGAATTGGATGCCGTAGATGCCGCGAGCCGGGTCCTCGACGGCCGCGACCGGCGAGCCGGTTGAGGAGGCCAGCGCGGTGAAGCCAACTGGCGGCTCGAAGACGGTGTCGCGGTGAGACATCCAGCACGTCTGTTCCTTTGGCATTCCCGCCAGCAGCACTCCTGGGGTGGTGACGGTCAGCTCGGAGCGGCCGAACTCTCCCACCTCCGCCTGCTCGACCCGGCCTCCCAGGTCGTGGACCAGCAGCTGCATGCCGTAACAGATGCCGAGCACCGGCACGCCAAGCTCCAGCAGGCCACGCTCAAGGATCGGCGCTCCCGGGGCGTACACCGATGCGGGGCCTCCGGAGAGGACGATCCCGCGCGGTTTGCGCTTGGCGACCTCCTCCAGCGGGACATGGTGAGGCAACAGCTCTGAGAACACCCCACAATCGCGAATGCGCCTTGCGATCAGCTGCGAGTACTGCCCGCCGTAGTCGAGGACGACCACCTCCTCGCGGGCTGCCCCGACCGCATCCGACGCCTCCGGGGGCGACTCAAGCCCACTCAGAGCCGCTCCCGGCGAGTCTGGCAATAGATTTATTGCCCGCCCACCCTGCGTGGCGTGCTCAGCACGCGAGCGACCGAGGACGCCGCCAGGCGAAGCCGAGAGCGGCTCTGAGTCAGTCATTAACCAGTTCGGCTGCCCTGCCGTTGGAGCCCATGCCGACGGACTGGTCGCGCTGCAACTGCTTACCCTCGGTTTGCAAGGACGGGGCGATCACCACCTCGGCGCGGTTGAACTCCGCCAGGTCCTTGTGACCGCACGTGGCCATCGAGGTGCGCAGGCCACCGAATAGGTTGAAAGTGCCGTCGTTCTCGCGCGCCGGCCCGACCAAGATCTCCTCGAGTGTGCCGTTGCGAGTCGTCGCCACGCGCGCGCCGCGCGGGAGCGTCGGGTGGAACGTGGCCATGCCCCAGTGAAAGCCCCGGCCGGGGGCTTCGTGGGCGCGAGCCAGCGGCGAGCCGATCATGACCGCGTCGGCGCCCAGCGCGATCGCCTTGGAGACGTCGCCGCCGTTGCGCATACCGCCGTCGGCGATCACCTGGCAGTACTCGCCGGTCTCCAGCATGTGCGTCGAGCGCGCGTGAGCTACGTCGGCGATCGCCGTCGCCTGCGGGACGCCGATACCAAGCACGCCGCGCGTGGTGCACGCAGCGCCCGGTCCGACGCCTACGAGTACGCCCGCCGCGCCTGTGCGCATCAGATGCAGACCCGTCTGGTAGGAGGCACAGCCACCCACCACCACTGGCACGTCGAGCGAGGGTATGAACTCCTTGAGGTTGAGCGGCTCGGAGACAGTTGAGACGTGTTCGCCGGATACGACGGTGCCCTGGATGACGAGCACGTCGAGTCCCGCCTCGAGCGCGATCTCGTAGTACTCGAGCACCTTCTGTGGGGTCAACGAGGCGGCCACGACGACCTTCTGCTCCTTGACCTCGCGGATGCGCTGGGCGATCAGCTCCGGCTTGACTGGGGTCGCGTAGATCTCCTGCATCTCGCGCGTGGCGACCTCCTTCGGCAGACCCGCGATCCGCTCCAGCTGCTCGTCCGCGTCCTCGTAGCGCGTGAAGATTCCCTCGAGGTTGAGCACCGCAAGACCACCTAGCCCACCCACGATCGCGGCCGTCTCCGGCGAGACGACGCCGTCCATCGCCGAGGCCATCATCGGCAGCTCGAACTGGTAGGGACCGAGCTTCCAGGAGATGTCGATGTCATCGGGGTCACGCGTGCGCCTGGAAGGCACGATCGCGATGTCATCGAAGCCGTATGCGCGGCGTCCTTGCTTGCCGCGGCCAATCTCTACTTCCATCTGAGAATCCTTGCAGTCGTGGCGGACGAGCATAGCAACGGGCTTGACGCCCGCGCCGGGGTATGGCTTGGGTATTCTCGGTCGAATGAGCGACGACAATCTTGCCGACTATGACCCCCAGGTAATCGAGGCTCGTCGCCAAGCCGTTTGGCGAGAGCAGGACGCCTTCCGGACGCCCGAGATCGGCGAGGATCGGGCTCGCAAGTACATCAAGCCGTCGGCTCCGTTCACCTCCGGAAACATCCACATCGGGCACGTGCGCAGCTATTCGATCGGAGATGCCTACGCGCGCTTTTGCCGAGGGCGCGGTGAGGATGTGCTGTTCGCCTTTGGCTTCGACTCCTTCGGGCTGCCCGCCGAGCTTGGCGCGATCGCCGGCAAAGAGCCGCCTAGCGCCTGGGTGAATCGCTGTGCCGAGCACATGATCGTGCAGCTGCGCAGGCTCGGCTTCTCCTTCGACTGGGAGCGCACTTTCATGAGCTCCGAGGCGATTATGTACCGCTGGTCGCAGTGGTTGTTCCTGACCCTGCTGGAGGCCGGATTGGTCTATCGCGGGACCGGCAGTGTGGATTGGTGCGATACCTGCCAAACGGTGCTCGCGACGATCCAGGTCGAGGACGGGACCTGCTGGCGTTGCCACCATCCCGTGCGCTTGATCCAACGTCCGCAGTGGTATCTGCGCATCAGCGAGTACGTGCCGGAGAACGACCGGCGTCTTGCCGAACTGGCGGCCAGCGGTATATGGGACGAGAATGCGCTTGCCTCGCAGCGCTTCGTGCTCGGGCGCGTCGACGGGGTCGAGCTCGACCTGCTCGGCCAGGATGGCGAGCCGTTGACCGTCTTCACGCCGCATACCGACGCGCTCGATCTGGCCCGCTTCGTAAGCGTCTCGCCGCGACACCCGCAGGTCGATGAGTGGGCGCGCGATCAAGGGTTGGCTCAGCGGCTTGACGAGCTGCGAGCGGTTGGGTTGGAGCGAAGTGCGCGCGAGGCGCAAACGATGCCCTTTGTCGAGACCGGGCGGCTGCTTGCCTCCCCCACCGGTGGTGAGCCGTTGCCGGTGATCGTCACCCCTACCGTGGACGGGCGCTTCGGACCCACAGCCGTGTTTGGCGTGCCCGAGCGCGACCGCACCGACGCGCTGATCGCCGAGCGGTTGTTTGGCCGGACCGGCTTCAACCAGACCGAGCAAGCCGAGGATGACCCCGCGCGCGCAGGGGGTCCGCCCTCTGGAGAGACCACAACCCGGCCTCACGCCTCCGTGCCGGGAACGCGTACGGCGGTGCGCTATCGCGCCAATGACTTCACCATCTCCAGACAGCGCTCCTGGGGCACGCCGATCCCGATCGTCTATTGCGACGGCTGCGGAGCGGTGCCGCTGCCCAAGGATGCGCTGCCCGTGATCCTGCCGCTCGACCTGACGCCGACCGGCACCGGCAATCCACTTGCCGAGCGCGAGGATTTCGTGCGGACCACCTGTCCCAAGTGCGGCGGTACTGCGACACGTGAGACCGACACGCTCGACTGTCACTTCGACGCGCTGTGGCTCTGGGTTCCCGTCTGTGTACCTCCTACCGAGCGCGAGCAGAGCCTGGAGCACATCCTGGCGCTCGATGACCTGCGCGCTTGGCTGCCCTGCGAGCGTGTCGTCGCCGGCTCGGACAGCGGCAACTTCGTGTTCGACCAGCGCACCGTGACCAAGGCGCTGCGCGACATCGGACCCTTGGAGTTCCTCTCAGACGGCGAGCCGTTCGCCGGTTGCCTGTTTCACGAGATGGTGATCAGGGACGGACGCAAGATGAGCAAGCACCTCGGCAACGTCGTCGACCCCGACGAGCTGGTAGCGCAATACGGGGCCGACACCGTGCGACTGGCAGTGCTCTACGCCGCTCGCGCACAGCGCTCGTTGAACTGGAGCGACGGCGACGTCAAGCGCTGTCACCGTTTCTTGCGCCAGCTTTGGGACTACTCGCATGCGCGCTTCACACTCGATCCCGCTGAGCTGAGTCAAAGCGCCGCGAACGGCGCCTCGACCGACGGCGATCAAAACGCCACGATGGGGGCCGACAAGACCGAGCACCTGCGCAAACGTCTTGAGCAGTGGTGTGAGACCGCCGTGGAGAAGATCACCGAGGATGCGCGTGAGCTCGAGATGCACAGCGCCGTTCGCAACGTGATGCGGCTGTTCGACCGCATCCGCGACTACGAGAAGCGTGTGATCGCCAAGCGCGGCTCGCTGTGCGCGGAGGACTACGAGGCGCTGATCGAGTCGCTGCGGATGCTTGCGCGTGTGCTGATGCCGTTCGCTCCGCACATCGCCGAGCAGCTGCTGATCGACTCGACACCAAGCGGCAGCGAGATCGACACGTCGTGGCCTCGGGGGGAGCTTGTGCCACGATGACTTGGACAAATCGAAGTCAACCAACCCAAACGAAGAAAGGGTGAACCCAATGAGCACCGCTATGGGGCACGCAGACCTGAACGAGACGACGCGCTCGTGCGTGACCGAACTGGTGTGCAAGAGGTGCGATGTCAAACGGCCGATAACCGACACTGAGGCGTTTTGCCCGATGTGCGGCAAGTGCTTTGACGTCGCCTACGACTACGAGCTTGCGAAGGCTCGCTTGCGTGAGCTGCCGATGGACGAGCGTCCCCGAAACATTTGGCGGTTGTCCGAGCTCTCACCGATCCGCTCGGCCCACGCTCAGGCCGAAGTCGGGCAGGTATCGGGCATGACGCCACTGATCCCGGCGAACCGGCTGGGGGCACGACTGGGCTTGAGCAAACTGTATTTGAAGGACGACAGCTCGCAGCGACCGAGCTTTTCCTACAAGGACAGGGTGGTCTCGAGCGCTGTCGCACGGGCGCTCGAGCTCGGCAAGACCGAGATCGGCTGTGTCTCCACCGGCAATGTCGGCACGGCCGTCGCCGCGCTGGCGGCCAAGGCCGGACTCACGCCCTATGTCTTTTATCCCAACCGCCTGGAGCGGACCAAGGCGCGCGTCTGCCGCGCGCTTGGCGCACGCGTCTGCCAGGTTGCCGGCAACTACGACGAAGCCAACCGCGAGTGCCGCAAGGTGGCCGCCGCCAGCGGGCTCGAGTTCGCCAACATCACGCTGCGGCCGTTCTACGCCGAGGGCGCCAAGACGGCGGTCTTCGAGATCGTCGAGCAGCTCGGCTGGAAGGCTCCCGATCACATCGTCTCCGCCACCGCTGGCGGAACGCTTTCCTCAAGGCTGCACAAGGGACTGGTCGAGTTGGAGACAGTCGGATTGGCTCAGACGAGCGCCACGAAGATGCACATCGCCCAGCCGGAGGGGTGCTCGCCGATCGCCGACGCGATCGTCTCCGGTGAGCCTGAGATCCAGCCACGCAACCCGACGACGATCGCGCATTCGCTGGCGATCGGCTCTCCGGGGGACGGCTACCTGGTCATCGACGCTGTCCTCTCGCGCAAAGGCAGTGCAGGCACGGCCAACGACGAGGAGATCTTCGCCGGGATCGATCTGCTTGCCGAAACCGAGGGGATCCTGACCGAGCCGGCCGGCGGCACCACGATCGCGGTACTCAAGAAGTTGGCGGAGTCGGGCCAGCTCGACCCCGACGCGACCGTGGTGGCGATCATCACCGGCAACGGGCTGAAGACGCTCGAGGACCACCCCGAGAAGCCCTGGCCGCAGAGCGAGTGCGAGGTCGAGTCGATGCTGGCGGTGCTCAGCGACCTGCAGGGGCAGGCGGCCTCGGCGCGCCAGCCGCTGCCGGTTTAGAACGTGTCTCAAAACCTGCGGCACCGCGAGATGCGTCCCTGGACGCTGCGCTGGATCGCCACGTGACGTCTTGCGCGTACCACCAGTACGCGCTGCGACATCCCGCGACGACCAGCTTGGTCCATGAACGCATGCGCAAAGCACCGCAGGTTTTGAGACACGTTCTTAGCGCAAATTTGCCGCGTGTCCCGCGCACGGCGGGGCGCCGCGTCCCTGGAAGCTCTCCTCACTGGCCGGCAGCCGCGGCGTCGGCGACGATCTGCGCCTGCACGCGCGAGACTCGCCCGGCCGGGATCGCCTCGTCGCCGACTTGCAATCGACTCAGCGCCTCGCGCTTTTCCTTGCCGGTGATCAGCCACAGCAGTGCTCTTGCGCGATTCAGCACTGGGTAGGTGACGGTCATGCGTCGCAGGCCCATGTACTCGGCCGTAAGCGCTACGTCGCGATCGCGCACGTCCAGTACCGGGTCGCCTGGCACGAGCGAGGCCGTGTGCCCGTCGGCGCCGATCCCAAGGTGAATCAGATCGAAGCGCTCTGGTATCGCGCTCGCGTAGCGAGCCGCTGCCTCCTCCAGGTTGCCGGCCGTGACCGGCATCGGATGCAGTTGGCTGAAAGCCGCCTCGGGCAGGTTGTCCCACAAGAGTGTGAGGTTGCGATTGGGGTCGCCGTCTGGAGCGATGCGCTCGTCGACTTGATAGATCGCCGACTGGTCCCACGGGAAGTCTTTGCGCCGGGCCAGCTCGGCGAACATCTGACCCGGGGTGTGGCCGCCGCTCACGGCCAGCGTGAACATGCGCCGGGCCTCGATAGCGGCGGTGGCGTGCTCGATGACGATCTCGGCGGCGCGCAGCGCCACGTCCGTATCGCTTGAGAGAACCTCGATCGGGATCTGCTCGGCGTTCATCCCGCGGGGTTCCGCTCGGCGCTCGTGCTCGATGTTCGATCGCTGCTCATCGCTCGCGCAGCAAACGGTAGCGGCGGATCAGCGCGTTGGTCGAGCTGTCGTGCTCGAGCTCTGGCTCCTGCTCGGCTTCCAGCTCAGTGATGATGCGCTTAGCCAGCGCCTTGCCCAACTCGACGCCCCACTGGTCGAAGGAGTCGATGCCCCAGATCGTGCCCTGTGTGAAGACGCTGTGCTCGTAGAGGGCGATCAGCGCTCCGAGCGTGTGCGGGGTGAGCTGCTCGGCCAGCAGGACGTTGGTCGGACGGTTGCCCTGCATGACGCGATGAGCGACGATCGGCTCGGGCACCCCTTCGGTGCGCAGCTGCTCCTCGGTCTTGCCGAACGCCAATGCCTCAGCCTGGGCGAAGACGTTCGACATCAGCAGATCGTGGTGGTTGCGCAACGGGTTCAGTGAATGCGCGAAGCCGATCAGATCGACCGGGATCAGCCTCGTGCCTTGGTGGATCAGCTGGTAGAAGGAGTGCTGTCCGTTGGTGCCGGGCTCACCCCAGTAGATCGCACCGGTGTCATAGTCGACCGGGACGCCTTCGAGGGTCACGTGCTTGCCGTTCGACTCCATCGCCAGCTGTTGCAGATAGGCAGGGAAGCGCTTTAGGTACTGGCTGTATGGCATTACTCCGACGGTTTGTGCGCCAAAGAAGTTGGAGTACCAGACGGCCAGCAAGCCCATCAGCACCGGCAGGTTGCGCTCGAATGGGGTGCTGCGGAAATGCTCGTCCATCGCGTGGAAGCCGGTGAGCAGCTCGTGAAAATCCTCCGGGCCTATTGCCAGCATCGTCGAGAGGCCGATGGCCGAGTCCATCGAGTAGCGGCCTCCCACCCAGTCCCAGAAGCCGAACATGTTCTGCGTGTCGATCCCGAATTCGGCTACCGCGCTTGCATTCGTGGAGACGGCAACGAAGTGCTTGGCGATCGCGGCCTCATCGCCCAAGGCCGCCAGCGACCATTCGCGTGCGGAACGGGCGTTGGTCATCGTCTCCAAGGTCGTAAACGTCTTGGAGGAGACGATGAACAAAGTCTGCTCCGGGTCGAGGTCGCGGGTGGCCTCGACGAAGTCGGTGGAGTCGACGTTCGAGACGAAGCGGAACGTAAGCTCCCGCTGCGTGTAGTGGCGCAGTGCCTCGTAGGCCATGACCGGGCCGAGGTCCGAGCCACCGATGCCGATGTTGACGATGCTTGCGATCGGCTTGCCGGTGTGGCCCCGCCACTCCCCGGAGCGGACCCGTTCGCAAAAAGCGACCATTCGGTCCAGCACCGCGTGAACCTCCTGCACGACGTCTACCCCGTCGACCACCAGCGAGACGCTCCTTGGCATACGCAGAGCCACGTGCAGGACGGAGCGATCCTCGGAGACGTTGATGCGCTCGCCGGCGAACATCGCCGCCGTGCGCTCGGCCAGGCGGGACTGCTTGGCCAGCTCGACAAGCAGCCGGAGTGTCTCGTCGCTGACACGGTTCTTCGAGTAGTCCAGGCAGAAGCCAGGCCCCTCGGCCGTAAGGCGCTCGCCGCGTGTGGGATCGGCGGCGAACAGCTCGCGCAACGAGGTACCGGCAATCTCGCGTTGGTGGACGAGCAGCTCATTCCAGGCGGGAAGCTCGGTCAAGGCAGTTGGATTTGCAGTGGTGCTCATGGTCTCTACTGTTGAACTATGAACCGTCGTGTGCGCCTGGTCATGTTCGGACTCGCTGCCGGGCTGGTCCTGGCCGGGGTTGTGAGCGCCATCCTAGTCGGGGGAGTCGCCGGCGAAGTGTCCACGATCGTCCTGATCTCGCTCGGGCTGGGCGGAGGGCTGTTGCTCGTGTTCTTCGAAATCGGTGCCGGCGAAGAACGCGAGCTGGCCCGCGAGCGCGAGCGCCGGGAAGAGTCAGAGCGGCACATCCGTCAGGATCCCGCCGATGCACGCTCCACAGCTCGTGATCTTCGACTGCGACGGAGTCCTGGTCGACAGCGAGGTCATCTCAAATGACGTGCTTGCACGCGCGCTCAGCGCTCAGGGACTACCGACCACATTGGCCGAGGCGCGGCGCGATTATCAGGGATTGCTGCTCTCTGAGGTGGTCTCCCAGGCAGAGACGAAGCTCGGCCGTCCCCTTCCCACGGGCTGGCTCGCCGAATACGAGCGCGATCGCACGAAGGCCTTCCACCGAGACCTGCGCTCCGTGACCGGAGCCGCCGAGGCGGTACGACATGTCGTTGGCGCCGGGATCGCCGTGTGCGTCGCGTCCCAGGGCAAGCTCGAGAAGACGCGCCTATCGCTGGAGCTGACAGGGCTTCTCGAGCTGTTCCCCAGTGGAACGCTCTTCTCAGCGCACGATGTCCCGCGCGGCAAGCCCCACCCTGACCTGTTCCTGCATGCAGCTTCGACTATGGGCGCAGAACCGTCTCGCTGTGCTGTCGTGGAGGACACAGCTTCCGGAGTCACCGCGGCGGTATCGGCTGGAATGCGCGCCCTGGGCTACATCGCCGACAGCGATGAAGCGGCGCTACGACAGGCCGGTGCTGAGCTATTGGAGTCGTTGGATCGGCTGCCGCGACTGCTCGGGCTCGTCTGACAGCTAGCTCCTCTGCCTCGGGCCAAGCCATCCGCGCCGGTACCCGGCACGAACAAATCCTCCAAACCACACAACGGGACTTTGTAACACGCTTGTGACATTGGTCTCAACGGCTTTTTAGGGCTACCGTCAAAGCATGGCCAGACACATTGCGATCGCCGGCGGCGGCTTTGGCGGCTTCTACGCCGCTAAGGCACTAGAGCGACTTACAGCTGCCAGCGGAGGGCGCGTCACGCTCGTCAACGACGCCAACTTCATGCTCTACACGCCCCTGCTGCCTGGTACCGCCGGGGGCACGCTCGATCCGCGTCACGTGGTCGTGCCGTTGCGCTCGCAGCTCAAGCGAACCGGCCTATTGATCGGAAACGTCACGGGCGCCGACCCGGAGTCTCAAACCTTGCTGGTGCGCCGCGTCGACGGTGAGCGCCTCGAGCTCGCCTACGACCAGTTGCTCGTCGCGCTGGGATCGGTCTCGCGCACGCTGCCGATTCCGGGCCTCGCCGAGCATGCGACCGGCCTGAAGTCGTTGTCCGATGCGACGGCATTGCGCAACCAGGTGCTGACGTGCCTGGATATCGCCGAGTCGCTGGAGGACCCAGCGCGCCGCGCCGAGTATCTTGGCTTCGTATTCGTTGGCGCCGGCTACGCGGGCCTCGAGGGTCTTGCCGAGCTTCAGGACTTCGCCGCTCAGGCGATCGAGCTTTACCCGCGTTGTCGTGTGGATGGCATGCGTTGGGTGCTCGTCGAGGCACAAGAGCGGATCATGCCCGAGGTGCCGGCGAGCCTATCGGCGTTCGCCGCACGCGAGCTGCTGGCGCGCGGCATCGAGATCGAGACGCGCACAACGCTCGCAGCCATGACAGCATGTAGCGCAACTCTCTCGAGTGGCGAGCAGATTCCCGCGCGCACCGTCGTCTGGACCGCCGGAGTGACGCCCAGCCCAGCTGTCGCCTCGCTTGGACTACCGCTCGACGATCGCGGGCGAATCGAGGTCGATGCAGAGCTGCGTGTCGCCGGGCATCGGGGTGTGTGGGCAATCGGAGACTGTGCCGCTGTGCCGGACCCAGCGAGGCGCGGACAGGCATGCCCGCCAACGGCCCAGCACGCGATCCGCCAAGGTCGGCTTGCCGCCTCCAACATCGCCGCGACACTCGAGCGCAGATCGCCAAAAGCATTCCGCTACCGCAGCGCCGGAGTGGTAGCCGAGCTCGGTCACAACAAGGCTGTGGCGATCACACTCGGCCTACGCTGGCGCGGACTGCCGGCATGGCTGCTCGCACGCACCTACCACCTGCTGCTGATGCCGGGGCTCGGACGCAAGCTGCGTCTGTTGATGGACTGGAACGTGGCTCTGTTGTTCGGTCGCGACCCGTCCTCGCCAGGTCGGCTCGGCAGCGCAACGCCGCTGCAATTCGCACAAGACGAGGAGTCTTTGCGTGATTCGCGAATAGTCGGCGTGTCCTGACTCAAAATAGCCGGAGAGCAGACTAATCTCCTCGCGAGCCACTCGGCAACGACGCAGCGTCCAGACATAGCGTGTAGCGAACGTATGGACGTACGTAGAGCTTCATCTCAGGGCTCCGTGGTTCTGGATCGTCTGGGGATATGCGAGGTCGAGCACGATCTGGGAGAGGTCTTCGACGAAGTCCGCTCGCGCGATCGGCGGCCGGTCGAGGACGTAGCGCACGGGCATGTGCTGTGTGAGCTCGAGCACCGTCCAGGTCAAACGGTCGAGCTCCTCGCGGGGTGGTCCGTGGCTTAGGTTCGCGAGCGTCTGGTAGATGAAGTCCGCGATCCGCGCGCGCACTGGGCGCAGCGCCTCGGCTTGGTCTGCCGCGGGCACGCGATCGATCAGGGCGCGCAACAGGGCGGCATCGCGCTCCAGGACATCCAGGACGGATTCGAGCACCATGCGAACACTGGTGGCCGGATCGAGTGTCGCGGCGTGGCGCAGCGCAGGCGCAACCCCCTCGGCGAAATTATCGATCAGCCGCTTGATGATTGTCGCGACGATCTCGTCCTTGTCGGTGAAGTACTGGTAGACGCTGCCGGGGCTAACGCCAGCAGCTGCAGCGATGCGGTTGGTCGATGCTCCGTGGTAGCCGACATCCTCCAGAACGCGAGTGGCGGCGTCGAGGATACGCTCGACCATCGCTAGCGAGCGGGCTTGGCGCGGCTGTCTACGGGTGATCTTGACGATGCGCGGATGATCGCAGAAAACGAGTTGAAAGCGAGCGATAGCTCGTCTTACTCTTGTTCGTATGGATGTCAGACCAATCCTTGGTATCGATGCGCTATGAGCGCTCGTGTCCAGACCATTACGCCCGCTTCGCGTCCGGCGCCGCGGCGCTTCAGTGCACGGGAGTTCCTCGTCGAGGATGTTCGCCAGGAGGCGCGCTCGCTGCGCGGCGCCGGGCCTCCCGGAGACCTCGCGTTCGACTTGCGGCGCTCCTTAGATATGAACTCCGAGCAGCTGCTGAGGATCCTCCTCGACCTGCACCGTCGTCACGGGCCGGTGTTCGAGACGCGCATGCTCCACCATCGCATGACCTTCCTCGTCGGCGCCCCCGCAACCGCCTACGCGCTGCTCGAGCATCCCGAGCAATTCCACTGGCGCGAGGGCCACTTCGGGCAACTAGCGCCGCTACTCGGCGACGGCCTGATCACAACCGACGAGGCATATCACGACCGCGCACGGCGGCTGATCATGCCGGCGTTTCACCGCGGTCAGATCGACGCCGCGGTCACGATCATGGCCGAGGAGGCCGACGCCCGCTGCGCAGCCTGGTTGCCCGGCGAGACCGTCGACGTGTACCGCTGGACGCGCGAGACATCGCTGCGCATTGCGCTGCGCGCCTTGCTCGGCGTCAACCCCGACGACCACGACGGCGGGGCCGCGATCGCCGTGCACTTTGAGCGCGCCCTGCAGTTCTACGGGATCGACCTCTATAGCCGGTTGTTGCGCGGCCCCGGCACTCCGTGGGCGCACATGCGAGCGGCCCGCGAGCGTCTGGATGCGTTCGTCCACGCCGCGATCTCCCAGCGCCGAGAGGAAGGTGTCGGAGACCGCACCGACGTCCTCAGCGGCCTGCTACGCGCCTCGGCCGAGAGTCCCGACGGACTCAGCGACGAGGAGATCCGCGACCAGCTCGTCACACTCCTGTTCGCGGGCCACGACACGTCCTCCTCCACGGTCGCCTTCGTGCTCTATGAGCTGGCGCGCCGACCCGATCTACGCGACCGCCTACGCAAGGAGCAGGAGCACGTCCTACAGGGCGAGCTCCCGAGGGCCGAGCATGTCGACGGGAAGGCGCTGGGAGAGCTTGAGCGTGCGATCGACGAGACGCTACGCCGCTATTCGCCGGTGTTCATCGGCGCACGACGCGCGATGGGCGACATCGAGGTCGAGGGCGTGCCGATCCGTCGGGGATCTTACGTGCACGTCGCGTACTGGGCCACCCACCACCTCGAGGAGCTGTTTGCCGATCCGCACGCGTTTCACCCCGATCGCTGGACTCCAGAGATGCGCGCTGCGCTACCACGTGGGGCCTACACCCCCTTCGGCGGCGGCTCGCGTATCTGCGTCGGCAAGCGCTTCGGGCTGACCACCGTCCGGACGATCCTCACGAGCCTGTTGCGCCGACACGACATCAGCGCACTGGGAAGCTTTGACCTGCACCTCCAGCTCGAGCCCACGCTCAGCCCACGCGACGGCCTACCCGTGTGCGTAACCCCGCGATGAGGGCCTCTCCACCCTCGGGTCACGGGACGCGCTCGCCACCTAAAAGAATTGCACCATCTACTCAAATAGTGCAAACATGGCCTCTACGCCATCACCACCATAGGAGACTCAGGTGACTCTGCTAACGGACTTCAAGAAGTTCCTGCTGCGCGGAAACGTCGTCGACCTGGCGGTTGCCGTCGTCATTGGCGCGGCGTTCGGGGCGCTGGTCACGGCACTCGTGCGCGACCTGCTCACACCGATCATCGCGCTGATATTCGGCAAGCACGACTTCTCATCGCTCACCTTCACTATAAATAACAGCACCTTCGCCTACGGCGACTTCATCAACTACCTAATCGCGTTCATCTCGATCGCCGCCGCCGTGTTCTTCTTCGTCGTGGTACCGGTCAACAGGCTGATGGCTCATCGCGCACAGGAGGATCCCGACACCAAGGAGTGCCCGGAATGCACCAGCGCGATCCCTATAGCTGCACGCCGCTGCCCGCAATGCACCGCCCAGCTGCAGCAGTCCAGCGCAACCTAGATCTAGCCGCACACGCTCCCCACAGCGTGCCCGCTCGACTAGCGAAGCAGGAGGATCGTGTCTTGGCGGCAGGCGCCCAGGACTCAAGCAGAACAAAGGTCAAATCACAGTCTCCAAGAAGAGCGGTTCGGGCGCGTGCACACGCTCCACTTGCTCACTGGATCATGATCGTCTTGTGCTGACGCTTTCGCCCGTGCGTCAGCGTCAGCGTGTAGCTGCCATTACCGATGCTGTGGCGCGGGGTCAGCAGCAACTTGGTGTTCTTGCCCGGACCCACGACCGACCCTGTGGCGTAGATGACCCTGCCGCGCGAGAGCACCGCAGTTACCGATGTGCGCGCGATCACGACTGGAGAGCTTGTCAGCTTGGTTGTGCACCGCTCAATGGTCTTCTTGTTCTTATCCTTGCCCGTCGTGATTGATTGGCAAGTGACGAGCTCGATCTGCCCGACTGGTCCCTGTAGCCCGGCGGATCCCTGTGACCCCGCTGGTCCCGACGCGCCATCAGCGCCGTTCATGCCGGCCGGTCCCTGCGTCCCGTTGGTGCCGGCGGCGCCGGTGGGTCCGGTCGGTCCGCTTGATCCTGTGGGTCCATTTGGTCCTGAATTGGCGGCCACGCCGGTCCCGCTCAGGGCGATGTCCGTCGGAGCCGGTTCGTTGTCAGAGAGCGCAATCATGGCTTCCCTCGCGCCCGCCGTGTGCGGGGTAAAACGAGTGATGATTGTGCAACTCTGCCAGAGTTCGAGCTTCCTGTGCGCGCACCCGTTAGCGTTGATCGCGAAGTCGCTGACGTCGCTACCTCCGAGTGACGCTCCAGAGATCACGAGAGACTGGCGCTCCATTCACTTTTTTGGTCTCCGATTTCTTGCGCTATCGTTAGATCCCCAAAACTCTTTGATCAGTCCCCCTCGATGGCCCGATCCTCGCCACCATATCGCTTCCCTACCGAGCCATACCAGTAGCGCAATAACAAACGCAATGGTGTAAACCCCTCCGCCCACCAAGAAGGCGTAGACCGCCCCGGACAGGCCTGGAGGGCCGGACAGACCCCCCACTACCCCGGATCGGTACAGCAGCTTGGCCGCTGCGCAGGGAAGCACCCCGTGCTTGGCACGCTTGAACTGTCCTAACGGGCATTCGAGCACAAAGATTGTCCGCAAGTTGCGGGTTGTTTATAGCTGCAAGTTGACATTCTCCCGATAACCGGGATAGGATCGCGCCGCATGCGTGGGGAAAGTTCTTTGCGCGGGATACCGATCTAGCCATAGAGGGGAGTTGGCGTGCTGTCAACACGGCGGGAGCATGTGAGGAACGGTCGGGGATGGTCTCGTCGGGGATGGTCGCTTCTAAATCCTCACCGTAGCGATGATCTGTGGAATTACTACGCTTGCCTCTGGAGTCGGGTCCGCTAGTCCTGATGGGGGGCTCGGTAAAGGACTGGAAGCGGGACATATAATGGTAGGCAGGCCCGCGACGATGCGAAAGTTGAAGTCACGTATTGTTGCGCAACGACGCTGGCTCGAGACTCCCACCGCGAGGGCTCAGCGCGCCGCGTCACTTATGGCATTTCATGGGTTGGCTTCGCCGAGGGCACGGACGCTATTGGTACACGATTATGGTTCGTTTCTCGCGGGGGTGTCAGCGAGTCCGGCGGCATCAGTCGCCGCGATGGGTCGGGTCGTGCGCTATGAAAATGATTATCGTGCTCTCGTTCTGACATCGCATGGGCTGCAGTTTGTAGATTCGACGGTCCCGCTGCGAGTGGCGAACGGTTTGACCGCAAAGCGTCCGGTCGATTTGCGCCTGATGGCGGCCAAGGGTGCGTTTGTTCCGCTAAACCCTCTAAAAGAGGTCTCGATCGCGGATAGCTCAGATGGGGGAGTAGCGGTCGGAACCAGTGGTCTGCGTGTGATTATGGACGGTCAAGACGCTCTAGGTAGCATAACAGGCGAAAAGAGTGTGTTTTTCGGTAACGTTGCCCCCGACGTGGACGCGGTGGTAGCGCCGAAGCTGAACGGCGCTGAGCTGTTCGCAGTGCTGCGATCACGTATGAGTCCGGAGCAGATTTCCTATCGTGTGACGTTGCCTGCAGGCGCCTCCTTGCAAGCCTCCGGGAACGGCGCAGTTGTCATCTCGCAACAGGGTGGTGTTTTGGCGCGCATACCGGCCCCTACCGCCAGAGATGCGCAAGGCGTCTCGGTGCCGGTGCAGATGCGGGTGGACGGTAATCAGCTGCTATTGACTGTGTTTCATCGTAAGCTCGACGTTGCATATCCGTTGCTTGTGGATCCGGAAGTCATAAATATCACTGAAAGTGGCAGCTGGAAATTTGTTCACGAACCAAGCTCTCGGTTCTGCGGGGAACCAGCACCAATTTACGATAAAACCAAACCGATATCGATCGAAGTGCCGACTACCAAATTTCCACTTCCTTTGTCGGAACGCTGCACAGAACCTGAACGAAACCCAGAGTATGTCATTGGGGAATGGCAATGGAAATCATCTTCACCACTTGGCCCCGCTGAATTTTATGGAGTGTCCTTTTCTGGCGAAGCCTCGGGAAGTTCTGAACCGAAGGAAGATCTAGAATGGAGGCTAGGGGACTGTGGCAGCGGAACGCCCGGCAATCTCAACAGTCCGCCGAGTAGAGTAGTAGTGGTAAGGCCGTATCCAGGATGTAGTCAGTATAACGTAAAAATAGCACTAGATGCAGGTGAGATTTACAAACATGAAGGGGTAACCGTAAAAGGCTCGCTATCGGTCGAAGCGGTTTTGATCACAGAACCAATATTGCCGATTTTCCCCCCCGAAACGTGGGGTCAGGAAAACGAAGCCGAGCCTAAAAGACTCAACTGCAAAGTTGGCAAACCAGTCGACTGCGCGACGGGTGACGAGACCGAAACCCAGACCGACCTGGCAATTGGCGGTCGTGGCCCAGAACTGGATATGACACGTACTTACAATTCTCAGCTCGCCGTTGCGCAAAGTGAACATAGTGAACACGGCCCGTTCGGATATGGGTGGACCGGCTCCTATAGTGCCCATCTAACTTTTGGGGAAGCCGAAGCAGTCACCGTTGATCAAAGCAACGGGAGTACCGTACGATTTGAAAAGGTGCTCGAAAAATATGTAGCCACTGGCCTCCTTGTTCAGGCAACTCTCGTCAAGGAAGGCAGCGAATATGTTTATCTACTGCCCAACCAAAAGACTCTAAAATTTAACAGCAGTGGCCAATTGATAAGTGAATCAGATGCCAGCGGTAACACTTTGACGATGAAATATAATTCGAAAAATAATTTGGAATCCATCACGGACTCGGCTGGACGTAAAATTACCCTAGCTTATAATTCTGAAGGTCTGGTAGAAAGCGCGACAGACCCAATGGGACATACCGTCAAATACACCTATGAAGGCACAAATTTGGCCACCGTTACCGAGCCTGGTGAATCTAACCATCGCTGGCAGTTCAAATATAACAGCGAACACGAGTTGACATTCCTGACCGACGGTCGTGGTCATGTGACCAAAATCGAATACGATAGTTCCCACCGTGTAATTTCTGAGACCGACCCGCTGGAACGCACACGCAAATGGGAATATTCAGGTACCTTTACTAAAGAAAATACCATCACCACTATTACCGAACCTAACGCTTCGGTAACTCGCGAGGAATTCAATACCGAAGGCCAACCGACAAAGGTCACACATGCTTATGGAACGTCCCAGGCTGCGACAACAAGCTACCAGTACAACATCAGCAGCAATCTCATCTCCTTGACAGACCCGGATGGTCACACGACGAAATACGCATACAACTCAGCCGGAGATCGCACGAGCGAAGTCACTCCTAACGGAGCCGAAACTAAATGGACCTACAATAGTTCGCACCAAATCGAAACGACCACAACGCCAAAGGGTGAGACAACAACGATTACGCGCAATAATCATGGCAACCCCGAAACGATCTCGCGCCCTGGGCCGGGAGAAAAAACTCAGACCACGACATACAAATACGATTCCCACCAGGATGTCGAAAGCGTAACAAACCCGGTCGGGCAAACAACTAAATACGAATACGACTCCAATGGCGATCGTACCGCAGAAATCGACCCTGAAGGCAACAAGCGCACCCGGACTTACAATGAAGACTCACAGGAAACCTCCACGATCAGTCCACGAGGTAACGTCTCAGGCGCAGAACCGGCCGTCTTCACGACAACGAGCGAACGCGACCAGCAGGGTCGTCTCATATCGGTCACCGAACCACCGCGCGAACCTGTCTACAATTCTGCGTTTGGCTCATCCGGTTCAGGCAACGGCCAGTTCCAGTTCCCAACGCTGGGCGCGGTCACCTCATCTGGTGATTTGTGGGTAGCTGACAGTTCGCTGAACCGTTTGCAAGAGTTCAACACCAAAGGAGAATATGTCACCCAGTTCGGTTCGTCCGGTACCGGGGACGGCCAGTTCAAATTCCCATTTGGAATAGCCATCAACAAAACGACCGGAGACATCTACGTAGCCGACCGAGAAAACTATCGCATCCAAGAGTTTTCCTCTACCGGCACATTCATCCGAACATTCGGCTACGGCGTGAGCGACGGCACCGAAAAATACGAGATCTGCACGAGCAGTTGCCGTGCAGGGCTCATGGGCAGCAAAGTCAGTGAGTTCTGGGAGCCTGACGGCATAGCCATCGACTCCAGCGGCAACCTATGGGTCGTAGACGAAGTCAACGACCGACTGGAGGAGATCAGCGAAACCGGAGAATACATCAACGAGTATGGGAGCAAAGGTAACGGCAACGGTCAGCTCTCAGGACCCGTTGCGATCACATACGACAAAGGCAACCTGTACGTGACCGAAGCGATAAATGACCGCGTACAGGAGTTCTCGACCGAAGGAGCCTATGTTTCAAAGTTCGGTTCAGAAGGCACCGGCAACGGCCAGTTCGAGGTGCCCTACGCGATAGCCGCAGGTCCAACGACCAACGAGTTGTACGTGACCGACCGCGAAAACAACCGTGTCGAGATCTTCACGGCATTGGGTCGGTTTCTGAGCAGTTTCGGCTCCAAAGGCAAAGGCAACGGCGAGATGGAATCGCCTACCGGCATCGTCGCTACCACAGGCGAAACGCTCTACGTCAGCGACCACAACAACGCGCGGATCGAGAACTGGACAGGACTGACCGCCAGAGTCACCAAATACGCTTACGATGCCAATGGCAACCTCGAATCGATCACTGATCCGAACGGCGACAAAACCAAATACAATTATGATGCCGACAATGAGCTTACGAAGGTCGAAGAACCAAATGGCACGGTCACAGAAACCGGATATGACAGCGCCGGACAGATAACCAGCCAGACGGACGGTAACAAACACACCACAGAATACGTGCGCAACGCGCTGGAGGAGGTCACGGAAGTCATAGACCCGTTGTCACGCAAGACGACAAAGGAATACGATGCGGCCGGTAACCTGACGAGCGTGACCGACGCCGCCAAACGCACCACGACCTACAAATACGATCCCGGCAACAGACTTACAGAAATCACCTACTCCGACGGCAAAACGCCTACCGTCAAATATGAATACGACAAAGACGGCGACCGCACGGTGATGACAGACGGAACTGGCACGACGAAGTACGTCTACGATCAACTGGACCGGGTGACGGAAGCTGAAAACGGTCACAAAGAAGTCGTCAAATACGAATATAACCTCGACAACCAGCCAACCAAGATCACCTACCCCAACGGAAAGAGCGTGACCCGCGCTTACGACAAAGACGGACGCCTGGAAAAGGTCACGGACTGGCTTGAACACACAACCAAATTCTCTTACGACCCAGACTCTGATCTAACGGCGACGGTGTACCCCACGGGCACGTCGGAGGAAGACACTTACGCCTATAATCTCTCTGACGAGATGAGCGAAATCAAAATGACAAGGGGAACAGAAACGCTTGCCTCGCTCGTCTACGCCCGTGACGCAGACGGTCAGGTGAACAATACGGTCAACAAGGGCCTGCTGGGCAGCGAAGTAACAGAAGCCGCATACGATACCAACAACCGACTGGCAAAATCTGGTGCGACTGCCTATGAATATGATGCGTCCAACAATCCTACCAAGATTGGCACGAGCACGTACAAATACGACAGTGCCGATGAGCTTGAAACCGGGACAGGCGCAACCTACGCCTACAACGAAATAGGTGAGCGCACCAAAACTGCACCCGGAACAGGCCCAGCAACAACGTACGGCTACGACCAGGCCGGCAACCTGACCTCCGTCGAAAGACCTAAAGAAGGCGCAACAGGCGAAATCAAAGATACCTACACTTATAACGGCGAAGGGCTACGCCTATCACAAACAATCTCAGGTGTCACTAGCTACACCGCATGGGATATCGCCGAAACTACCCCACTTATCCTTAGCGACGGCACCAACAGCTATATATACGGAGTCAACGGCCTTCCTATCGAGCAAATCAACGCCGCAGAAAAAGCGCAGTACCTACACCACGACCAAGCCGGCTCCACACAGTTCATAGCAGGCGAAACAGGCACAACAGAAGCTGCCTACGCCTACGCCCCCTACGGCGCGGTTGAAGAACACACCGGCACGGCAACCACGCCGTTTGGCTACGACGCCCAATACACAAGCAGCGACACAGGACTCATATATCTACGGGCGCGAGTCTACGATCCCGCCACCGCACAGTTCCTCACCGTTGATCCACAAGAGATGGCTACGCGGGCACCTTACTACTATGCCGGAGATAATCCCCTGAACTACGCCGATCTAAGCGGACTCTCGATGAATCGCGCGTGCCAAGAACTTGAAGAAGAACGCCATCGTCAGGAAACCAAGGAAATGGAAGAACGACTCAAATGGGAAGAGAAACATTGCGGTGTCCTTGAGGCTTCGTTTGGTGGGCCGCCCAGTTGCCCCTCAAGTGGAGAAGGAGAAGGCCCGCAGAGCGACGAGCCGCCAACCCCAGTCATACCGGTGCCACCCCCCGGAGGCCGGCCTGGGGTCCCAGGCCTCAACGTCCCAACGCCGCCATTCCCGGGGCTTGGTGGGGTGGATCCTGAGGGTGGCATACCCGTGCCGGTGCCGTAGAATAGCTCTATATGTGCGGTGAGCTTGCAGGAGATGGTGAGGTCGTCGTGAAGCGGGCGACTCGTTTGGAGCCGCCCGCTTCACGGTTGCGAAGAGCGAGACACAGAGCGCGCGTTTGGGTGCGATGCCGATTCAAAGGATGGGCGCCGTGGTTGGGATACCTGTATCTAGCGCTCGCGCTCGCGTACGCGATTGACGAGGGCGTTGTACCGGGGATCGTCGGTCTGGCGATGGGTGTACCCGTTACGTGGGCTTGTGGCCTCTGGGTGTTCCCTCGGAGCGAAGATGCGTACATATTGGCTGTATCGAACACCCTGCGGGACTCAGGGGTTGAAATTGAGCAAGCGCAGCGTGGGCACTCTGCCGAGAGCGCCGAGCTGGCTACTGCAGTGCTGGACTCTCTCCCTGTGTCACTGCAGCCCGAGCTGCGCCAACGGCTCAACGATGCGCTCCATCGCAAGGTCACAAGTGCCGTGCTAACTCAAGACGCGTTGTTTACCCGACTCGTCTCCGCATATGAGCAGCGTATGGCAGTGAGAGCGACGCTGGCTCAGATCGAGATCAAGGACAATGACGTATCGGATGTCACGGCGGCGGTGAGAACATTTCTCGACGAGAGGAACGCTGCAGACCGCATGTATTTGGATGCGGTACGGCAAGAGCGGATGCGCCTCACTAAAATTGTGCCGCCGCCGGCACTGCGTGGATTCCACGATATGCTCCTCCAACTCTGTGACCGGTACATCGATGCTGTCGCTGCCTATTACGTGGCGCTCGAGGATGAGCAAACGGACGAGGTACAGCAGGCTGCCGAAAGAATGTGTGATCTCTGGCAGGCGCGACAGGACTATAGTCGCGCGATAGCAAACAGGTTGCAGGAATGTTTCGGCGGCTCTAATTGATGTAGCTTGCGCGAGCTGGGTAGTCGCGCGCGGACTGCATCGGCTTAGGGCGCTCGGCCAAATCCGCTTACGACGCGCAAATACAAAAGTAGCGACATCGGTCTGATCTGTCACGCGGGCACCGTACAACTACGCCGACGACCTGCTGGAGAGTGCAGAATCGCCGGAGAACTCGTTATCCCCTGCATCTGTTCGTTCTGTATGCCGCTACACTGCCCGTAGCGTTGCTTCCGCGACCTCCTATGTGTTGGTCGTGAACGCGGCAGTAAAGGCTATAGCCTGCTCAGAGGAATAGTCCCTCCCTCAGACTAAAACAGACATAGCGGTCGTCAGATTACAACCATCAGAACCAGCCCAGCCAGCAGTCAATAGCTACAGCGGCTGTAGGATAGATTTGGGTGGAGCATTTCAGGGTTCGCGCCCACGCCGCGTGCGAGCACGCCACGGCCAATGCGCAGCCAGCAGGCCCGATCCGATCCCGATCCCCACGCCAGCTGCGACATCGCTTGGATAGTGAACACCGGTGTGCACGCGCGAATAGGCAACGACCCCTGCCAATGGCACCAGGACCGGCGCCAGCGCTGGCAGCTCGGCGCACGCGCCGGTGGCAAACGCGAATGCTGCGGCACTGTGGCCCGACGGGAACGACGTGGACCGTGGCATAGGGATGAGCGTCGGGCGTGATTGCGAGCAGGGCCGGCGGCGGCGCGCGAGCAGCTTTGCCGGGCCGTTGGCCACCACCGCCGCGACCGCTATGGCAATGAGGCCGCGCCTTGCCGCCCTCCGTCCCTGCTCCCCGCCGAATGCCGCGAGAGCGCCGGCGACCACGAGCCACAGTCGCGAGTAGTTTGCTGCCCGCGTGATGGCGATGAGGGTGCGATCCAGCGCGGGTGAGCGAGTCCCAAACGAGCGCTTCATCAGCCAGCGGTCCAGATGCCGGACGCAACGCCACATGGTCGCCGAACCTCGGCTCACCGGCCCGCTGCTACCCGGACCAGCGCCCCCAGGTTCTCCGAGGTGAGTGCCACAGCGCGTGCCGCAGGAGACAGACCTGCGCTGCGGGGCAGCCGCACACGCAGCGCGCCAGGCAGCGATGCGAAATGCAACGGTGCCTCCAGCACCAGCGCCTCGCCGTCGAGGCCGATCTCGACGGGGCCACGAGAGCGGACCTCGAACTCCCGCGCAGACCAAGACATCAGGCCGGGATAGCGCGCCGCCTGGCCGACCAGCTCGAGCGCCACGAGCTTTGACACGTCGGTCCCCCGTACGCGGGCGACCACGATGCCGAGCAGCCCCCTGTCGATCCGCTCGCGTGTGCCGGCGCCCGAGAGGTGCATGAGCTCATAGGGATTATTCGACACGAGCACGAGCGAGGCATCCTTGCAGCCGGTCCCGTCCGGAGCGGTGAACTCGAGGTCGATTGCCTCGGCGTCTGGACCGAGCAGGTCCGGCAGCATGTCCGTCCATGTCTCGAGCTTGGCGTCGC
This sequence comes from Solirubrobacteraceae bacterium, assembly GCA_036008605.1. Lineage (GTDB taxonomy): Bacteria > Actinomycetota > Thermoleophilia > Solirubrobacterales > Solirubrobacteraceae > Palsa-744. The sequence continues at coordinate 102,746 of DASYNL010000025.1, read as the reverse complement.
GATAGGCCTCGGACTGCACGACCTTCGCGTAGACGCCGAGCGACGCGTTGTTGACGAACACGCGATCGTTCACGCGCGCGAGGTCGATGCGCCGCTCGACGCCGTCGGTGAACGCGTCCAGCGCACCCACGACGTCGTCCCGATCCAGGCCAAGGTCAAGCGCGAAGTGGTTTCGCGTTCCCGCCGGGATGCAGACGTGGGCAATGTCATGTCGTGCCGCGATCGTCGCCACGAGCGCCTGCGACCCGTCACCTCCAGCCATCCCGATGACCTCCGCGCCCCGCGCGATGGCGCTCTCGGCGAGCTCGAGCAGATCATCGGCCGGCCCAAGGACGATCGGCTCGATGCCTCGCCGCCGAGCCTCTCCAGCGAGATCAAAGCGCTCCGCCTTCCCGTCGCCAGACCTCAGGTTGATGATCAGTGCCCCCGAGTCGGTTGCCCCCACCGGCACGATCATGGCGGCCATCCTTCCGCGCGCTACCTGCCCAACCCGCCCCAACGCGTAGCGGGCAGCCAATCCGAACACAGCGAGCAGGAGGAGCAACGCCGTCAGCACCAACAGCCCCTGCCAGTGGGTCGCGAGCACAACGATCAGACCCGCTGCAGCGAACACCGCGACCACCGCGCCGAGGGCACGTGGCGTGCCGCGCTCTGTCAAGGCAAACCAGATGGCAGCGTTTGCCAACAGGACGAGCCCAACCGCAAGCACTGCGACGGGAACGTCATCCATAAGCGCGACTGCGGCCACAAGGACCATCGCGGCGGGCGTGATAAGCGCGAGGATTGCAGCGATGCGCCTCAGCACAGGACGCTGTGCGGCCCAGTCTCCTTGAGAAGTCACCGACGCTCCGGGCATGTTGGTCATGTTCTCAGGTCTGTGTATTAGTAGCCAGACTCTGCCACCGGATCGAAGACAACCACACCCGCGGCATCGAAGTCGCGTCGGTTGAGGGTCACAACCGCCAGATCGTGCGCGAGCGCGGTCGCAGCAATAAGGCTGTCCTTGATCGGCATAGCGCGCCCTTCCGCGCAAAGCGTCGCAAGCGGCGGGACGAAGGTTGATTCAGTTCGTTAGCATTTGTCTCATGATCGACATTTTGATCGTCGTCTCGACAACGTACGGGTAGCCGTCTTGCCGGCAGACGCTTCCGACCCTCACAGCACGCCGAGGGTCGAGCTGTGGAGCGTCTCCTTCGGGCGCTTGTCATTGGTGATCGGCGATCGTCGCGGTGCGCTGATCGACGACCGCGCCAACGGGGACGACACGCCTGCCGATGAGGACCGCGCGCGCGCCGACGGGCAGCAAGCCGCGTCGCAGACGCGCGCGGCGTCGCTTGAACGCGCTGTCGCCCGCGCCTCGAGCGCCACCGACAAGCTGGAACAGGTCGTCAACTTCATCGCCCGGCTCCTACAGATGAAGCTCGACGTCGGATCGCTGGACGACGACACCGGAGATCTGATCGATACGGCACAGCGACACAGCCGCGACGAGCGCTGGGATGACGTACTGGAGCTCGCACGCGCGCTCGCCATGTTGCTCGCGCTGCTCGAGCGCTGGGAGGAGCTGCTGCAATCGCTGCAGCTCTCCATCCACGCCGCCGAGCAGCTCGGAGACGTGGCCGCCGAGGCGTGGGGCCACCACGAACTGGGCACCGTGCACCTGCTCAGAGGCGAGAACGCAACGGCTGATAGCTCACTCGCCCTCGCGCGCAGGCTGCGCGAGCAGATCGGCGACTGGGACGGGCTGGCCGCAACCGACTTCAACCTGCAGGTCCTGTGCCGCGGGCTGCGAGCGGGGCTGCACGAGCCCGCCAACAGCGGCGGGCACCCGGACCCGCTGCCCCCGCACGACCCGCCGTCTCCGCGCAGACCGTTGGTGACGCTCGGGCTCGCGGTGCTGATGCTGGTGGTCGGGGGCGCCGCCGGTGTCGCGATCGGGCACACAGGCTCGCTCAAACAGACGAGCGACCACCCGGCCAGCGTGGGGATCGAGCTGAACCCTGCCACCCCCAGCGCCGAACAGCCCGTCGCCTTTCGCGCTGTCCTCGATGGCCACGCGGCCGCCTCCAGCTACCACTGGCAGTTCGGCGACGGCAGCCATAGCAGCCTGGCGAGCCCGAGCCACGTCTACCGGTACCCCGGCCGCTATGTCGCAACGGTGATAATTGACACAGCCGCCGCCGAAGGCGCGCAGATCGCACGCGGCATGAGGACGGTGATCGTCGCCGGCGCCAAGCCCAACGAGACCCTCCAGCGCTCCACCACGCCGGACAGCATCAGGATCGTCAACGCCACCCCCAATCCGGTGCCAGCCGGCACGGAGACATCCAAGATCACTGTGAAGGTTCTGAACCATGAAGGCGAACCCATCTCCGGGCAGCTGGTCACGTTCACCGTCAATCCGCACGACGGCGCGCTCTCGGCGCCCTCTGTGCGTAGCGACAGCGACGGGATCGCCGACACCAGGTTGAGCCTCACCGGCTCACGCACTTCGACCGTCAAGGACACCGTCGAAGCCTGCGCCACAGCCAGGGCGTGCAACACCGTCAGCCTCGAATGGGAGCCACAGACAACGCCAGTCGTCGTCACGCTCGCCGCCAGCGCGGTCACCGCCACCGCCGCCACCCTCAACGGCACGCTCAACCCCAACGACACGGCCATCAGAAGCTGTTACTTCCAATACGGCACCGGCTCCTACGAACACTCGGCTCAATGCTCGCCGCAGCGGGCCGAAGGGTCGAGCCCGATACACGTGTCCGCGAGCCACCTGAACCTGACTCCCGACACCCTCTATAGCTTCCGCCTGGTCGTCGGCAGCGCCAGCGGACAGAGCAACGGAGAACCCCAAGCGTTCAAGACGCTCGAGACCAAAGGCGAAACGACCCGCACCACGGCACCGACAGGCCCCACTGAAACGACCGGCCCCACTGAAACGACAGGCCCCACCGGACCGACCGGCCCGACGGAATTGACCGGCAGGGGATCGGGCAGCACCAGTACCTTGAGCGAAACGCCACCCCAGTAGCGCCCCCAAGCTCTCGGCGCGTGTAGGTCGGAGTGGGCAAGCAGTTCGGTGGCGGCCTTGAGCCGCTACAAGCGAGGGCTCGACAACCCCACCAGCGCGACGATCGACGCGCTCGCGCGACTATCTGAGCGCCGCGCTCGCGTAAGACGCGAACGCTCATAGATACGGCGCGCAAGGTCAACTGAAGAGGTCGCCATCTGACCAGCAGCCTAACGAGGCCGCGTTGTCGTCACGCGATGTTGCACTTCTGTTCACACCCACCGCCCAGCGCCGCCTACCGAGCAAGACCAAAAGCCCCGAAAAGCCCATAAACATGGGCCAAACAAGAGGGTGAGCGACGGGATTCGAACCCGCGACCGCCGAGACCACAACCCGGAGCTCTACCAACTGAGCTACGCCCACCACGTTGGTAGGCGAAGTCTAGCGTCAGATCAACCGCGCACGAGGCCTTCAGCCAGCGCCAAGCATTCGCTCGGAGCTCGGTCCGGATGACCTTCCAGCGCGAGCTGCCAGGCTCGCATCAGAGGCACCGGGTCCTCGCCGAGCAGACCGAGCAGCTCCACCGCTAGGGACGCAGCCGCCGGGTCAAGACCAAGTGTGGCCGCTGTTTGAGAGCGCGCCTGCTCGTTCGCCGCCACGCTAGCTGAGGCAGAGACGCTGGAGCTGTGCGCCGCCGCGACCAGTTGCTCGGTGACGTCTTTGCCCTCGCGCTCAGCGATACGCCAGCCGCGCCCCATCGAGAGCTGCTCGAGCGGTATTTGCGGACCCTCCAGCACGATCAGCTTGGCCTGCTGAGGGTTCCACTTGCGTTCCCCAAACTCGATCCATTCGCCTCGCGCCCACGCGTCGAGGACAGCCTCGTGCAGCTCTGTCTCGGTGAGGTTGAAGCGACAGAAGTTATGGGGGAACTGGCGCAGCTCGACGTGGTACATCCACAAAGGCTCGCAAATCGGCCTTCAAGACGGCTTCCCCAGCTCAACCAGGGCCTCGGGAGAGCCGATGAGCTGCACATGCGCAGCTTTGCGGTACATCTTGGAGGCCATCTGCCACGACCGCGGATGGCACTGGGCCTGCTCGGTTGGACGCTGTGTGGTTTGCCTCGGCCGGTAAAGCCGCCCGAGCGTATCGGCGACAACGCTACGGTCGCGAAAAGCTGGGGATCCTGGTGGGCAGGTCATCCGCGCCTGTTGCGCTTGCTGGTGGCCGTAGCGCTCGGCTGGTCGACGGCGTACCTCGCTTGGCGGATCGGTTGGAGCTGGCATCGCTCCAATCCCGTTCTTTGGTCTTGCCTGTTGTTGGCCGAGTGCTATGGCCTGTGGAATCTCGCGGCGCTGGCGTGGCTGACGTGGGACGTGACGCCCCGCGAGCGACCGGCCGCGTCGCCGGGAAGAGGCGTGGATGTCTACATCTGCACCTACGACGAGGCGCCGAGCGTGCTCGAGGCGACGCTCGCCGGCTGTGCGCTCATGAGCTATCCACATACAACTTGGCTCTTGGACGACGGTGCCCGTCCCGAGGTCGCAGAGCTTGCACGCCAGTGGGGTGTGCGCTACATGACCCGCCCGGACAAAAGCCACGCGAAGGCGGGCAACATCAATCATGCGCTGCCACTGACAGAGGGCGAGCTGGTGCTGGTGCTCGATGCCGACCATGTACCGCTGCCCGACGCCCTGGACACGATGGTCGGCTATTTCGAGGACCCCGAGGTGGCCCTGGTGCAGACGCCACACGACTTCTCAAACCACGACTCGATCCAGCACTATGACCTTGGCCGTCACGAGCAGTCGGTGTTCTTCTCGGCCATCTGCATTGGCAAGGACCACCACGACGCCGCCTTCTGGTGCGGCTCGTGTGCGCTGATGCGACGCGAAGCACTGCTCTCCGTCGGAGGAGTTGCAACCGAAACGATCGCCGAGGACTTCCACACCACGATCAAGCTCCACCGGCGTGGTTGGCGCACCCACTATGACGATCGCATCATCGCGCAGGGACGGGCGCCCCACGACCTCGCCGCCTACCTGCTCCAGCGCGACCGTTGGGCGCGCGGCAACCTCGCAGTGTTCACCACACCGGAGAGTCCCTTGCGTGCTCGTGAGCTGACGTTCAGCCAGCGCATGAGCTACTTGGCCAGCCTGCTGTCCTATCTGGCTGGTCCGATGCGTCTGCTGATGATTCTGGTGCTCGCGGCCGTCCTCTGGAGCGGGGCGCTACCCTTGCGCATCGCGCCGCTGGCTTTGGCAGCGCTGTGGGCGCCAGCTACTGTGCTGATGGTGCTCGCCGGCTCGGCCCTTTGCCGCGGCAAGCAAAGCAGCGGCGAGGCGATCCACTATGAACTGTGCACCGCCGAGATCTTCACGCGCGCGCTGCGCTGCATCGTTCGCCCGGGTCGCACAAGTTTTCGGGTGACGCCCAAGGAGGGCATCGATCGCGGCGGCTGGGAAGCGATACGCCAATTTCGCGCTCTGCTGGTACTTGCCGTTCTACTGGGGCTGGGACTTGTGTTGCGAATCGCCGAGGACACAGGCGTGGGACCGTTGCCGGCGATGCACGGCTTTGCCGCCTGGTTCCTACCCCTACTCGGCGCCTTCGAGCTGCGCCGAATCGTGCGCACACTTGCGTTCGTGGGACGCCGCCGACAGCTGCGTGGCGAGTACCGGACGCCGATCGCAGCCGCTGCCGTGATCGTCCCCAGCGGAGATCTCCCCGACGAGGACCCGTCGCTGCTCGGGCGCATGCACGACATAACAACGAACGGTGTGGGCTTCGAGCTCTCGCGCCCATTGCCGGTTGGGATGCGCGCGGACCTCACCGTCCAGCTTCCGGACGTCAGCGGAGAGCCGCTCCCGACGCGACTGGAGGTAGCTGTGCGCTCGTGCTTGGCGCACGGCCAAGAATGGCGTATCGGCGCCGCAATCGTCGCTTGCGAGGAGGAGGATCGGCGACGTGTGCTCTCCTACTGCAATGTCGTGTGGCCCTATCGTCGCTTGCGTGGCGAGGACGAGCTCGCGCCGGCCCTTGTCGCGCCGTCGCTCGACCAAGCCAGCGTCTCCTTCATGCCCCGCGAAGCCACATCCGCTTAGCTAGGTCGGCCGAGCTTGCCCCCACGGCCTTTGCTGCGAGGCGCTTCGTCCGGCCAGTGTCCGTGCTTGGCGAGGTAGGCCCGCGCCGCCTCCTCTCTCGCGCGCTCGACACGATCGCCCTCGAAAGCGGCACGGTAAAGCCAGTTGATCGCATAGATCGCAAACCCAGCGCCGATGATGCCGGCACCGCCCTCCATGTCGGCTTCGCTCCCAAGCGACATCACGATCACACCGGCGATCACGGCGGCCACGGGAAGGGCATAGCGGACACCAAACAAGAACCAAGCCACACGCCCCCGCTTCTCATCAGCCTGCTTGTCTGACGATTGCACACCGTCCACATTGACTTCCTGAGCACACATCAGGCTGGGCTCCCTGTCTGCTCTACAGTCACCGTGGAGAGCGGCGCAAGCGTCTCGGCGAAGAAGGCAAGCGTTCGGCCCCAAGCGTCTCTGGCAGCCTCAGGCCGGTAGCTCGGTCGGGTGTCGTTGAAGAAGGCGTGCCCTGTGTCTGGATAGATGCGCAACTCGTGGTCGGCACCGGCCGCGCTGAGCGCAGCCTCGAAGGCAGGCAGCCCGGCGACGATGCGCGGGTCGTCCTGCCCGTAGAAACCGCGCAGCGGACAGTGGATCGAGCCGATCCGCTCCTCATCCGGGGAGGAGCCGTAGTAAACGACTGCCGCGCCCAGCTGCGGCTCCTCGCAAGCCAGCAGCGCCGACAGCCCGCCGCCCAAGCAGAAGCCGATCGAACCGAGCGCTCGTCCTGCGCATGCCGGATTTGCGCCCAAAAAGGAGATCGCGGCCCTTAGAACGCTCAGATGGCGCTCATTGTCCCCACCCGCTCCGCCAAACAGAGCGGCAATCGTCTCGCCGACATTGCGCGCCTGCTCTTCAGGGAGCTTCGAGAGGGCCTCGGCTCGGCGAGCGTCATCGCCAAGCACTGCCATCCATTGCCCAGGAGGAATCGAGTTGAGAAAAGCCTTGGCCGCTGCGACCCGATCGACAGCCAGAACCGGTGGTCTGCCTCCACCGGCCGAGTACAGGTCGGGTGCCAGAGCTACATAGCCGGCGCCGGCGAAGCGGTCGGCCACGTCCTGGATGTGAGGATCGACACCCCATACCTCCTGGATTACGACAACGCCCGGTAGCGGCCCGTCTGCCGCGACCGGGCGGCTCAGATACGCGGACACGCCTCCGGCTGGACTGTCGTAGTCAACCTGCTCGCTGCTCAGCTCCATAGTCCTCTCCTCATTGCACGCTGGGGATCGTCGGCGGGGAACTCGATGAGAGCGGGTGAGGCGTACTTCACAGGGGTTAGGTTAGGACAAAGGGCCGATCCGAACCCTTGCCTACCACTTCTAGTCCTCGGGCGGACGCCGCTGGCGCTTACGCTCGGTGCGTTGCCGCTTGGCTTGAAGCCGGCGCTCGCGCGAGGCCGCGGTGGGGCGCGTGGCGCGACGGTGCTTGGGAACAGCCAGCGCGCTCGCAAGCCGCTCAACCAATCGGGCCAGGGCCAACTCCCGATTACGAGCTTGCGAGCGCTCGTCCTGAGCGACCGCCACCACCCGCGGGCCAACACGCGCGAGGATCCGATCCCGCTGTGTCTCGCTTAGCGTGGGTGAAGCACGCACGTCAAAGCTTGCTTCGACCCGAGAAGCGGTGACGTTGGCATGTTGGCCGCCCGGCCCGGACGAGCGGCTTGCACGGACCGTGACCTCCGACAGCGGAATCGTAAGGCCGCTGGTGATCCTCAGGCCTCGATGGGAGCCTTCTTCAGCTTCGTTCAAGGCCACAGCCTACCGCCGTGTCGTTGGGCCAACAGCGGACGACTTCGACGTAATCATTGGCCGCGATCCCTACTGGCGGAAGACTTGCAGAAATCCCACAGCTCCTGGCATTCAGTCCAGAATCCACGACGGGGGACCGAGGAATCGAACCTCGAGCAAGGGTTTTGGAGACCCCCATGTTACCGTTACACCAGTCCCCCAGAAACGCTAGGTTTGCAGGCGCTTCTGCTTTGCGTGGAGCGCCCGCCAGACTTTACACGTCCGCTCGCCGGGGCGAGATATGCGAGAGCCGCGCAAGCTTGTTGCACATCTAGGATACCCTGGAGCAGGGATGTTGAAATGGGTCGCCATAGGCTTTGTGACGCTCCTCCTGGGAGTGGCTCCCACGGGCGCATCGGCGGCGCCGCGCGATGTCGCCTCCACGCAGGCCTACCTGGTGGCCACCCACGCCGCTCTGCAGGCGGTTGTCGGCAAATGGTCGTCGGTCGAAGCCGGCATTCATCAGCTAGATCTTCGTTTCCGCGCAGAATGCCCCGACGTGGGTGCCGGTTCACCACAGAGCGAAGAAGAGCAGAAGCTGAGCTATGAGGTCGCGGGCGCACTATGGGCGACTGGCTACCACACCGACATCAAGGTCATTCGTTCGTTCGTCAAAGCAGTAGCGCCACTGAGCTGGAGCAACCCCACAATTACTCGCGACGTGCGCAAGTTCACGAAAGGTTTGCAGCAGATGGGCGCGTTGCCCGTGCCGAACCTGTGTGGAGACGTGCGTACGTGGGCCGCAGGCGGCTACAAGGCCGTGCCCGCCGACACCGAGCAGTTCGACCGGCGCGTGGAAGCGATCGAAATCAAGGAAGTCCCGCGGGGGTTGCTGCTCCGCTACCTGCCGTCTGCCGACAGACCCTTGCTGGCGCAGACCGAACATCTCGCCACCAGGTTTGAAGAACTTGAATTCAGCCACGGCCAGGTCGACTGGAACACTGCGCTTGAAACGCTCGGCCTGAACCAGTAGCACGTCTCGCTAGCTCCAGCGCGCGCCTGCGCCTTACACTCAGCCTTCTTCCTTCGGGTTGGCCGCCAGAGTCTCACGCTGTACGAACCACGAGGCCTCGATCGGGTTGAGGAAGTGGGGCGGCTCCTCGACCTGCAGGCGATCGTCGTAGTTGGCGTCATAGGGGTAGCCGTGGATGATCGAACTGCCTGAGAACTCGCCTGTGAAGCCGTTTGTGTAGAGGCCGGCGACGGCACCGTAGACGTTCAAATTCCCGAGTTCGGGTAGGCCGCAGATGTAGTTGTCGACGATCACGGCGTGTTTGACGGCGAGCATCGCCGCGTAGATCTTTGGATTACTCAGGTCACCAGCGCCGTTGGGAGCGTCACATTCGGACGCATTATCGGTGTATTCACACAGGCCGGACCCAATATATTTCTCAACTTCTTTTTTGCCATTTGTTTTGCACGTTTCTTTTTTTGTGCCCGTAGCCGCATAGCTTGGTTCCACTGGGTGATAGACACGAACGAAGTTGTTGGCGATCAGACCAAGCAACGCGTTCGTAGTCGGCACTCCCGACGAATTCGTCGGAGTAGTTAGGTTGCCGTTGATGATCACGTCGTTTTCAGCGGCGACCGTCAACGAGTTCGTGTATTCGCCGTGAATGTACACGTTGCCACATTTCTCGTCTTCTGAGTACTTTGGCTTTGGCCCATAGGGCGAATAGGCTTCCGAGCAACCGCCGGCCACGTAGATGATGCCATTGGGCGGATATGCGACACCCACTTTGGTGTTGGTAACCCAGGTTTTCGTTTTCGTATTTTCTTCCCAATTCGTCACAGTCATCGAGCCGTTTTCAAGAACGATTTCCGTCTTGTTTTTGTATTCGTACGCCGGTTCGACGATGTGTTTAAGTTCTTCGTCGCCCGGGGGTGGCTCGATCGATACGACTTCCTTGGGCGGCACGTGCTTGCCCTTGAAAACCGGTTTTACTTCCGAGCAGACACCCTCCCCGGAGTAGCCTTCGTCGCCACTGGAAGCGTGCCCGAATTCGATACGATCGTTTTCGCTGCGGCCGAAGACCGGCGAACCGCACACGCCGACGTGATCCTCGGTGTGCATCGGTCCGTTGACCGATTCGCCGTTGATAAAGAAGTTGTTGATGCAGCGCCGCGGTTCGCCGCCGTCCGCCGGACGTTCGCCATAGAACTTCGAGCATTCTGTGTAGTAGTTGGCCGGCTCTTTTTCTTTGAGCGGTTCGCCGTAGATCGCGGGATCGCCGGTTTCGTACTTCGTGTACCAGACGAAGCTGACGAAGTTGGCGTTGCGGAAGTCTGCGACGAGCGTGCGCCGCTCGTTGCCCGAGTAACCGGTGGACTCGATGCGAAACGTGCCGACAGCTCCGGGCGACTTCTCTTCGAGCATCGTTTCCACGAGATTGTTGGGATCGCACTTGCGGTCGTTTGCGGGCGCGCTTTCGGCAGGAAGCAGTTGAATCGCGTATTCCTCGTCGAGGAATTCCCCTGATTCGCTCATGATCTTCTCGCGGTGCGTCGTTTCCCCGACCTGATTCAAGGCGGCATTCGGCTCAGGTGGGTTGGTGCAGTAGGTGAGGTAGTTGCCGTCCTCGGTGAGGTGGTTCTCGTAGTTCTCGATTCCGGCGAGCGCGGCATAGTAGGCCTTCTTCTGCGCAGTGTCGGTTGCGCTCAGATGGATCTCCCCGTCGGCCGCCGTGAATGTGGCTACGAGCAACAGCGAAGTGACGAACATCACGCCTATCGCGATGATCATCGTGATGCCCTCTTGGCCGCGTAGCGCAACTAGAGGACGGCGTATTGAGCGAATGAAGGAGTTCATCACAGTTCGGCGCAGGGTAGGTTGGAGCCGCTTTCTTCCGAGGACGGCGACAGGCGCAGGATCGCCGAGTCTTCTAGGGGGACCGGGCGGCCGCCGCCGAGTTCGGTGTTGATTCTGTTTTCTTTGCCTTCCGGCAGCGCGGTGAAGTTGACGTTCACCTTGGCGATGTCAATGGCTTCTTTTTCGTTTAGCTTTTCGCTTCCTGACACCACCGGCGTGGGATCCAATTCACCGAGCACAGCTTTGCTGTCGGTTTCACGATAGTAGCGGTAGTACCTAAACACCGGTAGGATTTCTTTTTTCGCGTTTTCGGTCTGCTCGATCCCAGTCAACAAGGTGTGCGTCGTGGGTGTTTCTTTTTCGTTGAATTCATAGCTGGGCGGCACACCTTTGCTCGTCCACGACTTTTCGGTGAGCGTGCCTTCGATTTTGCCCGACCCTCCCGTATAGATGACTTCGTGCAGCTTGATCGTCGGCAGCGCCGCGGAAGGTTCTCCGTGTTCGTTTTCGGCGCTGGTTTCGCTGACGAATCTGAGTTTGCTTGTGGTGCTTTCAGGCTTGATCGGATCGGATTTGGCCGTCAAGCAGGACGAATGCAGCGCCAGCATCAGCTTCTCGAGCGCCACCCTTCCCGTCTGGTCGGCGTGTACCCGTTCGGTGATGCGCGTGACGTCGGCCGTCGTGAAGTTGAGCAGCGAGAGCGCTACGCCCGAGACGATGATCCCCAACGACATCGCCACCAACAGCTCGATCAACGTAAATCCGCGCTCATCGCGCAATCTCCTAAATGAGAGGCGTAGCCAGCGCATCAGCAAACGGACCCTTCTTTGCCTTCTTCGCTCAGGTATATGGTCTGTAGCGGAGTACCGGCCGCGTTGTCGTTATCCATCGGCACAGTGTCTTCGCGCTGTTTGCCGGCGACGGTCGCCGTTACACATAGCGAATATGTGCCAAATGGCATCCCTGGTCGGCTGAGCGCACCAGCCGAGGTCGTCACGAGTTTGCGAAGCGCTTTGCAACCGGTGTCTTCCAATATGACTGTCGCGTTCTGTATCGGCACCGGGAGAGCTTTGCTTTCCAGCACCTTTATGTTGATCGGCGCCAGCGGCACCTTGACGGCTGCTGGTTGGCCTGCAGTCACAAGGACTTCAGGATTGGAGCTCTGACCGTTTTTCGTGGGCAGGTCTTCCGGACAGGTCCCGGCATAGACCGTATATTCTGTGGTGGACGGGAAGATGGTTGCGCCGGATTCGATTTTCGAGCTGTACGTTTCAAGCGTGGCGGGATTAGGAAACGTTTCGTAGATGGCCATGCCCGTGTTGAAGTACACGTATGAGTCGCCTTCCAAGGGTGTATTGGGTTCGGAGGCCGCTACGAAGCTCACGTTCAGCTTGCCTGCCGGCGCTAGGTAATAGCCCTCCTTTGAAGTCGTCTCGGCGGGAAGGTAGACTGCTTTCGTCACGCTTTTATCGGATTCCGTGTTCGCATAGCCATTCGGATCCACATAGCCCGTCTTACTCACATTGATCGTGTATTCCCCGGGCGGCAAGGCAAGGATTGCACAGCCGCTCAAAGAGGTTTCCAATTCGTGGGCGCTGCTGGATGGAGCAGGTCCTTTGGCGACGACTTTGGCCCCCGCCAGCGGCGCGCCGGCATCTTCGACGCGAACGATCAGAGCCGAGTCGGCTGGTGGGCTGATCTCGCCCGTCTCGATCACGGCTCCGCTAGGCCCCATCGACGGCCATGTGACCGTGGAGATCGTCTTCAAGTAGTCGGCGGTCGGCACACTCGAGGAGCAACTGGCGGTACTGGTGGCATCGGCGATGTATTTGGCGGTCGTCGTGATCGTGTATGTGGTCGCTCCCACCGTTACGTTTTCTTTGCGTTCCAGTTCGGTGAGTTTCTTGATCGGTTCGCTGCGCAGCCGCTCCTCATCCTGCTGGGCCAAGGCGTCGGCTTGCGAGCGAGCGCGACTGTTCGCCGTGGCGCGATTGGTGCTGTCGAGCCCAAACAGCACGGCGATCACGACGATCGAGATCAAAGCCGCACTGATCACCACCTCGATCAGGGTGTCGCCGCTCTCGGAGCCAAATGGCGGCAGTCGTCTTGGTGCGAGGACGGGCGTGGGCGCTGAACGATCTCCCGGTGAGCGCACGAAAGCCATCGGCGCGGAGCGCCGGTGGCTTTGCTGTGGCCGAAAGGGGTTTGTGCGGATCATCACGAATGCCGAATACTTGTCCTCGGTACGCGTTTCGGCACGCGCGCAGCGCTGCTTTAGCGCTGCGCGCGTGCGCACACAGGCATTTGTGCGCTCAACCCAGCACTCGACCGCTCCGTCGTGTAATTTCAAAATGTGGTGAATTCACAAGACGACAGCTCCTCCCAACGCCGTGATCTGCTGGCGGCGGTCGTACTACACACGCTCCTCAGCGAAGCTCGCGACGGCATGGCTGCGGCAGCGGTGGCCTCAGCCTGCGAGCGCGACCCCGACGAGACAAGCGACCTAGAAGAGATCGAAGCTGCCCTGCGACTCCTGCTCGAAGACGGCTTGGCCGAACGCGATGCCGATCCCCGGAGCGAGCTGGACACCAAAAATGAGCCAACCACAGCGAAGAGGCCCGACACTCCAGCCCAGTCCCTGTACCGACCCACGCGCGCCGCGATCCGCGCGAATGAGCTGAGCTTCTAGCGGGAACCTAGCGCACGTTGTCGAGCAACGCTACAGGGCTCAACTGGAGCGCCCGCGCGAGCTTCAAGAGTGTGCGCAAGTTCGGTTCGCGACCGCCGCGCTCGTAAACACTGATCGCCGCACGGTCGACTTCGGCCTCATAGGCAAGCGCCTCTTGAGAGAGTCCCGCCTGCTTGCGCGCGGCACGCAGGTTCGCGCCGAAGCGCAGGCCCGGCTCGCTTGAAGGCTTTATATCTGCCGGCAGCAAGACCGCTCGTGGGCTTGCGAGGCCAATCCCGTCAAGTAGCTCGGCGGGCGTCGTGGCCAGTGCGCGAGCGACGCGCACCAGCGTCGAAAGATCCGGGGCACGCTCGGCACGCTCGAGGAAGCTGATCGCGGCGCGGTCGAGCTTCGTTGCCTCCGAGAGACCCACCTGCGAGAGCCCGACACTCAAGCGCGTGGCGCGCATGCTCTCACCGAAAGCACGCACCTGCTCGTCGATAGCTGGATCCTTCGTGTGTCTCACGAGCGCATCATCCACATTCGCCTACAGAAACACCACTGTGAAAAGACAAGCAAGCTTCGGTAGCGGCGACAAAACGCCCGGGTGCCTAACCACGGACGTTGAGCAAGCAGATGACCAGTTCGGCGAAGACCGTTGCAGTCGAGCCGGCGCAAGGGTCCTAGCGCGACCCGATGGTACCTTCCTCTGGTGATCCAGCATGTTCGATAACGCACTTGACGACGCCGTTACGCACGAACGGCTCGCCAAGGCCGAGCGCCTGCGCGCGCAGGGGATCGAGCCGTTCCCGCATATACCCACGACCGAGCGCACCGAGATCGCCAAGCTGCACGGCGCCCACGATCCAGCGGAGCTACAGGCCGGCGAGCACCCCGACTTCAGCTATCGGCTCGCCGGCCGCGTCGTCTCCAGACGCGGACACGGCAAGACGACGTTCATCGATCTGCGCGACTTCTCCGGTGAGATCCAGCTTGCCGTGCGCCAAGACACGCTCGGCGAAGAGGCGTATGAGCGCATCGTGGACCTCGACGTCGGGGACATCGTCGAAGCCGAAGGGCCGATCTACGTAACCCAGCGTGGCCAGTTGGCACTCGGTGTGCACCGCTGTGCGCTACTGACCAAGGCGCTGCGGCCACCGCCCGACAAGCGCCACGGACTGGGAGACACCGGCACCCGCTACCGCTACCGCGAGCTCGACCTGCTCGCCAACGAGTCGACGCGCGAATTGTTCGTCACGCGCGCTAAGACGGTCGACGCGCTGCGCGCCTTCATGGCCGAGCGCGGCTTCATCGAGGTGGAAACGCCCGTCCTGCAAGCCCTTGCCGGGGGGGCGTCGGCGCGACCGTTTCTGACCCACCACAATGCCCTCGACCAGGAGATGTCGCTGCGCATCTCCGTCGAGCTGTATCTCAACCGCTGCCTGATCGGCGGGCTCGAGAACGTGTACGACCTCGGCAAGTGCTTCCGCAACGAGGGCATCTCCTACCGGCACTCGCCCGAGTTCACGATGCTCGAGTGGCTGATGAGCTACTCCGACCACAAAGACGTGGCGCGCTTCACCGAAGAGATAGTCGCCTATGTGGCCCAGCACGTGCTCAGCACGACCGTGATCGAGCGCGGAGGCGAGCAGATCGACCTCGCAAAGCCCTGGCGCAACACGACAATGCAAGCCGAGATCCTGCGCGTCACGGGCGTCGACTTCCTGGCAGCCGAGCGCGAGGAGCTGATGGCGCTGCTGGAGGGCAAGATTCACCCAGACGCCAGTTGGGCGCAAGCCGTACAGGCCGTCTACTCAAAGCTCGTGGAGCCGACGCTCAACCAGCCCACACACGTGTACGACTTCCCTTTGGAGTCCTTTCCGATCACCAAGGCCCACGCCGATGACTCAAGGCTTGCCGAGCACTTCGACGCCGTGATCGGCGGCATCGAGCTGGTCAGCGGCGACTCGGAGGTCAACGATCCCGTCGAGCAGTACGAGCGCTTCGTAGAGCAGCGCAAGCAGCGCCGCGCCGATGACGACGACGCCCCCCACCCCCATGACGAGGAGTACGTGCGCGCTCTGGAGTACGGGCTTGCGCCATCGGCCAGCGGTGGTATGGGGGTCGACCGTCTGCTGATGATCCTCACTGGACACGAGACACTACGCGAGGTCGTACCGTTTCCAGTTATGAGGGAGGTTCGTTCCACTACGGGTACGCCCGCTCCTACCACGATCGACGCCAACGCCTGCACCACTCCAGCTCGTGCCGCCACGGGCACGCCCGCCAATCCCACATTCGACACAGCTCCTTCGACAACCGAGCGATCGGACTAGGCGCGCGGCCGGCTGAGGCTATAGTCGCCTGAGACCTGAGAGATGAGCCAAGGGGAGCACAACTTCGAGGAGCTGCATTTCGAGCCCGCCCCGGCGCTCGACGGCGAGGTGCCCGGTCCGCTCTCGCGCGAGCTGCTCGCCCAGCAGGACGAACTTGAGTCGAACGCTCGCTCCTACCCGCGCAGTGTGCCTGTGGCGATCGAAGAGGGTCGCGGCGCGACCATGAAGGATGTCGACGGCAATACGTTCATCGACTTCTTCGGCGGCGCGGGCGTGCTCAACGTGGGCCACAGCCATCCGGCCGTGCTGGCGGCCGCGGCCGAGCAGGAGCGCAAGCTCGTGCACGCGCTCGACTTCCCCACCAAGCCCAAGCTGCGTTTGATGAGCAAGCTCAAGACTCTGCTGCCAGGCCGCCTGCGCGAGAGCGCCAAGTTCCACTTCGGCGGTCCCACCGGCTCGGATGCGATCGAGTCGGCGCTGAAGCTGACCCGCGCGCACGCCGGGCGCGACGCTGTGATCGCCTTCCAGGGCTCCTACCACGGCATGACGACCGGCGCCCTGTCGGTGACCAGCGACGTCGGCTTCGGCGGTCCGACCTCCAGCCCCGTGCACTTCATGCCCTATCCCTACTGCTATCGCTGCCCACTCGGCCTGAAGCCCGATTCGTGCGAACTGGCGTGCGCGAACCTGCTCGACACTTCGCTTGAAGACCCGCACAGCGGCATCCCCCATCCGGCGGCTGTGCTGATCGAGCCGATCCAGGGCGAGGGCGGCACGATCGTCCCGCCCGACGGCTACCTGGCCAAGGTGCGCGCGATCACCCGCAAGCACGACGTGCCGCTGATCTGCGACGAGATCCAGACCGGCTTTGGCAGGACAGGCACGATGTTCGCGTGCGAGCACGACGGGGTTTCACCCGACGTGATCACGCTCTCCAAGGCGCTTGGTGGGATCGGCTACCCGATCTCCTGCATCGCCTATGACTCAAAGCTCGACACCTGGAAGCAGGGAGCCCATATCGGCACATTCCGCGGCCACCAGGTGGCGATGGCGGCCGGGCTGGCGGCAATCGAGTTCATGCAGGAGGTGGACCTGCCCGCCCATGCGGCCAGCCTCGGCGAGCTGACGCTCGAGCTGCTGCGCGAAGCGCAGGACACGCTGGTCTCCGTCGGCGATGTACGCGGTCGCGGGCTGATGATCGGCATCGAGCTCGTCAAGGACCGCGACACCAAGCAGCCGTGGCCTGAGATGGCAGCGCAGATCCGCAGCGAGTGCTTTCGCAAGGGGGTGATCATCGAGGTAGGCGGCCACTACGGCAACGTCGCGCGCTTCCTGCCCCCGCTGGTGATCACACGCGAGCTGCTGCTCACGGGAGTCGAGATTTTCATCGAGTCGGTGCGCGCAGCCGAAGAGGCGCTGGCTCAGCCCGCGGCGCTGATCGTCGGCTGATCTGCCGGCGGCTGACCTGTTTGACGCGCTCGCCAGAGCGCATTGCTCTCGCTCGATGTGCGGCGGAGACACTCGCGATGCGGGCGGAGGGACTCGAACCCCCAAGGGCATAAGCCCACTGGCTCCTAAGGCCAGCGTGTCTACCAATTCCACCACGCCCGCAGGTTAAGTTGCGTGAGGACCGCCTGAGATTGTATGGTCATCTGTGCAATGGCATCAAATGGGGAGAGAAGTGGGGAGCCGGGCGTGATCATCACGCACCCAAACCGTGGCAAGTCTGTGGCGCGCGCGACACGCGCGACGGTCGTGCTGCTCCTGCTCGCATCGACCGCCTTGATTCTGATCATCACCATTGGCGGCTGGGGCACGCTCGAAGGCGGCATCCCGATCCTGCTTGCCTGGGCGATCATCTACATGTTGATGGCCTACTTCGCTGCACGCTGGAGCCGCGGCGTGCTGCCGATGGCCGCCGCCCTTGCCCTGCTGCTGCTTGTCTTCGCGCTGGTCGCAGCGCCAAGCTGGTTCGCTCGCAACAAAGCCGGCTTCGCTCAACCGACGCTCAACGCTGGGCTGCTCGGCGTGCTGACGCTCGTGATCATCCCTGTGCAGATCCTGCTGATCGCGTTCGCGATGCGCGGCTTCCAGCAAGGCTGGAACATCGAGCTCGAGCAGCTGGACCCGCGCGCTGAGCGTGACGCGCTGGCGCGACCGGTCTAGCGTACTATTGGAATCCGTTGCGGCGGTGGCGGAACGGTAGACGCGATGCTCTCAAAAGGCATTGTCCGAAAGGGCGTGTGGGTTCGATTCCCACCCGCCGCATCGAATCGGTAGGAAGAGACAAAGGTCGCTGTTAGTTCCTCGCCGCTGTCGCAAACACCTTTCAGTCGACCAGCTCGACCAGCTCGCCGACGAGCGTTGGTACCGCGGCCAACACACCCAGCGGCAACCCATCCCGCTCCGGCAGCTCTTGCACGGTCAGCCCAGCCCGTTCGCAGATCAGCGTGCCGGCGGCTATGTCCCAAGGCTTGACTGTACGCTCGTAGTAGGCGTCGTAGCGCCCGCAGGCGGTCCAGGAAAGGTCGAGTGCGGCCGAGCCAAAGCGGCGGATGTCACGTACCCGAGGCACCAGGCGCGCGAAGACCTCGGCTTGGGCGGCGCGCACGGAGGCGTCGTAGGCAAAGCCAGTGGCGACCATCGCGCTTGATAGCAGTGTGCGATCGGATGCCGCGACCGGAACGCCATTCAACAACGGGTCTCCGTCACGTGTGGCGACGAACAGCTCGTCACGACACGGATCACAGATCGCCCCCACAAGCGAGCCGTGTTCGTCAACGACGGCCACGCTGACACACCACTGGGGAATCGAGAAGAGGAAGTTGACGGTGCCATCGAGCGGGTCCACCACCCAGGTGAGACCGCTGGTGCCCTGCGTGCCTCCTCCCTCCTCGCCGAGAATGCCGTCGGCGGGGCGTAGCCGCGCGAGCGTCTCGCGGATCAGACGCTCGGATGCAAGATCGGCCTCACTGACGAGGTCGGTGGGCGTGCTCTTGCTGGCAAGCGCCTGCTCGCGACCACCTTCGAAGCGCTCGAGCAACAGCGCACCGGCGTCGCGGGCAAGCCCGACCGCTATCTCCAACAGCTCGGCTTGGCTCACGCGAACGCGTCGGGGCGGTGCTGCGCCCAGGGACGCTCAGCCTCGAGCTGGCCAGCAAGCGAGAGCAGCGTGGTCTCGGCACCGGGGCGCCCAACGATCTGCACACCACGAGGCAATCCGTCGGAGCCGAAACCGGCCGGCACCGATGCCGCCGGCTGGCCGGTGAGGTTCCAGGGAGCGTTGTATGGGACAAGCGCTGTCACTCCGTTCAGCGTCCACAAGGCTCCACGTCCGTCGTACTGTCCGATCCGTGGTGGGGGCTGCGCGGTCGTCGGCGTGATCAGTACGTCGTGGTCAGCCAGCACGCCGTTGAGCTTGTCCGCGAGCGTGTGCTCCGCGGCCCGGGAGCGCTCAAGCAGCGCCGGTGGCACAAGCGACCCAAGCGCTGACATCGAGCGCGTACGGCGCGACAAGCGCTCCGGATAGGGACGAGCTTGGGCTTCCTCGTGGATGCCACGTAGGTAGCGCATCAACACGGCGGGCATCGTGTCGAGGCCGTAGTCGGGGTCCTGCTCTTTGACGTCGTGCCCGAGCGAGCGCAACAGCTCCACCGTCTCATCCAGGGCGCGGCGTGCGTCACCGTCCAGGTGCGCGATGACCAGCGGTGGAATCTTGGTCGAGAAGGCGATGCGCAGCTTGCCGGGCGGGGTGCGCGCAGCCGACAGGAACGAGATCGAAGGCGGCTCGGGGCGGTCGCGGTCCACTGGAGCCGAACCGGAGCCGACGTCGTGGAAGAGCGCCGTATCGATCACCGAGCGGCTGAGCACCCCGTTGACCGCCATGCCAAACCAAGCCTCGGCTTTGGGCGCCATCGAGACACGCCCACGTTGGGGCTTGAGTCCAAACAGCCCACACCAAGCCGAAGGGATACGGATCGAGCCGGCCCCGTCGGAGCCGAGCGCCGCGCCGACAAGGCCCGCTGCGACCGCCGCCCCGCTGCCACCGCTTGAGCCACCGGGAGCCCGCTGCAGGTCCCACGGATTACGGGTGGCTCCGAATGTGGGTGTCTCGGTGAACGGCCATATACACAACTCGGGCACGTTGGTCTTGCCAAGCACGATCGCCCCGGCCTCACGCAGCCTGCGCACGACCTCGGCATCGGCGGGCGCCGTGACATCGCCGTGGGCGTTGCTTCCGAGCGCCGTCACCTCGCCGGCTACGTCGATGTCGTCCTTGACCGCGATCGGTACGCCGAGCAGCGGTCGCTCGCCTCCAGCCCCGCGGCGTGCATCGGCCTGGTCCGCTTCGAGCAGCGCCCGTTCGGCGAATACGACGCGAAAGGCGTTCAGCTGTCCGTCAAAACGCTCGATCCGCTTGAGGTAGAGCTCGACCAACTCGCGCGAAGAGACCTCGCCGGCGGCGATCAGCTCGGCCTGTCCGGCGATGCCCGCAAACGCTAGATCGGTGGCGTCCATCCCGGCATCCTAGACGGTCGTGGGGCAAGCGAGACAAGAACACAGGGAGCGTGGCGTGCTTCGCACGCGAGCGACCGAGGACGCAGTATCGCGCCGCTCCACGACCGTCTAGACGGGTGTCACGGGGTTGCGCTTGGCTGGCCACTCACGCCGCTTGCTCTCGGCATGAGCAAAGCGCCGGATCAAGTCGGCTCGCAGCTGCTCGGGCTCGACGACAGCATCGATGACCAGCTCAGAGGCGAGGTGCAGCAGGTCGATGTCCTCGGCGTACTCACGGCGGAGCTCCTCGGTCTTGGCGACCCGCTCCGCGCCGTCGGGGATTGCCTGTAGCTGGTTGTAGTAGACGGCGTTAATGGCGGCCTGCGGCCCCATCACCGCGATCGAGGCGCTCGGCAGCGCGATGCAACAGTCTGGGTCGAAGGCGGGACCAGCCATCGCATAGAGCCCAGCGCCATAGGCCTTGCGTACGATCACTGAGATCTTCGGCACGGTCGCTTCCGAGACGGCGCTGATCATCTTCGCACCGTGACGGATGATCCCGTGACGCTCAACCTGTGTGCCGATCATGAAGCCGGGCACGTCGGCGAGGAACAACAGCGGGATGTTGAACGCGTTACACGCCCAGATGAAGCGCGCTGCCTTGTCGGCCGAGTCGGAGAACAGCACGCCACCCTTGTGCTTGGGCTGGTTGGCGACAATCCCAATCGCACGGCCATCCAGACGCGCATAACCGACGACGAGCTCCTTGGCCCAACGCGAGTGGACTTGCAGGAGCGAGTCCACGTCGATGACAGCATCAATCAACGAGAGCATGTCGAATGGCTTGTTCTCGTCGTCCGGAATCACCTCGAAGGGGCTGCCGGCACCGACGAAGGCCGCAGGTACAGCAGAAGGCATCGCGGGAGGCATCTGCTCCCAGTTAGACGGGAAGTAAGAGAGGTAGCGCCGTGCGAAGGCGACGCCCTCCTCGTCTGACTTGACCAGGTGATGCGCACAGCCGGAAACGCCAGTGTGCATGCGCGCGCCGCCCATCTCCTCCAAGGTGACGTCCTCGCCGATCACCATCTGAGCCATGCGCGGCGAGCCCAGATACATCGAGGCGTTACCGTCGCGCATGATCACGATGTCGCAGAATGCGGGGATATATGCGCCCCCGGCAGCAGACGGGCCGAACAGCACACATACCTGCGGCACCACGCCGGACATGCGCACCTGGTTGAAGAAAATGCGCCCGGCACCACGCCGCCCAGGGAACATCTGCACCTGCTCGGTAATGCGAGCGCCCGCCGAGTCCACGAGATAGACCATCGGTATACCCAGGCTGGCGGCGCGCTCCTGAATGCGCAAGATCTTCTCGACCGTCTTCGGCCCCCAAGAACCGGCCTTTACCGTCGGGTCGTTGGCCATCAGCGCCACCGGCCGCCCGTCGATCGTGCCGACGCCGGTGACGACTCCGTCGGCACCGAGGCCCTCTTCGTTCCAGTTGGCCAGCAGCGCTTCCTCGGAGAACGAGTCGCCGTCCAGCAACAAAGCCACACGCTCACGCACTGGCAGCTTGCCCTGCTCGACGGCTTTCTCGCGGTGGCGCTGCGGTCCACCCGCGAGCGCTCGGTCGGTTGCTTCGCGCAGATCACTCATGCGCAGCTGAGCCTATCGGGCGGCCCCGGACGGTACTCGTGAACATCCCAAAAACAAACGATGCCCCCCGCGCGCGCGGGGGGCATCGTCGAATTCCAGATGCAACAGCGAGCCGATATGGAGCACCCAACGAGTCGCGATCGAGATACCGTCAGCCCGACGCGAGCTTTGCGTCGTGGCCACTCAGAGCGGCTAGGGCAACAGACGGCGACGCCGGGTACGGCGGTGCTCGCGTGCGAGATTGCGCTCGTGGCGGGCCTGCAGGCGCGCCTCCACGACGTCGATGTCCGAACCCGGACCCAGGAGCATGAAGCCGTCGCGCAGCGCCGGTAGCAGCGTGAAGAGGATCACCCAGATGGGCCAGAAAGCGCCGCTAGCCCCTGCTGCAATCCAGACGCCGACACAGATCAGCGACAAAGTGATCGAGCCACCCGCCTCGTGCGCCAAGCGCCGGCGAAGCTTCGACTTGCGCTCTACCAGTGCCAGCTGGGCGGCAAGCGAGCTGACTGGAAGGTCGGCACGTAGAGCATCGAGGTCAGCGCGGGTACGAGCGGCGTAGACGGCCTCCAGACGCTGCTCGTACTCCTCGGCGGTGAGCCGCCCAGCGACCGTGTGCTCGTGCAGCTCCTCGACAAGGCGCTCGCGCTCGGCGTCGGATACGCGTATCTGGCCAGGATCGGGCATATCCAAAATGTAGTCGGAGTAGCCTCTAGGTTCATGTCAGCCGAGGATGACTTCGACCTCTCTGCCGCTGGGCTGCGTGCCGATGGTTCGGATCTGCGCATCTCGGTGGCCGTGCTGGCCAGCAAGCTGGAGAGCTCACTGCCCGCGCGTACGCGGGTCGAGCGTCGCGGCGGCGGCTTGCTCGGGCGTGGCGAGAAGCAGGTGCGTCGTGTCGAGGTGAGCCTAGGTGAAACTTCATATGAGCTGACCGTCGAGGGCGATCGTGTGCAGGGCAGCCGTGAGCGCAAGGTCGGCGGCATCGCGATCAAGCGTGAGCAGCTCGACGCAGGACAGTGGGTCAGCGAGCTAGCTGCCCAACTGCGCGAAGAGGCCGAGCGCAGCGCCGAGGCGCGGACTGCGCTTGAGAGACTGATGGGATGAGCCCGATCTGCACAGCCAGGCGGACCGCTTGCCCACCGTGCACGACGCAGTCAGGCGAATCACGATGAGCGCGAACGAGCCACCACTCGACCTTGAGGGAGACGACGAGCCGGCGGACCCCGGCGAGAGCGCCGCAGAGCAGGCCGAATCGCTGGCTCGAGTCGAGCGGGGCGGCATCCCGCTCGGAGCCGAACGACGACTTCGCGAGCTTGGCGAACATGGCGGCGCTTTCACCTCCGACCTGTCGGTCGGCGATTTCGCGCTTTGCCATCAGCTGGGGTTGAAACCCGTCTCGCAAGTGATGGGTAGCTCGATCTATCAGGTCGGCTACCAATCGACCCCGTGGCCGTCGGCGATGGGCGGCGGCTTCATGTTCGAGATGCAAGCGCTCTCCGAAGCTTGGAACGAGGTGCGCGAACTCGCACTCGGGCGCCTCGCCCAAGAGGCGCAGCACCTTGACGCGGACGCGGTGGTGGGCGTCGATCTCAAAACAGGCGAGCACGACTGGGCCGAAAACGCGATCGAGTACGTAGTGATCGGCACGGCCGTTCGTGACGACAGGACCAGCGCGCCTGGCGGCTCGGCGACCAAGACCACGAAGGCCCGTGGCGGCAGTCCGGCCGGCGGCGGCCGTCACGGGCGCAGAGCCCCTGTTCTCACCGAGCTGTCGGTCGCCGATTACGCGAAGCTTCTCAGCGCCGGTGTGCAGCCGCTCGGCGTTGTGGCATGGAGCTCGGTGTTCTTCGTCGGCGCCTCCTACTCGACGCAGATGATGAGCGGCATCGGCGGCATGGGCTTCACCCAGAACCAGGAGCTGCCCGAATTCACTCAGGGCGTCTACAGCGCTCGCGAGAGCGTTGTCTCCCGCCTGACACATCAGGCGGCAAAGCTCAACGCCAGTGGCGTGATCGGCGTGCGCATCGCGCACGGCATTCAGCGGACTACGGTTGGCGCCGGAACCTATTCACGCGGCGGGCTGATGGTCACTTTTCACGCGATCGGCACCGCGATCCGCGAGGACCGCGCGACGATCCCGTATGCGCCCGAGACCATCGTCGACTTGACAACTTAGAGGAGCGCCAGAACATGAACCCGACAGAAGGAGCAGCAGTATGAGCGACGTCGAAGAGAGCGAGGGCACCTACGACCCCACGTCGCTTGAGGGCGTTCCCGAGGCTGGCAGAGCACGCCTGCAACAGAACCGCGCGGGGCTGTTCACCTCGGACCTGAGCGTGAACGAGTTCCTGCTGATCAAGCAGGCCGGCTTCGATCCCGTCGGACTGGTCGTTGGCAGCTCGATCTACCACATAGGCATCCAGGTGGCGGGCTGGAAGAAGAGCCAGGAGATGACGGTGCTCTCCGAAGCCATGTACGGGGCTCGTCAACTTGCGATGACGCGTATGGAGGAGGAGGCCGACCAGCTTGGCGCCGATGGCGTCGTGGGGGTTCGCCTGGACATCGGCCGCTACGAGTGGGGCCAGGACATGGCCGAGTTCATCGCGATCGGCACCGCGGTCAAGCACCGCGAAGGTGTTCTGCACCGGGCACCCAATGGGCGCCCGTTCACCAGCGACCTCTCCGGCCAGGACTTCTGGACGCTGCTGCGTACCGGACACCGTCCTGTGGGGATGGTGATGGGTAGCTGTGTCTACCACGTAGCGCACCGCGGCATGCTCAAGTCAATGGCACAAACAGGACGCAACGTGGAGCTTTCAAACTTCACCCAGGCCCTATACGACGCGCGCGAGTTGGCAATGGAGCGCATGCAGTCTGAGGCGCAGACGTTGAGCGCGGAGGGCATCGTGGGCGTCGACCTGCAGGAGAAGAGCCACGGTTGGGGCAGCCATACGATCGAGTTCTTCGCCGTGGGCACGGCGATCGTGCCAAGCGAGAATCACGACGGCAAGATCGAAGCGCCGACGCAGGTGCTCGACCTGAGCTGAGGCGCGCCGAACCGACCTTCCCAAAGCCCCTCCCCCGGCATGCCGGCGGGCGAACTCGTCCAAACGGCCTGCCGCTGCGTGCGGAACAACCCGATTCTGGACCCCACCACTAACCCGAGGAAACAAGCCGATGAGCATCGTCATCACAGAAGACCGCGGCGCGGCGCGCCATATCGTCCTGAACCGACCGGAGAAGCGCAACGCGATGAGCCAGGAGCTGCTGCGGGCGCTCGCGGGCGCGCTGCGAGAGGCAACTACCGATGAGTCCGTGCACTGCGTCGTGCTGCGTGGCGAGGGTCCGGTGTTCTCAGCCGGCGTAGACCTGGGCGAGCTAATGGCATCCGCCAGTAAGCCGGGCAACTTGCGCCCATTCAGGAACACGTTTCTGGAGTGCCCAAACCTCGCCGAAGCGATGCCCAAGCCGGTGATCTGCCAGATCCACAAGACCTGTGTGGGCGGGGCGCTCGAGGTAGCACTCGGCTGCGATCTGCGTATTGCCTCAAGTGACGCCCAGCTCGGGCTTCCAGAGGTGAAGTTCGGGATCATCCCCGACGTGGGCGGCTCCACTCGTCTGCCGGCCGTTGTCGGCCTCGGACGAGCCAAGGAGCTGATCATGACCGGCCGCACGATCGACGCGCCCGAGGCCGAGCGCATCGGCCTCGTAAACCGGGTGGTGGCACCGGATGAGCTGGCGCAGGCTACGCAGGCGCTAGTGGACGAGCTGCTGGCCAACTCGCACGTCGCGGTGGGACGCGCCAAGCGTGTGATCGACGCGTCAGCTCGCCCGACGCTCGCGCAGACGTTGGAGATGGAGATATCGGTGCAGGAGTACTGTGTGGCGGCGATGCGCGAGCAAGCCGCTAGCGCCAGTCAATAGGCCCAGCCACGAGCGTGTGCGAGCCGAGCGGGCGCCCGAGCACGTCCTGAACGCGGCGCGCACAAGCGAGCAGTGCCTCAAGGTCGACGCCCGTGGAGACGCCCATCTCGTGCAGCATCGAGACTAGATCCTCGCTGGCGATGTTGCCGGTGGCACCAGGAGGCACCGGACAGCCGCCGAGCTCGCCAAAGCTCGCCTCGAAGCTCGTCACGTCTGCCTCTAGCGCGGCCAGCGCATTGGCAAGGCCCTGACCACGGGTATTGTGAAAATGCGCTGTGAGCTGCACACCCCCCTTGTCGGGATCGCTGCCACGCGAAGCACCGAGCAGCTCGAACGCCTGCTCGAAAAAGACCCCCACCTGGACCGGATTAGCCATACCCGTGGTATCGCCAAAGCCGATCTCCTGCGCGCCAGCGTCGCGTAGACGCGCAGCGATCCCGAGCACCCGCTCGGGCGGCACATGGCCCTCATAGGGGCAGCCGAAGGACGTCGAGATGACCGCCTCGCAGCGCAGTCCTCCAGCGCGGGCGGCAGAAAGCACTTTTTCAAGCGACGCCAACGACTCCTCGACCGAGCGATTGACGTTGTGGCGGTTGTGCGACTCAGAGGCTGACATGAAGACGTTGATCTCGTCGAAGGCCGGGCGCGTGCGCGACAGGCCTTCGCGCACCTCCAGCGCCCGCTCCAGGCCCCGCTCGTTGGGGATCAGCACGCTGAGCGCGACCTTCTCGGGCACGTCGATCCGCGCCAACACCTCGGAAGCATCGGCCAACTGCGGAATCACGTCGGGGCGCACGAAGCTCGTGACCTCCAGGCGAGGAAGGCCAGTGCGCGCGAGCATGTCAATCAGCTCGACCTTGCGCTCGGTGGGGACGATCTCGGGCTCGTTCTGAAAGCCGTCGCGCGGCCCGACCTCCCTGATGTCCACTCGCGCAGGGATCACCACATGGAGAGGCCACCGCTGACGTTCAGCGTCTGGCCTGTCACATACGAAGCGTCCTCGGAGGCCAGGAACGCAATCGCAGCCGCAACCTCCTCGGGCTCGCCGGAGCGTCCCATCACAGTCTGGTTGACCATGCCCTGCTTCAGGCGCTCGCCCAACTCACCGAGCAGCTTCGGCGCGGCATTCAAGAGCGGCGTCTCGATCGGGCCAGGGGCCACGGCGTTGGAGCGCACGCGATAGCGAGCGGACTCGCGGGCGATCGCCTTGGTGAAGCCGATCACGCCCGCCTTTGCCGCCGAGTAGATCGAGGAGCCCTGCGAGCCAACGCGACCCGCCTCGCTCGCGACGTTGACGATCGCGCCCACCCGGCGCTCCTGCATGGCGGGCAGGACGGCATGGGTGACCGCAATCGTGCCGCGCAGGTTTACCCCCAAGACGAAGTCCCACAGGCCCTCGTCGCTGTTGACGAAGTAGGAGAACAGGTCGGTGCCAGCGTTGTTGACGAGTATGTCGACCGGACCAAGCTGCTCCGCGATCGTCGACACGGCAAAACGCACCGAGGCGACGTCTGTGACGTCAAGCTTGCAGCCGAACCCATCGAGCTCCCCCGCGATCTCGCGGGCGCCATCCTCGTTGACGTCGCCGATCGCCACGCGCGCCCCTTCGGCGGCCAACCGGCGTGCTGTGGCGGCGCCGATCCCGGAGGCCCCACCGGTGACGAGTGCGGTCTTGCCCTCGAATCGCATTCGTGGAGCATACGGGTCGAGCGGCAAGGAGGCCCGCCTTCAGCTGGTCGTGCCGATCTGCTCGCCGCTAAGAGACACCCTCGCCGTCCTATACTCCGCCGCCGTGGCCGCCTCCCCCACCAGTGCCCGCGAGGGCACCGCCCCCGTAGCAATCATCGGAGCATCGGGAGCGCTCGGCTTCGGCTTGGCGGTGCGCCTTGGACAGGCTGGCGTGCCTGTTGTGATTGGCTCACGCGAAGAGAGCCGTGCGATCGAGGCGGCCGACCGGGCGCGTGTGGCTGTGCCGGACGGCGGCTTCACAGGCGCTGAGAACGCTCAGGCAGTCGAGACCGTGGAGACGATCATCTTGAGCGTTCCCTTCCGCAGCCAGTCCGAGACGCTCAAAAACATCAAGGGATCCCTGCGCGAGGGTCAACTGTTGATCGACGCCACCGTTCCGCTCGCCGCCGCCGTCAGCGGGCGCGCCACGCGCATGCTGGGTGTGTGGCAGGGCTCGGCTGCACAGGCAGCCCTGGAGATGGTGCCCGACGGCGTGAAGGTCGTCTCCGCCCTGCACACGGTCTCTGCCGCCTCGCTGACAGACCTCGACTACGACCTCGCTCAAGACGTGCTCATCTGCGGCGACTCGCGCGATGACAAGCGCTGCGCCGCGCTGTTGCTCCAGCAGATCGACGGGCTGCGCTGCGTGGACTGCGGGCGCCTGGAGATGGCGCGCATCGCCGAGTCGATGACGGCGCTGATGATCTCGGTCAATGCCAAGCACAAATGTCACGCGGGCGTCCGCATCACCGGCCTGCCGGACGACTCCTGGGAGTGAGCGAGCCGCGCGGACCGGTCGTGGTGCTCGCCGGCGGCACGGGTGGGGCGAAGCTCGCGCGCGGCATGCTTGACGTGGTCGGAGCGGACGAGCTAGTCGTGATCGCCAACACCGGCGATGACATCGACATCTACGGCTCGCATGTCTCCCCTGATCCTGACCTCGTCTCCTTCTGGCTGGCCGACCTCATCAACGAGCGCGGCTGGGGCATCGAGGGCGACACGTTCGCTGTCATGAACGCCCTGCGCGCACTCGGCAACGACGTGTGGTTCAACCTGGGCGACCGCGACCTTGCCTGGTGCTTGGAGCGCCGGCGCATGGAGGACGAAGGCCTACGCCCGACCGAGGCACTCGCAAGGCTAAACGAGGCGATCAACGTGCATGCACGCGTGCTGCCAATGTGCGACGAGCCATTGCGTACATACGTACGTGGCAACGCTGGCTGGCGCGACTTCCAGCAGTTCATGATCCGCGATCGCGCCGAGGGTCTGGTGCGCGAGGTGACGTTTGCCACACTCACGCAAGCAGGGGTGTCATCGGGCACTTCGGCCACGGCGCTCGCCCCTCCACCCCCCGCGCATGCGGGAGGAGCGCCGCCGGCATTGGGGTCCGCACCCCCACCCCCGCCCATGCCCACGCCCGAGGTGCTCGCGGCACTAACCGAGGCCCGTGCGGTGATCGTAGGTCCCAGCAATCCCGTCATCTCGATCTGGCCGATCCTGCACGTGGTGGGCGATGCGCTCACCACCATCACGGCGCCGGTGGTCTGCGTCAGCCCGATCGTCGGCGGCGAAGTCCTCAAGGGTCCGACTGCCGCCTTCCTAGCCGCCTACGAGCAGCCCGCAAGCACCACAGGCGTGGCAGCCTTCTACGAGCAAGTCGCACCCGGCCTGCTCAACGGGATCGTCACCGACGAGCACCTCGCAGGCCTGGCGACGCTCGAGATTGACACGAACATGCCGGACGTCGCCGCCCGCAAGCGTGTGGCCGAACAGACGCTCGCGTTCGCTGCGACGCTTGCCGGGTAGCCTCTCAGAGCAGATGCGCACCGCCGCGATCCTCCCCGTCAAGCGCTTTTCGCTTGCCAAGCAGCGCTTGGGCGAGAGCGTCACCGAGCAGCTACGCCTCGATCTGGCACGAGCGATGGTGGGCGACGTGCTCGTTGCGCTGTCTCAATGTGCGGCCATCGAGTTGACGATCGTCGTAACCAACGAGCCGTCGGTCACGGCCGCCGCCAACTACACGGGAGCCATCGTCGTGGCCGACGCGGCCGAGAGCGGCCAGAGCGCCGCCGTCTCGATCGGTGTCGAACGTGCATTGGCCGAGGGGGCCGAGCGAGCGCTGTGCATTCCCGGCGACTGCCCAGCCCTGGACCCAGACGAGCTAGAGGTCCTGTTGCAGGGTGCGCCCGACGCGATCGTCCTCATCCCCGACCGTCACGGCACCGGCACCAACGGGTTGCTGCTCACACCTCCCGACGTCATGACACCCAGCTTCGGTCCCGATAGCCGCGAGCGCCACGGCGAGCTGGCCGCAAGCGCGAACGTGAACTGGCGCACCGAGCAGGTCTCCTCACTGCAACTCGACATCGACACCGGCGCGGACCTGGCCGTCTTGCGTGAGCGTCTAGCCGGCAACCACGGACAGGCGCCGCGCACACGCTCGGTGCTCGGCATGGTTGAGAGACATTGGCGCAGCTCACAGCCCGCGGCCTGAGCGCGCTCCCGGAGGTCGCGACCGGCGCCGACCTGGGCGCGCTGATCGTCGATGCGCTCGAGGCCGAGCACCCCGTGCGTCCGCTCAATAACGGCCAGATCGTGGCGATAGCGCACAAGGCCGTCTCCAAGGCCGAGGGTGCGGTGGTGGATTTGCGAAACGTGATGCCCCGCGCGCGCGCGCGGGGCATCGCCTCCGAACAGAGTAAGGATCCCCGCGCCGTGCAGGTCGTGCTCGACCAGTCCGCCGAGATCCTGCGTGAGGCAAATGGCGTTCTCATCTGCCGTACCCACCACGGCTTTGTCTGTGCCAACGCAGGAGTCGATGCCTCCAATTCCGCCGACGCGGAGACGCTAATCGTGCTTCCGCAGGACCCAGATGCCTCAGCTCGCACGATTCGCGAGCGCTTGCGCGAGCTGACAGGGGCAAGTGTGGGCGTGCTGATCAGCGATAGCTTCGGGCGTGCTTGGCGTCACGGCCAGTGCGATATAGCGATCGGCTGCGCGGGGATAACGCCGTTGGAGGACTGGCGCGGACGCAAGGACAGCGTCGGCATGGAACTGCGCGCCACATGGTTGGCGGTCGCCGACGCGATCGCTTCGCTTGCCGACTTGGCGCGCGCCAAGGATTCGCGCGAGCCGGTTGTGATCGTCGAGGGGCTGGAGCGTTTCGTCACACAGGCGGACGGCCCGGGCGCGCTTGCCCTGCTGCGACCGCTCCAGGAGGATCTCTTTCGCTGAGACGAAGCGAATGGCGCGCGGTGGCAAGCAGCGCGGACGGGATCCCTGTAGCAAGCATCCGCGCCGGGCCGATGTGCCGCGAGCCAAAGGCCTCGAACACTCTCGCCGTACGCTCGTCGTATGTTGCCGCCGAGAAGAACAGTCGTTCCCCGAGGTTGATCTTGCGACCCGTGGCGTAATCCAGAATTTCCCTGGTGTGACCTTTGAGCCCGCGCGAATAGCGTCGGCGGTAGCGCTTGAGCCCCTGCTCCATCGACTCGGCTCCGTTCAACGCCGGAGCGACGCTGTCGGCAAGCCATTCCGAGGATTGCAAAGCAAACCCACAGCCCACGCCCCAGAGCGGGTCGACCGCACTTGCGGCGTCGCCGATCAGCGCCAGACCCGGAGCGGTAGGGGTGTTGACGACGTTGGTCATGTCGATCTTGCCCGTGAGATCGCCCACCAGGCGCGACTGCGCGATCGGTGGGGCATCCGGTATTCCCGCCACGAACTTCTGTAGGGCGGCGGCTGGATCGTCACGGAATTCCGGCAGGCGCTCCTTGGTGGGCATCACGGCGTAGAAGGTCTGGTCCTGGTCGGTCGGGAAGACGCCCACCATGTCCGGGTCCAACAGCCAGAGCCCGGCATCAGGCGCCTTGGCCGGCGCAGGGCCTTCGAAGTAGCCACCGTAGGCGAAGCGTCCGTGCGGCGAGGTCTTAGTGTCCACTCCCGCGAGCTTGGCGATACGCGATCCGCGACCGTCAGCTCCAACCACCAGTCGCGCGTGCAGCTCGAGTGTTTGGCCATGTGGATCACGCGCCTTCAAACCAGACACCCGCTCTCCGTCGTGCACGAGCTCTTGGACGGTGTGACCCAGGATCAACTCCACACCTGGCGTCGATGCGGCTGTCTCGCGGATCAGCGGATCGAGTCGTTCGCGACGTAGATTGATCCCACTCGGGAACGGGCTGTCAGGACGCGGCTCGACCCAGCCCCAGCGCGTCCACGCATAGGGACGGGAGCGCACGGCGCCTGCTTGCATCATCGACTCGAGGAGACCGATCCGCTCCAGCGGGCGGACGCCGGAAGATTGGATGTAGTGCGAGCAGACCCGCTTGAACGCTTTCGGGTCGGGGCTCTTCTCAATTAGCGCGACCCGTGCGCCTGTGCGCGCAAGCATGATCGCGGCGCTGCATCCGGCAAGGCTAGCGCCGACGATCGCCACGTCGTAGCCCTCGACTTTCCCGGGGGGCATCGCGCCGGCGAGGCGATCTGCGCTGCCCGAGACATCGGAAGGGGTTTTGGCTGCGTACGTCTTTTCGGACATGTATTCCAACTCCTCGGACAGGCAAGCTCACATTGGCTAGCAGGCACTTTACTCTTCGCCCTATGCGCCGTCGAATTTCCTTCAAGCGTGGCCTGCTCATGTTCGTGGGCGTGCTTGCGCTGGCTGTGCTCGTGCTCAACTGGACCTATGGCCGTCTACCGGCGGAGCCCAAGCCGACCGGCTCGTTCATCCAGGTCGGCAAGCTGCGCATCCACTACATCGAACACCCGGGTGCCGGCACGCCGGTCGTGCTTATTCACGGCCTTCCCGGGACAGCCGAGGATTGGGAAGACGTGACACCGCTGCTGGCGGGACATCGCACGATCGCGATCGACCGTCCCGGCTTTGGTTACTCGACCGGCGGCTATGTGCCGTTCGACCGTCAGCTGGAAATCATCCACGAACTGCTGGCAAAGCTCCACGTGGTACGACCGATCCTCGTGGGGCACTCCTACGGCGGGACGATCTCATTGGGATTTGCCGAGCGCTACCCGGGCGACGTGCGCGGGCTCGTGCTTGTGGACGCGGCCGCGGCGGGACAGAAAGTAGACGGTTTCACAGAAGCGCAGGCACACTTGGTGAAATTCCTGCAGCTACCGGTAATCCGGCAGATCTCAAACGCGACGTTCGGCCAGTTGCTTATCACCGTCTCGGCCGACCAGGGAGACGCCGAAGCGTTTTCACCACTGCCGGTCGTGGCCGCGCATCGACGGCGCGTGCTGGAGATCAACATGACGCACGGCAACCTGGAAGCGTGGTCGGGAGAGATCCTCGCGTCCACCGGCGTCATCGATCAGATCGACAAGGGGCTGGGTGGCATCGAGGCTCCGGCTGTCGTGATCCAAGGCGAAGAGGACGAGCTTGTCAATCAGAGCCACGGCCGCAAGCTCGCTGCGACGCTACCTCACGCGCGGCTGGTGATGCTCTACGGAGGGCACATGCAGCCCTACGATCACCCAGCGGCAATCGCCGCCGCGGTGCGCGGTCTCGCCGGGGCGGGGCTCAATACCGCCTCGGCCGCCTCTGCTCGCAGCCAACCGACCCGCTGATCCGCAGGCACCGCGCACCGACTCGCCGTGGCGAGCCGGCTACGCCGCGACCGGCTGATGCGGTGAGCCTTGGAGTGGGTAGCTCCGCCTGAGGGCGTAGAGCGTGGTGCGCTCGGCTGCCGGTCGCCCTGCCTCATGTGCGGCGGCCACGAGCTGCTCGGGGTCGAGCTTGGTGCCGTGGTAGCTGCCGGCAAGCCGCGAGATCGACTCCTCCATGAGCGTGCCGCCGAGGTCGTTGACGCCCCAGCGCAGCGACTCGGTGGCGGCATCGAGGCCCATCTTCACCCACGAGGCCTGGAGACTCGGAATCGTGCGCCCGAGCGCGAGGCGGAAGACTGCCGTGTGCTTGAGGTTCTCCTCGCGGGAGATCTCCTCCACCCCATGCGTGCGTCCGAGCAAAGTTTGGAACGGGATGAACGACAGCGGCACGAACTCGGTGATGCCGCCGGTTCGCTCTTGCAGCTCGCGAATCACGCGCATGTGCTCGGCCAGCTCCCAAGGCTCCTCGATGTGGCCGAACATGACCGTGGAGGTCGAGCGCAGACCAGCGGCGTGCGAGGCTTCGATGATCTCCACCCAACGAGCGACGGGGAGCTTGTTGGGAGAGATGCGCTCGCGCACGCCGTCGTGCAAGACCTCTGCGGCGGTGCCGGGAGTCGAGTCCAGGCCGGCGTCTCGCAATTGAGCGAACACCTCTGACGACGGCAGCCCGGAGATGTCGCACATGTGAGCGATCTCCATCGGGGAATAAGCATGTAGGTGCAGCTCGCTGCCTGCCGCACGCGAGGTGGACTTGGCCAGGCGCAACCAGCCGAGATAGTCCTCTAGGTCCCAGTCGGGGTGGATGCCGGACTGGATGCACAGCTCACTGGCGCCGTAGTCGATGGCCTCGTGCACGCGACGCACGAACTCGGCCTCGTCGTGCTGGTACGCATCAGGCGAGCGCTTGCCCTGACCGAAGCCGCAAAAGGCGCAGCCGACTGTGCATACGTTGGAGATATTGATGTTGCGGTTGACAACGAACGTGACCGTCTCACCCACCAGCTCCGCACGCAGCTCGTCGGCGGCGAGGCGCATCTGCTCGATCGCCTCCGGACGCGTCTCGGCGAACATCGCGGTCAGCTCCTCGGCGCTCAGCGGCAGGCCATCGCGTCCCTTGTCAATCGCGCCACTCACAAGCTCGGGACGAATCGGGGCGGGCGGGTCGGTGCGACCGGAGCCTCGGCGGGGGATGAAGCTCCAGTACTTGAGCTTGATCGTGTCGAGCACACCCTGAGAGACCCAATCCGGGTCGATGTACTGGGGGTAGACGCACAGCCGCTCGGTGAGCGCGAAGCCATCGGCCTGCAGTCGCTTGCGCACCTGGTGGGGCGAGGGGAACGGGTGCTCGGGAGAGATGTGGTCGCCGTTGGCGGAGAGCCCACCGAGGTCAGTGGCGCCCGCCGCCACCAGCTCGCTCCACCAGTCGGCGAGGTTCGGTGGGATCTGGATGCCGACGTCAGGCATCAAGCGATGTGCTTCGCCGATCAAGAGCTTCATGTCCTCGATCGACACCGGGCCGGCGCCCTGTGTTGCCCACTTCGGAAGCGCATGCCCCCCGCGCGCGCGGGGGCCATCGCTGCTTTCCAGGTCACCGGACAGCTCCCCCCGCTCCAGCTCGGCCCCCTCCTCCCAGTCCCTGATTCCCGTCTGCCAGTAGCGGCGCGCGGCCGCCTCGGCAATCTGGGCCGGCTCCTGCCCGTAATAGCTCTGGTGAGGCACGAAGTTCTGCAGGATCACCTCTTGGATGTGGCCGTACTCGGCATGCAGAGCAGCCAATGCCTCCAGTGAGGCGATGCGCTCCTCGGCGGTCTCGCCGATGCCCACGAGGATGCCGCTCGTGAAGGGGATGCGAAGCTCGCCCGCCACTTGAATCGTCTCTAGGCGCCGAGCCGGGTGCTTGGTCGGCGAACCCGCGTGCACGGTCTGCATCAGCCGCTCGGACACAGACTCCAACATCAATCCCTGCGAAGCCGTGACCTCGCGCAGACGGCCCAGGCCCTCACGCGAGAGCACGCCGAGGTTGGTGTGTGGAAGCAGCCCTCGCTCGAGCGCCCGCTCACATGTCCACACGACATATGCCGTGAAGTCCTCGTGCCCGTACTCGCGCAGGCGCTCACGCACCTGTGGGTTGACCTCGGGGTGCTCGCCGGTGAGGACCAGCAGCTCCTTCACCTGCCGCTTGACAGCCCCGTCGATGATCTCCAAGACCTCCTCGGGCGCGTACAGGTGCGCCTTGTGCGTGGCAAAGGCGCAGTACTTGCAGTAGCACTGGCACGTCCGCGACAACGAGAGCGTCAAGTTGCGCGAGAAGGTGACGCGGCGGCGCATGTAGGGAGTCTATGACGCATCGGTGCTGTTCCATCTGGCGCATGCGCCAGATGGCCGAGCGGTGCATGCACCGCTCGACGGGGCGCGCATGCGCGCCCCGTGTCAGGGCCGCATGCGGCCCTGACTGGAGTCGCACATGTGCGACTCCGCCGGACGGCACATGTGCCGTCCGGCACCCCCCCTACATTGCGCGAATGTCCGAAGATACCTTGCGACGTGCTGTGGCCGAGATGGTCGGAGCGTTCACACTCACATTCATCGGTGCCGGTGCGGCTGCCGCGTCCGGCGTCATCTCAGATCCATCGTTGATCGGCGTGGCGATCGCCAACGGTCTCGCGATCGGCGTGATGGTGTGCGCCCTCGGTCACATCTCCGGCGGGCACTTCAACCCGGCCGTGACGTTCGGCTTTCTGATCACGCGCAAGATCAAGCCTGCGCTCGCGGGTGTCTATTGGGTGGCCCAATTCGGTGGCGCGGCACTGGCGGCACTGCTCGTCAAGCAGCTGCTGCCGCGTGCCGCGACCGAAGCCTCCAAACTCGGCGTGCCGGCACTCGGCCACGGCGTGAACGCGGGCTCCGGCTTCTGGCTGGAAGCGATTCTCACGTTCTTCCTCGTGTTCGTGATCTTCGGCGCCGCGGTCGACGCCCGCAACCAGTTCAGCGTCGTCGCAGGGCTTGCGATCGGTCTGACGATCACGATCGGCGTGCTCTTCGGAGGCCCGTTCACCGGCGCCGCCCTGAACCCATCGCGTGCGTTCGGGCCGCAACTCGTGGGCGACCATTGGGCCAACGCTTGGGTTTGGTACGCGGGACCGCTGCTCGGCGCCACGGTTGCCGCCGGTCTATACGCATTCCTCTATCTGCGTAAGCCCGGAGTCGAGCCAGCGGCAACCTAGTGCCCGGGTCATACTCGGAACACTCGCGGGCGTGAGCACGGCGAACGTCTACCTGGCCCGCCACGGTCAGACCGCATATAACCTCGAGCGTCGCTTCCAGGGCCATCTGCCGGTCCCGTTGGACGACACGGGGCGCGAGCAAGCGGCCGACCTTGCCGAGCGCGCCGCGGCGGGAACAAGCGATGGGATCCCATTCGTCGCGCTGTGGTCCAGTCCGCTACTGCGTGCGCGTGAAACAGCGGACATCCTCGCCGAGCGCATAGGTCTGCGACCGCGCGAGGACCCACGCTTGATGGAGACCGATGCGGGCGACTGGACCGACCGTCTCTTCACCGACGTACAGGCCGAAGACCCCGACGGTTTTGCCGGCTTCATCGAGGGCCGCCCCGACTTCAGCTTTCCCGGCGGCGAGTCGTTCGCCCAACAAGGTGTCCGCGTCGCCGCGGGCCTCTCCGACATAGAGCAGGGCGAGCTGCCCGCGCTCGTCGTATGTCACGGCGTCGTGATCCGCATCGCTCTCTTCCAGCGCGCGGGATACAAGGTCGCGCTCGCCGAGCGCGTGCCCAATGCCGCCCTCGTCCCACTCGACCCGGCGGAGGCCGAAAGCGCAGACGTCGGCGGAGGGAAGGCGCTGCCACCTAGCTAGAACGTGTCCTCGAAACCCGCGGCACCCTGAGAAAGCACCGCAGGTTTCGAGGACACGTTCTACGCCTCCGCACACATATGCTACTTTAGTAGGAATGGGGAGATGGTTTGTTGTAGCGCTTACCGTGCTGGCATTCGGGTCCGCTCCGACCGATGCTCTTGCCACCTCCCAGCGGGACGGCGAATCCACACACACTGCTCTGGTGGCTGCTTACTCCGCGCTACACGGCATCGTGAGCACCTGGCCGACGATTGAAGCCAGCCTCCACAAGCTGGACCAGAGGTTCGCCACGGAATGCCCCGACGTGGGCGCGGGATCCCCGCAGAACGAATCGGAGCAGAGACTGAGCTACGAGGTGGCCGGCGCCCTGTGGGCAACCGCCTACCACACAGACGCGAAGTACGCGGACGCGTTCATCAACGCGGTCAGCCCGCTCAGATGGAGCAACCACGCGATCGTTCGTCGCGGACTCAAATTCATCGTCGGACTGCACGAAATGATCGCGCTCAAGGTTCCAGACATCTGTGGGGATGTACGAACATGGACCGCCGGGGCCTTCACGACCGTTCCAGCCGATACGCAGCAGTTCGACGATCATGTCGAATCGATCAACGTCGAAATCCCCTCCCCGCGGATTCTTGCGCCGTACGCACGACCATCCGATAGGCCCCTGCTCGCGCGGGTGGAACATCTCCTCACCAGATTTGAAGAACTAGAATTTACAGTGGGGCAGCGCTATTGGGACACGCTGCTCGAAACGCTGGCGCTGAACCAGTAGCACGGCCGCTACGGTTCCCTCTGGTGGTCCTCGTCCCGCACTAGCTTTGCGACGAGCGCCGGCCCCTCGCGCGCCATGCGCGACCGCGGGACGACCATGTCAAAGCTGGCCTGTTCGGCGCCTGCGCGCATTTCGACGTCCACGTGGGAGTAGAAGCCAAGCGTCCGGACTCCGGCGAGCGACTCCTGAGCCGATAGCGCTTCGACCAGCGAGACGCCGCCGTAATCCGCATCCGTGAGGTCTACAACCAGCACGCTGGCATCCGTCAAGGCACCGGCTACCGCCTCGGGATCTCCGGTCAGCTCGACGGTTTGACCGTCCGCCAGCAAGGCGGCCTGCACGCGTGAGCCGAACAGGAGATCCGGGATGAAAGCGACGACGTGCGCCATCGAGCTATCCGCCCATGCTCACGATCAGATGTAGCTATTGCGCCCGCAGGTGCGCGAACTCCTCGCGCACCGACTGCGGACGGCCCCACATCTGCGTTACCTCGACACGCCCGGCGCGCTGCTCGCGGAGGGCCATCTCACCCTCGATGCCGGCTTCGTCGAGCAGCCGTAGCGTGCCGTGCACCGTGGGTGCGGAGGCGGCGTGGCCGAAGCGATGGGCGACAAGCAGGCGCCAGTGCCAGTCATGGTGGGAATAAGGCCGCGCATTGCAGGTGGCCAGATATACCGACGCGTCGATGTAGCGCGACTCGTCGGCGATGCGCAGGTCGAGCTCGAGGTCGGTCCAATCGTCTGGCAGCGAGTCGACGATCCGTTGGAAGGTGTCAGCGAGGCCCATCGGCGTGAAGCCTAGCGTGGATATCCTCGGAGTCGTGGCAGCGACAGACACAACGGCGCTCGCGGCCGAGTACGCGACGTTGACGGAGGGCTGCGGGCTTGTCGATCGCTCTGAGCGCGGCAAGCTCGCGCTGACCGGTGCGGGAGCAGTCGAGTTCCTGAACGGCCAGGTGACGAACGAGCTCGTTGGGCTTGGTTCTGGCGAGGGTTGCTACGCGGCTTTCTTGAGCCACAAGGGCAAGATGCTCGGCGATCTGCGCATTCTCTCCGTTGGCGAAAATGCCGACGAACTGCTGCTCGACACCGAGCGCTCAGCCCTGCAGGCGCTGTTCGACATGGTCCGCCGCTTCAAGGTCGGCTACGACGTCGAACTCCACAAGCGCACGCTCGAGTCCTCACTGCTGTCACTCCTCGGCCCCAGCGCCGACAAGGTCGCGACAAAGGCGTTCGTACTTGACGAGGCCCAATTGCCAGCGCACGAGCACGGCCATCTGCTGGCCCACCTGGGCCAGACACCCGTGCGCCTGATCCGCACCGACTCGGGGGTCGACGCCCTGTTCGAGACCGAGGCGCTCGAGACGATGCGCGACGCGCTCGAAGTGGCTGGCGCCATCTCTGTGAGCGAAGCGGCAGCCGAGATCGTGCGCGTCGAGCACGGCCAACCCCGCTACGGGATCGACCTCGACGACAGCACGATCCCCCAGGAGGCTGACCTCAACGAGCGCGCAGTGAGCTTCACCAAGGGTTGCTACGTCGGCCAGGAGACAGTGGCGCGCCTGTACTACAAGGGTAAGCCGAACCGTCATCTGCGCGGCCTGCTCCTGTCGGAGCCGACCGAGCCAGGCACGGCGTTGACGCTCGGCGAGCGGTCTGTCGGAAGCCTGGGTAGCTCCGTCGTCTCCCCCAAGTTCGGCCCAATCGGCCTGGGGCTCGTGCGCCGCGAGGCAGAGCCGGGCGCAACCGTCTCCGTTGGTGAGCGGGGCGCTGACGCGGTGGTGGTGAAGCTGCCGTTCCGGTAGGTGGCCTTGAGCTAGCTCCGATGGGGGTCTGCGCGCCACATTTGGGCTTTGCCCCCCAGCGTGTGGCTTGCCGGGTAGGATTCGTCTTCGTCCCCGTACCCGACACAAGAGGTTCAGACACACCGTGGCAATCGATCTTCAACGAGTTTCAAGCGTCGACGCCGAACCCGGCGAGCTGCCGAGCACGATGGCCGCCTGGGTGATCCGTGAGGAGCGCCAGGGCGAACCGAAGGACGCCTTCCAACTGGAGGAGATCGAGGTTCCCGAGCCCGGCGCCTTCGAGGTGATCGTGCGCGTGATGGCGGCAGGCGTGAACTACAACAACGTGTGGGCGGCGCTAGGCAAGCCGGTGTCGGTGATGAAGTACGGCGACCACCCGCAGTACGGGCACCACATCGGCGGCTCGGACGCCTCCGGCATCGTCTGGAAGGTGGGCGCGGGCGTGACGCGCTGGAAGCCTGGGGATGAGGTAGTGGTGCATTGCAACCAGGCCTCTTATGAGGACCCGGAGGTGCACGGTCTCGACCCGATGGCGGCGCCCTCTCAGAAGATCTGGGGCTATGAGACGACCTGGGGCTCGTTCGCCCAGTTCACGAAGGTGCAGGCTCAGCAGCTGCTGCCCAAGCCGCGGGCGCTGAGCTGGTCGGAGTCGGCCTCCTACGGCCTCGTGTACTTCACCGCCTATCGCATGTTGATCACCCGCTGCAAATTGCAGGCCGGTCAGAAGGTGCTGATCTGGGGCGCCGCCGGCGGCCTGGGCGTGTTCGCCACGCAGCTGTGCGCCGCGGCCGGCGCGCACTGTGTGGGCGTGGTGTCCTCCGCTGAGAAGGGCGAGCTGGTGAAGCGTCTCGGCGCCGTGGACTACATCGATCGGGCCGAGTTCGCGGGGATGATGCGCAAGGGCGGCGAGACCCCCGAGGAGGACAAGGCGCGGTTCCTCGTCTCGCGCGAGTTCTCAAAGCGCGTGAAGCAGATCCTCGGCGACGCCCCCGACATCGTCTTCGAGCACGTCGGACAGGCGACTTTCCCGACGTCGGTGTTCACGGTGAAGCCGTTCGGCAAGGTTGTGATCTGTGCCGGCACGACCGGCTTCAACCTCGACTTCGACGTGCGCTACCTGTGGATGAAGCAGAAGGAGATCCTCGGCTCGCACTTCGCCAACGCGTATGAGTGCATGAAGGCCAACGAGCTGATCGAGTCAGGTCAGATCCGGCCAGTGCTGTGGCGCACGCTCGGCTTCGAGGGCGTCGCCGAAGCACATCAGTTGATGCTCGAAAACAAGCACCTTGGCAAGATCTCGATCCTCGTCGGCGCCGAGTCCGACGACGAGGGCAAGACTGCGGATGGACCGGGAGCTATACACGCCGAGGTTGGAGGTTGAAAATGGATGGCACCGTAATCGTCCCCTGGTATGCGACGGGCTTTCGCGCGGATGGCTTCGAGGAGGTGCTGGGTGAGGTCGCCGCGACGGCACTTCGTTACGGAGCCAGCTCCTATGCGGTGTATCGCTCGAAAGACGATCGCTACCGCTTCCAGCAGTTCGCCCACTTCGCCAAGCACATCGACTGGGAACGCTATTGGGACGGCCCGGAGATGACCGACTTCAGAGTGCGCTATTCCAGCTGGTACCAAATCCCTGTGCTCTACGGCTGGTGGGATCGCACAGCCTCAGGCAGCATCGAGGGCGAGCTGGTGGTGCCCGTCGCTCCCAACGGCCTCCCCGGCGACGGCCCCAACGGGCATTCGGGCGATACGCCCAACGGGCAGCCGAGCGATGCGCCCACTCCGCATTACGTGTGAGCTTCGCGCTCGCCAGCGATGACTCTGCCGGAGGCATCTGACGGTTCCAATGCGCGATAGCTCGCTGGGACGCCTGGCGCTGGCTGCCCGCCACCCTCCCTTGTGGGCGCGCTGGCTGCTCACGATCTTTGCTTTCGCCGTGTTGATCCTCGTGGGCGCGATCGTGGTCCACGACAACAGCGAAGGCACTTCCTCCCCGACGAAATCCGAACGCGAAGCGGAAGTCGAAGCCAATCGCGAGGGCAACATCGTCATCGAAGAAGACCAAGCGCCGCACACCGCTCGGCTTGGCAGCGGCGTAGCGACGCTAACCGCACTGGAACGTTCGATCTCAGGCGACGCACACGGCCGGGTCCGGTCCGGAAACCTCACGGGGCCATTTCAGAGCGTGCACTGCGAAGCAAAGGGCGCTGCCGGCGCCAACCGAGCATTCCGCTGCACTGTCCGCGCCGCCGGCGTGAGCTACCCCTACCTGGCGGTGCTCAACGCGCACACACGACAATTCACGTGGTGCAAGCTGGACCCGCCGCCGGCAAGCGGCGCACCAGAAGTCCCCGTCAGCGCGCGCTGCAAGCTCTAACGCCTCTGAGCAGGTCGTGGACCAAGCGGAGCTAGGACGCAGAGAGCGAAGTGTGCGCTAGCACATGTGCTGGCCGATTGGAGATCCCATCGATCTCCAATCGGTAGACAACGCTCCGCGCCGCGTCCACGACCTGCTCAGCACTGCTCCAAAGGTGCCATCGTCAAGCCGGCCCCCTTGAGCAGCTCCCAATAATGCTCAGCGGCCTCCTGGTGGCCTCCGAAGACGATTGCCTGGCCAGAGTTGTGGATGATGTTGGCGATCTCGTGGCCGCGCTCGATGCTCACACCGGGGATGAAGCGCGCGAGCGTGCGGGCGACATGCTCGAAGGTGTTGTGGTCGTCGTTGCGCACGATCACCCTCCAGGAGTCGCCATAACCGCTCCCCGGAAGACGTGTGCGTGGCAGCTCAATCGTTTGACTCATGGCCCATCAGGATAAAGCCTGCTGCTCCCCCATACAATTGCGCCCATGAGCAGCGATCAGTCTCCGCGCCTGCCTGAGCGCGACCGTCCCTGGATGATGCGCACCTACGCCGGGCATTCGACGGCGAAGGCGTCCAACGAGCTGTACCGGCGCAACATCGCCAAGGGACAGACAGGCCTGTCGGTAGCATTCGATCTGCCGACACAGACCGGCTATGACCCCGACGACGAGCTGGCGCGCGGCGAGGTTGGCAAGGTCGGTGTGCCTGTCGTTCATCGCGGTGACATGGCTGCCTTGATGGATGGGATCCCGCTCGGCGAGATGAACACGTCGATGACGATCAACGCGACCGCAGCTTGGCTGCTTGCGCTGTACATCGTGGCCGCCGAGGATCAGGGCGTCGAGCAGCGCAGCCTCCAAGGCACGACTCAGAACGACATCATCAAGGAGTTCCTGGCGCGCGGCACCTATGCCTTCCCGCCCGCGCCCTCGATGCGCCTGATCGCCGACATGATCGCCTACACGGTCGAGCACGTCCCGAAGTGGAACCCGATCAACATCTGCTCCTACCACCTGCAGGAGGCCGGCGCCACGCCGGTGCAGGAGATTGCCTACGCGATGAGCAACGCGATCGCCGTGCTCGACGCCGCGCGCGAGCGCCTTGGCGACCGTGCGGATGAGCTGATGGACGATGTATTCGGACGCATCTCCTTCTTCGTGAATGCCGGCGTACGCTTTGTCGAGGAGCACGCCAAGCTGCGGGCGATGGGCATCCTCTGGGAAGAGCTCGGGCGCGAGCGCTACGGCGTCAGCGACGAGCGTCGCTTGCGTTTCCGCTATGGCGTACAGGTGAACTCGCTCGGCCTGACCGAGGCCCAACCGGAGAACAACGTGCAGCGCATTGTGCTGGAGGCACTCGCGGTGACGCTCGGACGTGACGCGCGCGCGCGGGCTATCCAGCTGCCGGCGTGGAACGAGGCGCTTGGCCTGCCACGTCCGTGGGATCAGCAGTGGTCGCTGCGCATCCAGCAAGTGCTGGCCTATGAAACCGACATCCTCGAGTACC
Source organism: Solirubrobacteraceae bacterium (assembly GCA_036008605.1). Classification (GTDB taxonomy): domain Bacteria; phylum Actinomycetota; class Thermoleophilia; order Solirubrobacterales; family Solirubrobacteraceae; genus Palsa-744. The sequence goes on along the minus strand of DASYNL010000025.1, from coordinate 59,241 downwards.
CCGACATCTTCGAGGGCTCGAAGGTGATGGACGGGCTCGTAGCCGAGCTGCTGGCCGGTGCGCGCGAGGAGATGGCGATCGTCTCCGAGCACGGCGGCGCCGTCGAAGCCGTGCCCTACATGAAGGCGGCGCTCGTGGACTCCCATCGCGCACGCATTCAGCGAATCGAGTCGGGCGAGCAGGTGGTGGTCGGCCAGAACAGGTTCACCGAGACAGAGGTCTCTCCCCTCACCGACGACGCCGAGGGCGGCATCCTCGTCGTTGACCCCGCGGTCGAGGCCGAACAGATCGAGTCGGTGCGTAGATGGCGCGCCGCGCGCGACCAACAGGCCGTCGACGCGGCGCTCGCCGAGCTTGCGCGAGTCGCCGCCGGCGAGCAGAACCACGAGAACCTGATGGTGCCGACGATTGCCGCGGCGCGCGCCGGAGCGACCACAGGTGAGTGGGCGCACACGCTGCGCGAGGTGTTCGGCAGCTACCGCGCACCCACAGGCGTCGGCGAGGCAAGCGCGGCGCCGGCCGACAACGAGCTTTCACAGTTGCGTGAGGAAGTCGCCGGCCTGGCCGAGAAGCTCGGTCGTCGCCCGAAGATTCTCGTGGGCAAGCCCGGCCTCGACGGCCACTCGAACGGCGCCGAGCAGATCGCGGTACGCGCGCGCGACGCCGGCATGGACGTGGTCTATGAAGGCATCCGCCTGACCCCAGCGCAGATCGCCGCCTCGGCGCTACAGGAGGGTGTGCACGTAATCGGACTGTCGATCCTCTCGGGCTCGCACAGAGAGCTGATCCCGGCCGTGATCGGCGCTTTGCGCGACGCCGAAGTGGACGTGCCGGTCGTGGTCGGCGGAATCATCCCCGAGCAGGATGTGGCCCAGCTCAAGCAAGCCGGCGTGGCTGCCGTCTACACCCCGAAGGACTTCGACATCTCTCGCATCATGCACGACATCGTTGGGATTGTGGGCGCCGAGTGCAACGGACACGGCCCCTCCGCCAACGGCTCGGCGTGAGCGACGGCACGCCCACTGGATCGGGCGAGCGCCCCACCTCCGCCGAGAGCGAAGACCAGCAGCGCGAGGACTCCGTGGGTGCCGCTCTCGGCAAGCGCTTGCGCGAGCGCGACCTGAGTGCGGCGCCGGCAGCCCTCAACCTGCTGGAGAGCAACACCACCGCCGACCGTGAGCAGGCGGCGATGCTGCTGCGCGAGGTCTCCCCCGCAGCGCTTGGAGGCGAGGCCCAAGGACACATCGTCGGCGTGACCGGCCCACCCGGCGCCGGCAAGTCGACGCTGCTCTCTGCGCTGCTGCGCGCTTGGCGCCATCCCTCCGACGGCGAGAGCAAGAGCGTCGCGATGCTCGCGGTCGACCCCAGCTCCAAGCGTTCCGGCGGCTCACTGCTCGGCGACCGCGCCCGTATCGACTTCGACCCCGCCGACCGAGGCGTGCTGATCCGCTCGACCGCCGCGGGCGAGCGGCTTGGCGGACTCGCCGCCGCGACCCGCGCAGCCGCCCAAGCGTTGGCTGCCGCGTTTGACGTGGTCGTGATCGAGACCGTCGGCGTCGGCCAAGCCGAGACGGAGGTCGCCGACGTCGCCGACACGGTCGTGGTCGTGGTGCAGCCGGGCAGCGGCGACGTTCTGCAGTTCCTCAAGTCGGGAATCATGGAGACTCCAGACGTGCTCGTCGTCACCAAGGCCGACCTCGGCCAGATCGCGCTTGCCACTAGGCGCGATCTCAGTGCGGCGCTGCGCTCGCTCGGGACAAAGGCGACGCGTGTGCTGAGCGTCTCCTCCGTGCCTCCGCCCGAGGGGATAGACGAGCTGATAGACGCGCTGGAGGAACAGCGCACGGGCACCGACATTGCCGCCAGGCGCCTGCGTGCGCGCCGCAAGGGCGCACTGCTCGATTTCACAGCCGAGCACGGCGAGCGGGGACTGCGGGCGCTGGGCGGACGTCCTGCGGCCGAGCGGCTGCTCGAACGCGAAGATGTGGGGCTCGACACGCAAGCACTCGTGCTCAGCCTCGAACGGGTGGCCGAACGGGCGGATAGCCCCCGATGAGGCCGGTTGCGCGTGACCTAGCGACGATGTTCGGCGCGTTCGTGCTCGCGAGCCTGATCGCCGGCGCGCTCGGCGCGATCAACCTCGGCACAGCCCTCGCCTTCGGCCAGATCGCGTTCGCCATAACAACTCTCTACATCATGCTCAAGCGCTGACGCCTGTCGATGGCGCCACCAGGACGAAAATCGCCCCTAGCCGCAATCAAGATCGCGCGCGCTCCACAGGACGAGGGCCTGTGTGGTTATATTCTATTTTTGCGCAATTCACTATGGTAACTACTATTTGTAGCTACCATAGTAACTTACAAAAAGAGCATAACCCCATCCAGCTCTTTATCTTGCTACGCGATCTAGGCTCTGAGGTCAGATGATCGTCTTGCTCGGATTCGCGTTTCTCGCTGGCGCCGGTACGGCTCTGTCGCCGTGCGTGCTGCCGGTACTGCCGGCGCTGCTTGCCTCGGGCGGCGTGGGTGGCCGGCGCCGGCCACTCGGCGTCGTGATCGGCTTGACCGTGACGTTCACGGTCGTGATCGTGGGCGTGGCCAACGTGGTCGACGGCGTTGGCCTCGGCTCAGACCCGCTACGCGACATCGCCGTTGCGGTGCTGCTTGCATCGGGCCTGGCGCTGATCGTGCCTGGGCTGGCCGACCGCCTCGAGGCGCGTATGTCGCGGATCGCGGCGCTTGGCCCGCGTACACGCGGCGACGGCTTCCGCTCAGGGCTGCTGGTCGGCGGTGCGCTCGGCTTCGTATACACCCCGTGCGCGGGGCCGATCCTAGCCGCCGTCATCTCGGTCAGTGCCGCGAGCGGGCGCACGGTCGCGGTCGCGGTCGCCTATTCGCTCGGCAGCGCGGTGGTGCTGTTCGCACTGACGCTCGGCGGGCGCAACCTGTTCGACCGCGTGCGCGCCGCCGGCCGCGGACCGGCATTGCAACGCACGCTCGGCATCGTGATGATCGTCACGGCGCTTGCGATCGTCGTCGGTGTGGACGTCGACTTCGACCAGTACGTCGCCGAACACATACCCAACGTGAACCTGACGGCCGGCCTTGAAAAATCGAAGGCTGTCGAAAGTCGTCTGCCTCAAGTCACTGGACACACCGCGAAGTTCGTGTCGGGTTCGAAAACGACCACCGCACCCCGCAACGCGAGCCAGGCGACGCTACTCGCGGACGCGGCCAAGCTGAAGAATCTCGGGCCGGCGCCGGAATTCGCCGACACCGAGGACTGGTTCAACACCGGGGCGGGTGGACACTCAAACACACCGCTCACGCTCAAAGGGCTGCGTGGGAAAGTGGTGCTGATCGACTTCTGGACCTATACCTGCATCAACTGCATCCGCACACTGCCTTATCTGAAGGCCTGGGACGCCGCCTACCGCAAGGATGGCCTAACGGTCGTCGGTGTGGAGACGCCGGAGTTCGCCTTCGAGCACGAGGCATCCAACGTCAAGAACGCGATCGAGCAGTTCGGCCTGCGCTATCCCGTGGTGCAGGACAACGAAATGGGGACTTGGAACGCCTATGGCAACGAGTACTGGCCGGCGGATTATCTGATCGACGCCAAAGGCGACGTGCGCTATGCGACTGCCGGTGAGGGCGACTATTCACAAACCGAAACCGCAATCCGCTCGCTGCTGGCCGAAGCGGGAGCGAACGTCGGCGGAATGGCACACCCAACCGACGTCGTGACGCCGAGCGAAGTGGCCACGCCCGAGACCTATCTCGGCACCAACCGCGCACAAGGGTGGCGCAACGGGCCACAGTCGGGCCTGCACGACTACGGCACAAGCGTGCCCAACGATCTTGCCCTCAACGAATTCGACTACAGCGGCACGTGGAACATTGCCGCCCAGCCGGCGACAGCCGTTTCGGGCGCCGGGATCGACATGGAGTTCGAGGCCAAGAATGTGTATCTAGTGCTCAGCTCCACGGGCGAAAAGCCACGCCAAGTTCAGGTGCTGCTCGACGACAAGCCGATACCCAACAAGTACGCCGGAGCCGACGTACACAATGGCGCACTGACCGTGCACAACGAGCGTCTGTATTCGCTCGTTTCGCTTCCCGCCGATCAACAACACCGTCTGTCGCTGCGCTTCGCTCCCGGTGTCTCTGGCTACGCGTTTACGTTCGGATAGCCGACAGGTCTTCGCATGGGCATACAATGACCTCCATGGAGGGAGGCCCAGCACCAGAGACCACCGCTAGAGCGTGGCTGCGGTGCTATCGCTGCTGGTCCCAGAACCTCGAGGTGCAGGTGCACTATGAGGGCATCCACAAGATCGACCCCGAAACGGGGGAGCGCTCGGAAGTCGTCGACGAGCTGCAGGAGGCGGTGGTGCAGTGCTTGGACTGCATGCACGACCAGCCGCACCTCGGCTTCTCCGGTGGGCGCGTCGAGCCGATCGAGGATCGCTGGGAGCGAATGATCGCCGGGACGCCTTGGGTAGCGTCCTGCACGGTTACCGTCGAGGCCGACGACGTAGAGATCTGCTCCGGCCCCGAGGCCGGTGACGCCCTCTCTTACGCCGCCTTCGGCGAGTACGGGGTGCGGGAGTTCTTCACACACGTACGCTTCCACAAGCATGAAGAGGACCAGATCGTCGTCCACCTATTGGTCGAGCTGTATGCGCGCTCACTGGAGGAGGCGACGGAGGTGCTCGAATCGGCCGCCAGGGGTCTGTTGACGATCACTTCGCTGGCCGAGGAGTCACGCCCCCCCGCGTCATCGGGCGGGGAACCGCACGAGCACGATTAGCAGCCCACGGTCATCATCTGACCGGTGGGAGTGCTCCTAGCGAAGATACTGCTCGCACCGACGTTCGTGGTTGCGGCCTCGCTTGTCGCGCGGCGCTATGGCGCACGGATCGGCGGTCTGGTGGGTGGCTTGCCGGTCGTTGCGGGTCCAATTCTGCTCGTGTTCGCTCTCGACCACGGGGCGGTGTTTGCCGCAAGAGCTGCGGCTGGCACGCTGCTGGGGCTTGTGTCGCTGCTTGCCTTCATCTTGGTGTATGCATACCTGGCGAGTCACATGAGCTGGGCGGGGAGTCTTTTTTTGGGGTGGGGTGCGTTCTTTGCCGTGACCGGGGCGCTCAGCACGACAACCGTCGGTCCCGATTCGGCGCTTGCCGTAGTGCTGGCGGCGATCGTGCTGACGCTGCTCGTGCTTCCCCAAGCCCAGGGCGAGCGGCCAAGTGTCGTGACACTTCCAGCCTGGGATCTGCCGCTGCGCGGACTCAGCGCACTGGCACTCGTGCTGGTCTTGACGGCTGCGGCGAACCAGCTAGGTCCGAAATTGAGCGGGCTCTTGGCGCCATTCCCGGTGATCACGAGTGTGCTTGCCGTGTTCACGCACGCTCAACACGGCAAGCGCGAACTGCGTTTGATCATGCGCGGTCTCGTAATGGGCCTGGTTGCCTACGCCCTGTTCTGTTTCGTGCTGGCGGTTTCACTCGAAGCGCTCGGGATCGCCGAGGGCTTCCTGCTCGCGACGCTCGCCGCGCTAGCTATACAGGCAGTGGCGTTGACCGTCACCTGGCACAGACGCGAGCCCGCGGTCGAGCCACTCTAAGCCAAGGTCAGAGCGCATCGTCTCTTCATCCAACGCGCCTCAGAGCTTGCTTCTGCTCCTCCTTAAACGGAGAGACGCTGCTCGAGCGCCAGCAGCTGCTCGTGCAGCTCCTTGGGCAGGTGGTCGAACTTGCCAAGGTGCTCGTGGAAATGGGGCAGCTGCGCCTTCCATTCGGCGACGTCGACGCGCAGCAGCTCTGCGATGTCCTCGTCTGAGATGTCGAGGCCTGTGGTATCGAGGCCGTCTGGCCCAACTGGTGGCATGGCGCCGATCGGCGTCTCCACAGCAGCGCCGTGACCGGCGCAGCGTGCGAACACCCAGGCGAGCACGCGCGAGTTCTCACCGTACCCAGGCCACAAAAAGCGCCCGTTCTCGCCCTTGCGGAACCAATTGACGTAGAAGATCTTTGGCAGCTTGGTTGGATCGGCAAGCTTTCCGATCTTCAGCCAGTGGGCGAAGTAGTCGGCCATGTTGTAGCCGCAGAACGGGAGCATCGCGAACGGGTCGAAGCGCAACTCACCGACGGTGCCGGCGGCGGCGGCGGTCTTCTCAGAGCCCATCGTCGCGCCGAGGAACACACCATGCTCCCAGTCAAGCGCCTCGGTGACAAGCGGCACGACGGTCGAGCGCCGTCCGCCGAACAGCATCGCTGAGATCGGCACACCGGCCGGGTCCTCCCACTCCGGGGCGATCGCGGGGTCCTGGTCGGCAGGCACGGTGAAACGCGCATTCGGGTGCGCAGCCGGCGTATCGGAAGAAGGTGTCCAATCGTTGCCGCGCCAGTCGGTTAGGTGTGCGGGCGGCTCATCGGTGAGGCCCTCCCACCACACGTCGCCGTCGTCGGTAAGCGCGCAGTTGGTGAAGATCGTGTTGGACTCGACCGTGCGGATCGCGTTGGGGTTGGTGTCCTCCCCAGTGCCGGGGGCCACGCCGAAGAAGCCGGCCTCGGGGTTGATCGCATACAGACGACCGTCCTCGCCGAACTTCATCCAGGCGATGTCGTCGCCGACGGTTTGCACGTCCCAGCCGGGGAGCGTGGGGATCAGCATCGCGAGGTTGGTCTTGCCGCAGGCCGACGGGAAGGCGGCGGCGATGAACTTGACTTCCTTCTCCGGAGAGGTGAGCTTGAGAATCAGCATGTGCTCGGCCATCCAGCCCTCGTCGCGAGCCATCACCGAGGCGATGCGCAACGCCAGGCACTTCTTGCCGAGCAGCGCGTTGCCACCATAGCCGGAGCCATAAGAGGTGATCTCACGCGTAGCTGGGAAATGCACGATGTACTTGTTCTCGGCGTTACAGGGCCATGGAACGTCTGAGACGCCGTCGTCGAGGGGCATGCCGACCGAGTGCAGACAGGGCACAAACTCTCCATCCTCTCCCAGCGCATCGAGCGCACCTGAGCCCATACGGGTCATGATCCGCATCGATACAGCCACATAGGGCGAGTCTGAGAGCTGCACACCAATCTGGCTCTTGTCAGAACCGAGCGGCCCCATCGAGAAGGGGATCACGTACATCGTGCGACCGTGCATCGAGCCGGCGAGGAGCTCTTTGAGGGCTTCCTTCATCTCCTCGGGCTCGCGCCAGTTGTTGGTCGGGCCAGCTTCGGACTCCTCGGGGGAGCAGATGAAGGTGCGATCCTCGACGCGGGCGACGTCACCGGGATCTGAGAAGCCGAGGTAAGAGTTGGGACGCTTAGCGTCGGAGAGCCGCTTGAAGGTGCCAGCGTCAACAAGTAGCTGGCAGAGGCGGTCGTACTCCTCAGCGGAGCCGTCGCACCAGTGGATTGCCTCGGGCTCGGTGAGCGCAGCGATCTCCTCGACCCACGTCAGTAGACGCTTGTGGTTAGTGTTTGGGGCGGCGGTAGCGGTGGTCTCCATGACGTGCGAGCGGCTCCTCGGTGTCGCGGTGGCCGCGCCCGGCGGCGCGGCGGCGCCTCGATGGCGCCTGGGAACGGAAAAACGCCCGAGAGGGGCGCGTACTTGCAAGCCTATCGCACCGTGGGGAGACGGTCTACTCGACGTTCCCCTCTGCCCCGGCCCCATCTGGTTGGCGTCGCGGGACGAGCACAAGTCGCTTGAACTCAGCCACAAGTACGCCATCCTGGTTGTAGACGCGCGTGTGCACCTTGACGGTGCCACGGTCGGGCTTTGACTGCGACTCGCGCTTCTCCAGCACCTCCGACTCGCAGAACAGCGTGTCGCCGTGGAACACGGGCGCGGGATGCTTGAGCTCTTCGGTGGCGAGGTTGGCGATCGCCTTGCCAGAGACGTCTGAGACGGACATGCCGAGCGCGAGCGAGTAGACCAGCGGGCCGACGACGACGTTGCGTTTCTGCTGCGATTTGGCGGCGTAGACGTCGTTGATGTGCAACGGATGGTGGTTCATCGTGATCAGACAGAAGAGGTGGTCGTCTGACTCGGTGACGGTCTTCGCGGGCCAGTGCTTGTAGACGGCGCCGACCTCGAACTCCTCCAGGTAGCGACCGTAAGGGTGGGCGCCGGAAGCCTCGCGGACGGCCTGCTCGGTCTCGACGGTATGGGTATCGCTCATGGGTAGGGGGTATCTCCTGTGGTGCGGGATGGGGTTTGAACCAAGCAGGAACTCTAGTGTGGAGCAACCCGATAGCGTTCAGCGCCGCACTTCAACACGGCGCTCACAGCGCGCCGTCGACCAGGAGAAGACCCTTGCGCAACCCCAGAGCCTTCGACAAGCCCCTCGCGATCGGCGCGCCCGAGCCGGCGCGCGAGATCCCTTTCAAGCCGTCGCGGATGATCCACTTCCTCGACCTGTCGAACGAGAAAATGGTGGAAAAGGTGCCTGCGATCGCACCGACCGTCGACATCCTGCTCGGCAACTTGGAGGACGCCGTGTCGGTGGATCGCAAGGAGGCAGCGCGCGCCGGGCTGATCAAGGTGGGCCGCGAGATGGATATGGGCGACACGGCGCTGTGGACGCGCGTCAACTCGCTCGAGTCGCCGTGGGTGCTCGACGATCTGACCGAGATCGTGGGCGCGATCGGGGACAAGATCGAGGTGATCATGGTTCCGAAGGTCGAGGGTCCTTGGGACATCCACTATGTAGATCGTCTGCTGGCCCAACTGGAGGCGAAGGCGGGCATCGAGAAGCCGATCCTCGTGCACGCGATCCTCGAGACGGCGCTCGGCGTCGCGAACCTCGAGGAGATCGCGGCCGCGTCGCCGCGTATCCAGGGGATGAGCTTCGGTCCAGCCGACCTGGCCGCTTCGCGCCGCATGAAGACCACACGCGTGGGTGGCGGGCACCCCGGCTACCGCACGATCGCCGACCCCGATGCCGAGGACCCGACGCTGCCGCGCCCGAGCTACCAGCAAGACCCATGGCACTACTCGATCGCGCGCATGGTGGACGCCTGCACCGCGGTCGGCGCGCTCCCCTTCTACGGCCCCTACGGAGACATCAAGGACGAGCTCGGCTGCGAGACGCAGTTCCGCGCGGCCTTCCTGCTCGGTTGCGTGGGCGCCTGGTCCTTGCACCCCGTGCAGATCGGGATCGCCAAGAGGGTCTTCTCCCCCGACCCGGAGGAGGTCCGCTTCGCCAAGAAGGTGATCGAGGCGATCCCCGACGGCCGCGGCGTGCACATGATCGACGGCAAGATGCAGGACGACGCCACCTGGAAGCAGTGTCAGGTGATGGTCAAACTGGCTGAGATGTTGGCCCGCAAGGACCCGGAGCTGGCCGAGGCTTACGGGTTCGTGCCGGCTGGGGCGTAGCCGGCCGAAGCCTGTCTCGAGACGCTCGAAGACGCCCGTACATGCGTCTAGATAAGTAGGTTTCCACGCCGCACCGCTGCTAGACTCCGGGCCGCCTTTGAGCGTCCGCCGGCGTCGGCGGCCAGCCACCAACAGAAGGGGACGGCATGTTTCGCAACTCACTCCTAAGCGGGATCATGCCGAGGGCGATTGTCCGCCGGCTTGCGGCTGGACTGCTGGGCATCTCCTTTGCAGTGCTGATCCCGGCGAGCGCCCAGGCCACCAACCTGTTCACGCTCGGCTCCAACGCCCAAACGAACGCGATCGTCACCGATGCGAGCGGAACCGGCTACGTAGCCTGGGACCAGCCTGCCGCCAATCCGGCCACTGAACCGGAAGTTGTTCGGTTCTGCAAGATCCCACGCGGCGGCACCTGCACAGCTCCGATCACTCTCCCACTGCCATCCGGCGCCAACGAAGAGATCATTCAGCCGTTCCCCGTGCTCGGATCTCACCCCGGGGTGGTCTACGTGGTCGGGCCTCGCTACATCAAAGACGAAGACACGCTGATCTGGACCTCGACCGACGGCGGCGCAACATTTTCCGCTGCGAAGTCAATTCATTCGGCCTCGCCCGATAAGACTAACGTCGGCGATGTGCTGCTGGACCCAAACACCCCTGCGAGCGCCGGCCCGACCGAAGACTATTTCGGGATGGCCTTCAACAACCCGGGCCTTGGGTTCGGCTTCACGGCCAACGAGATCACCTCGGGTACGACCTCCTTCACCTTTGCGAGCCCCGGCACGGGCGGTGTGGCCAACTCGACGCTCGGCTATGTCACAGGCACGATCGAAGACACCTTCACCAAAAAGCAGATCCATCCCGAAGTCGAGGCCTACTACAACGATTCGTCTCCGGCGCCTGAAGTCTTCTTCTACCGCTACTACGCCAAGGGCGGCAACGTCGACGGCGAAGAAACTGGCTGGGAAGGACCTTTCAAGGTCAGCGACGGGTACGTGCCGCGCTTGGCGAGCGGGCCAAAGGGGTTGTTCATGCTCTCCACCGATATCGCGCCCGGAGAATCAACCGAAGCTCAGCCCTCGGCGGTCGACGTGCGCAAGTTCAACGAAACAACCCACACCTTCGGCGAACCGGTACAGATCGCGAAGATCCCTACGAGCGCTGGCACGCTGTTCAACTCGGGCGACATCTACGAGAACCCGGAAACGGGCTTCCTCTACGTGGCTCAGCCGGTCATCAACGGCGCAGGGGAATATGTGATGCGCCTGTGGGAATCCACCAACGGAGGAGAAAGCTTCACCGGCGAACGCGATATCGCAACGATCGGCTTTGGCTATTCGGAAATTCCCCGCCTTGCAGTGGCCGCAGACGGTCAGGGCTGGCTCACGTTCAACGACGCCGGGGGCCTGGAGGTAGCCAACCTGGGCGCGCTACCCGCGCACGTTGTTCCGCTGCCACCGCCGCCACCACCACCACCACCGACACCACCCGTGTCCTCGCTCACGATCCCCAACCAGACCGACCAGGTCAACAGCAAAGGCGATCTGTCAGTCGTCGTCGATTGTTCGAACGTGAAGTGCACGGGCGATCTCGAGCTGCTCGCAAAGTTCAAGAAGACCACGGGCAAAGGCAAAAAAAAGAAAACAAAGATCGTGGTCCAGACGATCGGCACCGCCTCGTTCAACTCGCTTGCCCTCGGCGTCGACACGCTGTCGATCAAACTCAATAACCATGGCAAGAGCCTGCTCGCGATCGGCGGCTACAAACTGAGCAGCACCGCCAGCGCCAGCTACCTTTCCGGCGGGGTCTTCAAGACCGCAACGGGCACCGTAAAGCTCAAAGGCCACAAGCCGTCGAAAAAAGGCGTGGTCAAAGCGATCAAAGTGTAGGGAGATGGAAACTACATCCTCAGCCGAGGAGCGAGACACCCTTCAGTCACACCATGGGAGACAGCGGACGGGAACCGACGTCTCTGACCGTAAGCATCGACAGGTAGTCGCCGCGCGCGACGCCGAGATCCTCGCGCGTACAGGTCCAGATCCAGAGATGGCGGGGTTGGCCGACCATGTTGTTCGGATAATGCTTGATCGCCAAGAGTCGGCTCTCAGCAACGCTATCCGGGCGGCGTTCGACCTCGATTAACTGCCCGCATGAGGGCGCTAGCGTCTTGCTGTGCTCAGCAGGCTTGGGCAGCGCAATCGGGATGACCAGTCCCGGCTCGGTAGTGATCGTCGTTACGTGGGCGCTCAGATGGTGATCCTTACGCTGCATCGTATGTCACCAATCCGTCGCCCCCTTGCCGGAGGACTTGTGCACTAACAGTCGGTCGCGCGCCTCCCCGCTCCCATCGAGTCCTGCTATTGTTAACCTTATGGCTAACAATGCTCTCCTGGATCGCGCCTTCGTCGCCTGCTCACATCCGATCCGTCGCGGCATCCTCGAGCGGCTCGCCAGCGGCGAGATGACCGTGGGCGAGGCAACCGGCGACTTCGGCGTGTCCAAGCCAGCGATCAGCAAGCACCTGAAGCTGCTGGAGGAGGCCGGCGCGATCACGCGTGTGGTCGATGGTCGTACCCACCGGCTGCGACTGCGCGAGCAACCACTCGACGAGGCGTACGCATGGATGACCAATCAGCGCGAGCTTTGGGAACGAAAGCTCGACACGGTCGACCAGTACCTGAGGGAGCAAAAAAAGAACAGAAGCGCCGACAGCACCAGCAAGTCACATCACACCAAAAGCACAACTGAAGCTAAGGAGTCGGAATGACCGAGGTAACAAAGCCCAGCGAGACAAGCTTGCGCCTGCAGCGCACATACGACGCCCCCGCCGAGGACGTGTTCGATGCGTGGACCAACCCTGAGGTGCTGCGGCGCTGGTGGAAGGCGAACCCCGCATGGATCACGCCCGTCGCCGAGGTCGATCTGCGCGTTGGCGGGCGCTATCGCATCTCGATGGAAGACCCCGAGAGCGGCAAAAAATACACGGCGGGAGGCGAGTACAGCGAGGTGAGCCGGCCCAATCGGCTCGTCTACAGCTGGCAGTGGGAACAGGAAGATGGCGAGCTCGGCCACTCAAGCACCGTGGCGGTCGACTTTCGCGCCGAGGGAGAGCAAACGACCGTCGTGCTCGAACACACCGGCCTCGAGTCCATGGAATCACGCGACTCGCACGGACACGGCTGGGAAGGCGTGCTGGAGGCATTCCAGACACATCTGAACGAGCGCGCCGCACAGACGTCCTGACAGACGCTCGCAGTGCCGCTCGGGGACCTCTGGTTAGGCGCTCCGGGTGCGGCTGCGAAGACAAAGCACACAACAACCCAACAGAAGGAGCAAGAAGATGGCGAACTATCTGCTGGCATACACCGGCGGCGGCATGGCGGCGACAGAGGCCGAGCGCGAACAGGCGATGGCGGCCTGGGGACAGTGGTTTGGCAAGCTCGGCTCGGCGGTGGTCGCGCCCGGCAACCCGGTCGGCGCGTCCACGTCGGTGAGCGCTTCCGGCAGCAACGGCGGGGCGGGGTCCGGCCTGACCGGCTACTCGGTCATCGCCGCCGACAGCCTCGACGCAGCGACGAGCCTCGTCACCGACTGCCCGATCATCGCCGCGGGCGGCAAGGTGGACGTGTACGAGACGATCGAGGTCATGTAGCCACCTGCGTCCAGTGTGCGGGACGGTCGCCACGAGCGCATGTGAGCGGCCGTCCCGATAGGGTTCCGACGCCCCGTCCCCAAGCAACCAAGGACGCGATGAGATTCTTCGAGTTTGAGGCGCGCGAGGTAGTCAAGCGCGCCGGTATCCCTGTAACCGACTACGGCTTCACCACAGACGCAGCAGAGGCCAAGCAGATCGCCGAGCGGATCGGCGGCCCCACAGTGATCAAGTCCCAGGTGCTCACCGGTGGGCGCATGAAGGCCGGCGGCGTGAAGTTCGCCGACACGCCCGAGCAGGCCGGGGAGTATGCGCGCGAGATCCTGGCGCTTGAGATCAACGGCCACATGCCGCGCGGCGTACTGGTCGATCCCAAGGCCGACGTAGCCCAGGAGTACTACGCGGGCGTCGTGTGGGACGGCACGCGCAAGCAGCCGGTGATGATCTTCTCGCCCGTGGGCGGCATCGACATCGAGCAGGTCGCCGAGGAGCAGCCCGACAAGGTGGGGCGCCGGCACTTCTCGAACATTCTGCCGCTGAGCGACTTCCAGGCAAAGGAGGTGATCGCCTCCACCGGCGTGACTGGCTCGGCCCTCAACAAGCTGGTGCCGATCGTGACGCGCCTGGCAAAGCTGTTCGTCGACAACGACATGACGCTGGCTGAGATCAACCCGCTTGGCCAGCTCGCCGATGGCTCGTTCGTGGCGCTCGACGCACATATGGACATCGAGAACGAGGCACGGGGTCGCCACAAGAAGCTGCTCGCAGATCTCGGCGTAGGCGACGAGGAGACCCGCCAGGCGCGCGAGGCCACGCCTTTCGAGCTGGCGGGCGAGGAAGTCGACGCCACCGACCATCGCGGCGTGGCCGGCAACGTCACCGAGTTCGACGGCAACCTGGGCCTCGTGATCGGTGCCGGCGGCGGCTCGCTGACGTTGTTCGATGCAGTACGAGCCCATGGCGGCAAGCCGGCCAACTATTGCGAGATCGGCGGCAACCCATCTGTCGCCAAGGCCTGTGGACTGGCCAAGCTCGTGTTGCAGAAGCCAGGCGTAGACAAGATCGCAGTGATGATGTCAATCGTCTCCAACACGCGCGTAGACATCGTCGCCCGCGGCGTTATAAAGGCTTGCCTCGAGCTGAATATGGACCCGGCTGAGAAGATTGCGATCTTCCGCATCCCTGGCGCTTGGGAGGAGGAGGGTTTCAAGATCCTCGAGAAGTACGGCGTCGATTACGCCGACCGCTCCGTCTCGTTGAATGAGGCCGCACGCAGAGCGGTCGAGAAGATCCAAGGAGTCGCGGCATGACGAACGCGATCCGAACGGAGGAGCACCGATACCCAGGGGGCACGCTGTGAGCATCCTCATTGACGCAGACACCACCTTCATCGTCCAAGGCATTACCGGCCGCGAGGCAGTCAACCTGACACGCGAGTGCTTGGACTACGGCGCCGGCGCCAAGGTCGTCGGTGGCGTCACACCAGGGCGCCTCGGTCGCGACGTGCACGGCGTGCCCGTGTTCGACACGGTCGCCCAAGCCGTGGCCAATCACGGCGAGCCGATCTACGGCTCAGTCGTGACGGTCCCCCCCGCCTTCACCAAGGACGCCGTGTTCGAGGCGATCGAGAACGGCATAAAGCTGATCGTGATCGTCACCGAGCGCATCCCCAGGCGCGATGTCGCGCAGATGGTCGAGTTGGCCACGCTCAGGGGCGCGCGCATCATCGGTCCCAACTGCCTCGGCATCATCGTCCCCGACGTGATCAAGATGGGCGGCATCGGCGGCCCAGCCCGCAACGCCGCACAGGCCTACACCCCAGGACCGATCGGCGTGATCTCGCGCTCAGGTGGCATGACCACCGAGATGTCTTCGACGCTGAGTGCCGCCGGACTAGGTCAATCGACTGCCGTGTCGATCGGCGGCGACGCGATCATCGGTTCCAGCTACGCCGAGCTGATGCCGCTGTTCGAGGCCGACGAGCAAACGCAGGGGATCGTCATCTACACCGAGCCTGGTGGACGCATGGAGGCCGAGCTCGCGCGCTGGGTGACCGATAACAAATCGCGGCTACCGATCGTCGCGTTCATGGCGGGGCGTTTCATGGACGAGATGCCTGGCATGAGCTTCGGCCACGCCGGCACGATCGTCGAAGGCATCCAGGACACGGCCAGCGAGAAGATCGCGCGCCTTGCACAGGCAGGGATCACCGTGGCCGAGCGCATCGAGGACATACCCGGGCTGATCCAGTCCAAGATCTCTGAGAGGAGCCCAGCATGAGAGCCGACGGGATCTTCATCGCCGTCGAGGTCGATGACCAAGCAGCTGCCGATACCGCGCTCGCGCTCAAGCTCAGCGACGCCTGTCCCGTCGATATCTTCGCCCAGACAGATGGCGGCGTCAACATCGTCGAGAAGAACCTCGACGAGTGCGTGCTGTGCGGGCTGTGCCTGGCCGCGGCGGGCGGGTGGGGTGGGCGTGACTCCAATCCCGTCAGCATCATCAAGCTTTACGACAACGACGCGGTGCTCACCAGCGCATAAGCATCAAACCGACGGTGACCCCAGGGCCGACGGTGACCATCAAGCCCAGATCGCCGGCTTGCGGTTTGCGTAGGTCTATCGCGCGCTGCATCACATAGAAGATCGACGGTGTGCCCATGTTGCCGTGCTCGGCGAGCACGTCGTAGCTCGCGGCAACATCCTCGCGCGAGAGCTCGAGCGCTTCCTGCACGCTCTCGATGATGCGCCGTCCACCCGGATGCACGAGCCAATGGTCGATCGCCTCTCGCTCCAAGCCGTTCGTCCCAAGGAAATCGTCGACCAACTCGAGCAGTCCCTCGCTGGCGACATCTGGGAGCTCACGGATCAAGTGCAGATAGCTGTCCTCAGGCGTCAACTGCATCCGTACCGCGCCGAGCGTGCCCGCAACCTGGTGGACCTTGGATGCGAGCACCACCGGGCCGACGGCCTGGATGGGCTCCTCGTCGAACTCGATCAGCGCCGCGGCACAGCCATCGCCGAATATCGACGAGCCAACCGTCTTGCTGCGCTCGTCGTCCTCGGCGGCCCCCATAAGGATGCCCGTCATGCTCTCTGCCGCGACGACGAGCGCCTTCTTGCCGGGACATTCGCGTAGAGTCTGGGAGGCGAGCCGTATCAGCGGCACAGCGCTGGCACAGCCAACACCAACGATGTGGTACTTATCGGTGGAGGGGTCCATCTCGTAGTGATCTACGAGCCGGTGGGCGATCGTGGGACCGCCGAGCGAGTAAAGCGTGGCGCTCACGACCACGCCGATCTCCAGCGGGTCGATTTCGAGCTCGTCGATCGCCCGCACCGCGTAGCCGAGCAGATGCTCCTCGATCGCCGGCGTGCGACCCTGAACGGTTGTCGCGAGGAACTCGTCGGTCAACGTCAAACTACGCCGCTGCACACCGCAACGACTGAAGATGCGCTGCGCGAACTCGTCATCGGAGAGACCCAGCAGGCCGAGCACGTCCTGCTGGGTGAACGACGTTTCGGGGCCGGCCAGCGCCAGCCGGCTAATGTGCGGGAGCCTGGGACTGTGATCGTCCCACGCAAGTGGCCGCTCTCGCAAGCCGGGGAGGTCGGCTATAGCCTTCAAGATAGACCCCCTGGAGTCGCTTGGTTCATAGGGCAGACGTTTGGGCCGGACGGAATACGAGGATACGTGAGCAACCCGTCGGCAACCGCGAAAGAGCGGCGCCTGGGTGGCTTTTCTTCATAGACTCTTCATCCTATCGACATGTTTCTTCACAAACCCTTCGACAGGCGTCCATGAATAGCCTGCAGGGACTACAACATCCATGGAGCCTGGAGGGAAGCAGATGAAGGTGATCGGAGCCGGAATGCCGCGCACGGGCACGCTGACGCAGAAGGTGGCGCTCGAGATGCTCGGCTTCGAGCCGTGCTACCACTGGGTCAACGTCATCGCAGACCTCGACCAGGTGGACGTGTGGAACCGCGCGCTCAATGGCACCGAACCGTGGCATGAGGTGTTCGGTGACTCCCAGGCGACGGTGGACTGGCCCGGCGGCTACTTCTGGCGCGAGCTAATGGACTTCTACCCAGACGCCAAGGTGCTGCTCAGCGTGCGCGACCCCGAGAAGTGGGAGCCCAGCTTCCGCGAGACGATTTGGAACATGTGCTACGGCGAGTCGCTGATCCGCCTGCTCTCAAGCGCTCGCGGCCAGGTCGATCCGCGCTGGGCTCGCTATCTGAAGCTGGTCGAGCGCATGTTCTGGATCGAGCAGGCGCCCTTCGCAGCCGGACACGAGCTACCCGAGCAGCTGATCGCCGGCTTCGAGCGCCACAACGAGCTCGTCAAGGCGACCGTACCGGCCGAGCGACTGCTCGTGTGGAACGTAAGCGAAGGCTGGGAGCCGCTATGCGAGTTCCTCGAGGTGCCCGTACCCAGCGAGCCGCTGCCCCACGTCAACGACCGCGAGACGTTTCTCGGACGCGTCATCGACGGCGCGCTCGGTGCGTTGCAGACGTGGCGCGCCGAGGAGACGGGCGCGCGGACTGCCGCGCAGACCTCCGCGACGGCCTAGGCTCCGATTGCCAACTCAGCACGCCCGCGACCGTCTGGCATGAGTCCGAGACGGTTTCTCCTCGTCGCGCTTGCAGTCGCCGCAGCGATCGCCGTGGTGGTCGTACTGGCCACTGGCGCCCTATCTGGCGCTCGTAAAGGAGCGCCCCAGGTCGCCTCCTCGCCGGCGTGCCTGCCGACCACGCTGGACCATAGCGCTCAACTGCCCGCCAGCTCGATCTATGTGTCGCCCGCGCCCGGGACGGACACGGCCAACCCGCACAGCCAGATCAGCTTCCTGGGCTTGCCCGCGGACGCGATCTACGCCGTATCGGTCACCGGCCGGCAGAGCGGCCGCCACGCCGGACAGCTGCGCGCCTACTCGCAGGGCGACGGAGCTAGCTTCGTCCCCGACAGCCCGTTCGTGCCCGGCGAGCTGGTGTCCGTGACTGCGACGATCAAGGTCGGTCGCTACTTCTCGCCCCCGCAGCCGGTTCCGCCCTTGCAGCGTCGGAAGGTCTCGTTCTCGTTCCGCGTCGATATCCCCTACTCGACGACGACCGAGCCGCCATTCCCCAACCCGCAGGCGGCAGCAGCCGACTACCAGAGCTTCGACACTCTGCCCGGCGTCCAAGTCCCTGTCCTGAGCGTCACCGTGCCAGATCGCGATCCCGTCGCGGGCGACATCTTCACGACCAACGGACCCGGGCCGGGCCAGTACGGGCCGCTGATCTACACCCCTCAAGGCCGACTCGTGTGGTTTGACCATCTGCCACGAGGCGAAACCGCTGAGGACCTGAACGTGCAGAGCTACGAAGGTCGGCGCGACCTAACCTTTTGGCATGGCAAGGTGCTCTCGCTCGGTTTCGGCCAAGGCGAAGACGTAGTCATGAACTCCCATTACCAGACGGTCGCCAGAGTCCCAGGAGGTAACGGCCTACAGGCCGACCTGCACGACTTCCAGATCGTCCCTCGCGACATCTCCTACACGACGGCCTTCAATGCGATCCGCTGCAACCTTTCCTCAGTTGACGGGGCCAGCGACGGGGTGATCCTGGATACGGCCGTGCAGGAGATAGACATGAAGACCGGGCTCGTACGCTGGGAATGGCACAGCCTCGACCACGTAGGTGCCTCAGAGTCCGAGACTCCCGCCCCAACGAGCACGGCGCCGTGGGACTGGTTTCACGTCAACTCGATCGACCCACAGCCCAACGGGAACATCTTCATCTCGGCGCGCAGCACCTGGGCCGGCTACCAGTTGGAAGGCGGCAGCGGCAACATCCTCTGGCGCCTAGGTGGCTTGAAAAGCTCCTTCAAGATGGGTCCAGGCACCGAAACCGCGTGGCAGCACGACGGACGCATCCTCCCAAGCGGCGAAGTCACCTTCTTCGACGACGGCTCGAACCCGCCCATCCACCAGCAGTCGCGCGGCCTGCGCATCGCGCTCGACTCAAGAACACACGAAGCCCACCTCATCGCGGCATACACGCACCCAGACCCTCCATTGCTCACCCCAAGCCAAGGCAACATGCAGACGCTGGCTGACGGCAACGCGGTAGTGGGTTATGGCGGAGTGCCGGCGATCAGCGAGTTCGCACCGGGAGGCGCACTGCTGTTCGACGCCCACCTGTCCTATGACATGTCCTTCTACAGAGCTTTCCGCTTCCCCTGGAACGGACGTCCCGCCAGTCCGCCGGCGGTGCTCGCCAACTTGAACAACACCGGCGAAGAGACGATCGTGCACGCGAGCTGGAACGGCGCCAGCGAAGTGGCCTCCTGGCGCGTGCTCGCGGGACAAGATCCTGGATCGCTCACAGCCCGAACCACGATCCCGGCGAGCGGCTTCGAAAGCTCGACGATCCTGCCCAAGAAGTACGCCTACGCGACAGTGCAGGCACTGGACGCATCAGGCAAAGTGCTCGGCAGCTCGAAGCCCACCAAGATCAGCGCATACGCCGCCGCGCTGCCTTCCGGCGCACAGTCGGGATGAACGGGATGCTTAGTAAGCCGGTTTTGTGGAGTGCTTGTGCGGGGCCGTGCCGGAGGTGCTCGTCGTGCCGCTCGTCTGCGTCGAGGTCGAGCTGCTCGTTGTTTTACCGCCGCACCCTGCCACCACCAATGTGGCCGCGAGGACGGCCAGCAGCGTTAGCATGGCGGCCAGTGACGTTCGTTTCATCGGCCGGCCTCCTGTCGTCGCTCTCTTACCTGCCCACCGTCGTGGGGGATGCCCCTACGGGCAGCTTCGGCGCCCACCCTACCAGGCGTTGGCAATGCCCCCCGCGTACACGCAGGGCATGTGCCCATAGAGATGTCGGCAACTACCCCCTTTGGCGCGGAGCGGGTGTTTTTGCGGCCGAGCCGGCAGAGTTCGCGGCCGAGCCACAACGCTTGGACCACCTCACATGAGCACCATGACACCGGCAAACCCTGGAGCGACCGGCGCCGAGCCCGCCAAGCGCCAGCTGGGCTCGCGCGAGGCTTGGCTGCTCGGCGTCTGCTGCGTTGCCCAGTTCATGGTCATCCTCGACCTCAGCATCGTCAACGTCGCGCTGCCCTCGATTCAGCTGAACCTCGGCTTCACGGCGCCTGAACTGCAGTGGATCGTCGATGCGTACGCGATCACTTTCGCGGGCTTTTTGATGCTCGGCGGGCGCGCCGCCGACCACTTCGGCCAACGCCGCATGTTCGTGATGGCGCTGCTCCTGTTCGGCCTCGCATCGCTGGCCGGCGGTCTCGCGGGCGATCGCACAACCTTGGTGGCCGCCCGTGCCGCGCAGGGAATCGGGGGCGCGCTAATGGCGGCCTGCTCGCTGGCCGTCATCACCTCATCGTTCGCGCCCGGCCCGAAGCTCAATCGCGCTATTGGAGCTTGGGCAGCAATGAACGGACTGGGTGGCGCGGCGGGAATGCTATTCGGGGGACTGATCACCCAAGAGCTGAGCTGGCGTTGGGTGCTCTTGATCAACCCGCCGATCGGAATCGTCGCCGCGACCGTAGCCTATACGGTCGTCAGCGAGCGTCGCCGCGCGCCAGGACGCACCTTCGACCTTGCCGGCGCGTTGACGCTCACGATCGGCCAAATGATTCTCGTGTTCGGCGTGGTCGAAGCCGGCTTGGCCGGCTGGGACACGTTTGCGGCGCTCGGGCCGATCATCATCGGCATCGCCCTGCTCGGCGTATTTGGCGTGATCGAGACACGCCTGGCAAAGGATCCGCTGATCCCCTTCAAGGAGTTGACCAAGCCGCTGCGGGTCGCCAACAACATCGTGCTGCTGTTCAGCGCGTCGTTGTTTCCGATGTGGTTCGTCAGCTCGCTCTACCTGCAACAAGTGCTCGGGCTCTCGCCACTGCACACCGGGCTGATCTTCCTGCCGATGACGCTTATGATCATGGCAGTCGCCTCGCGCACCGGCAAGCTCGTCAGCCGCTTCGGCGTGCGTGTGGTGCTCGGTGGCGGGCTGGTGATGCTGACGGGTGGGATGCTGCTGCTTTCGAGAGTCGGCTCCAGCGGCAGCCCGATCGTCTACATCATGATCCCTGGGCTGCTGACGGCGGCGGGGATCGCTATGTCGATCGTTCCCTCCACGATCGCGGCCACCCAGGGCGCCAAGGAGGGGCAGGCTGGGCTTGCCTCCGGTCTTGTCAACACATCGCGCCAGATAGGCGGCGGGCTTGGGCTGGCGGTGCTCGTAACGCTGGCGACACAGCGCTCCAGCCACCTGATCGGAACCGGAGCGCTCGTACCGCAAGCGCTGACCGACGGCTTTCGCCTTGCCTACCTGATCGGCGCGGGCCTGGCCGCGGCGGCGGCGTTGGTGACGTTCACGGCGCTGCCCAAACCTGTGCCGGCAGGCGCCCTTGGAGCTGGACCCGACGAGGGAGCGGGACTGACTGGTGGGGCGGCTGTCGAGGCACGACGCGCCACCCGGAGATTCGCGGCAGCGATCGCGCTTGTCGTCGTTGCCTTCGTCGCGCTCGTCCTCGCCTTCGCCGGCTCACATGGCGCTCCGGTTGGGGCCTATACGACACGCGGCGCCTACAGCTTCGTCACCGAGCCGACGCTGCACCCACCCAAGCTCCACAAGGACGGTCCGACCCTCACCGGCAAGCTGGCAAGCGGCTACATCTTTACCGCCAACTTCTACAACCTCAACTATCCCCCGCTCGTCGGCCAGAGCGGGCCGCTGATCCTCGACCACAACCTGCAACCCGTCTGGTTCCAGCCCGTTCCCGAAAAGGTCGTCGCCTCCAACTTGAGCCTGCAGACCTACGAAGGCAAGCCAGCGCTTGCCTGGTGGCAGGGGGTTGTGACGAACACCGGCCAGACCGAGAGCGGCGAAGACGTAGTCGTCAACCAGCACTACCAGCCGGTCGCGCGACTGAAAGGGAAGGACGGCTGGGTGCTCACGCTGCACGAGCTTGCGATCTCAGGCGTTGACGCCTGGGTCACAGCCAACAAGAACGTCGCCAAGGATCTGTCGAGCTATGGAGGCGCCTACAACGGCGCGCTGATCGACTCTGCCGTGCAGGAGTACAACCTCAAGACCGGCAAGCTGCTGCGCACCTGGGACGCGCTCAAGCACATTCCCTTGGACGATTCCTATGCCAGCGTGCCGACCAACGGCTTTCCCTGGGACGCTTACCATGTCAACTCCATCGCCCTCACCACGGGCGGCGACTTCCTCGTCTCGATGCGCAACACCTGGGCCGCCTATCTGGTGAACATCGCAAGCGGCCAGATCGAGTGGACGCTCGGCGGCAAGAAATCGAGCTTCACGTTCGGCCCCGGCGCCGACTTTCAGTGGCAGCACGACGTTGCCTTCGGGGGCGGCTCGACGATCACGATGTTCGACGATCACTGCTGTCAGCTGACCGGTGGAGGCACCTCCGTCCCAGCGACAGGGGCCTCTCGCGGGCTCGTGCTCGATTTGAACCACAGCGCGCGTACGGCGACGCTCGTGGCCCAGTACTCCGGCGGGGACAAGTTCGAAACCGAATACATGGGCGATACGCAGCCGCTGGCAAACCGCAACACATTCGTCGGCTGGGGCTCGGAACCGTACTTCTCCGAGTACGGTCCCTCAGGCCAGCAGCTGCTGGAGGCGAACTTCCCTGGACCCGATCTGAGCTACCGCGAGACGCTGGAGCCGTGGATCGGCAAGCCGCTCACCGCTCCCGCGGGCGCCGCTCGCCAAGCAGGCGGCAAGACGACGGTGTACGCGAGCTGGAACGGTGCAACCGAAGTCGTGTCCTGGCGGGTACTAGCCGAATCGACCCCCGGTAGGCTGACCGCTGTGGCAAGCGCCGCCAGGTCCGGATTCGAGACGACTATCCCAGTGCCAGCGAGCTACAAGAGCTTCGAGGTCGAGGCGCTCGATACCAAGGGCCGGGCGATCGGAGCTTCCCGGCCATTCACACCGCAGGGGGAACAATGAAGATACGCGCGGTAACGGCAACGATGACAACGGCTGTGATGCTTGGCGCTGGTCTGTCGGCCTGCGGCAACACGTCCCCCGCGGCCGTCAATTCGCTGACGCCAACTGCCGACAAGGCTGAGGCTCAAGCCAACACCGTCGCCGTGTCGCCGCTGCCCGGCACAGAGGACGCCTCACTCGACTCGCAGATCAGCTTTCTCGGCGAACCCGGCACCACCGTGGCCGACGTGAGCGTGGTGGGCTCGCGCAGTGGCAACCACTCCGGCAAACTCGAGCGCTACTCGACGAGCACGGGGATGAGCTTTGTCCCCAACTCGCCATTTCAGCCAGGAGAGCAGGTAGCCGTCCATGCCCTGGTCGGCGTCGGTTCTGGGACCCCTGAGGAGCCAGTGACAACCGTGTTCACCATCGCCCACCAGGCAGCCGTGAGCCAGGAAGAGTTCCCTAACAATCCGGGCAATGCACATGACGTGCAGCACTACGCCTCGGCCCCCACGCTCACGCCTTCGACCGTGAAGTTGACAACGCCCGCCCAGACTGGGGCTTCGCCCGGTGACCTATTCCTCGCGCCCTATCAGGGCGAGGGCTCTCCAGGCCCGATGATCTCAGAACAGGACGGCGCGCTCGTCTGGTTCCATCCACTGCCGGCGGGCTACGAGTCGACCAACTTCCAGGTGCAGCAGTACGAAGGCAAGCCGGTGCTCACGTGGTGGCAGGGACGCATCCTGAAGGTCGGCTTCGGGCAAGGCGAAGACGAGATCTACAACACCTCCTATCAACCGGTCGCCAAAGTCAGAGCGGGTAACGGCTACAGGGCCGACCTGCACGTGATCTCGCTCACCCCGCAAGGCACTGCCTGGATCGACTCGTTCGACCCGATCCACATGAGCCTCCGCTCCGTGCACGGTGCGGCCAACGGCATCTTGACCGACTCGGTGGTGCAGGAGATCGACGTCAAGACCGGGCTGGTCATGTGGGAGTGGCACGCGCTCGGGCACATTCCGTTGCACGACTCCTACAACACCGTTCCGAGCAACAGCTATCCGTGGGATTACATCCACATCAACTCGATAGGCCCGGGAACCTCAGGCGACGTCCTGCTCTCCGCGCGCAACTCGTGGGAGCTTTATGACGTAAACATCAAGACCGGGGGCTTTAACTGGCAGCTCGGCGGCGGGCATTCGAACTTCAAGCTCGGGCCGGGTACTAGGACCTACTGGCAGCACGACGCCGAATGGCAACCAGGCGGGCTGATATCGGTGTTCGACAACGGCTCGACGCCGCCCAAGGAGAAGCAGTCGCGCGGCGTGCTGCTGAGGCCCGACTATGCCAACAAGACGGTGTCGCTCGTGAAGGCGTTCACGAACCCGACCAAGACACTGTTGGCGCCCGCACAGGGCAACCTGCTCAAACTCCCCGAAGGCAACTGGCTGATGGGCTATGGCAACCTGCCCAACTTCACCGAGTACAACGCGGCCGGCGGGGTGCTGCTCGACGGCGAGCTCGGACCGAACGTGCAGGACTTCCGCACCTATCTCTTCCCTTGGAGTGGGCACCCGATGACATCGCCGGCAATCGTCGCCAAACGCAGCGGTTCGAGTATCACGGTGCTGACGAGCTGGAACGGCGCTACGGAAGTCGCCTCCTGGCAGCTGCTCGCCGGCAACTCCTCCAGTTCGTTGACAGCGCTCAGCACCGTGCCGAAGAGCGGCTTTCAAACGGATGCGACGCTGACGAGCAGCGCCACTTATGTCGAGAGCCAAGCGCTCAACTCGAACGGCAGCGTGATCGGCAGCTCAGCGCCCTACAAGGTGCCTTGAGCCGGCAAGGACCAGCCCAAACGACCCCTCTCAGCGGTATGGTATGTAGACCGTGAGCGAAAACTTCTCACTGATCGTGATGTGCGTCTTCATGCTTGCCTCCCTGGCATTCCTGGCGCAACAGATCCTGGCGTATCACTAGGCGCCTGCGTCGAGCAGACGCGTTGTTCTTGATTCTCAGGAATGCTTGCGGGCTGACTTGAGCCGTTCGCGTTCCTGGTGCTTGTCGACGACGGTGGAGATCAGCTTCAGGAACTGTGTGGGACCGGTGGCCTTGGCCTTGCCGTAGGTGAAGGCCTCGATCCAATCGGGGACCTTGCCCTCGGTGGCCATGATGTTGAAGAACTCGCGGCGCATTTCGACGTTGATGCGCGCGTCATCGGCGGGACCCTTGGTCACCTGTGCCTCGGGCATCTGCAAGCGGAAGTGCTGAACGTCGCCGCGACCGTGCAACTCCACTCCGACGACGAGCTTCATCGGCGCAAGCGCCGGCACTTCCTCGACGAAACGTCGTGCTGCAGTCTCGATCAAGGTCTTTGCGTCGCCGCTCATCAGCCGCCTCCCTCAGAATCCTGTGTGGGTGACACAAGGCTCAAATCTTGTGTCTTTGCAGGAGCTTCTTGCCGATCACCATGCGCTGGATCTCAGAGGTGCCCTCGCCGATCAACAGCAGCGGCGCATCGCGGTAGAGGCGCTCGATCTCGTACTCCTTGGAGTAGCCGTAGCCGCCGTGGATGCGGAAGGACTCCTCTACGCAGAAACGGCCTGCCTCGGAGGCGAACAGCTTGGCCATCCCGGCCTCCAGATCCGAGCGAACGCCTGCGTCCTTCAAGCACGCTGCGCGCAGCGTGAGCAGACGAGCTGCGTCGACCTGGGTAGCCATGTCGGCGAGCTTGAACTGGATCGCCTGGTGCTCGGCGATCGGCTTGCCAAACGTCTTGCGCTCTTGGGAGTAGCGCAACCCCAGCTCGAGCGCGCGTTGGGCGATGCCGACGCCGCGGGCGGCGACGTTGACGCGGCCGACCTCCAGCGCGTCCATCATCTGCACGAAGCCCTTGTTGAGACCGACGTCCTCGCCGCCGAGGATGTTCTCGGCCGGACAGCGATAGCCGTCGAACACGAGCTCTGTGGACTCGACGCCCTTGTAGCCCATCTTCTTGAGCTTCTCCGGCACGATCAGGCCGGCGTAGTCGCCCGTGTTCTTGGAGACTCCGCCCTCCTTCTCGGCGATGAAGCAGGTGAAGCCCTTGTGGCGCGGCTGCGCGTCGGGGTCGGTCTTGACGAGCACGAACACCAGCGATGACATGAGGCCGTTGGTGACCCACATCTTCTGCCCGTTGATCTCGTACTTGCCGTCCTCGCCCTTCTTGGCGGCGGTCTTGATCGCCTGCACGTCGGAGCCTAGCTCTGGCTCAGACAACGAGAAGGCTGCGCGGATCTCCCCTGTTGCCATGCGCGGCAGGTACTTCTGCTTCTGCTCCTCGGAGCCGAACTTCATCAGCAGGTAAGAGCCGATGAAGTGGGTGTTGATCACGCCCGAGATCGAGATCCAGCCGCGCGAAAGCTCCTCGACGATCATCGCGTAGGTCGTGAGGTCGAGGCCCATGCCGCCGTACTCCTCGGGGATCGTGACCCCGAACAGGCCGAGCTCCTTCATCTGCTCGACGATCGGCTCGGGGAACAGGTCCTCGTGGTCGTAGTGCTCGGCGTTGGGAAGGATCTGCTCGTCGGCGAACTGGTGGACCATTTCGGTGATGGCCTTCTGCTCGTCGGTCTTCTCGGTGTAGGGGGCTGGGGCTACGGCCATTCGTGCGGCTCCAAGGTCGGGAATCGGGGCGTCCTTGCAGAATACCTGGGCGTGGCGAGACAAACTGGCTCGCGAGTCGTCAAATCGAGGCGGCCTGGCAGACTGCGAGCGCGTGAACTTCGCATTTGACCTCTTGCAAGCCCAGCCGCAGGACCGGCTCGCACTGGTCGAGCTGACGCACGACGGCACCCGGCGCGAGTGGAGCTATGGCGACGTCGAGCGATACAGCGCAGCTATGGCAGGCGCGTTTGTGCGGCACGGGCTGCAGCGCGGGGACGTGGCGATGACGCTGATCGGCAACCGGCCCGAGTGGGTGTTCGCGATGATGGCTTGCTTTCGCATCGGGGCGGTTGCGCTTCCCTGCACCGAGCAATTGCGTGCCAAGGATCTGCGTCTTCGCCTGAGCGTTGCGCGTCCGTCGCTGATCGTGGCCGACGTGCGCAACCGCGAGCAGATCGACGCCGCTGCGCCCCGCTGCCCGGTGATGTGGGTGGGAGACACAGACGCTGTTTGGGTACAGAAGAACCTCGGCGCGGATACTTCAAAAACGCAAGGCCCCCCGCGCGCGCGGGGGGCATCCCACTTTTTTGAGACATCGCCGTCCCACGCTGAGCTCACCGAGGCAGACCCTGCCCTGATCACGTTCACGAGCGGCACGGCCGGCGAACCGAAGGCGGTCGTTCACGGCCAGCGCTATCTGTACGGACAGCGCGTGCAGGCCGAGCACTGGCTAGGAGCGAAAGCAGGCGAGCTGGTTTGGTGCACAGCAGCCAGCGGCTGGAGCAAGTCGGCTCGCAACGTCTTCATGGCGCCCTGGCTGATGGGTGCGCCCGCCTTGCTGCACGATGCGCGCTTCGATCCGCACGAGCGCCTCGACATCATCGAACGAGAGCAGGTGAGCGTGCTTTGCATGGCGCCTACCGAGTACCGCGTGATCGCCAAGCGAACGCAGCTACGTGCGTTGCCGAGCCTAAAGGGGATGGTCGCGGCCGGCGAGGCCCTGAACCCGGAGGTGCTGGCTCTCTGGCGTGAGGCGACAGGGCTTGACATTCGCGACGGGTACGGACAAACCGAGACTGGGCAGATGACTGGTATGGGGATTGGCGTGCGTGCCCGCCCCGGTTCGATGGGGCAAGCCCTGTATGGCACACGGTTGAGCGTGATCGACGGCGAGCTCGTGGCCGATCCTAAGAGCGTGCCGACGTTCTTCCTTGGGTACTTGGGAGAGGACGTGCAGCACAAGTCGGACGGGGGTTGGACTATCCACGACCGCCGCGACGGTGGCCCCTGGCATACGGGCGATCGGGTGCGCGAAGACGACAATGGATACCTGCACTTCGAGGGCCGTGCCGATGACGTGATCATCTCAGCCGGATACCGCATCGGTCCCTTCGAGGTCGAGTCGGCGCTCGTCGCCCATCCCGCGGTCGCCGAGGCTGCGGCTGTGGCAGCTCCGGACGAGGAGCGCGGGGCGGTCGTGCGCGCTGTGGTCGTGTTGCGCGCGGGCTACGAGCCGTCAGGTGCATTGGTTGGCGAATTGCAGGAGCACGTCAAGCGTGAGACGGCGCCGTACAAGTATCCGCGGATCGTGGAGTTCGCGGACGAATTGCCCAAGACGGCGAGCGGAAAGGTCAAGCGGGCGGAGTTGCGCCACAAATAATGCTGTTCCGGTCGGTGCATGCACCGACCGGTCGAGCCGCACATGTGCGGCTCGAGACATCGCCGCATGCGGCGATGTCTTCCTAATGAAGGGCGACGATTGCGTCAATCTCGACTTGGGCTCCTCGTGGCAAGGACGCCACACCGACAGCCACGCGCGCCGGCGGCGCGTCCGGGAAGAACGTCGCGTAGACCTCCCCTACATCGGCAAACGCCGAGAGGTCGGTCATGTACACAGTGAGACGCACGGCGTTCGCAAGCGACGCACCCGCCGCCTCGCAGACCGCCGTCAGATTCTCAAGACATCGTCGTGCTTGCTCGCCCGCTGTCTCGCCGATCAACTCGCCGCTGGACGGGTCGAGCGGGATCTGCCCCGAGCAGAACAGCAGAGAGCCGGCGCGCACCGCATGCGAATACGGCCCGATCGAGGCCGGTGCCCCTGAAGCATCAATTGATTGACGATCTACAGCCACTGAAGCGCGAGCCTACACGGTCCGCTAGATTCCGACTGGTGCGACGAGCCGCCAGGACATTCGCAACCGCATTCCTGGCGATTCTGGGGTGCACGGCACTGTGGTCGTCCAGCGCGCAGGCGCAAATCGAATGGAAACCGTGCGCGGGCACCAACGAAGTCGCCTGCGGTCACCTGACGGTTCCGGTCGACCCGAGCGGGGCGATCCCAGGGACGATCACCCTGGCGATGCGCCGCCACCTCTCACCCGTGGGCAACGCCAAGACGGCCGTGATCGCACTCGCCGGCGGGCCTGGCCAGTCCGCGATCCCGTTCACGAACGACTTCACCCAGATCCTCGGCCCGGTCGTCTCGACGCGTGATTTGATCGTGTTCGACCAGCGTGGCACGGGCCTCTCCTACCCGCTCTCCTGCGCAGCTTTCGAACACATCAAAGGCGGGATCACGCCGCTCGCGGTGTCGATTTGCGCGGGACAGATCGGACAGACACGGGGCCTGTACACGACTGCCGACACGGTCGCCGACATCGAGGCAATCCGTCAGGCAGGCGGCTACGAAAAGCTAGTGCTGTATGGGACGAGCTATGGCACGAAGGTCGCCGAGCGCTACGCCCAGGAGTACCCAAGTCACGTCGAAGCGCTCGTGCTCGACTCGGTCGTACCGACCTCTGGCCGTAACGCCTTCGAGGAACCGACGTTTACCGCCGTCGGCCGGATCCTGCGCCAATTGTGCTCGGCAGGAGCTTGTACTCACATCACGCCCGAACCGGTGGCCGATCTCGCGCGGCTCGTGAAGCGAATGGGGGGCGGCTCGCTGAGTGGCCGCTTCATCAACGGTCGGGGTCACGCCGAACCAGTGCGTATCTACGCAAACGACCTACTTGGGATCTTGATGGAGGGTGACTTCAATCCGATCCTGCGCGCCGAATTCCCAGCCGCCGTCCGCTCGGCGGTGGATGGCGACACGGCCGCTCTCGCACGGCTACTCGCGCACGCGGACAGCGGCGAAGAAGACGAAGGCGAAGAAAGCCTAAGCGAGGGTTTCGACACACCGCTCTACTACTCGACGATCTGTGAAGAGAGCGTGTTCCCATGGAATCGCTCATCAAGCTCGAAGGCGCGACTGCGCGAAGCCCTCTTCGCCCTACGCACACAGTCGGCAAACGCCTTTGCGCCATTCACGCCGGCCAACGCACTCGCATTGAGTGACGTGGTCCCCTGCGCCTCGTGGCCATTTGCATCCCCCGGACCCGAAGTCGACGAAGCGCCATTCCCAAATGTGCCGACCTTGATCCTGAGCGGCGCCGACGATCTACGCACCCCGACCGCGAATGCACGCGAGGTGGCGGCACAGATACCCGACGCACAACTGCTGGTCGTGCCCAACACAGGCCACTCAGTGCTCGGCGCGGACCCCACCCCCTGTGCCCACAACGCTCTGCAAGCCCTGTTCGAGGGCAAACCGGTCCAGCAGTGCAAAGACCGAACACCGCCGGCGCTGGCTCTGCCGACGCCACTGCCGCCACGCAACCTAAGCGCTGTCCCACGCGCGCGTGCTAGCCACGGCAAGACCGGGGTTACGCTCGATGCAGCCGTGATAACGCTTGCCGACTGCGATCGCCAACTGCTTCTGACACTGCTCGCGCAGGCCGGCTCGGAATCGCTACAGGGCGCCTCGGCGCGTGCCGGCGGCCTGCTGTCGGGTTGGTGCGGAATCTCGGGCGCCACGCAGCTGCTGCGTGGCTACTCCTATGTTCCGGGCGTCACTTTGTCCGGCAAGGTCTCCTCTGGTACCGCCAAGCTGAGCATCGGTGGATCGGCGGCGGCACGCGGCACGATCACGATCACGCGTGGAGCGCTCAGTGGAGTGCTAGCCGGCCAGCGCGTCCATCTCAGTGCCGCTGGTGCGACCGAAGTCGAGCGCGGCGCCTCGACGCTAACCATCGAGTCACACTTGGCCGATCTGACAGCGACGCCCGAGCGATTCGCGGCGCTGCGCTCGGCAGGTACCGGGGCGCTACTGCGCTACCTGCTCCACTGATACCCACAAGCTCAACCATCCACAAGCTCAACTGTCGGGAAGAGCGCCATGTATAGCGGTGTCTATTTACGGACACTTAGGAATCTCCCGCTAACGTCTGTCGCTGTGCTGCGGCGGATCTTGACACTGGTGCTCAGCACACCGCTGCTCTCTATCATCGTCGCCGCGACACAAGCCACACCTGCGCAAGCATTGACGTTCACGCCGTGTTCGACATCAACCGCGGCAGGATTCAGCTGCGCCACGCTGACCGTGCCGCTCAGCCGCAACGGAGCCACACCTGGCACGGTGGGCCTGAACATCGAGCGCCTGCAAGCCGCCTCCGTGCCAACCCATACTGCCGTGATCGGGCTGGCCGGCGGCCCGGGCCAGGCAGCGCTGCCGCTGGCAGCGGGGATGGCCAAGGAGATGGCGCCCGCGCTCAGCTCGCGCGACTTGCTCGTGTTCGACCAGCGCGGCACGGGCAGCTCCGGCCCACTCGCCTGTACGGCACTGGAAAGCTCCGCCGAAGTCTTCGGCGCGATCGGGCAGGCATTCGAACGGTGCGCGCTACAGATCGGCGCATCGCGCGGTTCTTATACGACCCAGGAATCGGTGGCCGACATCGAGGCCATTCGTCAAGCCGCAGGTTATGAAAAGCTCGTTCTGTTCGGTGTCTCCTACGGCACGAAGGTAGCGCTCGAGTACGCCGAACGCTATCCCCAGAACGTCGAAGGGCTAGTGCTCGATTCGGTCGTGCCGCCGGAACGAAACGATCCCTTCTCGGTGGAGATGTTCCAGGCAATGAAGCCCGTGTTCGAAGAGCTCTGCTCGGCGCACGCTTGTGCCGGCATCACCTCCAGTCCGCTCGGCGATATCGCGCGTCTGGCGGCAACCCTTCAGAAGCATGCACTGAATGGCTACATATACGACGGCTCCGGCCACCGCCACCGCTCGAGCATGTCCAACGTGGATCTGCTCAACCTGATCGGAGCCGGCGACCTGAACCCGGCCCTGCGAGCGCTGCTGCCAGCCTCGGTGCAATCGGCTCTGCACGGCGATCCGGCTCCGCTGCTGCGCTTGAACCTACTCTCGGAGGGATTGATCCCGAACCTGCCGGGCACGCCGCTAGCCAGCTCAGATGGCATCGACGAAGCGCTGTTTCTCGACACCACCTGCGAAGAGGAGCCATTCCCCTGGCAACGCTCAGCGCCTGCGAGTGCACGGCTAGCCGAAGCGTTGAACGCGCTACACACCGTGCCCCAATCGGACTTCTACCCGTTCGACGCGAGCGTCGCCTGGGCCGACAGCGTGCTGCCCGGGTGCGCACAATGGCCGAACGTGGCGCCTCCACCACCGACTATCGCCCCGCTGCCGAGCGTTCCAACACTGATCCTCTCCGGCGCCCAGGATTTGAGGACGCCCACGTCGGGTGCGCAGGCGATCGCGGCGCGGATCCCCGGAGCACAGCTCGTCACGGTGCCGTACACGGGCCACTCAGTGCTGGGCACCGATTTCAGCGGTTGCTCACAGGCAGCTGTCACCGCCTTCTTCTCAGGCGGCGTCCCACAGCCATGCTCGGCAACGCAAAACCCGTTTCCGCCGACCCCGATCACCCCGACAAAGCTCACACTCGTGAAAGCCGTAGGCGGAGTTCCCGGACGTGCAGGCAGCACGCTCGCGGTCGTGCTGGACACGATCGTCGACCTCGAACGACAGGTGATCGGAGCCACCCTTCAAGCCGATGAGGAACTGCCAAGCGGCTCGAGCTTCGGCGGCTTGCACGGTGGCTTCGCACGAATCACATCCTCAGCGCTTCAGTTGCACGGACTATCGTTTGTGAACGGTGTGCAACTAAGCGGCAACTTCCCGGTCAAAGACGGCCATCTGCTGGCTGCCAACCTTCGCATCGAAGGCTCACAGGCCGCCCGTGGAACGATCCGCATCGGCGCAAGCGCGCACGTCAGCGGGACGCTCGGTGGACGTCGCTTCGACGTTGACCTTGCCAAAGTCAAGCTAGCGCGCGCCGACACGGGCGATGCACAAACGAGCTGGCCGACTATGAGCCTGAGCTTCCCCACGCCAGCTCTGGCGCGCACCCCCTGAGCGCAATGACCAACGCGCTCGCAGCCGAGAGCTCCCCCTACCTGCGTCAGCACGCGAACAATCCCGTGGACTGGCTGCCGTGGGGGCCAAGCGCGCTCGGATTGGCCCAGGAACGCGACATGCCACTACTCGTCTCGATCGGCTACTCCTCCTGTCACTGGTGTCACGTGATGGAGCGTGAGTCCTTCGAGGACGAGCGCATCGCGCAACTGATGAACGAGAGCTTCGTCTGCGTGAAGGTCGATCGCGAGGAGCGCCCTGACGTGGATGCTTTGTACATGGAGGCCGTGCAGGGCATGACCGGCCACGGCGGCTGGCCACTAAATGTCTTCTTGACTCCTGAGGGTTTGCCGTTCTACGGCGGTACATACTTTCCGCCGCAGGAACGTCCAGGTATGCCGTCCTTCACTCAGGTGCTATTGGCCGTGTCCGAGGCCTGGAGGGAACGTGGAGCGGAGATCAGGGCAAGCGGCGAGCAGCTACGTGAGCGGCTCGCCAGCGGCGCCTTGCTGCGGGCGGTCGAGGAGCCTTTCGAGGAGAGCTCGCTCGACACCGCCGTACAAGCGCTGAGAGCGTCGTTTGACACGGTCAACGGTGGCTTCGGCGGCGCGCCGAAGTTCCCGCAAGCCTCGGTCCTGGACTTCCTGATAGCGAGGGGAGAGCGCGAAATGTCGCTGTACACCTTGCGCAGCATGGCCGGCGGCGGCATCCACGACCAGATCGGCGGCGGCTTCCACCGCTACGCGGTCGATCAAACCTGGACGGTGCCGCACTTCGAGAAGATGCTCTACGACAACGCACTGCTGGCACGCGCCTACTTGCACGGCTTTCAGCTGTCGGAGGATCTCGCTCTGCTGAAGGTGTGCCACGACACCCTGGGATGGGCACTGCGCGAGATGCGGGGGCCTGAGGGGGGCTTCTACAGTGCCCTCGACGCCGATTCCGGCGGCGTCGAGGGAAGCTTCTATGTGTGGACAACTGCCGAGCTCGAAGATGCCCTGAGCGAGGACGCGGACGCCTCGATCCGCTGGCTCGGTGCGACCGACGAGGGCAATTTCGTCGATCCGCATCGCCCAAAGCCCGGCTTGAATGTGCTCGAGGACCGCGGCCCTCGTCCCGACGAGGCGACGCGCGAGCGGATTCGCGAACGACTGCTTCAAGCGCGGGCCAGGCGAACGAGACCTGGGCTCGACGATAAGCGCCTGACAAGCTGGAACGCACTCATGATCACGGCACTCGCCGAGGCGGGAGCATTCGGTACAGGAGATCCAAGCGTCTGGGAGCGGACGGCTCACGACCTCGACGAGCATGTCCAGAGCGTCGCGACGAACCTCGCAGACACCCAGAGCGCCTCCGCGAGCTTCTTGGATGCCGCGATCGAGTGCGCCGAATTCGTGCTGCGAGATCTACGCGACGAGCGGGGGCACCTGCTGCGCTCCTACAACGACGGCCAAGCAAAGATCGACGCATACCTTGAGGACTACGCATTTCTGCTGGAGGCGCTGATCACTCTGTTCGAAGCAACCTGTGAGGAGCGCTGGCTCATCGAGGCCACGACGCTCGCCGACCAACTGATCGAGCACTTCTCAGACCCTGAGCACGGCGCCTTCTTCTCGACCGCGGCCGACAGCGAACGGTTGATCGCCAGGCGCAAGGAGCTGGAGGACTCGCCGATCCCGGCCGGCGGATCGAGCGCCGCGATGGGATTGCTACGTCTAGCACAGCTAACGGGCGAGGAGCGCTACGAGCGCGGTGGAGCAAGCGTCATAGCGCTGCTGCACACGATCGCCTCACGACATCCGGCATCCTTTGGGTATCTGCTGCAGGCGATGCACTGGCGCCTGGCACCGCCGCGCCCGATCGCCTGCGCCGTTCCCGGCTCGGCCCCTCTCAGCGCCCGGCCAGCGCCTTGAGTTCTGAGAGATCCACCGCGTTTGTGGGCGCCGTGATCGTGACCGGCTGATTCCAGTCGTCGAATACGATCTTGCCATTTTCCGAGCCGCCCTTAGTGATCGCCACGGGATAGGGCTTTCCGGTTGTTGCCACGTACAGCGTGCCGGTTTTGTTGGTGTCGGTGATGGCGATCGCCTGCTGCCCGTTGACGGTGCTCGTGGCGCCCTTCTTTAGTGCTCCATGAGCGGCAAGTGTCGTATTGATCAGCTGCGTCATGTTGGCGAGTGAGTTAAACGAAGCAAATTCGCCGCTCGTCGCCGAGGCCTTCAACCACTTGCCGTCGAGCAATTGCGCCGCGGCAACCCCACCGAGGCTGCGGTAGAAGGCAGGGCTGCCACTGATGTAGGCCGTCCCGCCGACCAAGATCAGCTTGAAGCTAGCCCCGTTCTCGGAGATTTCGCCTCGCGCCCCCTTGCCAGCTACAAGGTTCAGGTCGATCGTGACGGGCGCCGCGCCGCTCTTGATCGACCCCGAGACGTGAACCGAGCTGGCGCTGTCGGCCACCGCCTTGCTTTCGCTGAGGATCTCAGTCGCGCTCTTGGAGGCGATGTTGTTGCCACTCGAAGAGCCGCCACAGCCAGCGAGCACCCCGAGGGCTAGAACGAGCAGAGAGCCCGTTGCGGGAAGAATTCGCAGACGCACGATCAGGGCATGCTACCCGGCTGCGGGGACGGTTCGGCGACGACATCAGTACGAAGTGTGGGACGAGACCATTTAGGAGGATGCCCCTGCGCGCGCGGGAACATCACCTTTCGGCGAAGCACCCCACGCTTCGCTGGAGACCACAGCTACAAGATCGCCAGGTAGCGATCCAGCTCCCATTGCGTGACCTGCACGCGGTAGTCCTCCCACTCCTGGCGCTTGATCTCGATGTAGCGGTTGAACGTGTGCTCGCCCAGCGTGCGCAACATCAACTCTGACTCGGCGGTGATCTCGATGGCCTCGCCGAGCGACTCCGGCAACTGCTCGATACCCAGTCGCCTGCGCTCCTCGGCAGTCAGGTGGTAGAGGTTCTTCTCCATCGGGTCGGGTAGCTCGTAGCCCTTCTCGATGCCCTCCAGGCCGGCCTGCAACAGCACGGCAAAGGTCAGGTACGGGTTGCAGGCCGGGTCGGGGCAGCGCAGCTCCATGCGCGTGGCCTGCTCCTTGCCGGGGTGATACAGCGGCACGCGCACCAGCGCCGAGCGGTTGCGTCGCGACCAGGCGGCGTAGACAGGCGCCTCGTAACCGGGCACGAGCCGCTTGTAGGAGTTGACCCACTGGGCGAAGATCGAGCAGATCTCGCGTGCGTGCTTGAGCTGGCCGGCGATGAACGCCTTGCCGACATCCGAGAGGAAGTACTGGTCGTCAGGATCGTAGAACGCGTTCTTGCCGTCGGCGAAGAGCGATTGGTGCGTGTGCATCCCGGAGCCGTTCTCGCCGAACAGCGGCTTGGGCATGAACGTCGCGTGCCAGCCGTACTTGACCGCGTACTCCTTGACGGTGATGCGGTAGGTCATGCAGTCGTCCGCCATCTTCAGCGCGGACGCATAGCGCATGTCGATCTCGTGCTGTGAAGGACCGACCTCGTGGTGGGTGTACTCGACGTGAATGCCGAGCTGCTCGAGCGCGAGCACTGTCTCGCGGCGCACGTCAGTGCCGGCGTCGAGCGTCGTCAGGTCGAAGTAGCCGCCTTCGTCGAGCACCTCGGTGGTCTTGCTGTCTTTGAACAGGAAGTACTCGAGCTCGGGACCGACGTTGAAGGTGTCGAAGCCCATCGCCTGGGCACGCTGCAGCGCGCGCCGCAGAACATGGCGGGGATCGCCCTCGTACGGCGTGCGCTCGGGCGTGAGCACGTCGCAGAACATCCGCCCCACCCCTTGCTCTTCAGGGCGCCATGGCAGCACGGCAAAGGTGCTCGGGTCGGGCAGCGCGATCATGTCGGACTCCTCGATCGCGTTGAAGCCAGTGATCGAGGAGCCATCGAAGCCCATGCCGGCCTCGAACGCGTCGTCGAGCTCCTCGACGTTGATCGAGAACGACTTTAGCTGGCCGAGGATGTCGGTGAACCAGAAGCGGATGAAGCGGATGTCGCGTTCGGCGACAAGCGCCTTCACGTCCTCGCGGCTCTTGGGCTGCTCAATCTCGGTCATCAGTGGCGCAGCGTAATGGATGGAACCACCGTCCGCCTTGGACGATTGGCTAAGAAGGTCTTTTCAAAATGACCCACACGCTTGATACCCCATTGATGTGGAGCCGAGGGGGTTATTTTGGTACCTAATCTTTATCTCTGAGCCTTCTCACAAAGGGGTGTTGGACAGATCAAGGGTGTTGGACAGATCAAGGGTGTTGGACAGAACAAAGGGGTGTTGGACAGACATTCCAACAATTGAGGCGTACACCCAGCTTGCATGACCCAATGAACACCTCGCCGCAGCGCTCGCTTGAAAGATGTTCAAAAGAGAAGTGGCTAGTGGGCGCTGAGGATTGCTACCGCAACAAGCAAGAAGCCGAGCGCAACCGCCCAGGCGGCGATCATGTCAGGGCGCGAACCCACTCGTTGTGCTGCGGGAAGCCGCGGACGCCGGCGCGAGTCACGCGGCAGCGGCGCCGCTCGCTCGACGAGCATCAAACGCTGGCCAGGACGGATTTCGCGCACGCCACGGCGCATAGCGGGAGCCACATTCTTGCCGGCGGCTGTGGCAGCGCGCCGCTCTCCATCCCTGCGGCGCTCGATCCGCTCGCGCACATCCTCGACATCGGCCCACCAAGCACGGGCCTCAGAAGCTCGTGGCATCGACGGCGATGCTAACAACGGCTCCGGCGACTGCAGCAGCCACCGGAATTAAGCTCGCCTACTTTACGAGAAGCTTGTGAAGCAAGGGACCGCTAGTGCCCGGCAACGGCGGCCACGAAGTCCGCTACCGCTTCGGCTTCCTTGCCCTGGTAGAGCTGTGCCGGCATGTTGCCATTGCCGCGCGCGCGACCTTCGGCGATCGCGTTCAACACTAGCGCCCTGCGACCGGCTTCGGTCGGGATCTGCGAGCCGAGCCTGATGTCGAGGTTGGGGCCGGTCCGACCCACCGAGTTGGCTCCAGAGAGCGTGTGACAGAAGGCACAAGTGTCGGAGAAGAGCACGCGGCCGTGCTGCTCCTGGGCATTGAGCTTCACCCCACCGACCGCTTCGCTGGCCTTGCTGTTGCCGTTGTTGGTGAGCACGACCACCGGCACGATCAGCCCGAACGCAAACGCGAGCGCGACGAGCAAGAACAGGGCTCGCTGGCCCGCCTTAGATTCGCTGTTTTGGGCATCACCCTCCACACCCGACCCGCCCCGCCGCATGGCGACGAAGAACACGCCGAGGCCGACCAGCACCCAGAAAGCAATGACTGCGTAGATCATCGGGTCGGCACGATACATGAGCATCCGGCTCGGAGTGCTCCTCGCCGCCTCGCGACCAGAGTTCGATGAGAACTCTCTTCATGATGAGAGCTCTCTTCATATGCCTTTAGGGAAGGCCTAGGTTGAGCGCTACGCTGGAGGCAAGTCTCGAGTCTCGGATATTGGACGTGCTCACGTGAACATCCTGCGCCGCCTCCCCCTCTCCCGCTTGTTGCTGCTGTGCGGCGTGGTGGTGGCTGTCGGGATCGGCGCGACCGCGCTTGCCCTGGCTGTCGGCACCGGTCCGACGCCACCGCCCAAGCCACTTGCCGACGCCGTCCACGATGCCCTGGCGGCGCCGAAGCTCGACGGCGTCAGCGCGCGCATCCAGTTCACCAACCACCTGCTGGAAGGCGCCAACCTTGCAAACAGCGGCGGCGCAGCCGGACAGGTCAGCTCGAGCCCGCTGCTGACAGGTGCATCCGGCCGTCTTTGGATCGGCTCGAACGGACAGGCCCGCCTGGAACTGCAGTCCGAACAAGGCGACACGCAGATCCTCTATGACGGCAAGACAGCCGAGCTCTACGACGCCGCGACGAACACGCTCTACCGCTACACGCCGACGACACAGTCGGGAGGAGGCGGCGACGAAGCCGGCTCTGACCGATACTCCGGGAACGGCCCTTCTACGTCGACCGGCGCGAACCCCCGAGGTATCCCCACGGTCAGCGAAATCGAAGAAGGCCTCACTAACGCCAGCAAGCACGCCAACATCTCCCCCGCCACCCCGACCGACGTGGCGGGACAGGCCGCCTACACCGTGAGGGTCTCGCCCCGCGAAAACGGCGGACTGATCGGTGGCGCCGAGCTGTCTTGGGATGCCACCACCGGAGTGCCGCTGCGCAGCGCCATCTACTCCACCAACAGCGCCGCACCAGTGATCGAACTGGCCGCCACCGAAATCTCCTACGGTCCTGTCGAAAGCTCGACACTCGACTTCACACCACCGGCGAACGCCAAGGTCGAAGAAGTCACGCTCCCGACGAAGCACGACTCGGGCACCTCCGGGTCCTCCACAGCGGCCGAAAAGCCGCACGTGAGCACCAGCGGTAAGGGCCTCGGCGCAATCGTGCTGTTTGAAAGCCCGGTCAAGGCCGGCGCAACGGAATCGACATCCTCCGAGCTCGAAGACTTGCCCAAGGTAAGCATCGACGGCACGAGCGCGAGCGAGCTGCCAACCCAGCTCGGGACGCTGCTGACCTTCGAGCGTGCGGGCGTGCGCTACCTGCTCGGCGGCTCGGTCACACCGGCAGCTATAGAGGCGTTCGCGCGAGGCATCTAAGTGACCGACGGCGAGGCCCAGCCCGTAAAGGCGCGCGGCCTGCTCAAGCGCTACAACGACGTTCTGGCGGTCGACCACATCGACCTGAACGTGCAGGCGGGCGATGTGTACGGGTTTCTCGGCCCCAACGGCGCAGGCAAGACGACGACGCTGCGCATGGCACTCGGCCTGATCACGCCAACCGCCGGTGTGGTCGAACTGTTCGGGCGCGACCCGATGCGCGAGGGCGCACGGGCGCTCGATGGCGTAGCGGGTTTCGTCGAGGCGCCGCGCTTCTACCCGTATATGAGCGGTCGCAAGAACCTCGAACTACTGGCCGCGCTGGACGGCGACCCCACGGGGCGCAGGCAGGCCGGCGCGAACGAGCGCGTCGAGCAGGTGCTCGAGGTAGTCGAGCTCAAGCCACGCGGTAAGCACAGGGTGGGCGGCTACTCGCACGGCATGCGCCAGCGCCTGGGCATAGCGGCGGCCTTGCTACGCCGCCCGCGCCTGTTGATCCTCGACGAGCCTGCCACCGGTCTGGACCCGGCCGGGATGCGCGACATGCGCGCATTGATCCGCCGCCTTGCCGAGGAAGGCATCACGGTGCTGCTCTCCAGTCATCAGCTGCCGGAGGTGCAGGAACTGTGCGATCGCGTGGCAATCGTCGACCGTGGAAAAGTGGTCTACGAGGGCGCGCTGGCCGACTTGCGCCGCCAGGGTGGAGCGGGCTACAGGCTGCGGAGCACCGACGACGCGCGCGCTGTCGGCGTCCTGCGCGAGCAGCCCGGCATTGAGCACACGGTGGCGGGCGAGCACGGTCTGAGCTTTCAAGCCGACGAGGAGCGCGTGGGAGCGCTTTCGCTGGCACTTGGGCAGGCCGGCGTGGGCATCCTCGCGCTTACACCAGAGCTGGCCACGCTAGAGGACCTGTTCTTCAGGTTGACGGAGAACGGCGCCGGTGCAAGCGAAGACGACATGCCAGGTACGCAGAAAGGCGCCGGTGCGCCCGAAGACACACCGCCAAATCCCTATGAAGACGATCCCGGCGCTGGTGCTGGGGCACTCTCACGCGGAATTGCGAGTGGGCCGTGAGCAGCGTTTCCGCCTCGCCTCCCCTTTCCGGGGCGGCTGCACCGACCCGCGCGCGCCGTCCTTCGACGCTCGTCGTCTACCGCTGGGAGCTGCGCAAGCTGGTCTCCCAGAAGCGAACCTATCTGGGGCTCGGCTTGGCGGTGCTGCTGCCGTTGATCTTCGTGGTCGTTCAGAACCTGCACCAACATCACGGCCACGGGGCCGAAAGCATCATCGCCACCCAGATCACACAATCTGGCTTGGCGACCCCTGTGCTGATGCTCGAGTTCCAGGCCTACTTCATGCTGCCGCTGATCGCCGCGCTGGTGGCCGGCGACATCGTCGCCGCAGAGGACGGCAATGGCACGCTGAAGACGATCCTCACACGCTCGGTCGACCGCGGCCAGGTGTTCGCGGCCAAGGCGCTCGTCGCACTGAGCTACGGGGCGCTCGCCGTCTTCCTGTCAGCCGCCGTGGCCACCATCGCCGGCGTTGCCTCGTGGGGCTTTCACCCGATAATCACCCTCTCGGGAAGCGTCGTCTCGGCCGCCGAAGGGCTGCTGCTCGTGTTCGCCGCCAACGGCTGCTATCTGATCCCGCTGTTCGCGGTGGCCAGCATCGGGGTGCTGCTGTCGACGGCCACGCGCAACAGCACCGCGGCCGTGGTCGGCACGATCGGCTTCGTGATCCTGCTGTACATCGTGGCCGGCATACCGGGCCTCGAAGGCATCAAGCCCTACCTCCTCACCGAACAGTTCCAGAACTGGCACGGCCTGCTGCGCACACCGACCGACTGGGCGCCGGTCACGCACTCGCTGTGGGTCTGCGCGCTATACGCACTGCCAGCGTTGATCGCGGGGTATCTCGTATTCCTGCGTCGAGATGTAGCCGGCGGCTAAGACTTAGAGGGTCATTCAAAATGAGCTTGAGGCGGCATGATCGTGGATCGTGAAACGCCAAGCCCATGTAGCTCGTTCGGACGTGATCTCCCACACCCCCCTTTTGCGGACATTCAGATAAAGATTCTGGTACCTAAATACTCCTCGGCGACGTGCAAAGGGGTATCGAGTCGCACAGCTAATTTTGAAAGATCTCCCCGGCTCACTTCGGCCGGCAGCTCTACAACCCAGAAAAGATCTTCTCAGCTCACTTCGACCGGCAGCTCCACGGCGCCCACCTCTACCTCGGCTAGCAGGCGCCGGGCTTCCTTAGGGTCGATCAGGCCGGCGCCGAGCCGTCCCGTCGACTCCGCCCCACAGGCGACACCGAAGCGCAGGCACTGGTCGGGCGCGCGACCCTCGTAGCGGGCGGCCACGTAACCGGCAAGGAAGGCGTCGCCCGAACCACGCTTGGCGACCGGCTCGCGTGGCGCTGTCTGGGCGCGACGCAAGCATGATTTCCCGTCCACGAGCACGTCGGCAACGCAGCCGTCGCCCATCGTCATGATCGCCTCGTGCGGTCCCAGCGCGACGATCTCGCGCACCGCGAGCAGCCTTTCCTCCTCGGAGGCGAACTCGTGGCCGACCAGCTCCTCGGCCTCGAGAATGTTCGGAGAGACGACATCGGGCTCGGCGCGGACCGCGTGCATCAGGGCATCGCCGTCGGTGTCGATCACCGTGGCGACACCTACTTTCTGCAGGTCGCGGATCAGCTCGGCATAGATCTCCGAGGAGACACCCCGCGGGAGCGACCCTGCCAACACCACGATCGCAGCACCGCGCGCGAGGTAGAGCAACTTGTCGCGGAACAGCTCGACCTCCTGCTCTGAGACGGCGGGACCGCGTTCGTTGACCTCCGTCTGCTCGCCGTTGGTCGGATCGAGCACCGAGGTGTTCGTACGCGACTCGTCGCGGATGCGCACGAAGTCGTTGAGGATCGCCTCCTCGGTGAGCTGCTCGACGATGTGCGTACCGGTTGCACCGCCGGCCAACCCGGTCGCGATCACGGGCTGCCCGAGCGCCTTCAGAGCGCGCGCGATGTTGACGCCCTTGCCGCCGGCCATCGTGCGCTGCTCGACGGTGCGGTGGCGCCGTCCAAGGCGGAAGTTGGGCACTGACAGCGACTTGTCGATAGCCGCGTTGAGCGTGACCGTGATGATCATCTGATGCTCTTCATCCGCGTTCTTGCGCGAGAACGACCGGATGGTCGCCTACTCGCCCTCCAGAGGCTAGCGGACGGACTGCGACAAAGCAGAAAACCTGGATAAATTCCTGCGTCGCTGGTACCGCTCGGGGCCGTGTTAGCTTTGCTCGGACGATCTTGCCCGCTATCGGCCCGAGAGCATCCAGGCCAGCTCGCGCAGGCGCTCAGCCTCGGCGCGAGCCGCCTCGGCCGGATCGCCTCCCGTCTTGCGATAGGCGTCGACTATCGAGCGCGAGGCGCTGACCAAACCCGCGGCGCGAGCAGGCGCGAAGGCTGGGGCCAGATCCTCGACACGGCCGCCCTGCGCGCCAACACCTGGCAGCAGGAACACAGCGTGAGGCATCAGCTCGCGTGCGCGCGCCAAATGCTCAGGCGCCGTGGCCCCGACGACCGCTCCAACATCGCTGATGCCGGCCTTACCGACGCCATCGCTCCCCAACTCCTCGACGAGCATCGCAATCCGCTCCCAGACACGCTCGCCGCCGGCGAGCTGGAGGTCCTCGATGTCGGCGGCGCCTGGGTTGGAGGTACGTACCAGCACGAGCACGCCGGCCGCGTTGCCATTGAAGGCCGCTGCCGCACGCGCCGTGGAGACGAATGGTGTGAGCGCGTCCGAGCCCATCAACGGATTGACCGTCACGAGATCGACGCCCAGCCCTTCGACGCTGCCGAAAGGCGTGTCGCTGGCTCCAAGCAGCGCTCGTGCGTAGGCGCCGGCGCTCACGTCGATGTCGCCGCGCTTGCCGTCGGCGATTACAAGCAGGCCCTCCGCCTGGGCATGACGCACCACCGCTGTGAGCAACGTCCAGCCAACATCGCCCAGTACCTCGAAGCGAGCCAGTTGCGGCTTGACCGCCACACAGGCATCGCCGACCGCGTCGATCAGCGCGCGACAGTGGTTCAGCATCGCCATCCCGGCCCGTTGCACCGGCAAGACGTCCGTGTCTTCGCGAACGCGCTCGACGGCGGCTGGCCACAGGCCCATTGGATCGGGATCGAGGCCGAGCACGATCTGCGACTCGCGCTGGGCGACTAGCGCAGCGAGCCTGTCGCCGAAATTACTGGACCCATCCCCTGAGTCCGGCAGTTGAAGCCCAAGGCCGACGCTTGGAGCAGGTGGACGAGCAGACGGGGGCACGACACGTAAGAATACGTGGGGCGATGGACCTCGCCCGCGTCTCCTGGATCGTGACCGTGCTCGTGGCACTGCTGACGGCGGTATTGCTGCTGCTCTCCGACTACACCGGCTA
Organism: Solirubrobacteraceae bacterium; assembly: GCA_036008605.1. Classification (GTDB taxonomy): domain Bacteria; phylum Actinomycetota; class Thermoleophilia; order Solirubrobacterales; family Solirubrobacteraceae; genus Palsa-744. The sequence goes on along the minus strand of DASYNL010000025.1, from coordinate 15,237 downwards.
CGCGGCGCTGAGCGTGGCGGTGGCGGCTTCCGCGGCGATCAACTTGCTTTGAGCGCCTCGGCCGGGTCAGCGACGAAACCCTCCGCCGCGATCAGGCTGTTATGAGCCACTGCTGCAGCGCGCGCAGGGCACGGCCACGGTGGCTGATGGCGTCCTTGCGCTCGTCGCTGAGCTCGGCCATCGTCACATCGCCTGGCTGGTCATCCGGCAGGAAAGCCGGGTCGTAGCCGAAGCCGCGTTCGCCACGTGGATGCTCGGCCACCCGGCCCGTGCAACGCCCCTCGAACACACGCTCGACATTGCGCACAGGATCAACGTAGGCGAGCGCGCACACATAGGCGAGCGGACTGCCGGCAGGCGCCTCACGCAGCAGCTTGGCGAGGTTTTGCTCATCGCTCGAGTCCTCTCCCGCGTAGCGCGCGGAGCGCACCCCAGGCGCGCCGCCGAGCGCCTGCGCTTCGATGCCAGAGTCATCGGCAATGCTAATTCTGCCGGTGGCGGCCGCGGCGGCTCGCGCCTTGCCAAGCGCATTCTCCGCGAAGGTATCGCCATCCTCCGGAGGCAAGATCACCTCGTCGGGCAGCGCGTCGACCTCAAAGTCACGGAGCAGCCGCGCGAACTCACGGCGCTTGTGCTCGTTACGAGTGGCGAGCAAGAGCCTCACGATATGTTGGCGAGCACCTGCTCCTGGACGGCACGCAGCTGCTCGATCCCATCGGCGGCGAGCGCCAGCAGCTCGTCGAGTGAAGCACGCGAAAGCGGTGTGCGCTCAGCGGTCGCCTGCACCTCGACCAGGCCGCCTTCGCCTGTCATGACGACGTTGGCATCGACCTCTGCACTCGAATCCTCGCCGTAGTCGAGATCGAGCAGTGCAGAGCCCCCAACGACCCCGCAGGACACGGCGGCGATCGACCCAGTGAGCGGCGAGTGCTCGATGCGCTCCTTGCTCTGCAGTCGCCGGCAGGCTAGCGCGAGCGCGACATAGGCACCTGTGATCGAGGCACAACGGGTACCTCCGTCGGCTTGCAGAACATCACAGTCCAGATAGATGGTGCGTTCGCCGAGAGCATTCAGATCGATGACGACACGCAGCGAACGGCCGATCAGACGCTGGATCTCGACCGAACGACCATCAAGACGACCCTTTGAAATGTCGCGTGCCTTGCGATCGCCTGTGGAGGCAGGCAGCATGCCGTACTCGGCCGTCAGCCAGCCGCGGCCCTTGCCAGCCATCCAGCGCGGCACGCCCTCTTGCGCGGAGGCTGTGCAGATGACGCGCGTCTCGCCCATTGAGATCAAGGCGGAGCCAGTGGCAGTGCGCACGAACCCGGGCTCGATCTCTACAGGGCGCAGCTGACCCGCGGTGCGTCCGTAGCTGCGTTTGCGAGTCGGACGCTCAGCCCGATGACTGCTCTCCTCGATCGACCCCACAGTGGCATGTCCCCCACCTTCGGCCGGCTGCTGCCCCCCGTTCATGCCAACGCTCCTACGCTATGCAGCTCGACGTGCTCGACGTCACCCAACGGCATCTGCAGAAAACGCGTGCCGAGATCCTTAAAGGCGGGAACGTCGCCTGTGCAGAGGAAGCGATAGTCGCCCTCGCCGTGCGCGCGAGGATTGCGCAGATTGCGCGTGGACAGTGCATGCTCGACCTGACGGGCAAGCGCGCCACCGGAGCTCACCAGCCGCACGCCAGGGCCGAGCATGCGCTGAAGCATCGGACTGATGAGCGGGTAATGCGTACAGCCGAGGATGACCGTGTCGACCTCGGCTTCGCGTAGCGGGGCACAAGCTTCGCGCACCTGCTCGACCGCGCTTTCGTCGAACTGCCGGCCGACCTGGATGATCGAGGCGAGCGTCGGGCAGGCGACCGCGTGCAGCGTGACGTGCGCGTCGATCGCGCCAACCGCGCGCTCGTAACTGCCGCTGGCGACCGTGGTGGGCGTGGCGAGCAGACCGATGCGTCCGCTGCGCGTAACGGCAACGGCTTGCGAGGCCTCCGGGCGCACCACACCAAGCACGTCGATGCCGAGCGTCGTCTCCATCATGCGCCGCTCGAGGATCGGCAGGGCAGCTGCGGTGGCAGAGTTGCAGGCGATCACCAGCAGCTTTGCGTGGCGACGCAAGAGCTCCTCGGCTATCTCCGAGGCGAAGCGCGCCAGCTCCTCCGGCGAGCGTTCGCCGTAGGGAAAGCGCGCCGTGTCTCCCAGGTAGACGAAGTCCTCACGCGGCAACTGCACCAGCAGCTCGTGCAAAACGGTGAGCCCGCCCACGCCGGAGTCGAACACGCCGATCGGCCGGGTACATGGGTCGCTGACGATGCTCGTCACGCGAACCATCATTCCAGACGCTACCGTCGGGGCCTGTGCCAGAGCAGATTGTGGGATCGACAGACGCACATGCGGGGGGCCTGCGTGCGCTCGTGCTGTCGAACATGCGTCCCGACGAGGTGCATCCCGAGCGTGGTCGCTTCGTGCGCGATCAGGTTGACGCTCTACGTCGACTGGACGAATGGCAGGTCGAGCTATACGAGTTCGCGCCAGGCGCAGGCGCACTTGCACGGGCGGCGCGCGATCTGCACACGCGTTACGCGGGCGAGCGCTTCGACGTGGTGCACGCTCACTTCGGCCTGACGGCCTGGGCGGCGCTGGCGGTGAAGGCACGTGGACGTGGACTGACGGTGCACGGCACCGATGTGCGTCATCCGCGCACGCGCCTAGCTACGCGTGCCGTACTTCCTACTGTCGGCCTGCTGGCAGCGGTCTCGCAGGCGCTCGTGGAGGAGATCCCCGGTCGCAAAGCGCGCGCCCGCGCGCAAGTGTTGCCTTGCGGCGTGGACATGGAACGTTTTAAGGCGATGCCCCGCGCGCGCGCGCGGGACATGCTGAATCTGGGGCCACAAACCGCAAGCCTCGACACACGACCTTCAACGCTCGAGACACAATCCCCGAGGCTCGACCCGCAAAAGCGGAGTCCTAAACCCCAAGACCCTCAGCTCGATCTCGAACGACAACGGCCCTACTTGCTGTTCCCAGCCGACCCGAGCCGCCCAGAGAAGCGCTATGACCGTGCCCAGGCGCTCGCCGAGACAGTCAAAACGCAATTGCTCACGCTCGGTGGCGTCGACCCGGAGCACGTGCCCCTGTATGTGAACGCGGCGAACGCAGTGATCGTGCCCTCTGAACGAGAGGGGTTCGGGCTGGCGGTGCTCGAGGCGCTGGCGTGCGACGTGCCAGTGCTGGCGACACCCGTCGGTATCCACCCACAGGCGCTCGACGGCCTCGCTGGGACGCTTTGCGCACCGTTTGAGCTCGAGCGCTGGGGGGCCGCGCTGGCACCCCACTTGGCCGCCGAGGATCCTCGGGTGGCTGGTCGTATCCATGCAGAGCGCTACTCGGCACGACGGATGGCGAAGCAGGTGGCAGCGGCATGGCGCTCACTCGTCGCGGAGGCTGGATAGCATGGGGGTCGTGGCAGGAGCGGACGAAGCTGAGCAGACGCCGCGGGCGGCTGCTCAGACACCACAGACCACCGCGCGGACGGTGCAGGCTCCCGAGCAAGCGCCAGAGGCTGCACAGGGTCCTGCTTCAAGCATTGAGGGATCTTCGACCCCAGCCAATCAAGCTGCGCCGGACTCCAAGCAGTCGCCGCCAGCGACCAAGCCGCCCGCCGAGCAAGCGCCGCCGGTGCCTGGCTTTGGCGAGCGTGGGCGCATGCGTCGCCGCGCCCGCTTCTTGCGCAAGGCGCGTGAGCTTGCATACCGCGATCTCGGTGGGCTTGTATTCGATTTGCACCGCTTTGGCCAACGTAACGACCCGCTGGTACTCGCCAAGCTTGCGACGCTGCGCGAGATCGACACCGAGCTGCGTGGGCTCGAAGACGGTTTGCGCGACCACCGGCCGGTGACCGTGCTACGCGAAGTTGGGATTGCAGCGTGTCCGCGCTGTGCCGCGATTCACGGCAGCGACGACCGCTTCTGCCCTGGCTGTGGGCTTGCGTTTGACGCTAACGCCGACCGTCCGATCTCTACCGCACCTGTGACCTCCCAGACGCAGACGACTCCCGCTCCGTTGCAGGCGCCGGTCACCACAGCCCCTGCTGCCCCGACCGCTCCAGCCTCCGCCCAGACAGCTGCTTCGGCCCAGACACCAGCTTCGGCCCCAGCGCCAACAACACCCTCAGCGCCTCCACTCAAGCCAACGGTGCCACCGATTGCGGCCAAGCCAAGTGCCACTCCCACAGCCAGCGTCAAACCTTCCTCCGTGCCGCCAACCCAAGCTAAACCTGCTGCTTCGCCGCCTGCCCTGGAGCCCAAGGCCCCGGAGCGAGCGCAGGAGGACGAACCTACGCAGATTTTGCGGCCGCCGCGTGGAGACACGAATCCGTGAGCACTCAGGCACCGGCTGTCGCCCATGCCGAGGCTTTGCCGCGCGAGCTGTGCCCGCTCTGCCAGGCCCCCCTGAGATCCGAGCAGAGTTGGTGTCTGCACTGCGGGGCCGCCGCGCGCACGCGCCTGGCAGCACAGCCGAAATGGAAGGCGCTCGTGGTGGCTTTGCTGCTCGTTGTGGTGCTGTCGCTGGGGGTGCTCGCGGCGGCACTGGTAAAGCTCGCAGGATGATTCTTCCCTACGCCCGGGTTGGGTCACGCCTCCCTTCGGGAGCATTGGTTGATAGGGAATGCGCTGTCGGTTCATACCCCCTCATTAGGTGGATCCGTGTTGACGGGCAACGCGGATGAGCTCCGCGACCTCGATGAGCGGAGGCCACGGCGATGTCGACGTGGCGGTGGTCGGAGCCGGTGCGGCCGGTCTGTACGCAGCGCTGTGCGCAGCCAACGAGGGTGCCACGGTTGCGCTGCTGTCGGCGATGCCGCTGGCGCAGACGGCCAGCTACTGGGCGCAGGGCGGGCTCGCGGCAGTGCTAGCGACCGACGACAGCTTCAAGCTGCATCTGAGCGACACCGAGCGGGCAGGACGCGGAGCAGTGCGCGACTCGGCTGCCGAGGTACTGGTAAGCGAGGCACCCGAACGCGTTCGCGATCTCGAGCGCCTCGGCTTTCACTTCGACGCAGACCGCCACGGGCGCCTGGCACTAGGACTGGAGGGCGGGCATTCGGTGCGTCGGATTGTGCATGCCGGTGGCAGCGCGACCGGAAGGAGGCTGTTGCGCGAGCTCTCGGCGCTGGTCGTAGGACACCCGCGCGTGCGTGTGATCGAGGGAGCGCGCGTGAGTCAGTTGCTCTGCGCGGGTGGGCGCTGCACGGGCGTTGTATGCCAGGCCAGCGAAGATCCTGACGATCGCCACACACTCAGGCGCATAGTCACGGCACGGGCCACAGTGCTGAGCACGGGCGGCGCCGCCGCCCTGTGGGCACGCACCACCAACCCCCCTGGCTCGATCGGCCAGGGGCTCTTGCTCGCGCGTGCCGCCGGGGCGACGCTAGCGGACCTCGAGTTCGTGCAGTTCCATCCGACGGCAGTGATCGGCGTAGAGGGCAGGGAAGGCTTTTTGATTACCGAGGCGATCCGCGGTGAGGGGGCCACGCTGCTCGACGGCGACGGGCAGCGCTTCGTCGACGAGCTGGCGCCGCGCGACGAGGTCTCGCGTGCGATCCAGAGCCGCCTGCACGAGAGCGGGGCGAGCTCGGTCAGCCTCGACATGCGCGCGATTGATCCGGCCCTCTTTCCCAACGTGGTCGGCGCTTTGCGCGAGGCTGGGCTCGACCCGACTTGCGAGTTGGTGCCGGTGGCGCCGGCGGCGCACTACACGATCGGCGGGATCGTCACCGACCTACACGCGCGCTCGGCTGTGCCTGGGCTCTACGCGGTCGGCGAGACGGCCTGCACCGGTCTGCACGGAGCCAACCGGCTGGCGTCGAATTCGTTGAGCGAGTGCTTCGTGTTCGGTCGCCGCGCGGCGCTGGCAGCGCTCGATGAGCCTGCGCTCGACGATGCGGTCGCAGAGGTCAGCCGGACCGCGATCGATACTGGTCCCTCGACGCCGGAAGTGGGCGCGAGCGTAGACTGGCGATTGGAGCGATCTTCCAACGATCAGCAGGACATCAGGCTGGCGTTGTGGCGGCACGCGGGGATCGAGCGCTCGGCTGACGGGTTGAGCGAACTGCTCGACAGTCCGCACCCATTGGCACGGCTGATCGCGCGCTCGGCGTTGATGCGCAAGGAGAGTCGCGGCACGCACACGCGCAGCGATTATTTGCAGTGCGATACGCGGCTCGACGGCAAGCACGTAGTGGTGCAGAGCAGCGGTGAGCTGGAGCTCGACTGGCAGAATTGGCGCTAGCGGCGGGCGAGGAGCTGAAGCTCGACCGAAGGATTGGCGCTAGCGGCGCCACGAACTAACTCGGATACACCGCAAAATGGGGTGAGAAATCCTCAAAAAACGCGCAACGGGCGAAAAGCTAACCCGAGCTTAATCAATTACTTCTGTGCCGCTTAGGAACGGCTTGGATACTTGACAAGTCCGGTCCTTTTGGCATGGGCCGGTGTTGAAGAGAGCAGAACTATGTACCAGTTCAGCCGAGCCATATACAGGGAGTTGGCACCGTACATCACGGAGTCTAGACCCGATGCCGGGACCGTCTCCAACCACAAGCATGTGCTTGACGCTTGTGAGTCGGCCGTCGAGCGACTTGCCACCGACCGTCATTACTTCGCCAAGCCTGCTCGCACCCTGTTTTACGACATCAGGACCTACTTTCCGATGAGCGCACAGGAGCGCGTGCTGCAGACTGTTTGCCGCTATATGGGGTTGGCTCAGCGGTTCTTGGCCGAGAACCCACTGGAGGCGCACGCGGCCGTCACTGATGAGCCACCCACTTGCCGCGCCACGACTCGCAAGGGCTCTACTTGTCAGCGCGTGCCGTTGCCGCACAACGGTTATTGCCCGTCGCACCAGCACCTGGCTGACACCGAGCACAGCGAGCGCCTCGCCGCCGCGTAAGTAGCCTTCTCGAGCATGTTGCTCGGGGTAGATGTAGGTGGGACGTTCACCGACGCGGTGCTGGTTGGCAACGACGGGACCGTCTATAGCGCCAAGGCGTCGAGCACACCCGGTGCACAGGAGCAGGGTGTGATGGCAGCGATCGCGGCGGTGCTCGATCGGGCAGGCGCCGATGCGGCTCAGACCCAACGCTTTGCCCACGGCATGACAGTCGCGACGAACGCCCTGCTTGAAGCGGAAGCCCACCCACCCGCGCGCACTGCGCTGATCGCGACCGAAGGGTTCACAGACATCGTCGAGCTTGGGCGTCAGGCTCGCCCAAACCTGTACCGCCTGTGTGAGTCGGGGCCACGACCGCTTGCGCCGCCGCACCTGCGCTTCGGGGCTTCCGAGCGAATGGGTCCGAACGGACCGCTGCGCGAGCTGGACGTCGAGGCCACGCAGACGCTGCTGGAGCGACTTGCGGCAGCGCAGCCCGAAGCCGTGGCGGTCGCGTTGCTGCACTCATACGCCCATCCCGAGCACGAGCGCAAGCTCGGCGAGCTGATCTCATCAAGCCTGCCCGACGTGCACCTATCGCTCTCGCACGAGCTTGTCGGCACTTTCAGGGAGTACGAGCGTGCAAGCACTACCGAGATCGACGCGGCGCTCTCCCCCTTGCTCGCCTCCTATCTGCGCCAACTTGGCGAGCGTGCGACCGCGCAGTGCTTGCCCGAGGTCCAGGTGATGCAATCCTCGGGCGGGCTCACCGATGCCCGAAGAGCCGCTGCTCATGCGGCGCTAACGGTGCTCTCCGGCCCCGCCGGCGGCGTCGATGGGGCACTGCTGCTCAGCCAAGCGGGAGGCGAGCGCGACGTGCTGTGCTTCGACATGGGCGGCACCTCGTGCGACGTGTGCGTGATCGATGAAGGGCGCGTGGCCGAGACAGCACAGCGCAACGTGGGCGGTCGCCCGCTCGCGCTGCCGGCGCTCGACATCCACACGGTCGGCGCCGGCGGCGGCTCAATCGCCTGGCGCGACCCCGGCGGAGCGCTGCGCGTGGGACCCCGATCGGCTGGAGCTGAGCCGGGGCCTGCTTGCTACGGGCTTGGCGGGACGTGCGCGACCGTGACCGACGCCAACCTGGTGCTAGGCAGGCTTCTGGACGACGTGCCGCTGGCCGGCACCCCGGAGGGCACACCCTCTGGAGCGCAGGCAGGCGGCGTGCGTCTCGATCGGACAGCGGCCGAGCGCGCTGTGCAGGCACTGGCAGACGAACTTGGGCTCGATCCGCTCGCCTGCGCAGAGGGGATCGTGCGGGTAGCCGAGACGGAGATGAGACGAGCGCTGACGGTGATGACTGTGGAGCGCGGGATCGACCCACGCCGCTTTGCGCTAATGCCGTTCGGCGGCGCCGGGCCGCTGCACGCCGCTTCGATGGCCGGCGAGCTTGGCATCAAGCGGGTCCTGTGCCCTCGCGCTTGCGGCGTACTGAGCGCACTCGGCCTGGCCGCCGCGGCGGCCAGGCGCGACACGTCGAGCACGGTCATGCTCAGCGGCGCGACGTTTACGAGCGAGCGCATTGCCGAGGAGCTGCACGCACTGATCGCACGTGCTTCGGGCGAGCTCGACGGACCTGCCGAGCGCATGGGTGTGCGGTACGAGCTGCGATACCTGGGGCAATCCTTCGAGCTGACGGTTGATGATGAGATCGACCCGATGGGCGGTTTCGGAGGAGAGCTCGTTCCCTGCGGTGACGCTCTGAGGGTCAGCTCCAAAGCGTTGTGCGATCCCCTGCGCTTGCGCGAAGCTTTTGAAGTTGAGCACGAGCAGCGCTACGGCTATCGCGACGTAGACGCCGAGGTAGAGCTGGTGAACATGCGCGTGTCGGCGATCGGATCGAGACCAGCGCTACGGCTGGGAGTAGCCACCAGTGCACAACCGGAGCGCGAGCGCAAGCTGGTGGCATTCAATGGGGAATGGCTCGAGGCGGAGCTGTGGCGAGGGGAGCTGCCCCGCGACCTGCGCGTGAACGGGCCTGCGTTGTGTGCGATGCCAGAGTCCACGCTGCTCGTGCCGCCAGGTTGGAGCGGGCTCGTCGACGAGCAAGGGACCGTCGTTTTGGAGTCGGGCGCATGAGCGCACTCGATCCGATCGAGCTGCAGGTGATCGTCGGTGCCCTCAGGGCGAGTTGTGAGGAGATGGGGGCAACGCTTGTGCGCTCGGCACACTCAGCCAACATCAAGGAGCGACGCGATGCCTCAACCGCGCTGTTCGACCGTCACGGCGAGATGGTGATGCAGGCCGAGCACATTCCCGTGCATCTTGGCTCAATGCCGGCGGCCGTGGCGGCGGTGCTCGAGCGCACACAGCGGCCTGGCGTGTCCTGGGTCTTGAACGATCCCTTCGCCGGCGGCACGCACCTACCGGACATCACGGTTGTGACGCCTATTTTCGCCGGTGCCCCCCGCGCGCGCGGGGGGCATCGCGTTTCTGGAGCTTCCAACACCGCAGGAGACGCCCTCCGGCAAGGCCCTGCAGAGCCTCACCCTGAGGAGCCTCCCCCGAGATGTTCGCTGATCGGCTTCGCCGCCAGCCGCGCGCATCATGCCGACGTCGGCGGGCGCGTGCCAGGGTCGATGCCTGCCGATAGCCACACACTCGAGGAGGAGGGCGTGGTGATCAACCCGCGCAAGCTGGACGAGGCGGCGATCGATGAGCTGGTGGTGCAGATGCGCCAGCCACAGGAGCGCCGGGCCGACTTGCGCGCGCAGTTGGCCGCTAATCGCGTGGGCGCGTTGCGTCTCTGCGAGCTGACTGAGTGGGTTGGAGTGGAGCGCCTCGCCACCGCTATGGAGGAGGTGCTCGACTACGCGGAGCGGCGCACGCGCGCTTGCATCGCGGCGTTGCCGGACGGAGTGCGCGAAGCGCGTGATGTGTTGGAGGCACCCGACGGCGATCTGTTGCTGTGCTTGAAGGCGACAGTCTCCGGCGAGCAGCTGACGCTCGACTTCAGCGGCTCCGCTTGGCGCCATCCGGGCAACCTCAACTGCCCGCTTGCGGTCACGCTGTCGGCTTGCTGGTTTGCGGTGCGCGTGCTCACCGATCCCGACATTCCGCCCTCGGCGGGTGCTTACCGTCCTGTGAAGGTGGTCGTACCGGAGGGATCGTTGTTGAACGCCAAGCCACTCGCCGATACCGCAGAGCCCCTTCCCGCCGTAGCAGCCGGCAATGTCGAGACCTCCTCGCGCGTCGCCGACCTCGTGCTCGGCGCTTTTGGCAGAGCGCTGGGGCAGGGGACGATGAACAATTTGACGCTCGGCAACGCGGACTTCAGCTACTACGAGACGCTTGGCGGCGGGCAGGGCGCTTGCGTGGATGCCGACGGACCCAGCGGCGTGCACGTGGCGATGAGCAACACGCTGAACACGCCAATCGAGGCGCTCGAGCGCGAACTGCCGCTGCTCGTCAGCGAATATGCGCTCAGGCGGGGCTCAGGCGGAGTAGGCAAGCACAGGGGCGGCGATGGTGTCGTGCGCGAGCTCGAAGCACTTAGCGACATGACTTTCTCGCTGATCGGCGAGCGCCGCCGCCACCCGCCACCCGGCGCGGGCGGCGGCGGTCCGGGCAAGCCAGGTCGCGACACGCTGATCGGCCTCGATACCTTGGATGGCACATCTGGTGCGCCACAAAGGTTGCCGGCAAAGACGACGGGTAGGCTTCGTCCCGGTGAGCGACTTCGTATCGAAACACCAGGAGGCGGCGGGTATGGCTGAGCGAATTGGCTTCCTGGGTCTCGGCATCATGGGCTCGCGCATGGCCGCAAATGTGGCCAAGGCGGGCTATCCGCTGACGGTGTGGACACACACCAAGGGCAAGGCGCGACGTTGGGCGAAGGAGCACAACGCCAGCGCCGTGGAAACTCCGGCGGAGGTAGCAGCCGCCAGCGACGTCGTCGTGAGCATGGTCGTCGACGGTGCTCAGGTCGAGAGCGTGCTGTGCGACAGAGACGGTGCGGTTGACGGCGCCAAAGACGGTCTGCTTTGTGTGGACATGTCGACGATCGCGCCAACGGACACGCGCCGCATTGCTACCCGCCTGGAAAAGCGTGGGATCGGCATGATCGACGCGCCCGTCACCGGCTCCTCGCCGCGCGCGCAAGCAGGGACGCTGACGATCATGGTCGGTGGCGAGGCCGAGCAGTTCGAGCGCGTAAAGCCGCTGCTGGAGACGATGGGCGAGCTGATCGTGCACATTGGTGAGCTTGGACAGGGCGAGATGCTCAAGCTGATCAACAACTCCCTGGGGGCCGCAAACGCCGCGGCAGTGGCCGAGGCGTTGCTGCTCGCCAAGGCGACAGGCCTGGACTTGGACGCGCTCGTAGAGGTGACCCAGAGCGGCTCAGGCGCCTCGGCGCAAATGCAGATGAAGTCTGGGGCGATGCGCGCACACGACTATTCGACATTGTTCAAGACCGAGCACCTGCTCAAGGACGTGCGCCTTTGCCTGGAGGAAGCTCAGGCGGCAGGTATCCCTTTTCCGGCCGCGGCTCACGCACGCGACCTGCTCGCCGCAACGATGGGTCGTGGGCACGGCGCCGACGACTATGCATCGATGATCGAGGCCGCCGAGGGACTGGCGGGTCGACGTCTGGACTGATTCACCCGAGCCGCATATCCAGAATGCACCCCTGTGAAGCCTCCATAGCCGCCAAGTTCCCAAAAAAACCCGCGATTTGCAGGGGATTTGGGATTTTCGCTCGGATTTCGTATCTTTAAGAGCAGCAGCGCCCCGTGCCAAGGCCTTGTAGGCGGCACGGATGGGGTTGCACGGTTCTCAGACGATCTCTCGTAGTCAGGTCTTTTCAAAATGCCAATTGCTCTCAAGGAATGGGCGGTCACCGTCCGCGCCCTCGCCGAAGGCGAGCAGCTGATCACCCTGCGCAAGGGGGGTATTCGCGAGCCAGAAAAGCACTTCAAGCTCGATCACGACCGCTTTTTCCTGTATCCCACGTTCGACCACCAGCGCAATGACCTCGTGCGCGAGTCCCACCAGCCGGAGCTGCGCCGGGCGCTCGAGGAAGGCGTTTGGAACGACGGCGAGCCATCCGTGAACGCTTTCAGCGTCGAAGGCGGCATCCAGCAGCCCGAGCGGGTGCGCATCAGAGCTTGGGCCGAAGTAGCAGGGCATTTCACGATCTCAGATCCTCGCTGCGTCGATGCGCTTTCGCCCTTCTATGTGTGGACACCTGATTACGCCGAGAAGCGCCTTGAATGGAAGCGTCGCCATCCCCTACATGTGTTGCTGCTGCGCACCTACAGGATTCCTCGTCCCGTGACCGTCAAGGTCAAGGACGAGTACGGCGTTTGCAGCTCTTGGCTTGAACTGCAGCGCGAACTGCCCTTCGAGGGCACACCCGTTCTCTCCGACGGCGAGTTCGAACGGGCTGCCGAAGAGATCGAGTCGATCACGCGCGAAGCCGGTCAGCCAATGGGCCAGCCGGTCCTCGTCTAAGTACTCGTCCGACAGGTTCAAATCAGGAAGACCGCGCCGCATGCGGCGCGGTCCCGGACGGTGCATGCACCGTCCGGCGGGCCGGCACATGTGCCGGCCCGAACAACAATAGGGACCTAGACGAGCAGCTCCCGCGCGCGATCCGCTTGGGAGACGGGCACGAGCACGTCGCGCCCGCCCGCGGCGATGAAATCAGGCACATCGGCGCCACCATTGCGCTTGAGCATGCTCGGAATCTGCTCCTGGCGCAGCAGACCCTGGATCAGTTCCGCCTCGGCGAGGTTGCGCGCGTAGGCGACCTTGACCAGGTGGACGCGATCCTCAGACCGCGATTTGCCCGATCTCCACCTCATGGACGGTGCCTTCCTCGATCAGATAGGAGCGGATCTCCGGCATCCGCGGATCGGAGAGCCCGACGATGATCCACTCGACACCTGGCCAGCTCGCCGCGAAATTGATGTCGGTCTGCGACGGATAAGGAGCTGTGTGCGTGTGTGAGTGATAGATCGCGCCTATGTCCCAGCCAGCCTCGTCGAACTCGTTGATCGCCGCAATCACGTCTTTGCCATCGATCTCGAAGCGCTTGGGGCTCGCGTGGATGTTGCGCGCGGCGCGCACGCGCATCGCCTGCGCAGGCCTGCCATCTGAGGCCGGAGCTACCGCAACCACCCCGCAACACTCGTTGGGCGCCTCTTCTCGCGCGTGCGCAAGAATACGCTCGAGCAGCTCAGGCGCGATGTCCATCGAGGCTCACCACCACACGGTGGAGTCGAGGTTCTCGATCTCCTCGACCGGCAGTGTGTAGATGCCACTCGACAGGTACTTCCAGCCGTCGTCGGCGACGATGAAGACAACGTTGCCCTCGTCGAGCTCGCCGGCGATGCGCACCGCGACGCGCGCGATCGCGCCGCTGGAGACACCGGCGAAGACGCTCTCCTCGTCGAGCAGCTTACGAGTCCACAGGATCGCGTCGGTGTTGGTGACGAAGATCTTGCGATCCAAGATGGAGAGGTCGATGATCGGCGGGATGAAACCGTCGTCCAGCGAGCGCAGCCCCTGTACGGGCTCGCCTTGCATCGGCTCGGCAGCGACGATCTTGCAGGCATCGCCAAAGGTCTCCTTGAGCCGGCGCCCGTTGCCCATCAGCGTGCCGCCGGTGCCCAGTCCGGCGACGAACGCGGACACCTCGTCGAGCTCCTCGAGGATCTCCAAGGCCGTGCCGTTGTAGTGGGCGTTTGGGTTGGCCATGTTGCCGTACTGGTAGGGCATGTAGTAGGAAGAGTCTTTCTCGGCCATGTCGAGCGCCTTCTCGACCGCGCCGTTGGAGCCCTTGGAGCCCTCTGAGTAGACGATCTCCGCCCCGTACATCTTCAGCAGCTGAGTGCGCTCCGGAGTCACATTCTCGGGCATGACGACCTTCAGGCGGTAGCCCTTGCGCGAGCAGATCATGCCGAGCGAGATGCCCGTGTTGCCGGAGGTCGGCTCCAGAATCGTCTGACCTGGGAGGATCGCGCCCTGGCTCTCGGCGTCCTCGATCAGCGCGCGCGCGACGCGGTCCTTGACCGAGCCGGTGGGGTTGCGCGACTCGAGCTTGGCCCAGATGCGCACACCGGGCTTGGGCGAGAGGCGTGGCAACTCCACGAGCGGCGTGTTGCCGATCGACTGGACGATGTCGCCATAGCGCCCTCCGCACGGCTTGTTCTGGACCCGCTCGGCAGCCATTACTTCACGGAATATAGCGCCGTCAGCTCGCTGCGCACAATCGATCCGACGATGAACTGGCCAGACAACCAATATGCTGGTGACAGCATGGCGAAGGACTTCGACTACGACTGGCTCGTGATCGGCTCTGGCTTCGGGGGCAGCGTCTCAGCGCTGCGCCTCTCCGAGAAGGGTTACAGCGTCGGCGTTCTGGAGTGCGGACGGCGCTTTGCCGACCACGAGTTTCCCGAGTCCACCGCCGACTACAAGCGCTATTTCTGGCGCCCGAAGATCGGCTGGAAGGGTATTTTCCGCCTGACTACGTTCAAAGACGTATCAGTCGTCAGCGGCTGTGGCGTGGGTGGCGGCAGCCTCGGCTACGCCAACACGCTGTACGTGCCACCGACGCCGTTCTTTGAGGATCCCCAGTGGGCGGAGATCGCCGATTGGGAGTCGGAGCTGGCCCCCCATTACGAGGAAGCGCAGCGGATGCTGGGCGTGACGATGAATCCGCACGATGACCCCGCCGATCAGTTGCTGCGCGAGCTCGGTGAGGAGCTGGGTGTCTCTGACACCTACAAAAAGACGCCCGTGGGAGTGTTCTTCGGCGCGGAGGGAGAGGCGGGCAAGCGCGTACCCGACCCCTTCTTCGACGGCGAGGGACCAGACCGCACCGGCTGCCGGTTGTGCGGTCGCTGCATGGTGGGCTGCCCGCACGGCTCGAAGAACACGCTTGTGAAGAACTACCTGTTCCTGGCCGAGAAGCGCGGCGCGAAGGTCAGCCCGGAACGCACGGTGATCGATATCCGCCCGCTCGGCCCGGGCGACGGCTCGGAAGGCTATGAGGTCGAAAGTATTCGCTCAGGCGCGTGGATGCGCCGCGAACGCAAGGTGCAGCGCGCCCGCGGGGTGGTCGTCTCGGCCGGCCCGCTCGGCACGAACACGCTGCTGCAACGCTGCCGTCTTGGTGGCTCGTTGCCACGCATCTCTTCGCGCCTCGGAGAGCTGGTGCGCACCAACAGCGAGGCGATCCTGGCGGTGACCGTGCCCGAGGACTATCCGGAGGACCTGATCAAACGAGTGG
>DASYNL010000024.1:0-38070 GCA_036008605.1 Solirubrobacteraceae bacterium | reverse complement strand
AGGGCGTCCTCGGTGGCGCAGTGCGGCAGTAGAAGCGCGAACTCCTCGCCGCCGATGCGGGCCAGGAAGTCGCCGCTGCGCAGCTCCTCGCGCCAGGCCACCGCGGTCTCCTTGAGCAGTCGATCGCCGGCCGGATGCCCGCGCGAGTCATTGAAGTCCTTGAAGTGGTCGAGGTCGAGCATCGCCAGTACGAACCGCTCGCCTTCGAGCAGCGCGCGGTCGAGGTTGGTCTCCCAGGCGCGTCGGTTGGGTAGCCCGGTAAGCGAGTCGGTGCTGGCCATGTCGGTCAGCTGTGAAAGCAGATCGGCACGCTTGATGGCAGTTGCGACCTCATGTGCGAGCAAGGTGATCAAAGTCGCACGCGTGCCGCCGGCGCGGACTTTCTGAGGCCAGCCGACGACGAGCACGCCGACTGGCTCCTTACCGCTGAACACAGGCTCGAACAGCATCGAAGCTGGACGGCCGAACGTCTCCCACATGACGTGGTCGAAGCTGCAGGGTTTGGCATCGTCGCTCCAAAGGAACGAACGTCGCGAGACGAAGGCCTGGCCGGTTGCCGAGCCTTTCCCGGGAGCGATCTCTAAAGGGGGCAGCTCGATACCCGCCATCGCGGTCGTACGCAAGGCCCCCGACTTGCCGGTGGGCTCGTACAGGAGAGCAAAGCTGGCCTTGCCGATCGAGCGTGCAGCCTCACACACCTCTGCTCGGGCATGGGGGCTGTTCGACATTCCCCGCATCACAGCCGCGACTTGCTCGAGCGCCTGCTCGCGATGCTCGGCCTCGTTGGCCTGGTAGCGCACCTCGGCCACTAGCCACTGGGTGGTGAAGCCGATGATCGTGCCCACCGCCAGAAACAACACCGCCGCCCGATATTGGCTTGCCGGGTATGCCGAGCCGCCGATCAGCACGAGCGGCGCAAGGAAGAAGACAGCCATCCCTACGGTAACCACGCACAGTTGGCGACGGTCGCCATATAGGGCGGTCCAGAACACAGGAAGCAAGGCGACGACCGTGATTCCCGAGTTCGCCCCGCCAGCAGCGCTGCGCAGGAAGGCAACGGCTGCGAGAAAGATCAGCGACGGCGGAATCTCTCTTGCCTTGGCGAGCGGTCCTTGCACTGGTATCAGCCGTACCAAGCCTGCCAGCACACCCAACGCGATGGCGCTCGAGTACTGGACCCAATCAACTTTGGTCGCGATCAGCGCGACAATCGCCGCCAGACCCGCGGCTGCAGCAAATGGGGCGAGGTCCAGCCTTGTTCGCTCGGCGGGCTTGCCGTCGGCCGGTTGGTCTGTAGGGGCGGCATTGTCGATTGTTCGCTCCAAGGTCAAGTCGTCATGCAACCGAGCGGTTGCATGACGACTTTTGCTTGGAGGCTTGTATCGCTTGTCTTCGACCTTCAGCGTCGCACCTTCGCCCGCCCGGGCGAAGTCTGCTTGAGATTCGTCTGATCGAGCGCTCGGCGCGCCGCTCGAGCGCGGTCTGGCAGCCTCCACAGTGTCATCGCCCAGCTCTCGTTGATCGCGCATATAAGAGCTATTCGGCAAATCTTAGGCGCCGCTTGATGTTGTCACCGATCTTGTCCTGCGCCTGCTGTGTTCTTGGATCGTGGAGATTCCAATTACCACTAAAACTGCCGCTGATACGTGCCGATGAGAAGCTGCGTCACGCCGTCTGGCGCCTGAGACGATGCCCTCTACTCCAGTCAAGAGATCACCCCGCTCGCTGACAAGGCATTTTAGGCCTTGTCTGATGCAGGTCCTAAAGCTGACGGTCCTAAAAGCAGCGTTCCTACCGTTGGCCTCTCTACGAATAGCACTCCTAAAATCAGCGCCGCTACGACGGGCACTACTTCTGCCGGCGCTCTCACTACGGGCACTAGTTCTGCCGGCAGTCCTGTTGTCGGCAGTTCTGGCAGCGACGGCGCTTGCTCCGCCTGCCACAGCGATCATCGGCGGCACGGCCGCCCAGACCGGTGCGTTTCCTTCGCTCGCCTATGTCGTCGACTTCCAAGGGCAGCTTGCCTATCAGTGCACCGGCACAGTCATCGCTCCCAGCCTTGTCCTGACGGCGGGTCACTGCGCCGAGAACATGCAAACCGGCACCCCTTTCAGTCCGTCTGGCTTTCGCGTCGTGACCGGCGCGGTCGATCCGCTGCAGGCGGGCGAGCCCGTCTCGACGGTGCTCGGCGTGATCTTGTACCCAGAGCTGGAACGCAAGGTCGACAATGGTGACGTGGCGCTGCTGGTGCTTTCCACGCCGACCAGCGCCCCGCCAATTGCCCTGGCCAACCCTGGACAGGCCAAGCGACTCGTCGCAGGCACGCAGGCGACGATCGTCGGCTGGGGCAAGACCGCCTACGAACAGAGCTCTTTGACCGAACAGCTGCAGTCGGCTTCCACGGTCGTGCAAGCACGCAAATGGTGTCGACGCGACGCCCCGCCCTTCTTCGTGCGCAGCGAGATCTGCACGATCACTCCGCCGAGCTATGCCAGCGGCGTGTGCCAGGGAGACAGCGGCGGCCCGCTAATCGCCACCGGCCCGGGTGGCACGCCAATCGAGGTCGGCGTCGCCGACCACGTGTATGGGCACTGCTCGACGCGTCATCCGTCGGTATTCGCGAGTGTCGGCTCGATCTACTCCTGGGCACAGACTTGGATCGCAGCCTACAAGCGCCCGACGGCACCGCCGGCTCCGCCGACGACCCTGCCGACGGGACCCGGGCCTCAGCCAGCGCCGTCCTGATCGTCAAACTGGAAGGTGTGAGCCCAACACACGCCCCTTCCTCCCAAGCCCAAGAGCTGTCGCGTTCGCGCCGCCGGCTGGTGCTCGCGATCTGCTGCATGAGTCTCCTAATCGTGGGCTTGGACAACACGATCGTCAACGTTGCGCTGCCGTCGATCGGGCGCGAACTGCACGCTTCTGTCTCGGAGTTGCAGTGGACTGTGGACGCCTACACGCTGGTGCTGGCCAGCTTGTTGATGTTGAGTGGCTCGATGGGCGACCGGCTCGGTCGCCGCCGTGTGTTTCAGACAGGGCTCGCCCTGTTCACGCTTGGCTCGCTGCTGTGCAGCGCCGCGCCCAGCCTGGGTTGGCTGATCGTCTTTCGCATGCTGCAGGCGGTCGGCGGCTCGATGCTCAACCCGGTCGCGATGTCGATCATCCGCAATGTGTTCACGGACGCTCGCGAGCGCGCGCAAGCGATCGGCATGTGGGGCGCCACGATCGGCATCAGCCTCGCGCTGGGGCCGGTGCTGGGAGGTGCGCTCGTCGATGGCGTCGATTGGCGCGCGATCTTCTGGATCAACATCCCGGTCGGTCTGCTTGCGCTGGGCTTGACGATGCGCTTTGTGCCGGAGTCGCGCGCGCCAAAGCCAAGACGCCTCGATCCAGTCGGCCAATTGCTCGTGATCGTGCTGCTTGCCTCGCTCACGTACGGGATCATCGAGGCCCCCTCCGCCGGTTGGCTGTCAGGGCAGACAGTTGGATTGTTCGTGCTTGCCACCGCTGCGCTGGCGGCGCTTGTGCCTTATGAGGCTCGACGCACAGAACCGTTGATAGACCCAAGATTCTTCCGCAGCCTCCCCTTTTCCGGCGCAAGCGCGATCGCTGTCCTTGCGTTTTCCGCGCTTGGTGCGTTCCTGTTCATCAACACGCTGTATTTGCAGGAGGTCCGTGTCCCGCACCTCTCGGCCTTCGCGGCTGGCCTGTGCACATTGCCGATAGCGGCGATGACGCTCTTCTTCGCACCGCTCTCTGGTCGTATCGTCGGTCGTCGTGGCCCGCGTCTGGCGCTGCTGGTGGGAGGGCTCGGTATCGGGCTGGGTGGCCTGTTGCTGGTCGATATCACCTCCACCACTCAGATCGCCGCGCTACTGCCCGCCTACTTCCTGTTCGGGATCGGCTTCGGCATGGTCAATCCGCCGATCACGAACACCGCTGTGCTGGGCATGCCCGAGGCTCAGGCCGGCGTCGCGGCGGCGGTGGCCTCGACCTCGCGTCAGGTCGGCCAGACGCTGGGCGTGGCAGTCGCCGGAGCGATCGCGGCTGCCGGCGCGGCAAGCGTCGGCCCCGACTTCGTCACCGCCAGCCATACGGTTTGGTGGGTCGTCGTCGGCTGCGGTGCGGCAATCATGGTGCTGGGCCTATTCAGCACGACCAGCCGCGCCAACGCCAGTGCTAGGCGGGCATTGGCCAGCCCACTCCCCGCAGAGGTTGGCGCGGGCTCCTAAGAGCTGCTCAGGCCGCGCTCTGAGGGGGCTGGCTCGGGCTCGTTGTAGCGGGCGACTTTGGCGGGCCGGCGATCTCGTCCAAGCGATCGAGTATTTCCTTCAAGCCCCCTTGCGTATGTGTGTCGAGCCGGTCGAGGATCTCCTCGGCATCTTTGAAGGTGTTCGCCGAGCGCGCGTCGGCGGCGAGGCTCTGTACGTTCTGGCCGACCATGATCACCGACAGTAGAACGAGCTGCAGGAACGTTTGCGCGATCCAAGCGACGATGCCCTCCCCGCCCGGTTTGAGCGCTGGGCCGAGGCCGATCAGCGCTATTGCGGCGAACAGGTAGGCACACCACATCGTGCCGACCAGTCTCGTTATGAGCACGGCAAACTTCGCGTTGAAGCCTTCGGCCTCACCCATCGCCTCCTTGAGCACGCGCGGGCTGGGGTGCAACGCCTTCGCGAGATGATGCTCCGTCTTCACAGGTCTACGCTCTGTCATAGGTCCTCCCCGATGGTTGGCTGATCGGCGTCGGCGGGCTCGGGCTCGGCGCGCTCGGGGTCGTCATCGGCGTTGGTCTCTGCCTCGTCGTACAACGACTCGCAAGCAAGCTCTTGGCCTTTGCCGCCCCACAGCTTGATCTCGAGCAGGTCATACAGATAATCGTCCGGCGCGATCAGGGTGAAGCGCTGCTCGATCAGCTGGCACTGGTCGACGGTCGTGCGCCCTAGCTCGGCCGTCACGACTCGGCCCGCACCCACCAATGGCCGCCCCCACACGAGCGTCATCGCGGCGAGCGCTCCGTTCTGTCCGTGCCAGGCGCCGATCACCTCGTCGCACACATCCAACTTCCAATCTGGGTTGCGCTCTGCCGTCTCTTCGGTGAAATCGCCGCTCGCGGTCAGCTCCATCGGCTCCTCGTCGTTCAGGCCACTGAGAAAGCGCACGTAGCCGAACAACTCATACCCGTTAGTCGTGATCGAGGTGGCGGGCACATAGCGACGCCCGTGCCAGCCCCTGTCGGGGTACCAGGCGATCTCGCCGGGCTCGCCAAGCTCCTCGCCGTCCTTGTCGAGCGCGGCCCAACAGGCAAGCATCTCCTCTTCCAAGCGCTCGGCCCAGCGCCCGTAGGGCATGCCTTCTCGCGGCGGCTCGGCGACGAAGCTGGGTACGAGGCGATCGACAGGTGGCATGCAGGGAGCCTATCCGGCACGCCCGAAGTCGCGTGCCGATGCCCCAGGGGTTGCGTGTCGTTGCGTCGGAACAGCATGCCAAGCAATGACTGTCATGCAACCAAATGGTTGCATGACCATGCTCGCCTGGAAGGCCGTTTCAGACACTCTTCGCGTCTACTCAGCCAGGCCCCCAAGTCAGGTGCCCAGCCATCGCCCAGCCATCGCCCAGCCAGGCCCCCAAGCCAGGTCCCCAGCGTTTGCCCAGTCAGGAGCCTCCTCAGTCAGGTCCCCAGGCGTTTGCCCAGTCAGGAGCCTCCTCAGTCAGGACCCCAGGCGTTTGCCCAGTCAGGAGCCTCCCCAGTCAGGACCGTCCCAGCCAGGCCCCTCATTCACGCTCTATCACGCTGTCTTCACTCATCTCGCAACACGGCGGCTGCATGCTCGGGCGCGACGATGTTCAGGCTCACCCCAGTCGAGAGCTCCAGTCCAGCGAGGTGCGTAAGACGGGGCGCCACGTCGATGCGCCAGCAGAAGTGCTCAGCCCCGCGCGGCGCGGTTCGCACCCACATGTTCAGCGGAGGCGAGGAGCCGAAGTGGCGCGCCAACCGGGATAGCCCGTCGTGCAGCAGTGCCGAGCCGAGCGCCCCGTCGTCCTCGAAGCGCGCGCGCGGCACGCGCGGCGCCAACATCAGCTGGAAGGGCAATCGCGAGCCGTAGGGCGCCATCAGCACGGCCTCCTCGTCGATCGCCACGATCCGCTCGCCGCGACGCACCTCTTCGGCGACAAGGTCCTCGAGCAGCCCGCGGCCCATCGTGCGGTTGGCGTAAGCCCCGCAACGCTCGCGCTCGCGCGCCACCTCGGCCGGCACGAAATCGAGCGCGTACAGCTGCGAGTGTGTGTGCTCCAAAGAGGCTCCTGCCTCACGGCGCTCGTTGACGATCAGTTGCACGTAGGCGGCGTCCGCGTGCGCCTGCATGCGCAGCCGCCACACCTCCATCGCGTCGGCCAGCCGCGAGGCGGGCAGCTCGGCCAGCGAGAGAACGGACTCGGGCGCGTTGACGATCACCTCGTGCGCGCCGCTGGCGGCCATCGCATGGAACAGGTCCGGTTGGGCGTCGACGGGCGGGCTTGGACTATCGCCGTTCAGGGCCGGGTACAAATTCGGAACCACCCTCACGCTCCACCCGGCGCCCTCAGCAGCACCGCCGTTGAGCCCATCCCCATCACCGCCCCTGACACTTTGGCCGGAGCGCAGCGAGTACAGCTCGGGAGGAGTGCGTTCCTCGTGGCCAGGCGCGAAGGGATCCTTCTCCACGTCGATCGGCGCCGGCGCCGGGCAGCGCGGCTCGCCACCGGGTCGCTCTGAGCGCTCCCCGGCGACGATCACCTTGTGCCCGCTGAGCGGGTCCACCCTGATCTCAGGCATGCAGCGCGTAGCGTTCGACGTCACGGCGCAACTTCGCCGCACTCGAGTACTCGCCCTGGATGATCTCTGGCGCGCCGTGCGGGGGAATGAACACGGTCGCGGGCCTGAAAGTCGAGTCGGTCAGCTGCAGGCCGAGAGCGCCGCTCTTGTCGTAGTAGCTGGGATAGCTCACGGGAAAGGACTTTAGGAAGGCGAGCGCATCGGCGCGGTGGGAATCTTCGGAGTCGATGCCGATGAAGGCCACGCGCCGCCCGTATTCGGCGCTGACGCGCTGGAAGGCAATGGACTCTTCCTGGCAGGGTACGCACCAAGAGGCCCACTTGTTGATGACGATGGGGTAGCCCTTGAGCGCGCTAAGGCGTGCGTGCAAGGCGGTCCCCCCGCCTTCAAGCAGCACTCCTCCCTGCGCGTGCAGTGCGGCAAGCACCGCCGGCGAGCCGGCCAGCAGCGCGCGCGTCTGCGCGGCGGTCAGGCGCGTGGCGTCTTTTCCGCCGGGGGAGGAGCTGCCAGGCAGCTGCGCCACGCCGATCGCGATCAGCACGACCGTCCCCAGGACGGTGAGTCCCAGAAGTGCGCGGCGGGCGGTCATGCGCCCCGAACCACGCGATGCGCTGTTGCGATTATTGGGAAGTCCGATCGAGCGCGTCCGTCCATGTCGGACAAAGACTGCCAGAAGCCCGCCCTGATTCGCCGAAGTGAGGCCCGTGCGATGCCTACGAGCGCCAGGCATCGAGTGGCGCAGGCGTGGACGCCTTCAAATCCCCCGGCTTGTGCTGTATCCTGAGCGAAGCGGAAGGACGGGAGCAACGTGCCCCCGTCCATCTGCGAGCCTCACCGGCGCCAGCGCCGGTTTTCTACGAGCGAAGTGGATAAGCGTCCGCGACCGCTCCATCTCGAAGCCCAGAGCCTCTATGGCCGAGTCCCCCGCAGTGGCCCGCGCGGCCGCGTCCATTCCCAGTTCCGCCGAAATCAAGCGAGCGGAGAAGTTCGTGCGCGAGCGCTTCCTGCACGAGGGCGAGGACGCCGCGGTAGCGCTGGCTCCGGGCTCGCCACGCAGGCGTTCGCTGGACATGGCGCTAGCAGAGTTGAAGGAAGGGGCAAAGCACCCCTCGACTGCATGGCGGCGTGAGTTCTCGCTGCTTCTCGGCCTGGAACGCGTCCTCTCCGAGGACGAGCCAAAGCTGGTCGACGGCACCGTGCTGTCGGCCCATCAGGTGGACGCTCTCTCGGGCACGCTAACCGCGCTGTTGGCCGAGGCCCAGCGCTCTGGCGCAAACGGCAACGGTCGCGCCGCGGCGGCCGCTTCACCCGAGCTGCTTGCCTCCGCGGCGATCCTCGGGCCGGACGAGGTCAAGCAGGAGCAAGACGGGGACGGGTCGGGCGCCCAAGACAGGGAGGGCGCGCGCGCCGAGCCCACGGACGCCGCCGCCGACGACGGCTATGACGACCCAGACGAGGAGGATGACGACGACGAGGACCTCGGACCGGTCGAGCGCGCCGCCCCCGAGGCGCCGGAGGAGGACGACGACTTCGACGACGACCTCGATCTGGCCGAGCCGGAGCCCGAGCCCGAGGAGGAGGTCGAGGAGGAGTCCGAGGAGGAGCCGCAGGACTGGGTAGACGAGGATGAGGAGGACGTCTCGGACCAGCCCGAGGACCCAAACGCGGCCAAGCGCTTCTGGTTCGAGCACGCTACGGGTGCCGGCAAGACAGTGGCCGCGCTCGGCTTCGTCGAGGCTTCGCAGACAGGCGGCATCCTGATCCTCACACACCGCCGCAACCTCGTGGACCAATTCCACGGCGAGCTGCGCCAGCGCGGCTATCAAAAGCGCATCTCTCGCCCGCTGTATGTAGGCGAGGACTCGCCCAAGGGTCCTGTAACGGTAGAGACCTACCAATGGTTCGTACGCAATGCGGGCCGGATTTCGAGCGCGTACACGATCGTGATCTGCGACGAGGCGCACACCGCGCTCGGGGAGAAGACCAGCGGCGCGATCCGCGCATGGACCGGCCCGATCTTCATCGGCATGACCGCCACGGGCGCCTTGATCGCAAGGCACGTCACCGATCTGTTCCCCACGCAGACATCGCGCTTCGATCTCGCTCAGGCGGCGCGCCGTGGCGTGATCGCGCCGCTGCGCTGCGTGCGCATCTCACCAGGCGTGGGCGTGCGCACGATCGCCAACGTGCCGTTGCGTCGCGGCGAGGTGGACACTGAGTTCGACCAGGAGGAGCTGGCCGAGCTGCTCGACCAGCAGCCGTTCAACATGGCGGCGGCGAACCTGTACAAGACGCGTTTCAACGGCGTCCCGGGCGTCGTCTATGCGGCCGGCGTCAAACACGCCTACAACCTCGCCGAAGCGTTCCGAGCCGAAGGCATCAAGGCGATGGGCGTCTCCGGTGAGACGCCAAAGCGCGAGCTGGCCAACATCCTCGCGCGCTATGAGCGAGGCGACATCGACGTGCTGATCAACGCTCAGCTGCTGGCCGAGGGCTGGAACAGTCCGCGCGCGACCGTCTGCGTGCACCTGGCCCCGACCGCCTCCAAGCGCATCTATCAGCAGCGCGTGGGACGGGTCACGCGCCGTCACCCAGGCAAGGAGGCGGGTCTCGTAGTCGACTTCGTGCACCCGGCGACCAAGAACGACGACCCGGTGGTGACGCTGCACTCGCTGCTCGACCGCGACGTGTACAGAGGCGGGGCGATCGTCGTTGGCCCAGTGCGCCGCGGGCGTGGCCGGCGCATGCGCGTCGAGCGCCGCGTGCTGCCGGTGTGCGCGGAGGAGGAGCGCCGCTTCGAGGTCTTCGAGCGCGAGCTGTGGCGCATCGCGGTAGAGCACTTGGACTACGGCGAGCAACATGTGTGGGCGGCCTTGGCGGGTGCGCGAGTGACGCCAAATGGCTGGCGCCGGGCGCGCGCAATGCTGCACTTCGACCGCACGGGTGAGCTAAAGGCCCGCTTTTTGATCACGGCGGTGCAGCGCAACAAGAGTCCGCAGTTGCGTTTGAAGGCACTCTCGGAGATCGCCGCGCTACGCGACCCCGACGCGTTCGACACGGCGATCGACATAGCGGGCAGTTGGCCGCGCGACGAGCGTCGCGAGGCGGCCAAGATCATGCTGCGCGCGCTGGTGGAGCGGCGCATAGGCCGCCGCGACCAGGCCAACGCCTGGATCTGGCGTCTGGCGGAGTACACGCGCGACGTACACGAGGAGTACGCGGTGCAGCGTTGGCCAGAGACCAAGCGCCTGCTGGGCTTGCTGGTCAACTCGGCTGGCGGCGCCCACGCCCGTAACGCCCGCCGGCTGGTGCACGCGGCGCGCAAGCAGGACCGCCGCCTGGCGGCCGCGCTGCTGGCGGCCGCTCTGGCACACACCCCGGAGGCCGAGGAGGTCTTGCGCGGCGCGCGCACGCGCATGGCGCGCAAGCCCCCGGCACTGGCGCGAGAGCTGCTGCGCAACTTCCCCAAGCGTCGCGCCCGCGGCCAGCGTCGTCGTCGCAAGGGTCAGGGCCAGCGCACCAATGGGACCGCCCCCGCTCAGGCGACGCAGACGGCACAGGACGCTCAGCTCGGAGGAGCGACTCAAGACGGCCAGCTCGCTCAGCTCGGAGGAGCGACTCAAGACGGCCAGCTCGCGAGTCCAGCCCGAGAGGATCAGCCGGCTACGTCAACTGGAGACGCCCAGCCCACACAGGCCGCTGAGCCGGAGAAGCCGGGGCGCACAGGTAAGCCGGCGCGCCCGACACGCTCGCGCAGCCGCTCCACGCGCGGCTCCAACAACGGCAAGCCCCCCCGTGCGGGGAGCAAGCGTGGTCGCGGGCAGCGAGGCGAGGCGGACGACGTGCCTTCTGATGCGGTATTGGCGGAGGCGCTCTCCAACGAGAAGGCGCCACAGCAGGGCATGGACGGGGAGCTCAGCGCGGGCTCGGGTAAGAAGTTGCAGGAGAACGTCGAAGAGGCGCTGGAGCGGGCCGATCAGCCGACCGACCCCAAGTGAACCTCACCGGCGCTGAGCGCCGTTGTCGTCCCATCCTCGTGGCGCACAAGCAGCTGCCCCTGCTCGTCGATCCCCTGCGCTCGCCCACGCTCGCTCCGCCTTTGCGGCTCGTGCGCTTGCCAGGCGACAACGCGGCCATACAGCGCGTCGCGCGCACGCCATGCATCGAGTGTGACTTCGATTGGCTCGCCAAGGCGCGTGACGAGTGCTTCGAGCAATCGCTCGAATGTCGGCTCTATCGCGCTCGGCTCGAGCCCAAGGCTCGCGGCACGCCGACGCACGTCCGGCGGAAGCTGCTCGACACGCAGGGCGACGTTCAGCCCGACGCCGAGCACCGCCCACCCTTCCTGTGGGCGGCCCTCGACGAGGATGCCGGCAAGCTTCGGTAGGAAAGCTGGCTCCTCGTCCGCTCCGGGCAGGTGTCTCTCCTTTGCCGGGGGAATCGCTCCACCCGGGGAAATTGCCCCCAGTGGGGCAGCCGCTCCCCTGAGGGAGACCGCTCCCGTCGGGGGGGCCTCTCCCGCGCCGCTCCGCTCGAGCACGATGTCGTTGGGCCACTTCACGCGTGCTGTGTCGCCAACAACGTCGCACACGGCCATACCCGCGATCAACGACAGCAAAGGCGGCGGGTCTCGCAGTACAAGCGAGCACAGCAGCGCGCTGCGTGGCGGCGCCAACCATGAGCGTCCCTGTCGACCGCGCCCGGCACTTTGCTCATCGGCGGTGACAGCGGTGCCGTGCGGTGCGCCGGCGGTAGCGAGTTGGCGCGCGTATTCGTTGGTCGAGTCGATGCGACGCAGGTGGATGCGCGGGTGGCCGAGCTCGATGGGGGGCGACTCGGGTTGACCCCGCTCGCCCGTAGCCGTCATGTCGAGTCCACAGCTCGTAGCGGCAGGGTATGTCCAGCGGATGGGGTATGCGCGAGCACGTCAGCCAGCAAAGCATCGACGAGGCCCTCGACGTCGTGGCGCTCGGCCTCTATGTGTGGCTCCAAGCCGTACTCGCGCAGCGTGGCGCTGGTCACGGGTCCGATCGAGACGATGCGCGTTGTGGGCGAAAGGCGCCCCTGGTCAGGGACGGATTCGTCCTTGTGAAGCCGGGTGTGGGTGTCCGAAAAAGTGCGATGCCCCGCGCGCGCGCGCGGGGCATCGAGGAAATAGCGAACACTGGAGGACGAGGTGAAGGTGATGTAGTCGGCCGTCTGCGCTTGCTTCAGCGCCCTCTCGGACAGCGGCTCGGCGACGGTCTCGTACAAAGCCAGCACGTCGACCTGCGCGCCGCGGGCACGCAGGGCGCCCGGCAACACCTCACGCGCCCCCAGCGCGGTTGCCACGAGTGCGTGCTTCACATCAAAATCGCTTAGCGCCTCCAAGAGTGACTCGGCGACGAAACGCTCGGGTATAACGTCGGCCACGATCCCGTGCTCGGCGAGTGCCCGCGCTGTCCCCGGTCCGATCGCGGCGATGCGGGCGCCGGCGAGTGCGCGCGCATCGCGGCCACCGGCGGCCAGACGCTCGAACAGGCGCTCCACCCCGTTGGCGCTCGTCAGACAGATCAGGTCGTAAGGCGCTGGGTCCAAAGCAGCCCCGTCGATTGTTCGCGTACGGATCGTTGGCGCCTCGATCACGCTCGCACCGAGTACGGCGAGACGCCGTGCCAGTCCACTGGCCTGCGCGCGTGCGCGGGTCACGGCCACGGTGCGACCGGCCAGTGGTCGCCGCGCCAGCCACTGCAAATTCTCGGCAAGCTCGACGACGGCGCCCACGATCGTGATTGCCGGTGCCCTTATTTGCTCGCGATCCGCTAGCTCGGCGATCGTGGCGAGCGTACCGCTCACCGTGCGTTGCTCGGGCAGCGTGCCGCGTTCCACGAGTGCCACGGCCTGTGAGGGTGCCCGCCCGGCGGCGATCAGCCGCTCGGCTATGTGCGGCAGTTGACGCACGCCCATGTAGAAGACGAGCGTCCCTGGGAAAGCAGCCAGGGCCGCCCAGTCGAGTTCCTGCTCTGGCTTCTTAGGGTCCTCATGGCCGGTGACGAGCGCCACACCGGTTGAAAGGCCGCGGTGGGTCACCGGGATGCCTGCGTACGCCGCCGCGGCGACGCCTGCCGTTACCCCCGGAACGATCTCAAACTCGATACCGGCCTGACGCAGCGCCAGCGCCTCCTCTCCGCCGCGTCCGAATACAAAGGGATCGCCGCCCTTCAGTCGCACCACCTCTCCTCCGGCGAGTGCCCGCTCGACCATCAGCGCTTGCGTCTGCTCCTGTGGCACGGAGTCGCCACCTCCCTCCTTGCCAACGAACAGCAACTCTGCCTCAACGCGTGCTCCCTCAAGCGCCTGCATTGGGATCAAGCGGTCGTAGAGGATCGTGTCGGCGCGCGCGATCAGCTCCAACGCTCGCGCAGTCAGCAGCCCCGGGTCGCCAGGACCCGCTCCGACCAAATACACCCGCCCTCGGCCCTCAGCCGCTCTCAACAGCCAGTTCCTCGGCGCGCGCGAGCAGCTCGCGAGCACCCACCGCCTGCAGCCGCTCAGCCATACGAACGCCCAGCTCCTCGGGATCGTAGAAGCCTCCGAGCAGCTCGTCGGCGATCCACTCCGAGCCGTCGGGCAAACCGATCCACGCATGCATGTGCAGACAGCCACAGCCCGCGGCCGCGGCGTGTGCACCGAGTGGGGTGTTGCAGCTTGCGCCCAGCGCGTGGGCGAGCGCGCGCTCGGCCAGCAAGCAGGCGGAGGCGTCCTTGTCGAGGATCGGCTCCACGGCTTCGCTCACAGCCGAGTCTCCGCTGCGCGCCTGCAGCCCGAGCGCCCCTTGGCCGGGGGCCGGCACGAAGCGCGCGGCGTCGAGCGTGCAGCCGATGTCGCGCTCGCGCCCGAGCCTCTGCAGGCCGGCCTTTGCGAGCACGATCGCGTGCAGCGAGGAGTCGCTGCCGCCGCTGCCGTCGCCGCTCGCGGTCACAGCGCCCGCGAGCTTGCGCAGGCGGGTGTCGATGTTGCCGCGCAAGCTGACCACTTCCAGGTCCGGCCGGATGGCGCGCAGCTGCGCGGCTCTACGCACGCTGCTCGTGCCCACGCACGCCCCGTCGGGTAGCTGCTCGAGCGAGCGAGCGCCGATCAGCGCGTCCTCGGCGGCCGCCCGGTTCGGGGAGCCCAGCAGCTCCAGGCCATCGCGTAGCTCGACTGGTATGTCCTTCGCGGAGTGCACCGCCAGGTCGATCTTTTCTGCCAACAGCGCCTGCTCGAGCTCGGCAACCCAGCGCGACTTGTCATCGCGAGGGGGTCGTTCGCGCAGGGAACCTCCCTTCTCTCGGTGCGACCGCTGCGTAGGAGAGGCCCCGGCGCCATGCCCGTTGCTCGTGCCGTTGCCATGTCTGCTGCCGTTGCCATGCCCACCTTTGCTTGGGCCATCGTGCCCGGGAAGGTGGCGCTCGCCGCTCTGCGGTTCGTACATGACGTCGCCGCGCGTTCGCACCACGACGATCTCGGCTCCGCCCAGCCAGTCTGCGACAAGTCGCGCTTGGGCGAGCGCGAGCGCGCTGCCACGTGTCCCGATGCGCATCGGAGTGACCGCGCCTCCTAGGAGCCGCTCTTGCGAGCGCTCTGAATCGAGCGCACCTCGGCAAGAGTCTCGTCGGCCAGTTCTGTCTGGGTCTCAGCGCGCTCCCCCCGCTCAGCCTCGCGCGTGGGCTCCTCGCCTGCCTGTCCCCCGCTATGGGGGATGGCCCCTTGTGGGGTATCGAGCCCGAACAGCTCGCGCACGAGCTGCAGGGTTGCGTGGCCACCTGCCTGCTTGCCGTGTGCCCCTTGGGTATGCCCTTCAGGGTGTCCCCCGCCATGGGGGTTCTGTCCGCCACGAGCGGGGCCTTGCGGGGTTCGCTCCTGAGAGAGGCTGCGCAGGCGGATCGTCGGCTCGTGCAGCAGGCGCCCGAGGACCGCGCGCGCGACGGCCTCCACGCGCATCAGGTCGCGCTCGCTCGCCGACTCCCAGCGACCCTCGTTCTCGGATAGGACCTGCTCGACGATGCGGTTGCCGTGCTCGCGCAAGGCACTCACAGTTGGCAATGTCTCGGCCTGGCCGAGCCAGCGTGCGAAGCGGTGGATCTCCTCCTCGACGATCTGCTCGGCTTGCGGGACGATCTCGCGGCGCGCGCCGAGGTTGCGTTGCACCACCGCCTGCAGGTCGTCGATGTCGTACAACGTGATTCCGTCGATGTCGCCGCAGCTCGAGTCGATGTCGCGCGGCACGGCGATGTCGATCAGCAGCAGCGGCCGGCCGCTACGCTGGCCCATCACCAGCGCCAGCTCCTCGCTGCCGACGATCGGGTGCGGTGAGGAGGTCGAGGAGACGACGATGTCGGCCTCCAGCAGCTGCTCTGGGAGTTTGTCGAGCCCAACGACCGAGCCGCCGAAGCGCTGTGCGAGGCTGAGCGCGCGGTCGGCGTGACGGTTGGCGACGAAGATCGTGCCGACGCCCTGATGAGCGAGTGCCTGCGCGGTCAGCTCGCTCGTCTCGCCCGCGCCGAGCAGCATCACGCGCCGCTCAGTCAGGTCGCCGAGAACATCCTGGGCGAGGTCCACGGCCACAGAGGGCACGGACACGCGTGAGGAGCCGATGCCAGTCTCCGAGCGCACGCGCTTGCCGGTCGTCAAGGCCGCTGCGAACAGGCGGTTGGACAGTGGGCCGGTCGTGCCGGCCTTCATCGCCGCCTCGTAGGCGCGCTTGACTTGGCCCTGGATCTCGGCCTCGCCGAGGATCATCGACTCCAGGCCCGCGGTCACGCGGTACAGCTGGCGGGCGGCCTCGCAGTTGCGCGGCGAGTAGATCTCCTGAGCCAGCTCGGTGGGTCGGATGCTCGCACGGCGCGCCAGCAGGCCGAGCACGTCGGTCTCGGCTTTTACAAGAGTCCCACCCGCCTCGCCGACGACAAGGTAGATCTCGGTGCGGTTGCAGGTCGAGATGACGACGGCCTCGTGCACCTCCGAGCTCTCGGCGATCTGCTGGGCGAACTCGACTGCCTGTGACTCGCTGAAAGCTAGGCGCTCGCGCAGCGCCACTGGGGCCGTCTTGTGCGAGATGCCGAGTGCTAGCAGCTCGCCGGTGCCTTTCAGCGTGCTCATACCGTTTCGCCTGCGCCCTTCAGGGTGCGCTCCTGGCCTCTGTCGGGCCGCTCAAGCTCAGGGTTGGGATCCTCCAAATCGGCGATGCCCCCTGCGCGCGCGGGGGGCACGTCGCTTTTTGCTGCATCCCCACGCAGTGCCTCGACCTTGCGTTCGACACGGCTCAGGCGTACCGCCATGATCGCCACGTAGATCAAGACGATCGCGAAGAACACGATGTAGGCGGCGGCCACGTAGCCGTCGTTCGAGTGTTCGGGGAGGGTTGTGGCGAGGGATGTCACGATTGGTAGCCGAGGATTCGTGAGCGGGCTTTGAGCAGGATGCGCGTGCGCTTAGCGGCCAGCTCATAGGAGCACAGCGTCGCGAACAGCAGCGCGATCGCCACGAGCGAGACGAGGAACGTGAAGGCCATCGGCGCCGGCAGGTTCGAGGAGCTGCCGAGCACCCGTGGGTGCAGGTAGGAAGCAGACAGGCGCACCGCAAGGAAGTTCATCGGCACGAACGCGCCCGCGGTGATCGCAAACACCGACGCGTAGCGGGCCTGGCGCTCGGGGTCCTCGATCGCGAAGCGCAGCGGCTGGTAGGTGGCATACAGCAGCATGATGATCAAGAACGATACGAGCGTGGGCTCGCTCCAAACCCACCAGTGGCCCCAAGAGCCGCGCGCCCAAATTGAGCCGGTGATGAGCACTGCCACACCGAAGATTAGGCTCATGTGGATGGCAACATAGGAGCGTAGGTCCCAGCGCTGATCGCGTGTGCGCAGATGTGCGATCGCACACAGGCCGCCGATCACGAAACCACACAGGGTCACGATCGCTAGCGGCACATGCAGGTAGAAGATCTTCTGCAGGAAGCCTTCTTCGGCTTCGATCGGAGCGTAGAAGAAGACCAGGCTGAGCGACACGCAAAACGCGACGATCGTGGCGATGGAAAGGGCGCGAAGTGAAGGGCGGCGCATAGTGGGCGTGCTTAGTCCTCTAGGAGGAAGTCGAACACGGCGTAGGCGATGAGGCCGAACACAAGATCATAGAGCGCAAGCGTGCCAAGCCAGCGCAGTGGCGGTCCTCCGGCGTGTGTAGCCGCGAACAGTGGTGCGCTTGCCCGTGCGCAGCCGATCACGATCGGCACAAGCAATGGCAGCGCCAGTAGCGGCCCGAGTAGATCGCGGGCACGTGTGCGCACCGCCAGCGCGGCTACGAGCGTGCCGATCGCGGCGACGCCGATGTCGCCGAGCGCAAGTGGCGCGAGCAGGCCGGGGAGCGCTTGGCCGAGGGACGGGCCGAGCAATAGCAGTCCAAACGCCGGCACCGCGATCAGCTCGAGCACGAGCAGATAGGCGAGCAGCGCGGTCGACTTGGCGACCAGCAGCGCGGTGCGGTCCACGGGCGCCAGCAGGAAGCCATCGAAGCCGCCCTGATCCGCGTCGGCGACGAACAGGCGATTGACCCCCAGCATCGCCGCGAAGAGCAGGGTCACCCAGAGGATGCCGGCCGCCTCCTGCCCGCTGACGGTGTCCTGGTTCAGGGCGAAGTGGAAGACCACGAATGTGGTCACGGCAAACAGCGACATGCCAGGAATCGACTCGAGCGTGCGCAGCTCGACCAGGAGCTCCTTGCGCAGGAGGGCACGGATCACTTTTGCTGTTCCGGGTGGCGCATATGCCGGCGGGCCGGTCTCGCCATGCGATTTATCAGCTGTTCCGGGCGGCGCATGCGCCGCCCGGCCAGGACGTGCATGCACGTCCTGGGACATCGCCGCATGCGGCGATGTCTTCCCCGGTGCGCTCATCGATACAACTCCGCCACGGCGCTTGTGCTCACGCCTGTGGCGTCCGCCAGCAAAGCGACGCGGCCAGTGCGCAGGCCGAGCACGAGATCGGATTCGGCCAGTCCTCTGCTCGGGTCGTGACTGCTCACCACGCGTGTGCATCCGCTTGCGGCGCCGATCAGCGGCTCTACAAGCTCGATCGCCGACGGGTCGAGGTTGGCGTAGGGCTCGTCGAGCAGAAGCAGCTCGGGATCGTGCAGCGTCGCGCGCGCTACTGCCACGCGCTGGACCATCCCGCGCGAGAGCGTTCTAACCGGCTCCTCAGCTCTGCTCGTCATCGAGACCGCGGCGAGTTGCCGCTCGACGCGCTCGTCGGCCACGTTGTGCAGGCGTGCGTGGTAGCGCAGGTTCTCGCGCGCGGTCAGCTCGCGATACAGCAGCGGGTCGTGTCCGAGCAGGCCGATGCGTCCGCGCACCTGCCATGCGTCGTCCGGGAGCTCGGCTCCGAGCACGGTGACCTTGCCCGCATGCGGGCGCAGCAGGGTTGCGAGCACCCTCAGCAGGGTCGTCTTGCCTGCGCCGTTGGGACCGAACACGACCAAGGTTTGCCCAGTGCCCAGAGTGAGCGTCACGTCGTCCAGTGCCGCGCGCTCGCCATAGTTGCGCGTCAGCCCGTCGATGTCCAGCACGGCCACGGATCGGTCGGGCGCGGGCGTGCTACACGGCGCCGACAGCCACGACTCCAGCCGCGCTCGTCGGTACCGGCACGGGGTCGCCGTGCTCGCGCAGGCTGTCGATATGCACTTGGACGCCCTTGTGGATCAGTCGCTCTGCCTCGTCGCGACTGGCAGCCGCGACGCCGAGTCCCGGCAGATCGGGGCAGTAAGCCCCCCAGCCAGTAGGTCCCTGCTCGTAGATGACCACATATTCGTTCACTGTTGCGGTCCCTTCATTCTTGCTTGCCACAAGATGTTCCCCAGTGTACCCGCTTGCACGTCCTGCCGGCGATGGCCCGCGACGGTTACCGTACCCGGCTTCGTGGGATGGCGATAGATGCGGTGACTGCCGCGCTGGCGCTCGAACTGCCAGCCGTCCTGTCGATCAACCCGATCACATCTCGCACCTTCATATCCCCCAATCCGACGGTAGGCGCCGAGTGGGACGATTGATGTCATGCAGCTATGCCTGCTCAGACTGTGGCGAGGCGCTGTTCGTGCTCGCTCTGGGCTCGGACGATCAGCTCGCGCACGTCCTGCTCGCCTGTGCCCTCCGGGGTGCGCCCTTCGCGCAGCAGCTCCACCGGATCGGGGTCGCCGTTGACGATCCCCTCGAAGAACTGCTTGCGGTCCTGGTAGGTGGGCAACGTGCCCTTCGCCCAGCCGCGCACCTCGTTGAGCAGAACTGCGAGCTGCGCGTAGGGCTCGCCGAACTGCTCTGAGATCTCGCGCTTGATGCGCTTGGCCAGGGCCGGCGAGGCGCCGGCGGTGGAGATCGCGATCGCCAGTGGACCCGTGCGCACGATCGCGGGCAGGATGAAGTTGCATAGCGGCGGCACGTCGACGACGTTGACGAGCATCGCGCGCCGCTCTGCGTCGTCGTACACGGCGATGTTCACGTCAGTGTTGTTCGTGGCGGCGATCGCCATGAACACGCCCTCCAGATCTTGCGCTCCGGCGTATGCGCGGCGCTCCCAGCGGATCGAGCCCTCGGCCGCGTATTGGGCCAGCGCAGGCTCGGCCTCTGGGGCGATTAGCGTG
Source organism: Solirubrobacteraceae bacterium (assembly GCA_036008605.1). Taxonomy (GTDB): domain Bacteria; phylum Actinomycetota; class Thermoleophilia; order Solirubrobacterales; family Solirubrobacteraceae; genus Palsa-744. The sequence goes on along the minus strand of DASYNL010000024.1, from coordinate 18,606 downwards.
ACCTCGCCGTCGCAGGCCAACAGCCCCTCGACCTTCTCGAGGCCGATCTCCCCGCCGCCGACAACGAGGCTGCGCCTGCCCTTGAGCTTCAGGCAGGCAATGTAGAACGGCGTCGAGAGCATGTCCGCGACGCAGCTCTGGTCGCAGATCCCCTTGCGCAGTTGGCAGACGCACTCCTTGCCTGCATAGGCCTGGGCTGGCATGACCTACAGGTTAGGTGTTTGTAGGCGATCTTCCGCCTGAAGGGTCATGCAAAAGGAGAGGAGATACATGTAAAAATTGTGCGATTCACCAAGGTAGCTACTATATGTAGTTACTATAGTAAATCGTTCAAAAGTAGAATAACAACGTGCGGGCCTTTGGCCTTTACCCGTCATTATCGTCAGGGTCACCTGTGGCCAAGCGCCCGCAAGCCGGCACGCGCCAATGCCGCTCCGCCCTGTCGCAGCGCTGCTTCGCGATCGCCCTCACGAGTCGAGCGCAATCGCGCGGCGGTCTGGGCGGCACGGGCGGAGACTTCGTCGTACGGACCCCACCACAGCCCGCGCACGCCCGAGGGGTCCCAGGTGATCAGCTTCTCCTGCGCGCACGCGCGCAGTCCCGCCTCGCCGAGCGTGCGCCCCAGGCCACTGCCGGCGGCGGCACCCCAGGGACCGCGTGACACGGCCGGGCTCGGCAGGTGGTCGTTGAGCCACACCATACCCGCGTCGAGCTCGCGCGCGATACGCATGCCGCGATAGCGGTCGGCCGTCCAAACGGACGCGCCGAGGCCGTAGGGCGTGTCGTTGGCCAGTGCGATCGCCTCCGAGACCGAACCGACGGTCATCACGGCCAGCACGGGTCCGCCGATCGGCTCGCGCATCAGGCGCATCTCGTGCGTCACGCCGGTCAGTACGGCGGGCACGTAGAAGGCGGGGGCGCTCGGCGCCGGACTTGCCGCGCTCGTGCGAGCATCTCGCCCGTCGCTCGTGTCGCCTGAGCCACGCCCCGTCGAGCCCGCGGATGCGCGTCTCACGAGGCTCTCTGGCGCGACCGGCCCACCGCAATGCAGCGTCGCGCCTTGTGCGACCGCCTCCTCCACCAGTTCGCGCACGTGCGCCAAGCGCCGCTCTGAAGCGAGCGGCCCGATCTGCACGCGCGGGTCGCTTGGATCGCCGACGGTCATTGCTCGTGCCCCTGCGACGAGCCGAGCGACGAGCCGCTCCGTGACCTCGGGCGCCGCGTAGATGCGCTCGACCGCGCCGCGCGCCTGCCCAGCACCAGCGCATCCCGCCCACAGCGCGCCGGCTGCCGCGCGCGCGACATGAGCGTCGGCCAGCACCAACATCGCGTCCTTGCCGCCGAGCTCGACCGTCACCTCCTTCTCCTGAGAGACGCATTCGCGCGCCACCGCCCGCCCTGTCGTCGGTGAGCCAGTGAACAGCAGCTTGTCCACTGGCGCGCGCGCCAGCTCAAGCCCGATGTCGGCGCCGCCGTGGACGACGCGCACGAGACCCTCGGGTAGGCCCGCACGCGCGAGCACGCGTGCGATTCGCTCGCCCGCGATCGCTGCCCGCTCGGCAGGCTTGAAGACAACGCCGTTGCCGGCCAGCAGCGCTCCTGCGATCTGACCGAGCGGCTGCGCGAAGGGGGCGCTGCCGGCGCCGATCACGCCGACCACGCCATAGGGCTCATAGGCGATGCGGGCGCGCTTGGTCAGCGACAGCGAGCGGTGCACGCCAACACGACGAGCCCCGAGTACGCGTGCGCCGTCGTGGGCTACCCACTTCAGCGCGTCGATCGCCACGAGCAGCTCCAGCGTCGCTACCTCTGTGCGCGGGCGGGACTGCTCGGCGGCGATGGCCTCGCGCAGCTCGTCGAGCTCGTCCACGATCGCCTGGGCCATACGGCGCATATAGCGGGCTCGGTCCTCCAGGCGCAGGAGCGCCCACAGCGGCTGGACCTTGGCGACCTGGGCGACCACCTCGGAAACATCTGGTTCTGTGGCGTCCAGGCTCATTTGAATACTTCAAGTTTCACAAGAGGTTGCCGACAAGGGTTGTCGAACCATGTAGTTCGTGACACACATTACGAGACTCGGCGGTTCGCGAGGAAGGGGCGCAGGTGCATAGGACAATTCAGGCATTGAGTGGAGCGCTGTTGGCATTCATCCTGGTTGTGGGTGTGAGCGCTTGTGGCAGCTCATCCACATCCTCAGGCAAAGGTCCGATAACTGTGTTGATGGGCACCGCTCCCGACTCGCTCGATCCAGGGCTGGGCGCGACCACGCAGTCCTATGAGGCCACCTGGATCACCTACACCGGGCTCGTTACCTATGCACACGCCTCCGGCGAAGCCGGCACCAAGCTGATCCCCGGCGTCGCGCAGAGTCTGCCGACCGTCACGGGCGGCGGCAAGACGTACACCTTCATGCTGCGCAAAGGCCTCGTCTATTCAAACGGCGCGCCTGTCAAGGCCTCGGACTTCGCCTACGCGATCGAGCGCTCGATCAAGCTCGGCTGGGGCAGTGAGAGCTTCCTCACCGAAAACATCGCCGGCGCCGAAGAATTCCAGAAGGGCAAGGCCTCCTCGATCTCCGGCATCCAGACCGACGACGCCACGGGCAGGATCACGATCCAGCTCCTCGCTCCCTATGGCCCTTTCCTGAACGTGCTGGCCTTCCCCGCGGCTGGCCTGGTGCCGAGTGGCACGCCGATGAAAAGTCTGGGCAACGATCCTCCTCCGGGGGTCGGGCCGTATGAGATCGAGAACGTCGTGCCCAACAAGTCCTATGCGATGGTGCTCAACCCCAACTGGTCCAAGGACGCGATCCCAGGCATTCCCGCGGGCCACGAGAACATCGACGTGAGCATCTCCTCCAACAATCAGAGCGAGGCCGAGCAGGTGCTGGACAACAGCGCCGACGTGTTCGACTACAACGACACGATTCCGCCGACGCTGATCTCCCAGATCGAAAGCCAGGCTTCAGATCGCTTCGCCAAGGAGCCGACCGTCTCGGGTCTGTACTTCTTCCTGAACACCAAAGAAGCTCCGTTCGACAATGCCCGTGCACGCCAGGCGGTCAACTACGCACTCAACCGTCAGGCGCTGCAGCGCCTGGACAGCGGCATGCTCAAGCCTGCCTGCTTCTTCCTGCCGGTCGGCATGCCCGGCCATCCCACGAATGCTCCCTGTCCATATGGCGAACCGGACGCGCAACCGAACCTGGCCAAGGCCAAGGAACTGGTGCGCCAGGCGGGTCTCGAGGGAGCGCCGGTGACCGTGTGGGGCGGCTCGCGTGCTCCACACAAGGAATTCGTCGACTACTACACGAGCATGCTGAACGAAATCGGCTTCAAAGCGACCGAGAAGATCGTCGCCGACGCGCAGTACTACGCGACCGTCGGCAACCTCTCCAACAAAGCGCAGACTGGCTTCCTCTCCTACAGTCAGGATTTCCCCAACCCGCTCGACTTCTATCAGCTGCTCGACGCCAAATCGATTCTGCCGACCGAAAACCACAACCTCAGCCAGGTCAACGACCCGCACATCCAAAGCGAACTGGCTTCGCTCGGTCCGATCCCCTCCTCGCAGCTGAGCTCGGTCGTGCCGCGCTGGCAGGCGCTCGACGAGTACACCGCCAAGCAGGCCTACCTGGCCGTGTCCGGCTACGAAGAGGTGCCCAAGTTCTTCTCCGACCGGATCAACTTCGGTGCGGCGATCTTCCATCCGGTGTATGGGAATGACTGGTCTTCACTCGAACTGAAGTAAGTGCGCCGCGGCTAAAGTCCCGCGGTCCGGAGTGGCGATGAGTAGGTATGAGGACCCTCCTACGCAATCGCGTGGCGCTTGCGTTCGGGGCGCTGTTCGTCGCGATCGTCTTTGCCTGCCTGCTTGCGCCCGTGTACGCGAAAGACGTCGCGCACACAGGCCCCAACGACAATCACATAACCGAGACGGTCAACGTCGCCGGCAAGCAGGTCGATGTCGTCTCACCCACCGGGGTGCCGATCGGCCCGACCTGGAAAGGGCGCTTCTTCCTTGGCGCCGACTCCAACGGCCGCGACGTTGCCGTGCGCCTGCTCTACGGCGGGCGCAACTCGCTCGAGATCGCCGGCATCGCGACGCTGATCACGATGCTGCTGGCGATCGTGCTGGGCACGCTTGCCGGCTACATGCGAGGAATCTTCGACGGGGTACTCTCGCGTCTGTTCGACCTTGTCTGGGCCTACCCGGCCGTGCTGCTTGGTGTGGCGCTTGGTGTGGCGCTAGCCGTGGGCGGCATCGACCTAGGCCTGTTCACCTTGCGCAGCGGCTCGCTGCTGCTGCCGGCGTTCGTGATCGGGATCGTCTTCTTTCCCTATGTGGCAAAGCCTTTGCGTGCGCAGGCGCTGTCGTTGCGTGAGCGCGAGTTCGTCGACGCCGCCCGCGTCCAAGGCGTCGGCCCGCTGCGCATCATGCTCGATGAGATCCTGCCCAACCTGGCGTCCAGCATCGTCGTGTTCGTGCCGCTGATCGTCGCCAATGCGATCCTCTTGGAGGCGGGCCTCTCCTACCTCGGCGCCGGCGTGCAGGACCCCAATCCCTCGTGGGGGACGATGCTGGCCGACGGCATTCGCCTGATCCCAGGCGCGATCCATCTCGTGCTGGTGCCGGGGATCATGCTCGTCTTGACGGTGCTGTCGGTGAACGTCTTCGCCGACGGCGTGCGCGACGCGCTCGATCCGAAGGCGACCGTGCGGGGGCGGTTGTGATGGAGGCCTCCTCGGCTCAGATGTCTGGCCCGGGTGGCCGTCTGCCTGCCGGCGCGGGCGGGCCGGCTTTCTCGACCGCTGCTGGCTCCGTCTTCTCGACCGACGACCCTGGCCCGAGCGGCTCCCGCATCTCGACCGCGGCTGCTCGCCACGCCTGGCTGGCCGGCTTCATCGCTCGCCGCTTGGCCTCGCTTGTCGCGGTGCTCTTCGCTATCACCGTCCTCACCTTCCTGATCTTCCAGGCGATCCCCGACGGCGACCCCGCGCTACGCATGGCCGGGCGTCTGGCCAGCCCGCAGCAGGTGCAGGCGGTGCGCGTGCAGTGGGGCTTCGAGGAGCCGATCTACGTTCAGTACGCAAAGACGATGGAAAAGGTGCTCGACGGCAGCGTCATCTCCTACTCCCAGCAGGTCAACGTCGAGCAGGAAATCGTTCGCGACCTGCCGCCGACGATCTCGCTGGCTCTGGGAGCCGGCGTCATCTGGCTCCTCTTCGGCGTGCTGTTCGGCTTGCTCAGCGCGGTCTACGCCGGGCGCTTTGTCGATCGCCTACTGAGCGTCGTCGCGTTGACCGGCATCTCGATGCCGGTGTTCTTCCTCGGCGCGATCATGCTCTACTGGCTCGGCTACAAGTGGGGCCTGTTGCCGCTCGGTGGCTATGTGCCGCTGACGGCCGATCCCTGGGGCTGGTTCACGCACATGCTGATGCCCTGGGTGGCTCTGTCGGTCGTCTCGGTCGGCGTCTACTCGCGCGTCTTGCGCGCCAATGTGCTCGACGTGCTGCGCGAGGACTACGTGCGCACGGCGCGCGCCAAGGGCCTGCCAGAGCGGCGCGTGCTGGTCCGCCACGTGCTGCGCAACTCGCTGATGGGGATCGTCACGCTGTGGGGCCTTGACTTCGCCTGGGTGATCGGCGGTGGCGCGATCCTCGTCGAGTCGGTCTTCAACCTCGGCGGCGTCGGCCAGTATGCAGCGCAGTCGATCGGTCGTCTGGACGTGCCGCCGGTGATGGTGATCACGATGCTGGTTGCTTGCGCAGTGGTAGTGCTCAGCGCGATCGTGGACATCGTCTACGCGGTGCTCGACCCGCGGGTGAGATTGTGATGAGTTTTTGGCGTTCGAAGTCTGGGACCGAGCCCGTCTCGACCATCCCACGGTCTGCACTCAACCGTCGCGCGTGCCCTGTCGTGAGCATCGCCAGTGTCACAGTCGACGCAAGCGCGAGGCTGACATGACGGTCAGTGGCGACGGTCTTGGGCGCCCCGACACGCATCGACTGGTGCACGAGCCGGCCGCTCGTGGTGGAGCCGTGGCGATCAGCGACGGCCATGCGCTGCTCGACGTGCGCGACCTCAATGTGTCCTTCGCCACCCGCGATGGGAGCGTGCAGGCCGTGGACGGCGTGTCCTTCCAGCTGGGCGCCGGCGAAGTGCTGGCGATCGTCGGCGAGTCCGGCTCGGGCAAGTCGGTTTGCGCGATGTCGCTCATGGGGCTGACGCGCAGCCCCAACGCGACTATCTCCGGCAGTGCGATGTTCGCAGGGCGCGACCTGATCGGCGCAAGCGAGGCCGAGCTGCGGCGCATCCGAGGGGCGCAGCTGGCGATGGTCTTCCAGGACCCGCAGTCCTCGCTGAACCCTGTCTACCGCGTGGGCGAGCAGATCGTCGAGCAGATCAGGGCGCACGAACCTTTTGTCACGCACGCTCAAGCGCTGGCTCGGGCTGTCGCGCTGATGGAGCGGGTCGGCATTGCGCGTGCGCAGGAGCGCGTACGCGCCTATCCCCACGAGCTCTCCGGTGGCATGCGCCAGCGCGTGATGATCGCGATGGGCCTGTCGCTTGGTGCGAAGGTGCTCTTGGCCGACGAGCCGACGACCGCGCTTGACGTGACTGTGCAGGCGCGCATCCTGGAGCAGCTCAAGCGGCTGCGCGAAACCGAGGACCTCAGCATCGTGCTCGTGACACACGACTTCGGCGTCGTCGCCGACGTCGCCGACCGCATCGCGGTGATGCAGGCCGGCAAGATCGTCGAGCAGGGGGCCGCTTCGGAGATCCTGGGCTCGCCCAAGCACCCTTACACGCAGGGGTTGCTGGCTGCCTTGCGGCCCGCGGTGCGTCATTCCCAAAAAGCCGATGCCCCCCGCGCGCGCGGGGGGGCGTCGCTCCTCAGCAACCAAATAACCCTCCCGGAGTGGCGCCAAACGACCCTCCCCGCCCGGGAGGACGAGTCGTCGAGCGTCGAGGTCGTGTCCTCCAAAACAGCCGATGGCCCCCGCGCGCGCGGGGGGGTGTCGCTTTTGGAGGTGGACAACCTGCGCGTCAGCTACCCCGGCCGTGGGCGACGCGACGCGACGATCGACGCGCTCGACGGCGTGTCGCTGACGCTCGAACCTGGCGAGACGTTGGCGGTCGTCGGTGAGTCCGGCTCGGGCAAGACGACGCTGTTGCGCTGCATCGCGCGCCTGATCGAGCCGAGCGAAGGTGCGATCCGCCTGCAGGGACAGGATCTGGCCTCGGCAAGACGTCGAGAGCTGGCTTCGCTGCGCCGCGAGCTTGGGGTGGTCTTCCAGGACCCGCAGGCGTCCTTGAACCCTCGCCGGCGTGTCGGCGCGACGCTCGAGCGTGCGCTGCGTGCCCGTGGGCTTGGCAAGGCCGACGCACGAAGCCAGGTTGGGGGGCTGCTGGAGCGGGTCGGCTTGAAGTCGGCGTATGCGACGCGCTACCCGCACGAGCTATCCGGCGGTGAGCGTCAGCGTGTCGGCATCGCTCGCGCTCTCGCGGGCGAGCCGCGGTTGGTGCTGCTCGACGAGCCCGTCTCCTCACTTGACGCCTCGATCCGCCGCGGCGTGATCGACTTGCTCGGTGAGCTACAGGAGCAGCTTGGCTGTGCGTACGTGCTCGTCTCACACGACTTCACGACCGTCGAAGCGCTGGCCGACCGCGTAGCCGTGATGCACGTCGGTGAGATCGTCGAGTTGGGCAGTGCCGGGGAGGTACTCCGCGCGCCCAAACATCCATACACGCAGGAGCTGATCGCGGCCTGCCCCAAGCTCCCCGCACCCGCCGTACTGGTCAGTTCCTGACCAGTACGCCTCCAGTGGGCCTCGCTGCCTGATCGTTTGCATGCCCGGTGGCGTAGCATCGGGCGCGTGGACGACGCTACCGCGCTGCTTGCAGACCTGATCCGCTTCGACACGGTAAACCCGCCTGGAAATGAGCGCGCCGCGATCGAGCACCTGGAGCGCATCCTCACGGGCGCCGGCTTTCAATGTGAGCTGCTCGGGGCCGTGCCGGAGCGGCCGAACCTGGTGGCGAGATTGGGTCCCGCCCAGCCGAGCGACGGTCCCACTCTCTGCTACCTCGGCCACGTCGACACCGTGCTCGCCGACGCAAGCGAGTGGGCGCACGATCCCTGGTCGGGGGATATCGCCGACGGCTATATGTGGGGACGGGGCTCGCTCGACATGAAGTCGCAAGTTGCCGCTGAGGTCGCGGCCGCTGCCGGCCTCGCGCGCGAAGGCTGGCGCCCGGCGCGCGGCGAGCTTTTGATCGTGGCTGTCGTGGATGAGGAGACCGGCGGCGAGTTTGGCGCCAAGTGGCTCACGGAGAACCACCCGGAGAAGGTGCGCTGCGACATGCTGGTCAACGAGGGCGCTGGCCCGCACTTCGAGCTGGACGGCCAGCGCTACTACGGCGTGTGCTGTGCGGAGAAGGGCGTGTTCCGCTTCACCGTCACCACCGACGGTACGGCTGGGCACGCTTCGATGCCGAAGCTGGGCGACAACGCGCTGTTGAAGCTGGGCCCTGTGCTCGAGCGCTTTGCCACGCGCCAGCCTGATCTCGCGCCGACGGCCGAGCCGCTTGCCTTCCTGCGCGGCGTGGGCGAGGACGAGTCCGACCCCGCCGGCGCGCTTGCGCGCCTCGAGCGAATCGACCCGCGCCTGTTGCAGCTGTTGGAGCCGATGTTCGGCGTCAGCTTCGCCCCGACGAAGGCTTCGGCATCGGAGAAGATCAACGTGATCCCCTCCAAAGCCGAGCTGCGCGTGGACTGCCGTGTGCCACCCGGCCTTGGCGAGGCCGAGACCAAGCAGGCGATCGAGCAAGTGCTTGGCGGGATCGAGGGGCTGGCGCTGGAGTTCGGTATGGCGAGGGACGGCGCGGTGGGCGATCTGGCGGCGGGTGGTGGCGCGGCGGGCGATGCCCCGCGCGCGCGGGGGGCGTTGCGCATCGACTTCACCGAGCGCATAACCGGTAACCGCTCGCCGATGGCCTCCCCGCTAATGGATGCTGTCGGCGGATGGATCTCGGAGCAGGACCCTGGGGCAAAGACCGTGCCGACGATCCTGCCCGGCTTCACCGATTCGCGCCACTTCCGTGCCGCCTTCCCCGAGTGCGTCGCCTATGGCTTCTTCCCCCAGCGACACCAGTCGCTGCTCCAGACGCAGGCGCTGATGCACGCCCCCGACGAGCGCATCGACGTGCGCGATCTGCAATGGGCTACGGATTTTTACCGAGATCTTGCGGTAGGACTGCTCGGCTAGATGCGTGCGATTGAGCGGTCCCCTCGAGCGTTCGATCGACGCTGGAGACTGTGAACAGGTCGAGCGCTAGGTAGCGATGCGGCTCAACCCAGTGCCCAAAGCAGCAGGTGCGCGGGCACGAGCGCATAGTCATCAGTAAACGACAGCTCGTCTTGGGTTGCGATCACCGCGGGACGTCCCGGGTGGGATTTGGCGATGCCGATCATTTTGCGGCCGTCGACCTGTCGCTGATACTTCACCTCGACGATGTCCAGTGCCCGGCGCGGTCCAGCGACGAAGTCGACCTCGGTCGCACGCGCGGTGCGCCATACATGCAGGCGCTCCGGCGAGATAAAGGATTCGATCAGACGCTCCGGAGGTTCATAGCGACGATAAAGCGCGAGGGCTATCACGTTCTCGATGAGGGCGGGAATGTCAGCGGCCATGCCGGGCACGAGTCCAAGTGCGATCGTATGCAGGAGAGGGTCGGCGAAGAAGACCTTCTTCTCGTTGGATAGGCTGCTCGTGGGCGAGCCGCTGCGCCAGAAGTAGAGGACGAACAGGAAATAGCCACCGGCCAGCAACTCGATGTAGTCGCGCAACGTGTGATGGCTGGGAGTGCCACGCCCGCGCCCGAGCGGCACGTCCATCTCGCGCGCCATCCTGCTCCAGTCGGTCCTGGAGCCAAGCGAGCGAAGCACGCGCTCCAGCAGAGCGTGGGCGGCGGGGACGCTGGCGCCTCTGCGCTGCACTTCCTTGAGCAGCGAGTCGTACAAGACACGGATCACCTCCTCCGAGGGTCCGCGTGCTCCCGTTGAGGCCTCGGCGACCGCTGCCGGAAGGCCGCCGAACTTCATATAGAGCGCGAGCGCGTCCTTGAGCGCCGGCCCGTGCAAACGTGCTTCGGCGAGCGCGACCTGCCCGTCGGCAGTGCAAAGCTCAGCGATCGTCAGGCGAGGCGAGGTTGGGATCGAGTCGCGGATGGCCGGCGCGAACGAGCCGAACGTCTGCGGGAGTACAAGGTGGTCACGGCCCTTGGCGCGACGGCCCGGGAGACGCTCGGCAGCGCCCTTTTGCAGGTCGATTGCGGAGGAACCGGTGCATACGACAACATCGCTGTCGATCGTGCCATCGTCCCACAGCGCCTTCACCGCGGTCTGCCAGCGCGGAACGCCGGTCACCTCATCGAGCAGCACGAGCCCAGGTACCGGGTCTCCCGCCAAGGCCTTGGCGCGGGCGACCGTAGCCGCAAGCTCGGCGTGATGGCTGCCTTCGATCAGGTCCAGAGTCAGGTAGAGGATTGAGCGTGCGGTTCGTCCTTCTCCCAGCGCCCGCTGCACCAGCAGCTTGAGATCTGTCGTCTTGCCGACCTGGCGCGGTCCGCGCAAAACGTGGATGCCTGCATCTGAGAGGTCGATCGCCTCCACGGCGAGCGCGGGCAGGCGCACAGGCTGGCGCTCGAGCAACGCGAGGTGCCTATCGCCGGTGGGCCAGGCGGGGTCGCTCCACCACGGGTTCTGGGCAAGGATCTGCTCGTCGCTAAGCGCCATAGCACTATATTCTAACCCACTTCTTCCAAAATAGATACATTCTTTGGAAGTAAATCTCCAAAGTGCGTACCTATATCGGAGGACAGGCGCTAATGCCACTTCCAACGAGCACATCGACGTGCGACCTGCGGTGGGCTACGGACTTTTACCGAGACCTCGCGCTAGGACTGCTCAGTTAGATACGTTGGTTGAGCGATGGTGCTCTCAACCTCGCTCGTGACGGACATCCAGAACTGGTCCTACCAGTGGTCCAGTGTCGTGATGATCCTGTTCTTCGCGGCGCTGATTTACCTGATGTGGCGCACTTTGAAAGTGATGCCGCGCGTCAAGCCGCAGCAGATCAAGCCATCTTCCAGCCAGTCGGTCGCGTGGAAGGACATCGCCGGCGCCGACGAGGCCAAGGCCGAGCTGCAGGAGATCGTCGAGTTCCTGCGCGACCCCAAGCAGTTCGAGAAGCTGGGCGCGAAGGTGCCCAAGGGCATCCTCCTGCACGGTCCGCCCGGGACCGGTAAGACGCTGCTGGCCAAGGCCGTGGCGCACGAGTCCGGCGCGCAGTTCTTCGCACAGTCGGCCGCCGCGTTCGTGGAGATGTTCGCGGGTCTTGGCGCGGCTCGCATCAGGCGCCTGTTTGCGATCGCGCGCAAGCAGGAGCCGGCGATCATCTTCATCGACGAGCTCGACGCCGTCGGCGGTCGCCGCGGCGCGGACTTCTCCGGCGAGAAGGACCAGACGCTCAACCAGTTGCTGGTCGAGATGGACGGCTTTGCCACGAGTGGCCGCTTGGTCGTGATCGCCGCCTCCAACCTGCTGGAGAAGCTCGACCCGGCTCTGCTACGGCCTGGCCGCTTCGACCGTCAGATCTTCGTCACTCCCCCCGATGTGAAGGGCCGCAAGGGCGTGCTCGGGGTGCATACTCGCGATAAGCCGTTGGGGGACGTCGATCTTGGGCTTGTGGCGCAGCAGACGAGCGGCCTGACCGGCGCCGACCTGGCCAACATCTGCAACGAGGCGGCGATCTTCGCGGCGCGACGCGGCGGCAAGAGCATCACCGGCTCCGACTTCGACCAGGCCTTGGAGCGGGTGATCGCGGGGGTGCAATCGCACCGCGTGCTCAATGCTCACGAGAAGCGCGTCGTCGCCTTTCACGAGGCTGGGCACGCGCTCTGCGGCGAGCTCTTGCCGTCGGTCGATCGCGTGCACCGCATCTCGATCGTGCCGCGCGGGCGCGCGCTCGGCTACACGCTCAACCTGCCAGCCGAGGACCGCTACCTGAAGACGCGCGAGGAGCTGCTCGACTACATGACGGTGCTGCTGGGCGGGCGCGTGGCCGAGCAGGTCGTGTTTGGCGCGATCACCACCGGTGCATCGGACGACCTCAAGCGCGTGGCTGACATCGCGCACTCGATGGTGCACGATTACGCGATGGGCAGTGCCGGTGTGGGCCGCACCCCCGACGGCGACGTGCGTCTCTCGGAGACGACGCTGCGCCTGCGCGACGAGGAGCGCCGCGAGCTGGTGGAGGAGGGGCGCCGGGCCGCGCGCAAGCTGATCGTCAGTCACCGCGCCCAACTCGATGCGCTTGCCGCGGAGCTGCTTGCCAACGAGGTGCTCGACCGCGACGCGATCGATCGCGTAATGGTTGGGGTGCCACGCTTGGAACGCAGGCCGGGAGTGGGCCTGCGCGTTGCCGCCGCCGTTCCTGCCGTCACGCCTGAGAATGCCTGAGCGTATACCTCAAGCTCTAGACTGCGGGGCGTGTTCAACCGGATAGATCACATCGGCGTCGCCGTCGAGGACATCGAGGACTCGCTGGCGCTCTATCGGGACGCCTTCGGGATGCAGGTGGCCCACCGCGAGATCGTCGAGGAGCAGGGCGTCGAGGCGGTCCTGCTCGACGTCGGCGAGAACCACGTGGAGCTGCTCGCACCACTGGGTCCCGATACCCCGGTGGGCAAGTTCCTAGCCAAGCGCGGCGCGGGGCTGCACCACGTCGCCTATCAGGTGTCGGACATCGAGGCGACCCTGGCTGCACTGCGAGGGGCAGGCCAGCCGCTGATCGACAAGGCCCCGCGTGTAGGGATTCGAGGCGCGTTGGTGGCGTTCCTCGAGCCAAAGGGCACCGCCAGAGTGCTCACCGAGCTAGTTCAACCCGTGGAGGATCACTGATGGCCCATCAGCACAGGCGCGTGAGTATCGGATTCCAAGGCGGCCAGGTGCTCTCGCTGCGCGTCACCGACGAGCAGCTCGAGGCGCTCTACAAGGCCCTCGGCGACGGCGGCTGGCACGAGTTCAGAACCGAGGAAGGGCCGGTGCGGCTGTACCTCGGGCAGGTCGTCTATGTCCGCGTGGAGGATAGCGACCAGCGCGTTGGCTTCGGTACCTAGACCGCCGATGGGCGGCGCAATACTGCGTCCTCCCTTCCTTGTGTGCTGGCGCACACGGCGGTCGGTGCGTCCTTGTCTTGCTTGCCCCTCGGCGGTCTAGGAGCTATTCCCATTTCACTTGACGAAAAACTGCTGTTCCTCGCGCGCACCTGGGGGCACACGCCTGCGGCTGAGCGCAAAGTGGCGCGCTTCTCGCTGCTCGGCGAGCATGCGGGGGTTTGGCTTGTGTTGGGGGCGGCGGAGTCATTGCTGTCGAGCGGTGAGCGCCGCTCGCGTTGGGCGCGCGCGACCGGCGCTGTCGCCGGCACATACGCTGCCAACACGGCGCTGAAGCTGGTCGTGCGACGGGTGCGTCCCGAGCTGCCGGACTTGTCGCCACTGACGAGCACGCCGACCCGCTTCAGCTTTCCCAGTGCGCACTCCTCGACCTCGTTTGCCGGGGCGCTTGCCTACAGCCGCGCGGGTTTCCCGGCGGCGCCTCTGTACGCGCTTGCCGTGGGACTTGCGCTCTCGCGCTTGTATCTGGGGGTCCACTACCCCTCCGACGTGCTCGCGGGCGCGCTGTTCGGCCTCGCGATCGCGGAGGTGTGCACTCAGCGCACCGGCGCTTCGAACAGGATGGCTGTCGATGGCGCGGTCGGCGTGCCGGCCTCGCGTGCAACTGGCGCCTCGAGCGGGGCGGCCTCGGCATGAGCACGCGCATCGGCATCGTCGGGCTGCCAAACGCCGGCAAGTCCTCGCTGTTCAACGCGCTCACGAAGGCGGGCGTCGAGGCCGCCAACTATCCCTTCACGACGATCGAGCCGAACGTGGCGGTCGTGCCCGTGCTCGACGAGCGCCTCGTCGAGGTCTCGCAGACCGTGTGTGCCTCGGAGATCGTGTGGGACACGATCGACTTCCATGACATCGCGGGTCTGGTTGCCGGTGCGCACAAAGGCGAGGGGCTTGGCAACCGTTTCCTCGCCAACATCCGCGAGACAGACGCGATCGTGCATGTCGTGCGAGCGCACAGCGACGAGAACGTGATCCACCCCGAGGGCCGCGTCGACCCGGCGGCGGACATCGAGACGATCGAGACCGAGCTGGTGCTCGCCGACTTGGAGCAGGCCGAACGAAGAGTCGATCGCGTTGCCAAGCAGGCCAAGGGTGGCGACCGCGTGGCGATCGCCGAGGAGGCATGGCTGCGCGAGGTGATCGGCGAGCTGCAGGCCGGGCGTCCCGCACGCTCCGTACCCGCGCCGGACGATGCGCCGCACGCGCTGCGCGACCTCGGCGCGCTCACCGCCAAGCCGGTGCTGTTCGTCGTCAACGTCGACGAGGGCTCAGAGGATGTGCCGGCGGTTGTGGCCGAGCACGCCGCGGCGCAGGGGGCCGGGGTAGTGGCCGTCAGCTCGCGCATCGAGTCCGAGCTGGCAGAGCTGGAGGAGGAGGAAGCAGCCTTGATGCGCGCCGAGCTTGGTGTCAGCGAATCGAGCCTCCAGCGGATCGTGCGTGGCGCCTTCTCGCTGCTGCACCTGATCGCGTTCTTCACGGCAGGCGAGGCCAAGCCCGCACAATCCTGGCATCTGCGCGACGGGCTCACGGCGTGGCACGCGGCGGGGCAAATTCACACTGACATCCAAAAGGGCTTTGTCAGAGCTGAGGTGGTCGGCTGGCGCGAGCTGGTCGACGCGGGCGGTTACGCGGGCGCGCGCGACCGCGGCACCCTGCGTCTGGAGGGTCGCGACTACGCGATGCAGGATGGAGACGTCATCACGGTCAAGTTCACGCCGTAGCCAGCTCGTCGAGCCGCTTGGCTAGGCGCTCCATGCCGATCTCGCGCGCCTTCGCCGCGCCGCCAGCGAAGTCGGTCGGTGTGTCCGGCGGGCGTTGCACGTCGATCTCCACAAGCGTCGCCACGCGCTTGAACGTGCGCAGCAGCCCAGCGTTCTCGTGCAGCGTCTGAGCGACGCGCGGGCGTAGCTCGCCGATGCCGCCATCTTCGCATTGCTGCTCCGCCTGCTTCAACAGGGCCTCCAGGCTGCCATGTGTGCGCAGTAGCTCGGCTGCCGTCTTCGCCCCGATCCCAGGCGCCCCGGGCAACCCGTCGGAGGGGTCTCCGCGCAAGGCAATGAAATCGGGCACCTGTCCTGGTGTGATGCCGTAGCGCTCATGCACCTGGCTCGGTCCCAGGACAGAGCACGCCCCTCCCTTTCCCAAATCCAAAACAGCCACGTTGTCCTCGACGCACTGGTAGAGGTCACGGTCTGCGGTCAACAACAACGCACGCCCCTCCGCCCGCGCCTCGACCCGCGCGAAGGAGCCCATCGCGTCGTCGGCCTCCAGCTCGGCCGCGTCGGCGATCGTCCAGCCGAAGCTTGCCAGTAGCTCGGGCGCCCGCCCCCACTGCTCGCGAAGCTCTGCCGGCATCGGCTCGCGGTGCGCGTGGTAGGCCGGGTAGGCCTCCACGCGATAGCGAGCCTCCTCTGCGCCAAAGCAGGCAACCACAGCGCGCGGCGGTTGAGCTTCGCTAGCGACGAGCAGCGCGTTGACGGTGCCGAGCAGCGCGTTCACCGGCTTGCCGTCGGCGCCCTTAATCGATTTTGGCAGCGAGAAGAAAGCGCGATAGAGCAGCCAGGGAACGTCGGCGATCAAGAGCGGTGCGTCGTCCATCGTCCACCAGGGTATGCATCGCCCCCGCTAAACGCTGTTCTGCCTGTATCCGTGGAGCCGAAAGACGATGAGGTCGTCTGCCTGGCGCGCACTACCCAGCTGGCACGCCGCCCTGGCCGTCCACTCCGCCCGGCTTGCCTGAAGGTGTGCCGGCAGCGGCCGCGGAGCCTCCCGTGCCGCCGACGTCGGCCGGCTGGGCGGTGGGCGCCGGCGCTGGGCTCTGCCCGCTCGTGTCGGGCTCTGCACGCGTCCCTTTCGCGCTCTTCACGCTGAAGTAGGCCCAGGTCGAATAAAGCCCGAGGCGTGCCTCCAGTTCCGGTCCGCTGACCAGCGTGCGTCCTTTCGAGCCGAGCACGTAGGCCGAGACGATTCGCGGGGACACGCCACGCTTGGAAACCTCGATCCCGGTGAACACCCCCTTGACGAGCCCGCTCAAACGCGAGCTGACCGAAGCGAAGCTCAGCGTCATCGACCAGTGATGCAGCGGCCCGGCTTCGTAGGGATCGGCGACGCTCACCAGCCAAGGCTCGGGTTCGGCCCCGGGAAACGCGTTCTGCACGCTCTCGGTCTGCCCGCCGGAGCCCGCGAAGAAGTAGGTGACCGCGGGCTTTCCGGCATAGGTGACGATCTGCCCGGCGGTGGCCGCGACGGCAGAGTTGGTGCGCGACGTTTCCGCGGCTTTGCCGAGGTAAACCTGCGAGCGGTCGTCGGAGTACACGTCGAACTTCGCGCCGCCCGCGTCTGAGGCGATCGCATAGGTGCGGCTGGCGACGGCCTGCGCCTCGAGCGCCGCCATCGGCCAGCTGGCCGACATCTCTGCCGAGACGACACCGCGCACGTAGGTTTCAAGCGGAAGGCTCTTGACCTTCGAGCCGACCAACACCTTGACGACGGTGTTCGCCGGTGGGGCTCCGAGCGCCGTCCCCGTGTAGTAGTGGGCCAAGATCGCCGAATAGGTCCAGCCGTGTTCGGCAAATCCAAGCGCTCCGTCTTGACTCATCCCTACGCCGTGACCATCGCCGGCGCCGTCGACCACCAGCGTGGCTGCGCTGGCGGAGGCGGCGAGCGACCCAACCGACGAGGCGCACACCGTGAGGCACGCTAGCGCGATCAGGGTAAGACGTCGAATGGCACACTGCACTTGGGTCGAATCGGACAGATCTTCATCGAGCATGAATCCCGCAAGCGAGAGGAACCTCACATGATGGCCGAGCAGGCGGTACTTGACCGGGTCCGCAAGGATCTATACATCGGCGGCAGGTGGCGCCCTGCCAGCGGGGAAAAAACGCTCAGCGTTGAGGATCCGTCGACGGGCCAGCCGCTTGCCGAGGTGGCCGACGCGACCCCCGAGGATGCGCTCGCCGCGCTCGCGGCTGCGGCCGACGCGCAGGCTGCGTGGGCCGCCACCGCCCCACGCGAACGTGGCGAGATCCTGCGCCGCGCCTACGAGCTGCTGCTGGCCCGCGTCGACGAGCTGGCACTGGTGATGACGCTGGAGATGGGCAAGGCGCTTGCCGAATCCAAGGCCGAGATCAACTACGCCGCGGAGTTCCTGCGCTGGTTCTCCGAGGAGGCGGTGCGCGTCCACGGCCGTTACATGACCAACACGACGGGCCAAGGACGCATCCTCACGATGCGCCAGCCGGTCGGCCCGTGTGTGTTCGTGACGCCCTGGAACTTCCCGACGGCGATGGGCACACGCAAGATCGCCCCGGCGATAGCGGCGGGTTGCACGATGGTCGTCAAGCCGGCACAGCAGACACCGCTGTCGATGCTCGCGCTCGCGGGTGTGCTGGCCGAGGCGGGCCTGCCCGATGGTGTGCTCAACGTGATCACCGCACACCATTCGGGCGCCGTCATCGAACCGCTGTTGAAGGACCCGCGCACACGCAAGCTGTCCTTCACCGGCTCCACCGAGGTGGGCCGCAAGCTGATCGAGCAGTCGGCCGATCAGGTCCTGCGTGTCTCGATGGAGCTGGGCGGAAACGCCCCGTTCGTGGTGTTCGAGGACGCTGATCTCGATGCCGCGGTTGAGGGCGCCATGATCGCCAAGCTGCGCAATGTGGGCGAGGCGTGCACGGCGGCCAACCGCTTCCACGTGCACGAGTCGCTGGCTGAGGAGTTCGCCAGTCGAATGGCCGAGCGCATGGCCAAGCTGAAGGTGGGCCGCGGGACCGACCCAGATGTGGACATCGGCCCGCTGATCGACGATCGCCAGCGCAAAATCGTGGCTGAGCTCGTGCAAGACGCGGTGCAAAAGGGTGCCAAGCTGTTGTGCGGCGGCGAGTCGCTGAGCGGCCCTGCGCAGCCCGGCTCCTCCCCAGCGATGACGGGCGCGTCAGGCGAGACGGAGGTCTCGCCCAGCAGAACGGAACCCCCAGCGACGGGGGGCTATTTCTTCGCGCCGACGGTGCTTGGCGGGGTCCCTTCTGAGGCGCGTATCCTGCGCGAGGAGGTGTTCGGTCCGGTCGCTCCCGTCAGCACGTTCTCCACCGAGGAGCAGGCGATCGAGGCCGCCAACGCCACCGAGTACGGGCTTGTGGCTTACCTCTACACACGCGATCTGGCCCGCACGCTGCGGGTCTCCGAGGCGATCGAGGCCGGCATGATCGGCGTCAACCAGGGCGTCGTCTCCAACCCAGCGGCCCCCTTCGGAGGTGTAAAGCAGTCGGGCTTCGGCCGCGAGGGCGGCTTCGAGGGGATCGGCGAGTACCTCGAGACCAAGTACGTCGCGATCGCCGAGCCCGACTGACGCGGGGCGCGCCTGCG
>DASYNL010000023.1:0-38351 GCA_036008605.1 Solirubrobacteraceae bacterium | reverse complement strand
CAGTTCGTTGGATTGCCCTGGAGGTTGATGCCGACCGTCCCTGCCGCCATCGCTTGAGTTATGTAGCCGGTAGCCCACAGGGCTGAGGCGAATGTGTTGCTGATGCCAGCCACACCTCCGCAGGAGACGGTGTTCGCCTCGTCGATGCGCAACGGGATGTCTCGTAATTCAGATACGGCCATGTAGCTGGCCAGCGACAGGGCGGCAGCTCCACGACCCGCCGAGCTCAGCAGCGTTTCGATCGACGGTGGCGGCGTCTGTGCGCAGCCAAGCGGATAATGGTGACCGGTCAAGAGGACCGGGCTCTGGGCGAGCGCCTCCTCTTCGCCCCATTCGCTGAAGGCGCCGGAGCCGGATACGTCGGGGCCGGCGATCGGCACGCCCGGTGTGAGCACATCGATCGCTTCGCGGTAGGCACTTGCCTGTTCCTCATAGCCTTGCGCGATCCAAGGGAGTTCACGGAAACCGTGGCTGCCATAGGAGTTTGGCTCGTTGCCGATCTCCACGGCGGCGAGATAGGGTCCGAGCGCACGGTGAGCGGCCGCCACCTCGCGGGCGGCGGCGGTCGGTTCGTAGTGGGCCATGCCGACGGTGAGCAGCACCTGCCAGCTGCTGCGCCGGGCGAGCTGCCCGAGCTCGTTCATCTGCGTCGGTCCGATCGTGCTGGTGGCCCAGGCAGGCCGTGGCGTCTGCGAGTCGGTCCAGGCGACGTTCTCATCGGCGGTAATACCGCCGAAGCGCAACATCCCCGGGCCAAGTGAGCGCAACAGCTCGACCAGGTTGCCGTTGTTTGCGTATTGAACGATCTGGCTCAGTGCCGCCATCTCGAAAGAGAGCCCGAGAAAACGTTGAGCCACGGGTCGCCCGGGATCGAGTGGGTTGAAAGCGACGGTTACCGCCGGCGCCGACTGGGCGACGACCGCGGCCGGGTTATGAGCTGGGTGAGCGCGCAGGGAGGAGCCTGCTGCGCCGGCGCGGGTGGGACTCGCGATGGCCGGTGTGTAGACCGCGAGGATCGTGCTTGCCACGGTAAGGCCGGTGAGCAACAGGAACCTCGTCAGGAGTGACGTAGATCGCCGGATTCGAGCCGCCGCGCAACGTGCGCAAGAGATCGACGTTCGTGTTGGACCCATACCCTGGGTAACAGACTATGGGTCTGCTCGGAGCGCAGCGGACGGCTACACGTCGAGACGCGGGGTTGGTCAAGCTCCTTGCCAGACATCGACGATCAGGTTGTAGCCGTCCGGCGCGCTGTCGATGCCGGCGATGACTGCGCATCCGGCGGCCAATTGACGCTGGCGTCCGTCGTTGAGCCCGCCGCTTGCCGGTGACTGGTCGCCGATAGCTTGCTCGTCGCGTGCGCGTTCAGCCAGCGTGAGGCGCTCAACCGAGACGTCGTAGCGAACCGACCGGCTGCTGGCGCCCAGCCAGCGCCGCACGAGTTGGTGGATCGCCGTCTGGTTGTAACAGCGTCGGCCGGTAGTAGGCAGCAGAGACTCAGTGCCGTTGGGCGAGTGAAGCAGCTTAAGCGTCGATGGGTATGGCTCGGCGAACACAGTGATCTGCCGGTCGGGGGCGTAGATCGATCCCTGGAAAGACGTGTTGCTTCCGCCGGTGAATCCCATGACTGAGCCGCAGGGGCCACCAGCTGGGTCAGTCCGCAGCGATGCGTGCCAGCTGACCCACCCGCCCTTGTTGAGCAGCATCTGTACTCGCGCCGCGAGGCGAGCCGGTGAGACGCAGCCTACGGTGTCGAGTTTGACCAGACTGGCCTCAAGTGTCGCGACTCTCGATAGGGCGGATAGGTAGCCAGCCGGTAGCGGCTTTAGTCCGGCGTGCTCGCAGGCGTCAGAGCCGCTACCTGGGAACACCGCTACCCCGGAGTAGCCGTCCGGTGGGTGATCGCTTACGCAGGCCACGAGCGGGCGCGCCGGCTGGCCCAGCAGGCGACGTGTCTGCGTGCATGCCGGTATGGGCAGAAGATCATTGTTCGCAGGGCCGGAGCCGTCGCGGAGACTCGCCGAGGTGAAGCACATAGGGCCGGCGGTCGCGAGCTCAATCGGACTGTTCGACGTAAGCAGGCCGCTGGCGAGGGCGACACCGCTGCTGAGGGCGACGAGCGCCACGAGCACAATCGCGGCCCTGTTCGACCGAAGCTGGCTCAGCCAGGCGGTGCGTCTCGCGGGTCTCGCGACCGCGGTGTCGATTGCGTCGCCGAGCTGGTTGACGAACGGGATGTCGCTCATTTCTGTGCCTCCATCAGGGTGTTCAGACGGCGTAGACCACGGTGTACGCGTGCGCGGGCGGCGCCCTCGCTGCAACCCAGCGACGTCGCGATCGCGTCGTACTCAAGCTCCTCGACCACGCGTAGCTGGACCGCGTCTCGCTCGCTCGGCGATATTTGACTGAGCGCAGCGGTGAGATTCGTCCGCCGCGCGTCGAGGTCGACCAAGGCCTCGATCCGCCCGATCGACTCCTCGTCCAAGTCCGGAACCGCGATCCCGAGCCGCTTGATCGCTCGGCGATGAACGTCTTCGTGGCGAAACCAATGCGAAAGCTCACGCGCAGCGATGCCATACAACCACGCGCCACCGGGTCGGCCGACATCGCGGAAACGTCGCCGACGCTCATATGCCACAGCGAACGTCTCGGCCAAGAGATCCGCCGCGACCTCGGCATTCAGCGTTCTCGCATAGAAGTAGGCCAGTATCCGCTCGGCCCAGCGGTGATACAACTCGCGAAATGCCCGCGGATCTCGCCGTGAAGCGACGATCAGCTCCGCGTCAGTCAAAGCAGTCCCTGTTCCGGTGGTCTTGAAGTCCATCATTTCCATTACGCCGCGAGTGGCGTCTCCTGTTACATACAGCTCCGATGACCGTCCGTCTCGCCGGTCTCGCGTGCCGCTGCCGCCGCGTTTCGTAGACGGTGTAATGGTGGGGTGACGAACACGCAAGCCAGGGCTAACCCGGCTTAGGATCAGGCTGCTGTTTTCACACTCTCGTGTTGGGCTGATGCCCGGCCCATAACCTCCACGACCGAGAAACCTCTCGGCTACAGGGCCTTTCGCGATGCCGGAGGAGGGACTCGAACCCCCGACACGCGGATTATGATTCCGCTGCTCTAACCAACTGAGCTACTCCGGCGGGAGCGGGGAGTTTAGCCTCTCAGGCAGGAGCGCCCGGCTCTCGTTGCCGGCCATGCCCGACTCGTCCAGATCATGCCCAACACGTTTCTGCTAGCCGTTCCCAACGTCTCCGAGGGTCGGCGGCAAGTCACGATCGAAGCGATCGCCGACGCCTTCACCGAGGCTGGGACCGCACGCCTGCTCGATGTCCACTCCGATGCAGCCCATCACCGCTCAGTGCTCACGCTGGCCGGCGCCCAGGGTTCGTTGTCCGGCGCTCTGCTGGCCGGCGCGCGCGTGGCGGTGGAGCGCATCGACGTTGGGCAGGATCGCAACGTCGACGATATCGGCGTACACCCACATGTAGGGGCACTCGACGTCATGCCGCTCGTGTACCTCGACGCCTCCCAACGAGGCGCGGCGTGCGCGGAGGCGCTTGTCGTGGGCTCCGAACTTGGCGAGGATCTCGGCGTGCCGGTCTTCTTGTACGGCGAGCTAGCACAGGGCCGCACGCGCGCCGAGCTGCGGCGCGGTGGCATGGCCGGTTTGGCGCAGCGCTTGAGCACAGGCGAGCTGTGCCCGGACTTCGGTCCGCCACGGATGCACCCGAGCGCTGGCGCAACGCTTGTCGCGGCCAGGGAGCCGCTGGTGGCGTTCAACCTCGAGCTGTCGCCGCCCGCAAGTGTTCAGGATGCGAAGCGCATCGCGAGCCTCGTCCGGGAGGGCGGAGCCGAGGGGCTGCCGGGACTGCGGGCGCTCGGCGTGTCGCTGAGCCGTGGAGGCATGGAGTCCAAAAGCCCGACACCTCCCGCGCGCGCGAAAGAGATGCGTTCCGCAGAAGTTATCGTCCAACTCTCGATGAACGTCGAGCGCCCGCTCGAGTTGCCGTTGCGAGCGATCGTCGAGGCGGTCCGCCGGCATGTTGATATCGCTTGCGCGGAGCTCGTCGGGCTTGCGCCACGGGCGGCGTTTGAGGGCTTCCCCGAAGACGTCCCGCTGCCCGGATTCGACCCTGGAGCGCACGTGATCGAGAACGCACTAGGGTTCTAGGTGCCCCGTCGTGTGACGGGCTGTGATTTATCCGTGTAGAGACCACGAAACAAGGCGCGAGATGGCTCAGACGAAGCGCAAGCGGCAGACAAAGCACCGTGGCAACGCGGCGGGTGTGGTTGAGTCGCGCGGGCGCACCGGCCGCAAGCCGACCGAGGCGGAGAAGACCGGCAAGGCGATCGCGCCGAAGCTAACGCGCCAGGAGCGCCTGGAAAAGCCGCCGACGTGGTTGGGAGCGTTCTACCGGGCGATGGCTGCGGCGGTACTGATGCTGCTGATCAGCATCGTCCTTCTGAAAAAGCCAAACGAGGCGATCGCGCTGTTTCCGATCGTGCTGATCGCGTACGTGCCGATCAGCTACTACACCGACAATTGGCTATACAAACGCAGGATGGCGAGCAAAGCCAGACAGGCGGGTAAGGCCGGCTTGAAGTGATCGACGTCCAGGAGCTCACGGTTGGGCCTATCCAAGAGAACGCCTACCTCGTGCGCGCTGACGCGCAAGCCAACCGCGCGCTAATGATCGACCCGGGCGAAGAGTCGCAGCGCCTGCTCGATGCGGCGGCTGCGCTCGGCGTCGAGATCGAGGCGATCTTGATCACCCACTGTCATTTCGACCATGTCGGCGCCGTGGCGCCGGTCGCGAGAGCCACAGGGGCGCCTGTGTACTGCCCCGAGATCGAGCTTGGCGTGCTTGCGGACATCATGAAATGGACGATGCCGGGCTTTGGTCCATACGAGAGCTGGCAGGCAGAGCACACCGTCAAAGGCGGCGAGCGGCTGCAGCTAGCGGACATGGACATCGAGGTGCTGTTCACTCCTGGTCACAGCCCGGGCCACGTGACGTACGCGGTCGATCGTGTGAGCGCCACCGTGCAAGGTTCTGCATCCGCGCAGGATGAGGGACGCTCCTCTGGCGCTCAACCGGCACTGCTCTCCGGCGACGTGCTCTTCCAAGGCTCGGTCGGCCGTGTGGACCTACCAGGCGGAGACTGGGCGACGCTGGAGCGCTCGATCGGCATGTTGATGAGCCGCTTCGAGCGCGACACGGTTGTGTATCCAGGCCACATGGGCCTAACTACGCTCGGCCGCGAGTGGGATACCAACCCGTTTCTTGCCGAGCTGCGCGCTGCGGCGATGGCACCGCAGCCTTGAGCGGGGAGCAGATCAAGGCGCCGCGCGGCACCTACGACGTGCTCGGCGAGCAGGCGGCGAGTCGGACGGCGCTCGAGGCGCGTGCTCGCGCGATCCTCGAGGGCGCCGGCTATGAGCGCATCGAGACTCCCACGTTTGAGGCCACCGAGCTGTTTGCACGCGGAGTTGGCTCCTCCACAGACATAGTGCAGAAGGAGATGTACACGCTGACCGACGGCAGCGAACGCTCGCTGACGTTGCGCCCGGAGGGTACCGCGCCCGTCTGCAGGGCTTATGTCGAACATGGCATGCATAAGCTTCCCCAGCCCGTGAAGCTCTGGTACCTGTCGAGCTTCTTCCGCTACGAGCGTGCCCAGAAGGGCCGCCAGCGCCAGTTCTGGCAAGTCGGCGCAGAGGCGTTTGGCTCCGATGACCCGGCGCTAGATGCTGAGTCGATCTTGCTGCTCGGCACACTGCTTGAGCAGCTGGGTGTGAGGGATGTGTGTCTACGCCTGTCGAGCTTGGGCAGCAGCGAGAGTCGTCAGCGCTATCGCGAGCGCCTGCAGAAGTACCTACGTGCAAACGAAATGAGTCTGTCTCAGGAGGTGCGCGAGCGCATCGACTTGAACCCGCTACGCGCTTTCGACTCCGCGCATGAGGGCACTGTCGCCGTGATGCGTGAGGCGCCGCGGCTGCTGGAGGAGCTCAATGCGGACGACGCCGAGCATTTCGCGAGCGTGCGCGAGCTGCTCGACCGCGCCGGCGTCGCGTACGAGCTCGACCCGACGCTCGTACGCGGCTTGGATTACTACACGCGCACCGTCTTCGAGTTCACCAGCGACGCCCTGGGCGCGCAGAGCGGTGTTGGCGGCGGCGGGCGCTACGACGGGCTTGTGCAGCAGCTCGGCGGCCCTCCGACGGCGGGCATTGGCTGGGCTGCGGGCATCGAGCGAATCCTGCTTGCCGGTGCCCCGCTTGGAGGTGACGCTCGTGCCGTCGATCTGTACGTCGGGCTTGCGGATGGGGGAGAGGATGGGTCGTTCCCGCAGGTCAAGGCAGCCGCTTTTGAGATCTTGAGCGAGGCCCGTTCCGCGGGTTTGCACGCGCAGATGGAGATGGCCGGGCGTTCTCTAAAGGGCCAGCGCAACCAAGCCAATCGCATCGGCGCGCGCCTGTTGGCGGTCGTCGAGGCCGACCGAACCGTCTTGCGCGACATGCAGGACGGGTCGGAGGAGACGCTCGCAACGGCCACCGTCGTGCACGCGGCATTGCGGCGTCTGCGCGATCTCGCATAGTCGGCAGTCATCTGACAACGACGATTCGGCACGACTACCTCAGGTCGAGCAGTGCGTGATCGACCGTAATGCATCGGTAGAAGCAGCCCCCTTGCTTACTTTGGCTCTGCCAGAACCGCCTGAATATCGGGACATTGGCCATGAAAAAGCGCTTGCGAGGCGTCCATGGCCAATGACGCCGTTCAACTCGCACGGCGATTCTGCCGAAGTGAGGGGCGATGGCTCAGCTTTCGCGTCCCTACCAAATCCTGCTTGGAGTGGTTGTCGTCTTCGGCCTCATTTGGGCCGTCGCGCTGCGCAGCCATAGCCCCAACCCGAACGAACCGACGGCCTCGACGCCGACAAACAGCGCGTCGGCCAACGGCAGCTCCGGCGGCAACGCCGCGGCGCCCACCAAGGTCTACCACGGCGCCGCGCCCGGCGTCGAAGGTTTGACAAAGGCGATCGCCAAAGCGCACGGCGCCGTGGCCGAGTCTCAGCGCAACGTCCAAGAGCAAGCGGGCCGCGCCCAGGCGCTCACCGGCGAAGCCCAAGCGTCAGCGACCTCTACGCACACGACTACCGCCGGCACAACCACGCAGAGCGTGACCGTCACACACAAAGCAACCACTGCTCCCAACCTTGCCCGTCGAACGGTGACGAGTATCCACAAGACGAGCACTGGGGGGCACGGTACGAGCACCGTCATCCATACCAGTACGAACACGGTAGAGAAGACGGCTCCAGCCCACAGGACTGTGGCGCCTACCGACAAACCCGTCATTCGTGTGCACAGCAGCATCAAGCATTCCGCTAAGTCGGTCCAGCAGGTGGCTGTCGAACACGAGCTTGCCCAGGGGAAGACAGTGATGCTGTTTTTCTGGACACCCAGCTCGAGCGTCGACCAGCAGAACGTCGTCCAAGCCAAGGCCCTTGTGGCTCGCTCCAAAGGTACGCTCACACTGCACCTGGCATTGGCAAGCCAGGTGGGCGAGTTCGGCACGATCACCGAAGTCGTCCACGTTTACCAGACGCCGACGATCCTGATCGTCAACAAGCACGGGGTCGTGAGCACACTCACCGGGCTCACCGACGTGTTCGCACTCGAACAGGCGGTTCAAGAAGCGCAAAGCGCCGTCGTCTGAATCGCGACGGTACCTTCGTGACATTCGTGCGCTGAGCATGAGGCGCTCACCTCTGTCGCGTGACTCGTGGTCGAGCGCGGCCTCTGCCTCTGCCTCTTACACTCGACGGACATGAACGTCGAGATGTTCACCCAGCACTTGCAGTTCCCGCAGCACCAGGGTCACACCCCTGTCGATGCCTGTAGCGGCGCGGCCGGTGGCGCGGCCTGCGGCGACTTGATCCGCATTTCGCTCGCCGTCGATCGTTCCAGCCCGGACGGGCTGATTCTCGACGCCGGCTTCGACGCGAGTGGTTGCGGTGCCGCGATCGCCGCGGGCAGCGCGACGGTTGCGCTGATCAGCGGCGCAGGCCTGCTGGATGCCGCACGCATCGGCGCTCCGCAGATCGCGGCCGAGCTCGGCGGCCTCAGCCCGGCAAAGCAACATGCAGCCGAGCTGGCAAGCGACGCGCTGCACCGCGCGCTCGGTTGGGCGGCCCGTGAACAAGCCGGGCTTGCGTATTCAGCCACGCGCACGCTGGTGGCGATGAGCGGCGGCGTTGACAGCGCCGTGGCTGCGCTTCTGCTCGCCAAGGGTGGCGAGCAGACGGTGGCGGTGACGCTCGAGCTGTGGTCCGATCCTGAGAATGACGGCGAGCGCAGCTGCTGCTCGGCTCAGGCGGTGCGCTCGGCGCGCTCGCTTGCCCACGACATGGGAATGGCGCATTTCTCGATCGATCTGCGCGAGGAGTTCCGCGCCGGTGTCGTCGACGGCTGGCTTGCAGACCATGCCACCGGCCTCACGCCCAATCCGTGTGTGCGTTGCAACGGCAAGGTGCGCCTCGACGCGATGCTCGAGTTGGCCGACCGGCTCGGCGCGCAGAAGCTTGCCACCGGCCACTACGCGCGCACCCAGTCAAGCGGGGATGGCGAGCCATTGCTGCGGATAGCGGTGGACGAGAGCAAGGACCAGAGCTATGCGTTGGCCGCGCTATCGCCAAGCTCGCTGGCGCGCTTGCGTTTCCCGCTCGGTTCGCTGAGAAAGCCCGAAGTGCGCAAGCGCGCCGCACAGGCGGGCCTGGAGGTCGCGCGCCGGCCGGACTCCCAGGATCTCTGCTTCCTGGCGGGAACGCGCAGCAGCGACTTCCTCGAACGCCACGGTGGCATAAAGCGAAGAGCGGGTGCGGTCCTCGACGGTCAAGGACGCAAGCTCGGCGAGCACGGCGGCGTCCACACGCTCACCGTGGGCCAGCGCCATGGTCTGGGCATCGGCGGCGGCACGGTCGCTGGGGTGGAGGGACCGCTTTACGTGATCGCGACCGATGCGCTCTCGAACACTGTCACGGTCGGTCCACGCGAGCAGCTGCGCACCGCCGCCGTGAGCGTACGTGAGGTCACCTTGCACCGCGACGGCGGCCAGGTGGACGCGGTAAAGGTGCGCTACCGCGGCCGACGCATGCCCTGCAGAGTGCGGGATGAGCCCGGCGCGGGTCTACACGAGCGTGTGGAGCTCGAGATGCTCGATCCGATCGAGCGCACCGCTCCCGGCCAGATCGCATGTCTGTACGAGGGCGATGTGATCGTCGGCTATGGCACGATCGCCCTTTGATGGATGCGTGTCCTAGCGCTTGACTACGGCAGTGCACGCTGTGGCTGTGCGCTGAGCGATCCGACCGGAACGATTGTCACGCCGATCGCCGTCGTCGCGCGGCCCGCGAGCCGTCGCGGGCTTGCGGAGCTGACCCGGCTCGTGCAGGAGCGCGAGGTGGAGCGCATTGTCGTGGGTCTGCCGCTGTCCTTGCGCGGCGATGACACACAGCAGACAAGCGAGACGCGCGACTTCGCCGCGATCCTCTCCAGTCGCCTCGGCGAGGCTGTCCCGGTCGAACTGTATGACGAGCGCTTCACGACGCGCATTGCCGCACACGTCGAGCAGCCCAGCACCAGCGAGGACTCGCGCGCCGCAGCTGTGCTGCTGGAGGATTGGCTCGCTCGCATGTACCCGCGAGGGTGATCCCAGTAGGGTCACGCACTTGTCCAGGGACCGTGGATCGAATGGATCGGGTGAGCGCACCGAGCAGGAGCGCGAACGCGCCCGTGAAGAGCGCGAGCGTCGACGTCTGCAAAAGGCGGGGGCGAGCGCGCTGCCGCTACCGCCGCCTCTTGCTGGTCCTGAGCTGAGCAATACAGCTCCATCGGGCGAGGGGATCTCGGATGCCGCCCCTCCCGTGGTCGAACCAGAGGTCACTGAGCCACCGTATGTCCCACCCGAGCAGCCACCTGTAGCGCCTGTCTCCCTGCCTGCTAGGCAGCCACCTGCAGTGCCCGCGCCCCTACCTGCCAGCTCACGCCTTCATCGCCCGCATCTGCACGGAAAACATGGGCACGGCTCACGAAAATTCGCGAGCCGCGCGGGAATCGCGCTGGCGCTGATAATCGTGCTCGGTGCTCTCGGCTTTGGTGCAGTGCTCCTCTCACACCACTCGGCACGCCCAAAAATCCCCCCAATCCCCAAGATCGTGAAGATCGTCATACCGGAGGGATTCACACGCGCCCAGATCGCGGTACTCGCACATCAAGACGGCCTCAGCGGCAGCTATCTGCTGCCGTCCAAGCGCTCTAGCGAAATCGACTTCGCGCATTACGGCGCACCGGCAAGCACTCCTAATCTTGAAGGGTTTCTGTTTCCTGCAACCTATGAAATGTATGTCGGCGCACCAGCCACGCAGCTGGTCTCAGAGCAGCTATCCGCGTTTCATGAAAACTTCGGTGGCGGCGAGGTCGATCGTGCGCGCGTGCTCAGGATCACCCCATACCAGCTGCTGATCGTGGCCTCGATCATCGAACGCGAGGCGGCGATCCCGCACGATCGCCCGCTGGTCGCGGCGGTCATCTATAACCGCCTGCGCCTGAACATGACGCTTGGGATCGACTCGACGCTGCGCTACGCACTGCACAACTTCTCGACTCCGCTTACCGAAGCCGAGCTGCACAGCGACTCCCCCTACAACACGCGCACGCACACGGGCTTGCCGCCGACGCCGATCTCAAACCCTGGAGTCGCCGCGATCCAGGCCGCGGCACACCCGGCGCACGTCTCCTACCTGTATTACGTCGCTGGCGCCGACGGCTGCGGCGAGGAGGTCTTCTCGACCAGCTACGCGCAGTTCGAAAAGAACGCTGCGGCTTACCGCGAAGCGATCGCCAAAAACGGTGGGCGCGTGCCCACATGCGACAAGAAAGGTTGAGCGGGTGCACCGCCTTGCCACAGTGAGAGTAGCTGTGCGCTGATGCCAAAGCTAGGCGTCATCGGTTGGCCGGTCGCCCACAGTCGCTCGCCCGCGATGTTCCGGGCGGCGTTCGCTGCCTTGGCAATGGGGGACTGGAGCTACCAGACTCTGCCGTTGCCCGAGGAGCTCTTCGAGCAGACAGTGCGAGCACTGGGCGCAAGCGGCTTCGTGGGAGCGAACGTTACGATCCCGCACAAGCACGCGGCGCTCGAGCTAGCCGACCAGACGAGCCGCACAGCGCGCGCGATCGGAGCGGCCAACACGCTCTCTTTCGCTGCGGATGGGGCGATCGAGGCACATAACACCGATGCGCCAGGCCTGATCGCTGCACTGGGGCGCTTGACTGGGATGCCCGCTCACCCGAGCGCCCTTGTGCTGGGCGCCGGTGGTAGTGCTCGCGCCGCGGTGTGGGCCTTGCAAGACGCGGGCGCAGCCAGTGTTTCGGTGTGGAATCGCAATTTTGAGCGAGCGCTGGAGTTGGCAGGCGACCTCGGTGCCGAGGCAGTAGCTAGACCGGTCCAAGCCGACCTGCTCGTCAACTGCACGTCGGTCGGACTGCAACGGTCGGCCACTGAGGCCGAGGCGCTCAACCAACTGGAGATGACCGCCGATCACGTCGGTAGGTATGCCTACGTCATCGATCTGGTCTACGGGGACGGCCCAACGCCACTACTTGCCGCGGCTCAAGCCCATGGAGCGGCCACGGTTGGAGGTCTTGAGATACTCGTCGCCCAGGGCGCACTCAGCTTCGAGCACTGGACCGGCAGGGTGGCGCCACGTGAGGCGATGCGCCACGGCGTCGGGATCGAGGGCACCAAAGGCTAGGGCCACCTTTGGTCAAGGGCAGGGGCGATGAGCACCCCGCCCAATGGCCTGCGCGACGAGAACGACATCTTCGGCGAGACCGAACCAACGGTGAGCGTCGAGATCGACCGCGACGATCCCTCCCGCGACGTACCGGGCGACGCGGACGGACGCTCGCTTGCAGGTGGGCTGGACGCAATAAGCGTGGGCGTGGGAAGCCAGTACATATCGAACAATGGCTCAGGTGTCGAACAGCCCGATCGCGACGGACCTGAGCCACTGGCCGGCGTCACGAGCCCGAGTCGCCGCGGTTCCTCGGGCCGCTTTCTGACCGACGTGATCGTCGATATGGGTCTCGCCCAGCGCGAACGCGTCGACAGTGCGATCGAGTCCTCGCGCAACGAAGGCATCACGCCCGAGCGCGTACTGCTCGCAAGCGGCTCGATCACCTCTGACGGCCTTGCCCGTGCGCTTGCCGAGCGCTACGGCCTCGATCACCTCGATCTGGATGTCTTCCCAGTCGACATGGGCGCCGCCAATCTCGTCGTCAACAGTGCCGCCAAGCGCTACCAAGCGGTGCCGGTCGCGTTCGTTGACAAGCGCACGCTGTTGCTGGCAATGGCTGACCCCTCCAATGTCTTGGCGGTAGACGACGTCGCGATCATGACCGGCTATGAGGTGCGGGTCGCGGTCGCCTCGCCCGATGCGATCGGCGATTTGATCTCGCGCATGGCGCGTCTGGAGGATGTCGTCTCCGGCGACGCGGCAGCCGCCGAAGAGGCAGAAGAGACCAGCGCCGACATCGTCAACCTGCGCGAGACCGCTGACGACGCGCCTGTCGTCAAGCTGGTCAACCAGATCGTTGGGCAAGCGGTCGAGCTGGGCGCCTCTGACGTGCACATGGCTCCCGATGGCCACGAGGTGCGCGTGCGCGTGCGCGTGGACGGCATCCTGCAGGACATAACGACCGTTCCACGGCGCATGGCCGCCGGCGTGGTCTCGCGCGTGAAGATCATGGCCGAGCTCGACATCTCGGAGCGGCGCTTGCCTCAGGACGGTCGTGTCAGCCTCAAAGTCGACGGTCGCCACATCGACTTGCGCGTCGTCACACTGCCGAGCGTTCACGGCGAGTCGATCGTGATGCGCATCCTCGACAAGGACTCGGTCGTGATGAAGCTCGAGAAGCTCGGTATGGCCGACACCGAGCGCGATCGTTTCGAACGCGCCTTCCACGAAACCCACGGCGCTGTGCTCGTCACCGGCCCGACTGGCTCGGGCAAGTCTACGACCCTGTACGCGGCGTTGTTGGCACTCAACACGCCCGAGAAGAACATCATCACTGTGGAGGACCCGGTCGAGTACCAGATCGCAGGGCTCACACAGGTGCAGGTCTCGAGCAAGGCGGGACTCACATTCGCAACGGGACTGCGCGCGATGGTGCGTGCCGACCCGGACATCATCATGGTGGGGGAGATCCGCGACCGTGAGACCGCACAGATCGCCGTCGAGTCGGCGCTCACCGGGCACCTCGTGCTCTCCACGCTTCACACCAACGACGCCCCATCGGCGATCACACGCCTGACGGAGATGGGCATCGAGCCGTTTCTGGTGGCCTCGGCGCTCGACTGCGTGCTGGCCCAGCGCCTGGCGCGCATGCTCTGCTCCAACTGCAAGCAGCGCACGATCGTGCCTGCCGAGGTCCTGCGCGACAACGGCTACAAGGCGCTGGTCGACCTGGAGGCCTACGAGCCGAACGGCTGCCGGCGCTGCGCCGGCACCGGGTATCGCGGCCGTCTCGGCATCTACGAGGTGATGACACTCTCCTCGGAGATCCGCAACCTGGCATTGGAGCGTCGCTCGGCCGATGAGATCCGTGAGGTGGCGATCCGCGAGGGGATGCGCCGCCTACGCGACGACGGCCTCGAGAAGGTACGCCAAGGCTTGACCTCGATCGCGGAGATTGCCCGTGTGATCGGCAGCAGTTGAGATGGGGCGTACATCTGCCGATAAGGGCCGCATGAGCGCATATGCGCAGATCGCAAGCGCCCGCTTGCACGACAGAAGGGCAGCTCGATGAGTATCGACTTCGCAGACCTCTTGATGGAGGTCGTGGCGCGCAAAGCTTCGGATCTGCACCTCGCCGCCGGCGCGCCCCCGACCGTGCGCGTGCGCGGGCGCCTGGATCGCCTCGAGGGCTATCCCGAGCTGTCTGGCACCGACACGCGCGAGATCGTATATTCGATCCTCTCAGGCGACCAGCGCCAGCGCCTTGAGACCAACTGGCAGCTGGACTTCGCCTACTCGATCCCCGGCCATGCCCGCTTCCGCGTGAACGCCTACTTCCAACGCGGAGCCGTTGGCGCGGCCTTCCGCCTGATCCCCTTCGGCCTGACCTCGATCGACCAGCTCGGCCTGCCTCCGATCACGCACGACCTAACACGCAAGCCGCGCGGTTTCGTGCTCGTCACCGGTCCGACCGGCTCGGGCAAGTCCACCTCGCTTGCCGCGATGCTCGACGAGATCAACGCCACGCGCGAGGAGCACATCATGACGATCGAGGACCCGATCGAGTTCTTGCACGGGCACAAGAAGTGCATCGTCAACCAGCGCGAGCTCGGCTCCGACGCGCACTCCTTCGCCGACGCTTTGAAGGCTGCCTTGCGCCAGGACCCCGACGTGATCCTGGTCGGCGAGATGCGCGACCTGGAGACGATCTCAACAGCTTTGACGGCGGCTGAGACCGGTCACCTTGTGTTCGCCACGCTGCACACCCAGGACACCGCGCAAACGGTTGACCGCATCATCGATGTGTTCCCGCCCGAGCAACAGGGCCAGGTGCGCGTGCAGCTGTCGGTTGCGCTGCAAGGCATCATCACCCAGCAGCTGCTGCCGACGGCCGATGGCTCCGGCCGCGTCGCCGCGTGTGAGGTGCTCGTGCCTAATCCGGCCGTGCGCAACCTGATCCGCGAGGGTAAGACGCACCAGATCTACTCGGTCCTGCAGACCGGCTCCGCCCAGGGTATGCAGACGATGGACTCCGCGCTCGTCTCGCTCGTGCGCACCGGCAGGGTCTCCCAGAAACTCGCCGAAGAGCGCTCCTCCGCCCCGGAGGAGCTGCGTCGTCTGCTCGGCGCCGGATCGCTGGCGGCCGCATGAGCACGTATGTCTTCAAGGCGATGGATCTTGCCGGCGTCAAGGCACGCGGTGAGATCGACGCAGATTCCAAGGAGGCCGTCTCCAACCAGCTGAAGTCGCGCGGCATGATCGTGCTCGACATCGCCGACAAGCACGCCTCACGCGAGATCGAGCTGAGTTTCCTCAAGTCGGTCAAGGCCGGCGAGCTGGCCGTCTTCTCACGTCAGCTGGCGACGATGATCTCCTCCGGGCTGTCGATCCTGCGCGCGCTCTATGTGCTCGAGGAACAGACCGAGAACAAGTTCCTCAAGGAAACGGTCATCCAGGTACGAAAGGACGTCGAGGCAGGACTCTCGCTCTCCGGCGCGATGGAATCGCACCCGAAGGTCTTCAATCCCTTGTTCGTGGCGATGACCCGAGCCGGCGAGGCCGGCGGTCTGCTCGAGGGCTCGCTGATGCAGGTCGCCGACCAGCTCGAGAAGGAAGCCTCGCTGCGTCGCCAGATCCGCTCAGCGATGATCTACCCAGTGCTCGTCATCACCTTCGCGGTGGCCGTAATGATGGCGCTCGTCGCGTTCCTAGTGCCGGTGTTCGTCGGCGTCTTCAAGCAGTTCGGCGGCGAATTGCCTGCGATCACCAAGGTCTCCGTGACGATGTCCCACGCGGTCGTCGGCTACTGGTGGGCAATGTTCGGTGGCGCCGGATTGATTGCCTTCACATTCATCAAGTGGAAGAAATCAAAGTGGGGTCGCCCGCAATGGGATCGCTTCCGTCTGCGCGTGCCGATGAAGATCGGCACGATCGTCCAACAGGTCGCCGTGGCGCGCTGGTCACGCACGCTCTCTTCGCTGATGAGCGCCGGTGTGCCCCTACTGCTGGCGCTCGAGATCGTCGGCAAGACTGGCGGCAACATTGCCGTCGAGGAAGCGATGGACGGTGTGATCGCCTCGGTCAAGCGTGGTGGAACGCTCTCAGAGCCGCTGTCGAAGACCACGATCTTCCCCAAGATGGTCACCCACATGGTCGGCGTCGGTGAGGAGACAGGCGCCCTGGACGCGATGCTCGCCAAGGTCGCTGACTTCTACGAGGACCAGGTCGAAGCGTCGGTCAAAGCGCTCACCTCGATCCTCGAGCCGATCATGATCATCGTAATCGGCTCGATCGTCGGCTTCATCGTCATCTCGATGTATATGCCGATGTTCACCGTCTACAACCACATCGAATAACCCCCACGGCACGGATAGCCTGCGCGCCTGGCGGCGTCCTCGGTCGCTCGTGTGCGGAGCACACTTCGCGAGCTGCTTGTGCCCCGAAGGGGTACGTCCTTGCCAGGCTTGACTCTCCGCACCGTGGCGGCCCTCGTTAGCCTGAGCTGACTTGAAGGCGGCGGTCTTTCACGGAAAGGGACAGCCCGCCGTCGAGCAGCTCCAGCAGCTCGTTGCCGACCAGCTCGGCGCGCCAGCCGCGCAGGGTGCGCACGTCGGCGCGCGCGCCTGCTCGCTGGGCGATCACGATTGCTTGTAGGTCGGCGCGGGCGGCCAGCAGCTCGTAGGCCAGGCCCGCCTCGCGCGCTCGGGCTCTGACTAGTGCCTCGCACAGGGCGATCAGAGGTACGTCGTCTGGACGCGGTTGTGGCGGGCGCGGGTCGCTTGCGAGCGGCTCCTCGGTTGCCTGTAGGCCGCGCTGTACCGCCTCCAGCAGCTCGCCGCCACGCCTGCGCAGGCTGTTCTGGGCGACGCCGCGGATGTCTTCGAGCTTGCGCGCCGATGTCGGCTTGCGCTTGGCTATCTCCACTAGCGCGGCGTCGCTGAGCACACTCTGCACTGGTTTGTCGCGCTCCTGCGCGGTGTGCTCGCGCCAGGCGACCAGTTCGCGTGCGACATTCTGGGAAGGCGCGCTCATGCCTCTGACGCGCGGCAGCCTCGCGAAGATAGCGTCGAGGTCACGCTCGTCGCTGATCTTCTCGAGGAACTCGCACTCCTCGCGCGCCCATTGCAAGCGTCCCGTCTCTCCTAGGCGGCGCTCCAGCTCGGCGGCGAGCGCGGTCAGGTGCACCACATCCTCGCGCGCATATGACAATTGCTCTGCCGTGAGTGGGCGCGCGTCCCAGCGCGTGAAGCTGGCGCTCTTGGCGAGCTTGACACCCAGCATCTCCGCCAGCAGAGTGTCATAGGAGGATTGCGCCGGCATGCCGAGGAAGCCGGCCGCGACTTGCGTATCGAAGATATTTCGCACCTCGCAGCGGAGCGTGCGGCGCAGCAGCGCGATGTCCTGGCGTCCGGCGTGTACCACAACCTCGATCTGTGGGTCGGCAAGCACCTCGGCGAGCGGCTCGCCTTGCAGCGGCCCGTCGAGCACCCATGAGGGCACAAGCGGGTCGACGATCTCGATGCGCTCTCCCTGGCCGTCAGCGACAGCGAGCTGAATCAGGCAGAGCAGCGTGCGATAGCGGCCCTCGCCCATGAACTCGGTGTCGAGTGCGATCCGGTTGACCGCATGCGCTTGTTGTGCAACCTGCGCAAGCAGGCTTGCCGTGCCCGGGTCGCCGTCGCTCGCGGAAGGGACCGTCATTGCCCTATCCTCGCCGATCGTTCGCTCTGGCGTTGTGTGGGCTTCACTAGGCGTCGTGCTCTGCGATCTGCGCTGCAGGTAGGTGCATGACAAAGCAGGCGCCCGACGGCTCGGGCGGATTGTCTGTTTGGCTGGCGCCGTCGGTGTGAGCTGCCGGCCCGTCTGAAAGCGTGAGAGAGCCGCCCATGCGCGTCACGAGCTCGCGCCCGATCGCCAGGCCCAGGCCGAAGCCGCTGCGACCGGCCGAGGCGCTGCCGCGCTGGAAGCGCTCGAAGATCCGCTCGCGCTCGGCGGCCGGTACGCCGGGACCGGCGTCGCGCACGCTCACCTGTGCCCAGGAGCCCTCGGCTGCTGCCTGGATGTGCACGCTCGTTCCCGGTGGCGCGATCCCGGTCGCGTTGTCGAGCAGGATCCGCACGATCCGCGCCACCGCGCCCGGATCGCACATTGCCCAGCACGGCTGTTGCGGGTGGCGCACATCGAGCTTGACCTCGTGCTCGGCGGCGCGCCGCTCGAATTCCGCAGCCACAGCCCTGCAGAGCTCGCCGAGCTCGACCGGCTCGGCGCGCAGCGAGATCTCGGCGTCGATGCGACTGAGATCGAGCAGATCGGTGGCGAGGCTCGAGAGCCGGCGCGACTGCTCGCGTGCTCGCAATGTGCGCTCGCGTGCATCGGCCAGGTCGAGCCGCCCAGGGTCGAGGTCGTCTTCGAGCAGCTCCAAGGTGCCGTCGAGCGAAGCGAGCGGGGTGCGCAGCTCGTGCGAGGCGGTTGCAACGAACGCGTGGCGCGCTTGGATTTGGCGACGCAATCGGGCCTGCATGCTCGCGAACGCGCGCGTCAAATCGCCGATCTCATCGGGACGAGCGTCGAGGCGAATCGGCGCGTCGAGCCCATGGCGCTCCAGTTCGCCTGCCGCTTCGCGCAGACGCTCCAAGCGTCGCAGCAGCGTCGTGGTGAGTCCGATTCCCAACAGCAGAGCGATACCTAGCCCGACAGCTGCCGCCTCTAGGAATGCTTTCTTGACCACCTGCACCGTGGAGATCACATATTCCAGGCGGCGCACGAGCACTACCGCGTCGACCGTGCCGCCCTTGCCGATCTTGATCGGCTCGACCGCAACCAGATTGTCGCCGATC
Source organism: Solirubrobacteraceae bacterium (assembly GCA_036008605.1). GTDB lineage: Bacteria > Actinomycetota > Thermoleophilia > Solirubrobacterales > Solirubrobacteraceae > Palsa-744. The sequence continues at coordinate 19,710 of DASYNL010000023.1, read as the reverse complement.
AGAGTGTGCACGCCGTTGCCGGTGCGTAGAGCACGACGTGCCTGGGCGTAGTAGTCGGGCACGTCGAGGTCCTGGTCGGCCGGCGCATAGATCGTGTCGAGTTTGTCGCCCAGCACCGTCACCTCGGCACCGGAGCGGTGGCGCAGCAGCGACACGGTGATAGCCAATTCGCCGGCATCCGGACGTCCGGTGGTGGGGTCGACGCCGATCTCTTCGAACTCGGGGCGCGCGGAAGAGATGGCGGCATAGACACCCGACTCGCCCTCGGAGCGCAGCCGCTGCTCGAGCGGTGAGAGCAGCGCGAGCGCGGCCACCGCGAGTGTCACGGCGCTTGAGAGCAGCAGCGCGGCAAGCATTCTCGGGCGCAGTCCGAGGACGTGCCGGCGCAGACCGGCGCGCGCTTTGACGTCGCTGCTGGGCCGCGCGGGCGGCTCGCTCACGGCTCCTGGAAGCGGTACCCGGCGCCGCGCACGGTCAAGATCAGCTTAGGCTCCTCGGGCTTCTCCTCGACCTTCTCGCGCAGGTGTCTGATGTGCACGTCGATCGCGCGTGGGTCGCGATAGGCAGAGTCTCCCCAGATCGCGCGCAACAGCTCCTGGCGGTTGAACAGCCGACCCGGTTCGCTCATCAACTGGGCGAGCAGCTCGAACTCCGAGAAGGTGAGCTTGACCTGCTCGCCTGAGACGGTCGCCTCGCGGTGGCTGCGGTCGAGCGTCACTGGCCCGATGCTAAGCACCTCCCGACCCATCGCGCGTGGACCGGAGCGACGCAGCACGGCGCGGATGCGGCTGCGCAGCTCGGCCAGACCGAAGGGCTTGGTGACGTAGTCGTCGGCGCCGGCCTCGAGTCCCTGCACGGCGTCAGCCTCGGTGTCGAGCGCGGTGAGCATGATGATCGGCACGATGTTGCGCTGCTCGCGTAGGGTGCGGCAGACGTCATAGCCGTTTGGACCGGCGCCAAGCGCGACGTCGAGCAGGACCACGTCGAACTGTTCGCCGCCGGCGCGCTCGATCGCCTCGGCACCGGTTGCGACGGCCTCGACAATATGGCCCTCCTTGGAGAAGGAGCGCGTCAGCGTGTCGCGCAATGGAGCCTCGTCGTCGACGACGAGGATGTGCATTGAGGCGGTTGCGTCCACGGCGCTTACGCTACCGCCTTGCGCGGACTGCGAAGGCTGGCTCGTCGGTCGAGGGGTTGAGGGTGCGTGCGGAGGCGATGCCCCCCGCGCGCGCGGGGGGCATCGGCATTTTGGAGTTGCCACAGCACCCCTCCGCGCAGGCCCGCCTGGCGTGAAATGTCGATCGCATGGGTGCGTATCCACAGGGCGACAGGTGCGCAGCCCGCTGTTGTCTTGGGGGAGATCCGCGTACATACCGAGTCGAGGAATGCGTAGCGCACTTCGTCACGGGCGATCTTCGTCTTCAGTTGGGCCACGGTCGTGAAGGGGATGCCGTTATACGTGGTCAGCATCAGCACGGGGCGCTGGTCTTGGACGATCAGCGAGGCGACGCTTGTTGAGGATCCGGCCGCCAGCTCGTAGCGGGCGACTCCCTGGTGGGCGAGCAGGTAGGCGCTGAGGGCGTGCTGCTCGCTTGGGTTGAGCGCGCCCACGTTGCCGGCGTCGCTGACCTTGGCTTCGACCGCCTGCACGCTGGCGATCAGCGGCAGTGCCAGCAGTGCCGTCAACGGCAGTGCGAGCAGGCGCGCACGGCTCCTAAGCGACGCGAGGAGGCCGACCCCGATCCCGAACATCGCCGCGACAGCTGGCGTGAAGCTCTCGACGTAGCGCGGGTGCAGGCGTGCCATCGCGCTGAACAGCACGAGGCCGGTGAGCAGCCACACGAACACGCCAATCGCGGTGGCCCGCCGTACGCGCGTGGCTTTGCTGCGCAGCACGGAGATCACGACGGCGATGCCGAGCAAGAGCGCTGCCAAGGCCTCCCAGCCGAGCCACTTGGCTGGCAATTGGCCGCTGCGCGCGAGCAGGCGCGTGGGGGATGAGGGAGTTATGGGCGTGCCAGCCGATGCTACTTCGTCGCCTCCACGACCGTGCGCCGCCGCGGGGGCCTGACCGACTTCCACGGTTTTGCCGCTGAGGCGTTCGCTGCCGTTGAAGACGAACGCCGCGTTCCAGGCGCTGCCGTTGGTCGAGCCGATCGCGTAAGGGCGCTCGTGCGCGGGGAAGAGCAGCGTCGCCGAAAGCCACGCTAGCGCGACCAGCACGTATATGGCCGCGGCCGCAGTGAGCTTGGCGGTGCGGCGTGCCAGTCCCGCTCCGCGCTCCTTCTGCTCGCCGCGCGGCAGACCAAGCCAAGCCAGTAGGAAGAGGCCTGGCAGCGCCACGATCGACTCGAGCAGCTTTACGTTGAAGGCGAGGCCGAGCGCCGCCGCGCCAGCTAGCAACCAGATAGTCGTGCCCGTTTCAGAGGCGCGCACCACGGCGAGGAACGCCAGCACGAGCAGCAGCATCATGACCGCGTCCATCGTGTCGCTGCGCGCGGTGATCACCTCGATTGGCAGCACAGCGAGCGCCAGCGCCGCCGCAAGTCCCGCGATTGTGCCAAACGGACGCTTGACTGCGGCATATAGCAGCGGTACGGCGAGCGTTCCGGCCAGTGCCTCGGGCAGCTTCAAGGAGGTTGAGCCCCAGCCAAACAGCTTCACGCTGGCCACCTGTAGCCACAGGTCAACGGGCGGCTTGTCGATCGAAACACTGCCCCCAGGCTCGTAGGCGCCGAAGAAGAAGTTGTGCCAGGAGACGCCCATGCTGCGCACCGCCGCGTCGTAAAACGGGTCTAGACGTACGGCGCCGAGATCGACGAGTCTGAGCGCCGCCGCCAGCGCTGTGATCAGGGCGAGGGCAACCCATGGCAGAGGGGATTTGGGTGGCCGCACGCTCCGAACGCTAATCAAGCACGGCCCCGTGCGCGTAGCCCGTGCACGCCAGAGGCGCGTGCGGGTAGGTAGTGTGAGGCCCAATGAGTAATGCAGACGATCCCAAGCAGGCGGGCGCCAAGCGTTCACGCCGTGGCTCCTCCGCCGAGGAAGACGAGCAGGATGAGGTCGAGACGACGATGGCAGCCGAGTCCCAGGAGCCACGCGTCTGTATGCCCTGTCACGGCAGCGGCAAGGTCATCTCCAACCTCGGCGGCGAGGCCAGCGAAGTGACCTGTCCCTGGTGTCGTGGTGGCGGCGAGCGCCTGACCGGACTGGACGCGCAGGAGTTCCACCTGCAGCAGGTCGCCCAGTCGGGCGAGTGACTGCTGGTTTCTCATAAAAGATGAAGATCGCTTCTAGTGCAATGTGTCCATGTTGGATGCAGCGCTAAAGCGCTCTTTAGTAGTGGTCGATGTAGGCGCTGACAAGCCAGACCGCGATACTAGGCAAACGCCCACAGAGGGTGTAAGGCAAAGCCGGCGGAACCTGTTCTGATCTTACGGATCGGCGAGGCGACGCACCGTCGTTTAGAGACGGTTGGATCGAGGGCTGGCGCCCCAGATACGGAAAGAGGACGCAATGCTATATCGACTGCGCCAGCGCTCGAAAGATGAGGGTGGCTTTACGCTCATCGAGCTCCTGGTGGTAATCCTGATCATCGGCATCTTGGCCGCGATCGCTATTCCTTCGTTCCTGAACCAGAAGAGCAAGGCCAATGACGCGGCCGCCAAGGAACAGGTGAGGACTGCCCAGACCACGATGGAGACGTTCTCCACCGAAAACAACGGCAGTTATGTCGGTGCCACTACGGCAAAACTAGAAGAAATCGAGCCCACGCTAAAGGACAAAACCACTGCGAATTTCCTAGGAGTAAAGGGAACGCCGACTGCAACGGGCTACGAAGTCGAATCGGAAGCAGTCGGTTCGAAAGACAAATTCATCATCAAAGTTGTAAACGGAGAAGTTAGCCGTACCTGTGCACCGACCAAAACTGGCGGTTGCCCGACAGGCGACTGGTAGCACCGGGATCCAGGCATTGCGTCTGGATAGCAGTAACTGAAGGGGGCGGCCGATCGGCCGCCCCCTTTTGTTTGCTCTCGGTTAGGAAGATGTGTTGCATGTGCGCCGCCAAGCTCAAGCTTGAGCGGGGCACGTGCCGATTAGAGAACAGTCAGGCACGTAGCACGGCAAGCATGGACATGCGAAGACAAAGCCGACGGCTTCATGGCCGGGTCGCAACTGGGCGACACACGCGCACTGGCATCCACGGACGTCAAGACATAGGAGTCTGCCAGTGCGACATCAACGACATTTGCGAGCAAGGGGGGAGTCGGGCTTCACGCTGATCGAGCTGCTTGTCGTGATCTTGATCATCGGCATCTTGGCCGCGATCGCGATCCCTTCGTTTCTCAACCAGAAGAGCAAGGCTGGTGACGCAGCAGCCAAGGAACAGGTCAGGACCATGGAGAACACCATGGAGAGCTACGCCACAGAACACAACACATATGTAGGTGCGACCCTCGCGGAATTGCAGGCGATCGAGCCGACCCTCAAGGACAAGACCACAGCCGAAGCCAAGGAAACCAAAGGATTGTCTTCGACCGGGTATGAAGTCGAATCGGAAGCCACAGGCACCAAAGACAAATTCATCATCAAAGTCACGTCCGGGGAAGCCAAGCGCACCTGTACGCCGGTCAAAACTGGCGGTTGCCCAACAGGCGATTGGTAGAAGTCCCGCGCTGAGAACTGCGGTTCCAGTATTTGTGAGTGCCAGAAGGGCGGCCCAATGGGTCGCCCTTCTGCGTTTGATCTGTCTTGATAAGGCCAGAGGAACCTGTAGCGCTCACGAATGCGATGCCTTGCCTTGCACCAAGACAAGTGCACGCAGTCGAGATCCCCGACATTGGGCGAGCGATTGCAGAAGCGCTCAAGTGCGGCGCACCGCGAGCCGATCATCCGTCCATGGAGACAGCAACCTTCGCGGGGGTGTTCGGAGCGATGATCGGATCGTTCCTGAACGTCGTCGTATACAGGCTGCCACGCCGCGAGTCGCTCGTGCGCCCGGCGTCGCATTGCACCGCCTGCGGTGTAGGGATCAAGCCCTACGACAACATCCCCGTCGTCTCATGGCTGTTGCTGCGTGGGCACTGTCGCAACTGCTCGGCACCGATCTCCAAGCGCTATCCGTTGGTCGAGGCGCTGGCAGCGCTCCTATGTGTCGGCGCGGTGCTGGCCGGCGGCAGCTCCGCCACGATCGCGCTCAACGTCGCCTTCATTCTTCTGCTCGTGCCGATCGCGCTGATCGACGCCGAGCACCGCATCATCCCCAACCGCCTGACCGCACTCGGCGCGATCCTCGCGCTCGGTCTCGGCACGGCGCTGGACCCAAGCGGCGAGCCAGCCCGTCTGATCGCCGGCGCCGTCGCAGGGGGCGCGCTGCTGATCGCGGCGATGGCCTACCCAGGCGGCATGGGCATGGGCGACGTCAAGCTTGCCGGCGTGATGGGCCTGTTTCTCGGCAGCGCCGTCGCCCCGGCGATGCTGATCGCGCTGCTGGCCGGTGTCTTGTTCGGCCTGCTGATCGTAAGCCGCCAGGGCGCCAAGGTGGCGCGTAAGACCGCGGTCCCGTTTGGGCCGTTCCTGGCCTTCGGCTCGCTCGTGGCGATCTTCCTCGGCGAGCCGCTGGTGAACCTGTACACAACTCACTTCCTGAACTGAGATGGACGCCATGGAGCCTGGACATATGGATAGCGACGAGCTGAGCCTGCTCAGGCCGACCTCGATCGTCGTCGATGCGCCACCGGAGCCACCGGTCGCCGATACGGTCGCGATCGAGCCGGCCAAGCGCAAGATGCCCTCACTCAACGCTTCAATCTCGGTATCGAGCCTCAAGCCGAGTCGTGGCGGGCGCTCGCGCCGCGGTGCCACGCTCGTCGGCCTGGACATCCAGCCCGGCTATGTGAGCGCCGTGCAAGCGCGTGTCAACGGCTCGATTCAGGTGCAGAAGGCGGCGGGCGCCGCGCTACCGCCCGACACGATGCGCGAGGGCGAGGTGCTCGACGGCACCGCGCTCGCCGACACGTTGCGTGAAATGTTCCGCGACTCCAAGCTCGACAAGCGCGTGCGCATCGGCGTCGCCAACCAGCGCACCGTGTTGCGCACTATGGAGCTGCCGCCGTTGACCGACCGCAAGGAGCTGGCGACGGCCGTGCGCTTCCAGGCCGAGGACCAGATGCCGATGCCACTCGAGAACGCGGTGCTCGACTTCCACGCGCTCGGCGTGATCGACACGCCCGCCGGCCCGCGTCAGCGCGTGATTGTCGTCGCTGCCCAGCGCGACATGGTCGAACGCCTGATTGCCGCGGTTCGTGCCGCGGGTTTGCGCCCCGAGGGCGTTGACCTCTCGGCTTTCGCCCTGATTCGCTCACTGCACCGCGCCGACGAGGATCACTCCGGTCGCGTCCTCTATTTGAACATCGGCGGCCTCACGAACATGGCGATCGCCGAGGGCACCGTCTGTCGCTTCACACGAGTGATCGGCGGCGGCCTCGAGTCGATGGCTGCCGACATCGCCGAGCGCAACAGCATCAAGCTGACCGAAGCGCGCGAGCTGCTGGCGGCGGTCGACCTCGACACGCCGTCTCCGGTTGCGCCCTCGCTCTACGCCGATAGCGCTCAGCAGCAGGAGCCGCAACTCGCCGATTCAGTACCTACCGCGCCGGAGAAGCCGGCGGTCGACGTACGCCCGGTGCTATCGAGCGGTGTACGCGAAATCGCCGGCGAGGTACGCAACTCGTTGGACTTCCACCGCTCCCAAGACGGTGGCGGTGAGGTGTCGAGCATCGTGCTCAGTGGCTCGGCACTGCAGATCTCAGGCTTCGCGCGCGCGCTACAAAGCGAGCTGCGCGTGCCCCTGATCCCGCAGACGGTCGGCGTGCTCGACGAGCGTGCCGCCGGGGACGTCTCCGCCGAGCGGCTTGCCGTGGCGACGGGACTCGCGGTCGAGGAGGCACCGCGATGAGAGCTGTAAACCTGATCCCCGGCGAGCAGCGCCAGGGCGCCGGTGGGCTCTCGGATCTGACTGGGCGCTCCGGTGGAGCCGCGTTGATCGTGCTCGGCGTGGTCGTCGGACTCGCGGTGATGATCGCGATGTACGGCAGCGCACACCACAGCATTTCCAGCCAGAACGGCGAAGTTGCGGCGATCAAAGCCGAGACGAGCGCGGTCGAAGCTCGTGCCGGGCGGTTGACGCCCTATACAAATTTTGTCTCGATGGCCGATCAGCGTACCGAGACAGTTGCTCAGCTTGTTCAGGCGCGCTTCGACTGGTCTCACGCGTTGCACGAGCTGGGTCGTGTACTGCCGGCTGGCACTTCGCTCAACGCGCTGCACGGCACGGTCGGGGCGGCGGGAACAACCCCTGGCTCTAGCGCGAGCACGGCGTCCGCGGCAGCGAGTGGGACGCCCGCCTCCAGTACACCGCCAGGCAGCACCCCTGTCTTCACACTCACCGGTTGTGCGACCAGCCAGACGGTCGTGGCTCAGGCTCTCCAACGCTTGCGCCTGATGGACGGTGCCAGCGAAGTGCAGCTGCAGAGCTCGACCAAGTCCGACACGGGCAGCGCGGCCGGGACAAGCGGCGGAAGCGCAGCCAGCGGCACCTGCACTGGTAACGATCCAGCATTCACTACTGAGGTGACGTTCGTCGGGCTTCCCGCAGCGCCAACTACGAGCGTGCCCACAGCCGCCGGTACCGCGACAGCTTCCGCTGGCAGCTCCGCGGGCACCTTGCCGGTCTCGACAGGAGACCCGTCCAAATGACAACGCGCGATCGACTGATGTTGATAGGGATCGTCGCGCTCGCCGTGCTGCTTGGCGCATGGTTCACGACGGTTGCGCCCGAGCGCGAACGAGCGGCGAAGATCAGTGCGGAAGTCGAAACCGCGCGCAAGCAACTGGCTAGCGCCGAATCGGCGGCCGACAGCGCCAAGAATGCGCGTGCTCAGTATTCGAGCGCCTACGCGTCACTCGTAAGCCTTGGCCAGGCCGTACCCGCTTCCGCGGAAACGCCTGGGCTGATCTACACGCTCGATCGGGCTACGCACAGCCGCAACGTCAACTTCACTTCGATCACGGCTGGCACCGCCGGCTCCACGAGCTCGGCTGCCGCGGCTACGGCGGCCACACAGAACACGACCTTCAGCCAGGAGCCGTTTACGTTCGTCTTCAACGGCAGTTTCGTCGACCTCTACAAGCTGCTTGACCAGCTCGAAGGCTTCACCGTGCAAACCTCCTCGGGGGCACTGCACGTCAACGGAAGGCTGCTGACGATCGACAGCGTCAGCCTTGCTCCCAGTACGAGCGGGGGCACGGGCACGACCGCTTCGAGTAAATCCAAATCGCCGCAATTGACTGGAACGATCACCGCGACCGCATACGTGTTGCCAGCTGGCGCAACCCCGCTCGCCGGGGCTACGCCCTCTAGCCCCGCAGGTGCGACGGCAACCCCGACTTCCAGCTCCTCCGGCGGGGCATCGGTCACGCCTGCCGTCATAAAGGCAACGCCATGATCGAGTTCCTGCAATCGATCCGCTCGGACCTGGCTTCGCGGCGCCTGCTCCCGTTCGTGGCGCTGGCTGCCGTCGCCCTGATCGCGGCTGTCGCATACACCGTGACGGGGGGCTCCTCGGGCAGCTCCTCAGCTACGTCCATCGCCAGCTTGCCGAGCATCTCTGTCACCGGCTCCGCGCCGTCGTTGCCGGTGACGGTCGCGCCTAGCAATCCCAACGAGGCTGTCTCAGAGACACCAGGGGGCGTCCGCTTCCAAAGCCAGGGACTCACGCGCGACCCGTTCGTGCCGCTGCCTTCGCCGCCTGTGGCGAAAGCCGCCACATCCTCAAGCTCTTCCTCTAGCCCCAGCTCCGGCAGCTCGACCGGCTCAAGCTCGGGGGGGTCGTCGTCCTCCGGTAGCGGCGGATCCACGAGCAAAGGCTCCGGTGGCGGTCAGGAAGCGCCCGCGCCTGCTCCAAAGAAAACGAGCAAGCCCAAATTCCCCTACGTCGTCTCCGTCTTGTTTGGACCTGCTTCGACCACGCCAGGCCAGCCCGCCACGCTTGCCCCCTACGAGAACATCAAGCCTGGGGCTCCATTCCCCTCCAAGCAGAATCCCCGTATTTCTTTCGAACGAGTTACGAACAACGGCGTTGGAGCAATCTTCAAGCTCCTCTCCCCACCGATCCTGCACGGGACGGGCATCTGCTTGCCGAGCACCTCCGAATGCCAGACGATCGATCTCGAACCAGGCCACTCCGAGGAACTCGAATATATCGAAGCAAACGGTCAGATCGTCGTCTACGAACTGAAGGTCGTGAGCATCGCCAAAGGCAACAGTGCGAGCGCGGCAAGCGTCAGGCAGAAGGACGCAAGCGCCGCGCGCGTGAGGCGCGAGGCCCACAGCAAATAAGCTAAGGCGGAGATGACGCTCCGCTTGATTACCGCCGGCGAGTCCCACGGACCCGGATTGACCTGCATCGTTGAGGGTTTGCCCGCCGGCTTGCGCCTGCGCCCGGAGGACCTCAACGAGGATATGGCGCGCCGCCAACTCGGCCACGGTCGTGGCGGGCGCATGAAGATCGAGAAGGACACGGCACGCGTCACTGCAGGCGTGCGCCACGGCCGTACGCTCGGCGGTCCGGTCGCGTTGCAGGTCGAGAATCGTGACTACGCCAACTGGGAAGAGCGCATGTCCCCATGGCCGGTCGACGCGGGGATCCCCGAGGTTCACCTGCCACGCCCTGGCCATGCGGATCTCGTGGGTACGCAGAAGTACAAGCAGAGCGACGTGCGCAACATCCTCGAGCGTGCTTCGGCCCGCGAGACGGCGGCGCGCGTGGCGGGTGGCGCGCTCTGCAAGGCATACCTTGCCGCACTGGGTGTGCAGGTACGCTCGCACGTGATCCAGATCGCCTCGGTACACGCACCAGAGTCCGCGCAGGCTCTGACGCTTGCCGACTTCGATGAGGTGGACGCATCGCCGGTGCGCTGCCTGGATGCCGAGGCCGGGCGTGCGATGGTCATAGAGATCAACAAGCTGCGCAAGGCCAACGAGTCGCTCGGCGGGGTCTTCGAGGTGCAGTCCTTCGGGGTCGTCCCGGGACTCGGCTCACACGTCTCCTGGGAGGAGCGCCTCGACGGTCGCCTGGCGATGGGCATCCTCTCGATCCAGGCAATGAAGGGCGTCTCGATCGGCGACGGCTTTCACATCGCCGGTGTCCCCGGTTCTCAAGCGCACGATGAGATCTTCTACTCAGAGCAGCGCGGCTACTACCGTGAGACCAACCGTGCCGGGGGCCTTGAGGGTGGCATGACCAACGGCGAGCCACTGATCGTGCGCGGCGCGATGAAGCCACTGCCGACGCTGACCAAGCCGCTGCGCTCCGTCGACATCTCGACGCACGAGGTTGCCGAGGCGTTGCGCGAGCGCACCGATTCGTGCACCGTACCGGCTGCGGGCATTGTCGGCGAGGCGATGGTCGCGCTTGTTTTGGCCGATGCCTACCGGCGTAAGTTCGGTGGCGACCACATCGACGACACGCGCCAGGCACTGAACGCATATTGCGAGCGGATCAGATGGCCGGCGCCTTGAGCGCCGCTCGCTTGGGCGAGTACTGAGAGCGCTCGCGATGGCGCCAGTAGTCGACATTCCCAGTCGCGCACTCGTCTTCATCGGCTTCATGGGCGCCGGCAAGACGACCATCGCCGGCGAAGTCGCGGCCGCGTTGGGTGTGCGGGCGCTTGACAGCGACTGCCTGCTTGAAGATGAGCTGGGCCATTCCGTAGCCGAGGAGTTCCGCGCCCGCGGAGAGGCCTCGTTCAGGGTCGCCGAGGAGCAGCTAGTTTGCCGACTGCTCGAGCAGGCAGACGCGGGCTCGGTGATTTCGCTCGGCGGCGGCAGCGTCCTCTCAGAGCGCGTGCGCGCGGCACTTGAGCCGCATTTGACGGTGCTGCTCGACATCGACGCGCAGGCCGCTTGGCGTCGTGCCGGCGCCAGCGCGAGCTCTGGGCGCGACAAGCGACCGCTGGCGTCCGATCGCGGGGCTTTCGACAAGCTGCACGCCAGCCGTCTGAGCCTCTACGAAGGGCTTGCGGACGCGATCCTGCCGGCGCTCAAACCTCGCGTGGGGCTGCGTGCCCTACCTGCCCTCAGCGGTCTCTCTCGTGCGCCTGTCGGTACGCGTCTGCTGTGGGCTAGCGCCGCCTCCGGTGAATACCCGGTGCTGGTCGGAAGCGGCCTGCTGCGCACGGAGGTGCGCTGCTCCCAGCCTGGTATGTGGCCGTTGGATCGGACCGTCTCGCGGCCGTTCTGTGTCTCTGACCAAAACGTCGCCGGCCTTTATGCCGAGTACCTGGGCGGCATTCAGGAGCTGATCGAGATCGCCCCCGGCGAGCGCAACAAGACGCTTTCAAGCGCAGAGCTCGTGTGGAGCGCGCTGGTCACCGGTGGCATGACCCGCGCCGACCATGTGGTCGCGCTCGGTGGCGGAGTGGTCGGCGATCTCGCCGGGTTCTGCGCAGCCACATATCAACGCGGTGTCCCAGTCGTGCATGTGCCGACCACGCTGGTCGCGCAGGTCGACTCCGCCTACGGCGGCAAGACTGGGGTCGATCTGGCCCAGGCCAAGAACTACGTTGGCGCCTATCACCATCCTGCAGGAGTGATCGTCGACCCCGAGACGCTCTCCACGCTCCCTGCGGCAGAGCTCGCGGCCGGCTATGTCGAGGTGTTGAAGACGGCGTTGATCGCTGGCGGTGAGTTGTGGCAGCGCGTTGCGGCGGACGAGCCGCTGGACGAGCGCACAATCCTTGCCTGCGCGCGCACGAAGCTGGCTGTCGTGGCCGAAGACGAGCGCGATGCCGGCCGTCGCCAGGTGCTCAACCTCGGGCACACGGTTGGTCATGCCTTGGAGACCGTTACCGGCTACGCGCGCTACCGCCACGGCGAGGCGGTCGGCCTTGGCCTGCTGGCAGCGCTGCGACTGTCGGGTCTTGGCGAGCTGAGAGAGCAGGTGCGCGAGCTGCTGAGCGCGCATGGATTGCCGCTTGAGCTGGATGGCGAGGACGTCGAGCAGGTCATCGCGGCGACGATGCGCGACAAGAAGCGGACTGGCGCACAGGTCCCCTTTGTGCTGCTTGATGCGCCTGGGAATGTGCGCACCGGCTGTCACGTCTCCGCTAGTGAGTTGCATGCTGCCGTGTCGGAGCTGCACGGGCGCGGGTAGGCTCTGCTCTCAGATGGCAGGCTTGATTCGCATAGAGGTGATGCACGGCGTCAACTTGGACATGCTCGGCAAGCGCGAGCCCGAGCACTACGGCACGCTCACGTTGGACGAGCTAGAGCGTGAGATCGAAGCGTTCGCGAGCGAGCTCGGCGTCGAGACACGCTTCTTTCAAAGCAACTTCGAGGGTGAGTACGTCGAGCACCTGCATTCGTTGCGCGAGCTGGTGGATGGTGTGGTGCTCAATCCGGGCGCCTGGACGCATTACGCCTGGGCGATCCACGATGCGCTGGCGATCGCCTCGCTCCCCGCCGTAGAAGTGCACCTGTCCGATGTGAAGGCGCGCGAGCCGTGGCGGCAGCTGTCGGTAATTGACGACCTGTGTATCGCCTCGGTGTCGGGCAAGGGCATCGAGGGCTACCGGCTGGCACTGAAGCGTCTGCGCGAGGAGCTTGGCGGCGTGGAGCAACAGGACGACGCTCCGGGCGCGCCCGATGAGACGGGCGGAGACGAGGTATGAGCGAGCTTGCTCGCCTCGCTCGACTGGCCTCGGCGTTGCGCGAGCAAGGCGTCGATCGCCTGCTCGTGAGCGCACCGGTGAACGTGCGCTACCTGTGTGGCTACACCGGTTCCAACGGCTTGCTGCTGGTCGATTCTGGAGAGCGAACCGAGCATCGCTTCTTCACCGACTTCCGCTATGTCACCCAGGCGGCTGAGCAGCTGCCGGGGGAGATCGAGCGCGAGATCGCGCCGGGCGAGTTGCTCGAGGTGGCGGCACGCGCACTGGGGGAAGGCGGAGCAACGGGCACACAGACACTCGGCTTCGACGACGCGTCGCTGACCGTCAAGCAGCATGCTCGCCTACGCGAACTGCTGGCAGCGGGTTGGGAGCTCGTGCCGTGCTCGGGGATTGTCGAGCGTCTGCGCGAGGTCAAGGACGAGCAGGAGATCGAACGCATTCGCGCCGCCTCCAAGCTTGCCGATCAGGCCCTTTCGGAGACGCTCGAAGCCGGGCTGTTGGGACGCACCGAGCGCGAGGTGGCGATCGATCTGGAGCTGCGCATGCGCCGCCTCGGAGCGCAAGCACCGAGCTTCCCGTCAATCGTCGCAAGCGGCGAGCACGGCGCACTCCCACACGCGGAGCCGCGCGATGTCGAGATTGCCGCGGGCGTGCTCGTCACGATCGACTGGGGCGCCTATCTCGACGGCTACTGCTCGGACTGCACCCGCACGTACGCCACCGGAAAGCTCTCGGCTGACGCGGTGGAGGTCTACGAGACCGTTCTCAGCGCGCAAGAAGCGGGGTTGCAGGCCGTCCGTGCCGGTATCTCAGGACGCGAGGTGGACGAGATCGCACGCACAATCATCGACAGCGCAGGCCACAGCGAACACTTTGGCCACGGCCTCGGTCACGGCGTCGGTATGGAGATCCACGAGGCCCCGCGCCTGTCGCGCACCGCGTCCGAGGAGCCACTGCGCGCTGGCAATATCGTTACCGTCGAGCCGGGCGTATACGTGCCCGGCAGCCTCGGCGTGCGCATCGAGGACCTAGTGCTGATTGGCGAGGCCGGCAGCGAGCGGCTCACGAGCTTGCCGAAGCAGCTCATAACGCTCGACTAGCGCTGGCTGCGGCCTGTAGAGGGCGATGCCGAGCAGTCCCATCAGCGGCAGCGACCACGCCAGAAACAAGGCCGCCTGCGCGTCGGCAGAGATGTGTTGCGGCGCCCACTGGAAGGTGAGCCACACGAGCAGCGTGCTCGACAGCGCCAGCATCGGCGGTCGCTCGCCTGCTCCGATGGCCTCCCAGATGAGCAGTGCGAACACGCACGGGAGCAGGTAGTACTCGGTGTTCCAAGTGTCCAGCACGCAGCGCATCAGCATTAGCAGTGTGAGTGCCAGCAGGGCATCTCGCTCGCTCAGCAGCGCCCCGTCGCCCGCGCGGCGGCGACGGCTCAGCCACAGCGACGCGGTGACCGCGGCGCCAACGAGCAGGATCAGTGGGTGACTGACGCCGCCCACCCAGCCGGGAGCAATGCGATAGCCGACCTTCGGCGAGTCGAACAAGCCGTGCACCAGCGCCCCGTGATGGCCCAAAAACCACCAGATCTGCCATGGCTGGAAGATCGAGGAGGGCGCGTTTGCGACCGCCTGCGTGCCCGATATGAAGCCGCCCGAGGAGACCAGCGCCAGCGGAGCGAGCACCGCCACCGAAGTCGCGCCCGCAATCAACAGGCACAGCAGACGTCGCTTGGCTGGCAGCGCCAGCAGCACCGGACCGATCGCAAGCAGCGCCCACTCCTTGTTGGCGATTGCCAACCCCAGTATCAGCGCGGCAGGCACCATCCGGTTTCGGTTTGCAAGCAGTACGGCGGCGATACACATACAGGCCCCAAGCAGCTCCTCGGGGTGGCCGATTTCAAGCGCCTGAAGCGTCAGTGGGCTGGCGACGCTCAGGCCGAGCACGACGGCCCGGTTCAGGCGCGAGCGCCCTTCGCTGCGCATCCGCGCAACTAGCCATACGCCGAGCGCCGCGGCCGCGAGCAGACATGGCAGTGCCACCATGCGGTAGATCGCCAGTTCGCCGCCTCCCCATAGGCTCGGGAGTAGCGCGAACGGCGCTCGCTCGACGAGCGAGCCACCATAGGCGGGCGCGAGCCGCAGAAATTCGACCACGTGCCCCTGGGCAAGTGCGTCGAATGCCGGGCGCGCCTCGGTTTCGTAGTCGGTCCAGGCAAACCCGTACAGACCGAGCCAAGCCATTGTGGCGCTCGCCACCGCTGCGACAAATACGCACAGCCCGTTTTCGCGCAGCAGCTGCCTCATCTGAGCTGCATCGACCGCAAACGCCGGCCGCTTGAGGCTCCGATGGTCCTGTGCGTCTGGGCTCACGCCGGACTTGGAGGGTCTACGGAACCTTCCACTTTACGGTGCTGGATCTCGTTGCGAGGTGCGGTCCTAGGCGCGTCCACGCGAGACGGCGACCTTGCGGAACATCTCGGTGATGCCAAACTTCGGCGCCACCCGCTCGACAAGGCCGGGCGCCAACTGTCCGAGGGCGAGCATCGGACGGATTGGAGCTCCGCTCTCGATGATCTCGGCGCAGTCCTCGCGAATCGCGCGCACAAGCGCATCTGAGATCTTCTCGGTGGTCGTCTCGCCCAGCATTCGGTTCGAGCTATGACCATCTTCGACCATCCGCGCGTACATGCCGTCTCCGGCGATGAACCCCGGGCATATGACGGAGAAGCCAACGGGCGCGTCCAGGTACTCGGCACGCAACGATTGCGTCAGTCCGACCAGACCGGCCTTGGTCGCCGCATAGGGCTCGCTGAAGGCAGGCCCCACCTTGCCCGCCACCGATGAGATGAACACGACGTGTCCGTGCCCGCGCTTCAGCATCCCGGGCGTGAGGCGGTGGGTCAGCAATAGCGGTGCGGTCAGGTTCACGTCGACAGAGGAGGTGAGTTCCTCGCGCGTGTAGGTGGTGAAGGCACCGACCGACTCGATGCCTGCATTGTTGACGAGCACGTCGATCGGCCCGAGTTCGCTTTCGACGCCGTCAACCAGCGGATCGATGTTGCTCAGGTCCGTCAAGTCGGCTGAAACGGCAACCGACTTCACGCCGAGCGTGCTCAGTTCCGCTGCAATCTTCGCGAGAGCGTCCTCGCGTCGGCCGGAGACGGCTACGTTCATCCCCTCACGGGCCAGGCGACGGGCGAGGTGTGTGCCGAGCCCTCCAGAAGCGCCGGTTACCAGCGCTGTACGGCCTTGCAGGATCTCCATGCCGTGCTCCTTTGGTTGGTCTGCGCAGAAGCTTAGGACATGCGTTCGCCGGCACCCTGTGCGTTTGTTTGGGACTTGGGCGTAACATCGCCCGGCGTTCTGGCCACTTCCCCCCTGACGGCGACCAGAGAGGTGAGGATGGCTGACAAGCAGATGCGACTCGCTCGCGAGCGCTTCGAGAAGATTTACAGGGAGCACTTCGATCGCGTCGCGGCGTATCTGCTGGCGCGCGCGGACCGCGATTTGGCGGCCGATGCGCTCTCCAAGACTTTCGAGGTGGCCTGGCGGCGGATTGCCGAGGTGCCGCGTGAGCCCTTGCCCTGGCTGCTTGGTGTAGCGCGCAAGGTCTTGGCGGATCTGCGTCGTGGCCGAGGGCGCCAAGACGCGCTCGTGAAGAGGATTGCCGCGACTATCGCCGAGACTGGCCCCGATCATTCCGAAGCTCTGGCCGAGCGCGAGCGTACGCTCGCAGCATTCGCGGGCCTCAGTGAACCCCAGCGGGAAGTCTTGCTGTTGATCGCATGGGACGGTCTCAGCCAGCGCGAGGCCGCGGCGGCACTCGGGTGCAGCCGCGGTGCTGTTGCGCTGCGCTTGCATCGCGCCCGCGCGGGCCTGCGCAAGGCCTTGCTCGAAGGCTCCGCTGAGAACACGGCAGCACCGCCCGACGGCGAATTGCGCCCTTGCCCGACAGACCCGATAGGCGACACGATCCTTTAGGAGGCTGGGATGAACGACCATGCAATCGAGCTTTTGCGGACTTTGCGTCCAAGCGACGCTGAGCGAGTTGACGAGATCTTTCCGGAGGAGTGCCGCGCCGGTCTACTCACGAGGCTCACAAACGAGACTCACACTGTCGAGCAACGTGGGAACACGCGCCAGGCTCACAGGCAACGAGGGTCGCTTGCGCTCGGTGCGATCGGCATTGCGAGCATCGCGGCCGTGACAGTCGCCGTCGTCCTGCTCGCTTCCGGCTCAGCCGTGAATCCCCCGTCGGCAGATGCCGTCTCCTTCCACACCGATCCGAACGGATACATCCTTGCGTCTGTCACCGATCCCTTCGCGACTCAGGCACGGCTTGATAGGGCCTTTGCCAAACAGGGTCTACGCATCACGATCCGACTCATCCCGGTCTCTCCCAGCGCCGTCGGTAGAGTCGTCTACATGGGTGTGTCCAATACCCATGGAGCGCAAATCGAGCCGCTGCGCGAAGGTGAACAATGCACGTCAAACGACGCCGACTGTGCGATTGGCCTGCGGATTCCCAAGGGTTTTACCGCTAGGGCCACGATCGCGCTCGGGCGTCCCGCGCGGTCTGGTGAAGCGTATAGCTCCAGTGCCAGTGCCTTCGCTAGCGGCGAAATCTTGCATTGCAGTGGACTGCTCGGTGCCAGTGTCGCGCGCGCCCTGCCCGTCTTTGCGCGCGACAAGCTCACCGTCCGGTGGATGGAAGACGTCGAAGTCCCTACCCGCCACTCCGGCGTCGGTTCACGCTCTAGCAGCGTTGCACAGCCGCCGGAGAGCGATTACGTATGGGGAGCCGATCTGTCGTCTGCAGGTCGACTAGTGGTCCAGATAGAGCCAAAGCCTTGGCCCGCCACCCCGGGTGCCGGGGCCGACTTCAACGACGGCTGCTGACAACTTGGGTAGCAGGTTGACGCTAGCGTGGAGAGTTGGGCAGTGGTTGCATCACTCGTGCTGGAGAACCGTGTGGGATGGACTGCAGCACCGCCGCGTCCAACTCCCCGCTACCCTGCGTGACCGTGATCAACACCAACCAATTCAAGAACGGCAACCACATAGACGTCGAGGGCACGATCTTCAAGATCGTGGAGTTTCAGCACGTAAAGCCCGGCAAGGGGGGTGCTTTCGTGCGCACCAAGCTGCGCCGAGCCTCCGACGGTGCCGTGATCGATCGCACCTTCCGCGCCGGCGAGAAGTTCCGCTCTGTACGCACCGAGGCACGCAAGATGCAGTTTCTCTATGCCGATGGGACCGACGCGCACTTCATGGACACCGAGTCCTTCGAGCAGATCGCGGTGCCTGAGGCCACTTTCGCCGAGGCTTTGCGCTGGACGACACCGAGCAGTGAGGTCGACGTGTTGTTCATTGATGACCAACCGTCTGATATCCAGCTGCCCAGCGCCGTGGAGCTGAGCGTCACCGAGACCGAGCCTGGGCTGCGTGGCGACACGGCTTCCGGCGGCGGCAACAAGCCCGCCACGCTCGAGACAGGCGCTGTGATTCAGGTGCCGTTGTTCATCGAGGTCGGGCAGAAGATCCGCGTAGACACGCGCTCCGGCGAATACATGTCGCGGTCCTGATGCCGATGCTCGAGGCGCAGCGAATCCCGGACTCGGAAAAGTAGGGCGCCGTGCGCCGATCCGAGCAGCGTCGGGCGGCAGTGTTCGCGCTCTATCAGCACGATCTCACCGGCCGGCCGCTGGGCGAGGTGCTTGGCAAGAACGCTTCGCTGCTCACGCTCGCGCTGGCCCATGCTGCGGCAGATAGGGCCGAGGAGCTCGATGAGGTGATCGACCGTCACGCCCACGGCTGGTCGGTCGGGCGCATCCAGCCGCTGGAGCGCAGCATCATGCGCGTGGCGCTGATCGAGATGCTGCATCCGGATGTCGCCCCTGGAGAGACGCCGATCCCGCCCGAGGGAGCGATCGAGGAGGCGATCGAGAGCGCCAAGACCTTCTGTGGCAGCGACGCGCCCGGGTTCGTGAATGGGGTGCTGGGCGCGGTGTTGCGCGAGTTGCGCCAGAATGCGACTCAGTAATGAGCCTGGAGCGAATCGACGACCTAATCGCGCAATTGGAGCGCGCCTCAGAGCAGCTACGCTCGGGCGAGCTCTCAGCCGACGCCGCCGCCACGATGGTCGAGGACTGCGCCGCGCTTGCCACCCAGGCGAGCAGCGAACTCGAGCGCCAGGCGCGGGCGGAGGTCTCCCAGCCCGCCCCGGGCCAGGATTCGCTGCTCTGAGACTGGTCCTCCTGCAAGGGCGCTAGTTTTGGACGCCGCCTATCCCGAGCAGTTGCGCGAGGAGGTGGAGCGCTACCTAGAGCAGATGCGTTTCTCCGAGGCTGCGCTTACCTCAGGTCTGGAGGAGGCGATGCGCTACTCGCTGCTGGCCGGTGGCAAGCGCATCCGGCCGGTGCTCGCGCTCGCCACTGCCCACGCGGTGGGACTCGAGCATGAGCACGCGATGCCGCTTGCGGCGACACTTGAGCTGATCCATACCTACTCGCTGATCCACGACGACCTGCCCGCGATGGATGACGACGCGCTCAGGCGTGGGCGCCCCACCTGCCACGTGGCCTTCGGCGAGGACGTGGCGATACTTGCCGGCGATGGGTTGTATGCGGAGGCGTTCAAGCATCTGCTCTTAATGCGGCGAGGTGCACCCGAGCGGGTGCTGGAGGCAGCCGCTGAGCTTGCAAGCGCAACGGGGGTCAACGGCATGGTTGGCGGGCAGTACGTCGACGTCAGCGCAAGCGCTCCTGCGGGGGCCGAGGGGTTGCGTCGTCTGCACGAGCTGAAGACCGGCCGGCTGATCGCTGCATCGGTCGTGTGCGTACTGTCCTTGGCTGACGTACGCGGACCTGCGACAATTGCGTTCAGACGCTTTGCGGCGGAGTTGGGTGTGCTATTTCAGATCGTCGATGACATCTTGGACGTGACCGGCACAGATCTTGCGCTCGGCAAGCCGCAGGGC
>DASYNL010000022.1:0-14596 GCA_036008605.1 Solirubrobacteraceae bacterium | reverse complement strand
TCGCTGGGACTTGGTGGCGCGAGCAACAGCCGGCTGAGCGAACCGTTATCGATTCCGTCTGCCAGGGCCGTGAGCGAGTGCTGGTCGCCGATCGCGGAGGCGAGTAGCTCGTTGGTGCGGTCTGAGTAGAGCCGGTTTTCTGGTGTGATGTAGCTCCTTAGCCAGTTTGACGCAGCAAGCGCGAGTACATCCACCGAACGATTGTCGGAGCTGACCAAGTACTTCCCGGGTGCGCGTAGCCACGACGGACCGGCGCCAACTATCGTGCCTCCAACGAACAAGACGAGGCTGGATGCAAACACGCATAGAACCGCAAAGGCCCGCCGGCTCTTGCGCGTCTCGTTTCGCCGGTGGCCGTTGTGTCTGATGCCAAATGCCCACCAGGCCAGCAGGAATGCAACCCCGACAAAAATAAAGCCGGATGAGCGGTCGGCCACCTCGGATGTAGCGTTTGTCAGATGACCGAGTGGGATCACTGGATAGGCGGCGGCGATGACGCACAGGACGAGCGCCGCCGCTTGTCGAGTTTTCAAGAAGACGCGCGCGGACCACAGCGCGATCGGGAGGAGCAGGACAAGTACCAGCACGGATGCAAGTGAGGCCAAGCGTTCCCAGGCAGGAGTGGTGTCGCCCGCGTTGTCCTTGAAGAAGACGTGGTGGGCGCGACCGGAGATCAGCTGCTGGACGCTTTCGACATTATTTTCAGTGATTCCTGAGATATAGGGCACGATCGTGTGCCGCGCGAGGAACCCCCATCCGATAACGCTCAGCAACGCGATGACAAAGGCCGAGTTGAGATAGCGCGGACGGTGGCCCTGGAAGGCGCACGCTATGCTCCAGCACCCCAGAAGTACGACGAGCCCGACCGCGGTGAGGTGGTGGCAGATCGCGATAGTGATCCCACCCGCAAGCAGGCACGGCCACGCTACGACGCGCGGTGCCGCCTCGAGCTTCACTATGAGATACACAAACGCAAAGCACAGGGGAAGTGCGAGCGTTTGGTAGGAATATTGTGAGTTAAAGAACAGATACTGCGGATTCGCGACATAGATCAGGCTTGCCGCTGCGGCAATGCGATAGCTACGCGCAAGTCGCTCCACGATCAGGAACAGCGCCAAGCCCATGATCAGCCGCGCGAGCAACAGGGCGATCGAACCTGCAACATGCGCGGACAGTCCGGTGAGATCCGCAATGGCGGCCGAGAGGATCTCAAGTCCCGGATATCTTGGTGTGACTGGGAGCGTAGAGTTGGGTGTGAACAGATGGTGAGTCGCGAGAATGTCGCCCAACACCCGAACGTGGATTAGCTCGTCGTGGTAAGCAAAGAGATTCGGGTAGAGAACCAGTCGCGTAAGCTGCATCCCGACCCACACCAGCACCACGACGACAAGCGTCTCCGATCTGCTAAATCGGGAGGTCAGCACTGCGAGCGCCCCCGCGCCAAACATCAGCGCAAGGCTGAACCAGAACAGCAACGCTGGCGGGTTCCCAGTCTCTCGGCCCTTGTAGCCTACGTACGCCTGTAGCAACACGCCGAGCGCACAGGCGATCGCGACACCTACCACCCGCTTTCCGTTGCCACGCTCTACCGTCGGGGCAGTCACGGGGCTGGCAGGCAAGACCGGAAGGCGCGCCACGTCGGATATGTTCATCGCTGCGCCTCCGCTATCGCCCTCGAGTAGAGTTCTACCATCCCCTCGGCGACCGAGGTCATTGTGAACACATTTTCATACCGGCGCCGTCCGTTCGCAACCCTCTCGGCCACCGTTCGACCACCCGCAAGCAGCGAGCTCAGCCCATCGGCCACGGCGTGCACGTCGTCAACGGTGGCGAGTGGCCAGCCGACATCGCCGAGCGCCTCGCGGATAGGACCGATATCGCTTGCGACGATCGGTA
This sequence comes from Solirubrobacteraceae bacterium, assembly GCA_036008605.1. GTDB lineage: Bacteria > Actinomycetota > Thermoleophilia > Solirubrobacterales > Solirubrobacteraceae > Palsa-744. The sequence continues at coordinate 12,700 of DASYNL010000022.1, read as the reverse complement.
GCTCAAGCGCCATCGCCTCGATCACCGTGCCTCCAAGTCCCTCCCATCGAGACGGGAAGCAGAGGCAGTCGGCGGCGCACATGAGGTCCGGAACATCGTCGCGGTGACCGAGCATACGAACGTTTTGCATCGACGCCGCAAGCTCGTGCACATCACGCGCCGCGTTACCGTTGCGCCCCACGACGATCGTCTGGACATCGGCAAGCGTTTGTTGCAGGATCCCGGTGGCCCGTAGAGCGACATCGACCGCCTTCTGCAGGTCGAGCCGCCCAACGATCAGCACCAGAGGGGTATCGGTCGATATCCCGAGTGCCGTCCGGACGGCCTCTCGCCGCTCCATGGTCCGCCGACCGAGTCGGGCTTCGTCACGCCCGCGGTAGACAACCTCAACGCGATCGGCCCGCAGCCTCAGCCGCCGTGTCATCACGTCGGCGACGGCGTAAGAGATGGCGTGGAAGACGGTTGTGCGACGTGCCGCCAGCATGTCGACGAGCTGAGCTCCGTCGACAACAAGCGGTCCGTATGCCGAGTTCGCCCGGTGCTCGGGACCGTAGAACGAGTTGACGAGCGTCGTAACGACCGGCACATCCACGCCGACGGCCGCAGCGCGTCCCACCATATCCGAGCGTGCAAGCGAGGTGTGCAGCAGGTCGGGACGCGAGCGGTGCAGTTCGCGCCTGAGCTCAGCAAAGCGCTTCGGCCACGAATATCCCGCGAGCCGCCGGATGGGCACCCCCAACTCCTGGACACGCGCGGTGAGCGCGTCGTCGTCAGGCAGCAACGTGACAAGAGACAGTTCGACGTCGCGTGCTCGCAAGGCGGGAACCATGTCGAGGAGTGACGTCTCGGCGCCGCCGCCGTGCAGGCTGTCGATCGCGTAGAGAACCTTCATCGGGCACTGGGCGCGACCCGCTGTGCTCGGGATCCGGAGACACAGCGTGCGAGCGATGGGAGGACGACTGCGGCGGCAATTACTTGCACTGAAAGAACTACTGCACAAATCGCTGCGAGGCCGTGGTGGCTGACCAGGAGCGCGCCCCCAAGAATGGTGACGCAAGAGGCGCCCTGAATGATCGCGGAGCGATGCGTCTTGCGCTGGACTCGGCACACGCCGTAGTAAACGAACAGCAGCGCTTTGGGAAGGCACGAAAGCGACAGCAGACAAAGCGCAGTCGCACCGGCCTCATATGCAGGTCCGTAGGCATGCAGCACGAGCCCACCGGCGAGCGTGAATAGCAAAACGGGCGGCACGAGGACGATGTAGATTCGGCGGGTTGCGCCCTTGACCAGTGTTGGCAGTGTCGATTCGTCGCGCGCCCCCTCGACGACCAGCGGGGAGCTGTAGTTGACGGCGATCTGGTCGAGCGTCGAGGAAAACAGAAACGCCGCGTAGAAGAGTGCGTTCTGCTTGGCGCCGAGTATCCCTGTCACGAGCACGGGCAACATATAGGTCCATGTCTGTGTGAAAAGGCCTGCGCTGGCGTCGCCGACGACGAAACGGCGGATCTGCCGCTTGGTCTCACTGCGGATCGGGCTGAGCAGCGCCAGTCCCCCATGTCGCGGCAACAGCCACCCGAACAGCAACCAGGTAATCAGCGGCAGCGTGGCGACAAGCGGCAGCATCCAGGAGGCGAAGATCGCCCCCCAGCCCGAGAAGCCGCCAAGCGCAACCAGCATCACGATCTTGACGACGCCAAAGCTACCGTTCTCGATCGGGATCCAGCCAGTCCGCCGCACGGCGATTAGAACGCTGTCCTGGAGCGTAAAGACGACTGTTGCCGCGACCGATGCCGCGAAAATGGCGCCGTCCAACGCAGACAGGCGCAAAGGCGAATGAGGGCCGGTCAAGAAGCTGACCCCGAGTCCGGCGAGAAGCGCGAGTAGCAGCGATGCCGCGCACGCGATCCCATAGGTGACCAGCACCAGCTGCCTGCTGCGCGTTCCAGCCTGCGGCAGGAATCTCATCAGCATCCCACTCAGGTTCAGCTGACCAACCCCGGCCAGCAGGGCCGACGCCGACACGAGTGCGGCCGCTCGACCGACCGCGGCCTGTGGGAAGAGTCGGGCCGCCGTCAGCCAGTAGACAAGGCCGAGGACACCGGTTACAGCGGTGTTGAGCAGCAGCAGCACACCACCGCGAGCGATCGGGTCAGACCACTCGGAGAGCAACATTTTCACCCACCGGCTGTCGCTTTCCAGAAGTCGCTGATACAGCCAGTGCCGCAACCGTCGAGTGGTTGCAAGTCGTCCCGCAGGCAACTCGACAGAGCTCATGTGCCTAGCCTCCACACGCGGCGCGGTTCACTCAAGGCCTGCTCGTATATCCGCTCGATCCTCGGGACGACCGTGCCGGCGGTGAACTGGCCCACACGGGCACGGGCGGCTTGCGCCAGTCGCCGCCGCAGATCCTCGTCGGTGATAACACGGATGATCGCTTCCGCCAACGACGTTGCATCCCCGGGCGGCACGAACATGGCCGAAGCGTCATCCACCATGTCTGAGATGCCACCCACCGGAGTAGTGATGAGCGGGGCGCCAAGAGCCATAGCCTCAAGTACCGTCGTAGGACAGGGATCGGCCCACTCACTTGGCAGTACAGCGGCGATGGAGTTAGCGAACGCCGCCGTTACGAGCTCGTGCGGCCACTTGGTGCCGAGGAGTACGCCGCGCGGAAGTTGCGTCGGCATCTCGACTCTACCCCCCCCGATCAGGAGCAGCACCGGCTTCGGGAATGGCACTCGCTCGTAAGCCGCGAGTAGCGTGAGGACTCCCTTGTCGGGGACCAGATCGCCGACGAACACAATGTAGTCGTCGCTCGGAAGCTCCGCAGGTCGCCGCGTCGCCGCGGAGCCCACTGCGGCAAGATCGTCAGGAATGAAATTCGGCACGACCTCATAGGGCAGTCCACGCGCTGCGATCCCGGTGTTGCTCGCAACCGCTGCGCTCACCGGGAGGAAACGGTCTATCACCCCGTCGCGCCACGGCTTTGCAAGCCAGGTCGCGGCGAGCATCGTCGTGCCCTTGGCGACACCGTACGTGAGCTTGGAGCAGCGCAGGCACTTGTAAGCGCCAGGCCCCTTGCAGATCGAGCCCTCATAGAGATAGCGAGTCGTGACACAGCGGTGTGCGTAGTCGTGCAACGACATCACGAGCGGGCGCCGTGTCCGATGCTGCTGGGGCAACAGCGAGTTGACTATCCAATTGTGTGCGTGCACAACGTCGGGCTCGATTCGGCACGTCAACTTGCTCAGTTCCCGAGTAAGGATCGGATCGGGAATAGGCAACGCGTGTGGCCGTCCCGAATCGGTATGGAGTACGGGCATCCTGGCCGACGCCGATGCAAGCCGATGGATATGGACACCGCGGTCGTCGAGATCTGCGCTCGCGCGGCCGTCGAGTGCCTGTGTCGCCACATGCACATCGTGCCCACGGCTGGCAAGTTGGCCCGCTAGGTTCTGCACGTGACGCTCCTCGCCGCCGATGATTGGCGCGTAAGTTTGAGTCGCGAGCATGATCTTCATGCTGGCTCCTTGCGCCGGGACGGCGCGAGCAGGTGGCCGACACGTCCGACGATCAGGCCTGCGATCACGGCCAGTGCCATCGCCGCCATACCGCCAGCTCGTGCCATCGCTCCCCGTTTGAGCACGAGTCCGGAGCCTATGCAGCGCGCGAACGCGCATGGCAGGTTCCGCGCGAAGCTGACCTCAGGCGTCAGTGCCCCCGGGTGCAGCCAGGCTACTGTTGCCTTCATCTTGCCCTCGTCGTAGGATCGGCGCAGCACGTAGCGCAGCGTCAGGCGAGCGGCCGGGACGAGATGGTCGATCTGCGCTGACGGTTCGTACTCGAAGTGCGATCCAGGCCAGCGGCGCTGTGCGCGGACGCACAACTCGGCCTCTTCTCCTCCGCCGTGCGATGTATTGCTGCGTCCGAGTCGCACATCGTAGCCGCCAAGCTCCGTGAACAAAGACCGGCGCAGGCCGCAGCAACCACCATAAACGTTGCGTACCCGCGCGCGCTGTCGCGGCTGTCCCGCGTAGCTGCAGCCAAGTACCCAGAGGAACTCGTCGGGAAGCCACGCCGGGCGCTCTGCACCCCAGATCGGTGCCGAGTAGCCAGATGCCCCGAGCACGCGCGGATCGTCGATAGTTGCAGTCAGGCGCTCGACCCACTCCGTATGCGCGATCGCATCGTCGTCAAGGAACAGCACGATCCCGGATGAACTTGCCGCCACGCCCGCGTTGCGGGCTGCTGCGAGTCCGCTAGGCTGCGACAACTCAACGACGCAGGCGCCGTCCGCGACCGGTTGGAGCCGTCGTGCGAGGGGCGCATTACCGTCGATGACAACGACGACCTCGTCCGGCCGGCGGGTCTGCCGATTGAGGCTGCGCATCGCATCGAGTAGGTTCGTAAACCTCTCCTCCAAGTGCGCACAGATGATGACCGCCACCGTATCGGTCACGAGACCGGCCACCGTTTTGGTGAGCTATGTAGCCGAACGCGCCTCCAGGCGGGCTGGAGCGCGCGCTTGGCGCGCGGGACTACAAGGGGGCCACCGCTGGCCACATCGCTCAGCACTCTCTTAGGCGCGTGCTGTGGCTCGACGGCAAGCCGCGAGACGGTCCAGCGGTGCTGGGCGGTTCGCAGACGCCGGCCGACCTCACAGGCATTGTCGTATTCGGCGCCACGCACAGCCTCACGAACAGGGCGGGAGTGATAGCCGTGCGGGTAGCAGAACGACTTGACCGGGACCTGCAGACCATCCTCGAGCAGCATCTTCGATTGGACGATCTCGGTGTGGAGTTCGCGCACTGGGAGGGTGTCGAGCTGTGAGTGTGTGTGGCTGTGGCTGCCGATCTCGACGCAGCCGGTGTCGACGCAGTCCCGCAACTCGCTCCAAGAGAGCAACGGTGGTAGCGAGTGCGCTTCGGTACCGAGCCAATCGGCTGTCCCGCCGATGAACCTCGTTGGGACATACAGCGTCGCTCGTGCTCCGACTGCTTCCAGCGCTGGTACAGCGGCGTCGAGGAAGTCGCGATAGCCATCATCGAACGTCAGCGCGACAACTGCCCGGAAGGGATCTATCGCTGTGAGCTCGAGCGCCTCGGTCAGCCCTACCAGCTCATATCCGTGACTGCGGAGTAGCCCGAGCTGATCAGCCAGCAGTTCCGGCGAAACCCCTAGCTTGCGCAACGGTCCGCTCGTGCGGGAGATCGAGTGGTACATGAGCACCGGAAACAGTTTCATGGAACCCGCCTTTGGCAGAGCCGACTTCATCGTGCTACCGCCAGCTTGCCCCGCAGGTAGCCAGCAGCGGTGATCAGGAAACCGCCGATGATCGCGCTAGCGCGTAGATAACCTGTGTAGTCGCCACGAACACCATCCGACAGGCCGCGCAACACGCCCGGCGGTAGCACACGGAGCGTGTAAGTCCACTCCGAGGAGAGCCCTTCCTGCGCGCCAACGTTATCGGTCACGAGTGCCTTTGACAGCCCCTCGGCCCAGCAACGCGAGCGAAAGTAGCTCCAGCACTGACGCTCGGTCGGAACCGCATGCTCTACCCGAGCGGCGGGCACGTGCAGCAGGACCCCACCAGGGTATGCCTGCCGGGCACGAATTGACAGCTCAGTCTCCTCACAACCAAGCGGCGTGGATCCGACGCGTCCGATGCCGCTGCTGAAACCATCGATCTGGGCGAACACGGCCCTGCGAAACGACATGTTTGCGCCGATCGGGTTGCGTATTGGAGCGCTTTGCGTGGGCAGGCCGCGGTAGCTGCAACCGATGGTCCAGTAGAACTCCTCGGGCAGCCATCGCGGATCGGTGCCGCCGTCCCACCGTGGCCTCGCTACTCCGCCGGCGCCGACCACATCGGGGTCGTCATATACGCGAGTAAGCTCCTCCAGCCATGTGTCATCGGCGACTGCGTCGTCGTCGAGGAAGGCAATGATCTCGCCCCGCGCCGCCATAACCCCAGTGTTGCGTGCACCCGACAGGCCCGGTTCACCGGAGCTCGCCATCACCTGAACGTTTCCAAGTGCCACGCCGGCACGCTCCAGGAGTTCGGAGTTGTGATCTATCACGACGATCGTCTCGAGCGCCTGTCTGGTCTGGCGGCCGACCGATGCGACTGCACTCAGCAGTGCCTCCCAGCGCTTTTGAGTATAAGTGCATATAATGACGCTCACGGGGAGCGGCGCAATTGGGTGTTCAACTGTGGATGGGTCGCTAGCTGCGGTCAACACGATTTCACCAATTCTTCTGGCTTGGAACTCCGACTGCCCGATCGACGCATCGAGACTCGCTCATGCGAGTTGGGTGAGGATACGACAGGCATGACTGCTAAGCGCTGGGCGATCTGGCTGGCGGAACTGGATCGGGCGCGCCCAGCTATCGCCTGTCGTGTCAGCGCCGTTGGTGCGTTTCAAGCCAGCTCCGCCGAGGCAACCTCGCGGCCTGTCAAATCTTCGTCGTTTGGATGGAGAATCGTCTTGCTCGGGTGAACAACGCTTACCGTCTGAGGCTTCTTGCGAGCCCGCTCGTACACGATCGTGCGCAGCACGCGCCCGCCGTCGCGGAACGTGCGTAGGTTGCTCTGCCCGTAGATGCGGTCGCTCTCAAAGCTCGGTACCTCACGGATGTCGAGGCCCGCACGTGCCACGCGAATGTTGATGAGTGTCTCCACCTCAAAGCCCGTGCAGTCGACCTTCATTGCCCCAAGGCAGTGTCTCCAGAAAGCGTTGTAGCCATAGCAAAGGTCTGAGTAGGAGGTACCAAAGAGGATGTTGACGAGGCCGTTGAGACCACGGTTGCCGATCCTGCGCAGGTGGGTAATGTCCGAGCTTCCACCGCCGTCGCGGAAGCGGGTGCCCTTGGCAAAATCTGCGCCATTCATCAGTGCCTCGACGAACGCTGGGATCTCAGACGGATCGGCGGACCCGTCCGCGTCAAGCATCACGAGAATGTCTCCTGTGGAGGCCTCGAAGCCGCAACGCAAGGCGTCTCCCTTGCCCCGGTTCTGCTGCAGGACGATCTTGGCGTCCGGGCGCAGCAGACGCACGACCTCAAGCGTGTCATCGGTTGAGAAGCCGTCGACGACGATCACCTCGTGCAGGTCGCGAGGCAGCTTCGCAAATACGTGCGGCAGGTTCTGGGCCTCGTTGAGCGTGGGAATGATCACGCTCACCTGCGGCCACCCTGCTGGCGCCCCGTCCTTAAGCGCGCGACGCTTGACATCGACGATCGGCGCTCTTGCGCGCGGCTGAGGCTCGGGCGCTTCGCCCGCGAGCGATTCCTGTTCACCCAGGTGTTGTGCGCTTCCGGCAAGCTCGCTACCTGCCAACTGCGACTCGTCCCAACCACTCATCGCCTGACGTCCTTTAGTCGCTTCCATGCAACCCTCCCCCAACCCCGATATGTGTGTCTTACAAACGCGCGGCTCGTCAGCTCTCTTTTGCAAAGCCAAACGGATTGCAGAGAGTCAGACGCTTTCCCACCGACACAAACTCCTAAAGAAGCTCGCTTGCTGGCTACCACCCGCCGGTCGGCCCACCGTGCCTACCAGGCGTGCTTGAGCCGCACCCTAGCAGACTGGACGAATATTGGAAGGCATATTTTTACATTTGAATCAGGTTCAAAAGGGTGAGATCCTGGTTCAGGGGAGTGAGATAGCGGCTTGGCCATTTGGCCAAAGTTTCAACTGACTGAAAGTCGGATTCCCGTTAATGAAATGTCAGGTCTGTGCGGAGAGGCGCTGGCCGCGGCCGCCATGTTCTGGCGATGTTGCTGAAGCCACGCGTGTACTGACCCAAAACAGCAGTGCGATCCCAATCGGACAGGCAAGCCACGGGATCGAATTGGGGTGCTTCAGCGGGTACAGCCAGTACTCGTCTCCACCGGCCGCGTCGAACAGCAGGTGAGAGACAACGATCGCGAACACCGACCAGCTGAGCCGATTGCTGCGAGTAACTATGTAGACCACCAACGTGAGCAAAAGCGCGAACAGCAGGCTGTGCGTGTCGGGCCGGTGGTTCAGGGTCTCAAGCGCATGCGGGCGAAAGCTGCCGGCGGCCACGACGTGATCGAGGTCGACGGCAGGGCCTCCGATAAAGGCGAGCACCCCGTAGAGAACTCGTTTGTCGCTGCGCAGCACGATTGGCAGGACCACGAAGAGGCTGATGGCACCGTGAATGAAGACCGCTCCCACCGCCGAGAGCGTTGGGTGCTGAGGCGAGGTGAGAAACGGCCAGCCGCGGTAGGGGTGCATCGCTCGGCAGGTTATTGCTCAGCTCGACGGCCCGCTGCAGCGGGCACTGGCTAGCGGCTATCGAGCGAGTGTTGCAACATCTCGAGCACGCGCACCACACGCAGCCCGCTGTGCCCGTCCGACAGCGGTGTCCGTTGCTCGCGGATGCAGTCGATGAAATGCTCGCACTCGAGACGCAACGGCTCGGCGTTGGCAAGGCGCGGGGAGAAGGACTCGCCGGCGCGGGTTATGTACTCGCCCCAGGAGCTTGCGTCCTCGTCAAAGCCCTTGTCGTAAACGGTCAGCTTGCCCTCTGTGCGCATGTCGTCGAAGGTCGCCATGCGCTTGGAGCCGACGACGGTGATGCGTCGCTCCTTGTGCGGGTCGAGCCAGGAGAGGTGCAGGTGAGCGACCTGCCCGGAGGGAAAGCGCAGGTAACAGAAGACGACGTCCTGGACGCCTCCACGCACATATGACTCACCGTGCGCGGAGCACTCGACCGGCTCCTCACCGATCAGGTGCAAGACGACCGACACGTCGTGTGCGCCCAGGCTCCACAGCGCGTTCTCCTCGGCGCGCAGCTTGCCGAGGTTGACGCGGTTGCCGTACACGTAGTAGAGCGAGCCCAGCTCGTCCGCGTCGAGTAGCTCCCTCAGGCGAGTCACGGCAGGGTGGTACTCGAGCAGGTGGCCCACCATCAGGATGCGCCCAGCCCGCTCGGCGGCGTCCACCGCACGCTGTGCGTCGGCGACGGTCGTGGCCAGCGGCTTCTCGACAAAGCAGTGCTTGCTTGCCTCGAGCACACGAGCAGCCAGATCTGCATGTGTGGGCACGGGCGTGGCGAGCACGATCGCATCGAGCTCGGGGTCGGCCAGCAGCCGATCGATCCCGGCGCAGGTGCGCACTCCAGGGAAGGCGTCGGCCAGCTTGGCGCGGATCTGCTCAGAGCCGTCGCAAAGCCAGGTCAGATCGCAACCGTCGATTGCCGCGAAGTTGCGAGCCAGGTTCGGACCCCAGTAGCCGAGACCGACGACGCCGACGCGGATCGGCGTGCCGCTCCCGCTCACGACTGTAGTCCCACGTCAGAGAGCCGCTCTGCATCCGCGCCTGACGTAAATGCTCCAATCGCGGCCACACAACGCTCGGCCGCTTTGCCGTCGCCGTAGAGCTGGGGATGGTTTTGGGGAATGGGTCGTGCAAGGGCCGAGAGAACTTGCTCTATATCGAGATCGACGAGCGTGTTCCAACGGCTCTGGACAGTCTCGACCCACTCGGTGGTGGATCTCAGCGTGATGCAAGGCACCCCGGCAAGGTACGCCTCCTTCTGGACGCCACCGGAGTCGGTAAGCACCGCACGCGCATTCTGCACGAGCGCGCTGAAGCGCACATAGCCAAGCGGCTCGTAGAGGGTCACGCCCTCGAGCGCCCGCAAGCGCTCCAGCAGGCCCGTTTCGTGCAGACGCGCGCGTGTACGTGGATGCACCGGAAAGATCACGCGTCCGGGCAGTGCGGCCACGACATCTACGAACATCTGCAGGCGCCGTGGATCGTCCACATTGCCGGCGCGGTGCGCCGTCAGCAACAGGTACTCGCCGGCCTCAATGTCAAAACCGGCGAGAGCTTCGTTATTCGCTCCGGCCGCGGTGCGCCACTTGAACGCAACATCGATCATCACATCCCCAACAACCTCGATCTTCCCCTGCGCCGACTCTTTCCTGAGGTTCTCAGCCGCCGTCTCGGATGCGCACAGCAACAGCTCGCTCAGATGGTCTGTCAGCACGCGGTTGAGCTCCTCGGGCATCGCCCGATCGAACGAGCGCATGCCGGCCTCGACGTGGACCACCGGCACGCCGCGCTGCGCGCTTGCCAGTGCGCCCGCAAGCGTTGAGTTTGTGTCGCCGTAGACGAGTACCGCGTCGGGCTCGATCTCGGCCAGCAGCGGCTCTAGTGCCGCCAGCATGCGCGCGGTTTGCGAGGTGTTCGAGCCGCCGCCAATGCCAAGTTCGCGCTCGGGCGCCTGCAGCCCGAGCTCTGAGAAGAAAACGCTTGAGAGCGAATCGTCGTAGTGCTGGCCGGTGTGCACAAGGATCTCCTCGTGCTCGGCGCGCAGCGGCCCTGAGACGGCGGCAGCCTTGATGAACTGCGGCCGGTTGCCTACGACTGTGAGGACGCGCATCGGTGCAAGCCTACGCGCCCAGCAGACGCGGTGCCTGTGGATTGCCTATCGGTTTGCTGCTTGCCAAGCGCGCCGATATCAGGCTGCGGCGCCGACGATCGAAGTGGACCAGTCGATCACCGACGTCGGCTTGACCACGTGGCGCGAGAGCCCAAGCTCCTTCGGCTCGAGGCCGAGCGCAAGCCCGACGAGCTGCGGCAGGTGCAAGACCGGCATGTTCAAGTCTCGTCCAACGACTTTCTCGGCCAGCGGCTGCTGCATGTCGAGGTTCAGGTGGCACAGCGGACAGGGAGTAACAAGGCAGTCTGCCTCGGCATCCACGGCGTCGCCGAGGTGGCGCCCGGCCTGCTTGAGCGAGGCCTCCTTGTTCATCGTGATGATCGGAAAGCCACAGCACTTGCGCATCCCGGCGTACTCGATGACGGTACCGCCGAGCGCCTCGATCAGCTGCTCGAGGTAATGGTCGCGAGGATGCTCGGAATCGATGCCCAAGCGGTCGCGCGGCCGCACGATGTAGCAGCCGTAGAACGGCCCAACTTTGAGGTTGGTCAGCGGGCGCCTGACCATCCCGCGCAGCTTGTCCAGGCCGATCTCCTCGACCAGCAGCCAGAGGAAATTCTTGTTGGTCAGGCCCTTCTCGTAGGTGAGCCCCTCGTCGGCGAGCGTCGAGTTGACCTGCGCTCTGTACTCGGCGCTTGAATCCAACCGCTCCTGGCACTCGCCCTGGGCACCTTGGCAGGTGGAGCAGATGTTCATCATCAGCTCCACCCCCTGAACTTGCTGGGCCAGCGCAAAGGTGCGCGCGTTGAGAGTGTCGGCAAGCTCCTGGTTGTGCTCGGCGATCACGCCGGCTCCGCAGCAGCTGGCGCGGTCGAGCTCGACCAGCTCGATGTCCAGCAGAGGAGCGACCTTTGCCATCGAGCCGTGCAGCTCGGGAGTGAAGCCCCTGCTCACGCAGCCGGGCCAGTAGGCGACCTTCATGTGTTGCTCCCTTCGCGTGCTAGCCCCGTGCAGAGTTCGATTGTCATGCGCTTGCCTCGGGTGCGGAGCCGCTCTCGCTCGCGCAGACACCAACAGGCGTCTGCTCGGCGTCTTCGTCCTCACCGGAGATGTACAGGTTCAGCTCGTAGCGCTCGGGCTTGCTCTCGACCTTCTCGTAGATCCGTTTGACCGCCTTCAGATCCTGCTTGGGGATCTTGTGTCCGAAGATCGCGATCTTGATGCTCATCTTGCGTTTCGCGATGCCACGGATCGCAATCGGCAGCGAGCTGAGCAGCTCCTTGCCGGCCGCGGGGTGGAACTTGCCAAACCAAGAGTTGCCGCCGTAGGAGCGAGGAATCATCTCCGCCTCGTGCAACAGCCCGTAGTCCTTGATCAGCGTCACGACGGTTTCCTCGTGGCGATGACCGTTGTTCTGGTCGTTGATGTGCTGGTCGGCGCCGGCGATGCGCCGCAGCCGCATGATCTGCCCCATCGGATTGACGTCCTTGGGACAGGCCTCGACGCACTTGAAGCAGTGCGTGCAGTCGTAGAGCCCCTGCGGGTCTTCACTCAGGTCGAGCAACCGCTCGCGCTGTTCTTCGTCGCGCGGATCGCCGACGAAGCGGTAGGCCTTGGCAAGCGCCGCCGGTCCGATGAAGCCGGGATCGACCTCCATCGCCAGGCAGTCCGACACACAGGCCCCGCACTGGATGCAGGCCATTGTCTGCGTGATGTCGACCATCGACTCGCGGGCAACGATGTGCTCGCGCTCGGGCTGGGGTCCCTCGTTGATCAGCCACGGGGTCACGCGCTGCACCTTCTTCCAGTGCACGGCGTCCATGTCCACGATCATGTCCTTGATGACGGGCATGTTGCCCATCGGCTCGACCTCGATCACGCCGTCCTTGCTCGAAGCGCGCGCATGGTCGAGATGGGTGTGGCAGGCAAGCCCTGGTTCGCCGTTGATGCGCACGCCGCAAGAGCCGCAGATGGCAGCACGACAGGAGCAGCGGATGCCGATCGAGCCGTCGAACTTGGCCTTGGCCTGCAGAATGCCCTCGAGCACCGAGCGGTGGGGCTCCAGCTCGATCGTGTGCTCGTCCCAGTAGGGCGCCTCGCCCGACTCGGGGTCATAGCGGCGCATCCTCAGCGTGAACTGCTCCGGCGGCTTATGGGTTTCGGCCATCAGCTTGCCTTCCTTGCTGTCGGGCGGGCACTCCCGCGCGCGCGGGAGGCATATGAACGGGAGGATGTTGAAGGGGTATTTATCGAAAAGGGGGTTATCGGAAGGGGGGTTATCG
>DASYNL010000021.1:0-26472 GCA_036008605.1 Solirubrobacteraceae bacterium | reverse complement strand
CGCGCCGGTGTGTCCTCGTTTGGCGCCAGCGGCACGAATGGCCACGTGATCATCGAGGAAGCCCCGCCGCAGAGCGCTGATGAGCCAAACTCCGAGACAGGTGCTTGGCGGGATGGCGAGGCACGTGCTGACAGCTATGAGGACGTCGGCGCCCTTCCGTGGGTTCTGTCCGGCAAAGGGACTCCGGCTCTGCGCACGCAGGCTCGTCGGTTGCTCGATCGAGTCGAGCAAGACCACGACACCTCGCCGGCTGACATCGGGATCTCACTGGCCGAGGGTCGCTCGGCGCTCGATCATCGCGCCGTCGTGATCGGGGCCAGCAGCGAGAGCCTGTCGGGGGGCTTGAGGTCGCTCGCCCGGGGGGAGATGGATCCTGTGGTGATCGAGGGCGTATCCCACGGCACCGATACGACGATGGCGTTTCTGTTCACAGGTCAGGGAGCGCAGCGGGTGGGCATGGGGCGCGAGCTGTATGGACGCTTCTCGGTGTTTGGCGATGCACTGGACGAAGTCTGCGGTCATCTCGACGAGCACTTGGGATGCTCGTTGCGCGAAGTGATGTTCGGCGAGGGCGGCAATGGGACGCCTTCCAATAGCGAGCCACATCTGGACGAGACGATGTTTGCCCAAACAAGCCTGTTTGCGCTCGAGCTAGCTTTGTCCAGGCTGCTCGAGCATTTTGGTCTGCGTCCTGACTATTTGCTTGGCCATTCGATCGGTGAGCTAGCAGCCGCGCATGTGTCCGGGGTGCTCGCCCTGGAGGACGCCTGCGCACTCGTGGCGGCGCGCGGTCGACTAATGGGCGCGCTACCGAAGGGCGGCGCGATGGTCTCGATCCAGGCATCTGAGCAAGAGGCGCATGAGAGCCTTGTGGGGTTTGAGCAGCGGGTCTCGCTTGCTGCTGTCAACGGCCCTCGTGCAGTCGTACTGTCCGGAGATGAGGATGCGGTTCTCGAGCTCGAGAACCTGTGGAGCGAGCGCGGACGAAAGACAAAGCGACTGCGTGTCAGCCACGCGTTTCACTCGCCGCGAATGGAGGCGATGCTCGATGAGTATGCGCAAGTCGCGGCCGGCCTGACCTTCACAGCGCCCCAGATTCCGATCGTGTCAAATGTCACAGGCGAAGTGGCGCTTGCCGAGCAGATTTGCGATCCGGCTTACTGGGGCCGCCAAGTGCGCGAGCCTGTGAGGTTCTATGACGGCGTAAGGCGCCTTGCTGCGCATCGGGTCTCGAACCTGCTCGAGCTTGGCCCAGACGGCGTGCTCAGCGCGATGAGCCTGGATTGCATCTCAGCGGATGAAGGAGTTGACGAGCAGAGCGCGCCCGCCCCGGCTCACGTCAATGCTACCTCTGTGCTGCGCGGCGCCCGGCCGGAAGTCAATGCCCTGTTGGCAGCTCTTGCCGAAGTCTGGGTTCATGGGACCACGATCGATTGGGGGAAGCTGTTCGCCGGCATTGACGCGCGTCGCGTGCAGCTGCCCACGTACCCCTTCCAGCGTCGGCGCTACTGGCTTGACAATCGGGCCTCGATGGGTGGAGGCCTCATGCCTGCCCTTTCGAGCATGGGCGAGCATCCGATCTTGGATGGGGTTGTGGCGCTCGCGGGCAATCATGGATGGCTGTTCACGGGCCATCTCTCGCTTGATAGTCAGCCCTGGATCGGCGATCACGTGGTGCTGGGGAAGGTGCTGGTGCCGGGGACGACATTTGTGGAGCTGGCACTTCGCGTCGCCGAGGAGGTGGAGTGCGAGATCGTCCAAGAACTCGTGATGGAGGCTCCGTTGGTCCTAGCTGGCGAAGGCCGAGTCGAACTGCAGATCTCAGTTTCAGAGCTTGAGGACACCGGACGGCGAGCAATAGAGATCCACTCTCGTCCCCAAGCATCCTCACGTTATGAGGAGTCGGACAACGGTGAGTGGATACGTCATGCGAGCGGGATGCTTGCAAAGGACTACGACGCTGCGCAACAGAACGGCACGACTGCGGGCATGGCGTCGATTGCGGGCGCTTGGCCTCCCAAGGACGCCGAGCCGGTGGCGGTTGAGCCTGTATATGACTATCTGGCCAGCGTTGGAGTGGATTACGGATCTGCGTTCCTGACGGTCAAGGCGCTGTGGCGGAACGCCGATGGGCTATTCGCCGAAGCCAGTCTGCCGGAGCATGAGTTGGGGCGTGCCGGCCGCTTCCACATTCATCCGGCGTTGTTCGACGCCGCTCTGCATCCGTGCGGAGCCTACGCATTTGCCTCCGGCCAGTTGGAAATTCCTTTCGCGTGGAGTGGCGTTAGCGTGCAGCGAGTCGGCGCGTCGTCGTTGCGCGTATGGATCTCACAGAAATCCAACGGTGGGATCTCGCTGGCGATCATGGACGACCTCGGTATGCCGCTTGCCACAGTTCAGTCACTAGTGGCGCGACCTGTGACAGCAGAGCAACTCGAAAGCCCTGACGGTAGGCGGCAAGATTCCCTCTCACGCGTGGATTGGGTGACGCTTGCACTCGATCGAGTGCCGTCGAGCTTCAGCGGTGCGCTGGTGTGCAAGACGGCAAATCCCATCGAGCCGCTTTTGTCGGCCGCGGGATCGGTCGATGTCCACAATGACCTTTCTTCACTGTGCGAGACGCTGCAGGATGGCGCCGAAGCTCCCGATATAGCGGTGGTTCCCTGCGTCACTAGCTGGCTGGAGGCGGATGCTCGCAAGGGGGCTGATAGCGATCGCGATGATGCCGTCCGGCGGGAGCCCGACGAGGAGATGGTGGAGAAGATGCACAGTGCCACTCACGCGGTGCTCGAGCAGGTGCAGGCATGGCTTGCGGATGTACGTCTGTCTGGCTCGCGGTTGGCGTTTGTGACCCGCAACGCCATTGCCGCCAGGTCGGGCGACAGCGTGGGAGGTCTCGAGCAAGCAGGAGTCTGGGGTCTGGTTCGCTCGGCGGCCGCCGAGAACCCGCGTCGCCTGTTGCTCGTGGATCTCGACGACGACCAGAGCTCGTGGGAGTTGCTGCCAAAGGCGCTTCGTGCCGCGTCAATGCTCGACGAGCCTCAGCTCGCAGTACGTGAAGGTAAGGTGCTCGCGCCGCGCTTGACGCCGGTCGACATCACAGACAACGAGGGCAGCATTGAGCAGAGTGTCGCCGTGGCGCCCGGATCGCTCGATCTGAGCGGGACAGTGCTGATAACCGGTGGCACCGGTGGGCTGGGTGTGCTGATGGCACGCCATCTGGTGGCTCGTCACGACGCTCGTCACCTGCTGCTTGTAAGCCGCAGTGGCCGTGAGGCAGAGGGAGCGCTCGAGCTCGCGGAAGAGCTCGAGCAGATGGGGGCGCAGGTGAGCATCGAGGCTTGCGACGTGACCGAGCTAGACCAGTTGCAGGCTCTGCTCTCGAGTGTCAGCCCGGAGTACCCGCTCTGTGCTGTGGTGCATGTCGCGGGTGTTCTGGATGACGGTGTGGTGGACTCGCTAAACGCTGAGCGTGTAGACCGCGTGCTAGCTCCCAAGGCTGTCGGCGCGTGGCACCTGCACCGTCTAACAGAGCACCTCAATCTTTCGGCTTTCGCTCTGTTCTCCTCGGCCAGTGGGGTGCTTGGCGGAATAGGTCAGGGCAGTTATGCCGCTGCCAATACCTTTCTGGACGCGTTGGCGGCCTATCGGCGGGCCGGCGGTCTGGCGGGTATCTCGCTCGCGTGGGGTCCGTGGGCTGCCAGCAGCGGCATGCTCGGCGACCTCGATGAGGTGGACAGAAAGCGAATGAAGCGCTCCGGCGTCGCGCCGATGTCGGATGCGGAGGCTCTCGGCCTCTTCGATCTCGCTTGTGCGCAAGATGAGCCGCTGGTGCTCGCGGCGCGACTCGACAAGAGGGCTCTGAGCGCCTGGCAGACCGCTGAGGCGTTGCCGTCGATGCTCCGTGGATTCGATCGCTCCTCGACGCGTCAACTGAAGGGTGTCGAGAATGGCGCTCTCGCAAAGCGCCTCGCTATCGCTCCGGCACACGACCACGAGCACATTCTGTTGGATGCTGTGCGAACTCACGCGGCGATCGTTCTTGGACATGCTTCGGCGGAGGCCGTCGAGGAGACGCAGTCGTTCAAGGATCTCGGGTTCGACTCGCTGGCTGCCGTTGAGATGCGTAACCGTCTGAATCTGGCACTCGGGGTCAGCTTGCCCGCCACGCTTGTCTTCGACTATCCAACACCGAGAGCGCTCTCGGACTACCTGAGAGTCAGTGTCGCCCCAGACGGCGCACAAGCCAACGCGACGGTGGACGACGAGCTCGACAAACTAGAGCGACTACTCGCGTCCTCGGCCTCTGATGAAACCAATCGCTCGAGGGTCGCCGTGCGTTTGCAGGCGATCCTAAGTGGCCTCGATAAAAACGGTAATTCACATAACGACACAGGGGTTGCTGAGAAAATGCACTCGGCGACGGCCGACGAGGTACTGGATTTCATCGATAAGGAGCTGCGGTCGAAGTGAGTCGAACGATGCAATACCTCTCAATTTACGATAAATGGGGATAATGTGAGCAGCGACGACAAGGTTCTTGACTATCTCAAGCGGGTCACTGTCGACCTGCATGACGCTCGCTCGCGCTTGACGGAGATGGAAGATCGCGAGCGAGAGCCAATTGCGGTTGTCGGCATGGGCTGTCGCTATCCAGGCGGTGTGAGCTCGCCAGAGGATCTGTGGAAATTGGTGGCAGACGGCAGAGACGGCATCGGCGACTTCCCGGGAGATCGCGGGTGGGACCTGGAGCACCTATATGACCCCGATCCCGATCACCGTGGCACCACATATGTCCGCGAGGGAGGGTTTGTCGACCACGCCTGTGATTTCGACGCGGGATTCTTCGGAATCAGTCCCCGGGAGGCAATCACGCTGGACCCACAGCAGCGATTGTTGTTGGAAGTGAGCTGGGAGGCGCTCGAAGATGCGGGCATCGATCCGAAGGCTTTGAGTGGCAGTTCCACCGGGGTGTTCGCCGGAGTGATGCATCACGACTATGCCACCACGGTGTCGGGGCCGATCTCTTTTGAGCTGGAGGCCTCGATGGGAGCGGGGGTCGCCGGTAGTGTGGTGTCTGGTCGGATTGCCTACACCCTGGGGCTGGAGGGGCCGGCCGTGTCGATCGACACAGCCTGCTCGTCCTCGCTCGTGGCGTTGCACTTGGCCTGTAACGCGCTGCGCGCCCGCGAGTGCTCGCTTGCGCTCGCCGGAGGTGTCACGGTGATGTGGTCGCCGAGGGTATTCGTGGGGTTTGCGCGTCAGCGGGGCATTGCGCTCGACGGTCGCTGTAAGTCATATGCGGATAGCGCAGACGGGACCGGGTGGGGCGAGGGGGCCGGGATGCTTACGCTGGAGCGGCTCTCAGATGCACGGCGCCTGGGCCATCGTGTGCTGGCTCTGGTGCGCGGCAGCGCCGTCAACCAAGATGGGGCAAGCAACGGCTTGACCGCTCCAAATGGTCCCTCTCAACGGCGTGTCATCCGCGATGCCCTTCATAACGCAGGCTGCTCAGCAGGCGCGGTGGACATCGTCGAGGGGCATGGAACCGGCACGAGGTTGGGCGATCCGATCGAGGCCCAGGCTCTGCTTGCAACATACGGTCAGGCTCACACCGTGGATCGACCGCTGTGGCTGGGCTCGATCAAGTCGAATATCGGCCACACACAGGCTGCCGCGGGCGTAGCCGGTGTGATCAAGATGGTGATGGCTATGCGCGATGGCGTATTGCCAAAGAGCTTGCACGTCCAGGAGCCATCGCGGCAAGTGGACTGGAGCTCCGGGGCTGTGGCATTGTTGCGTGAGAATGTCGCGTGGCCTGAGCGCGACAAGCCACGAATGGCCGCCGTGTCGTCATTTGGCGTGAGCGGTACCAATGCACACGTCATATTGGAGCAAGGGACTGGCCCCGAGTCCCGTGCTGAGCCAGCCCCCGGTCTGGATGGCCATGAAAAAGAGACGGCCAGCATAGGGGAGCCTCCAAGTGCCGAGGACGCGGGTTCGAATCAGAGGAGTGTCTGGGCGGATGGTGTGCTGGGTAAGGGGTTCGTCCCCTGGGTCGTCTCGGCCAAGGACAGCGTGGGATTGGCTGCGCACCTGGCGCAGTTGCGCCAGCGGGTCCAAGCAGATCAGAGTCTGCGCCCTGCGGACGTCGCCTTCTCGCTTGCGCACCGGCCCCAGCTGGATCATCGCGCGGTGGTCGTCGGCGCCGAGCGCGATTCCCTGTTGGAGGGCCTGAATGTCCTCGACAAGGGTGACTCTGTGTCTGGGGCGGTGATAGGCAGGGCGCGCGGGAGTGGCCCCGCTCCGGTCGTTTTCGTTTTTCCAGGCCAAGGCGCCCAATGGGAGGGTATGGCTTGTGAGCTGATGGAATCCTCGCCTGTCTTTGCCGCGAGCATGGAGTTGTGCGGCAAGGCACTCGCGCCATTTGTCGACTGGTCTCTGGAGGACGTGGTGAGGGGCAGAGCAGGACGCCCCGATCTGGATCGTCTGGATGTGATACAGCCAGTCCTGTTTGCGACAATGGTCTCGCTGGCCGCGTTGTGGCGCGCCTGCGGCGTGCACCCCGCGGCTGTGGTCGGTCATTCTCAGGGAGAGATAGCGGCGGCGCACGTGGCGGGGGGTCTGTCGCTGGAGGATGCCGCACGAATCGTGGCCTTGCGCAGTCGGATGCTCGCCTCCTTGGAGGCGCGCGGGCAAATGGCTTCGATATGGCTTGGCGCACAAGAGCTCGCCCCGCGTCTCAAGCGCTTGGATGGCCGTGTAGTGATTGCCGCTATCAACGGTCCGTCCTGGACTGTGGTCTCGGGAGAAGAGGAAGCGTTGAGAGAGCTCCTTGGGGAATGCGCCGACGAAGGTATACGGGCGCGCGAAGTACCGGGGGCGACGCGCGCCGGTCATTCTCCTCAGATCGAGGAGATACGTGAGCAGTTGCTGTCGGCGTGCTCCTCCATTGTCCCTAGGCCGGGTGAGATTCCCTTTTATTCAACTGTCACCGGCAATATGATCGATACAGGCGAGCTAGACGGTGAATACTGGTATCGCAACGCTCGCGAGCCGGTGCAGTTCGACGCGACCGTGCGCGCTCAGCTCGCGAGAGGGTTTGAGAGCTTCCTGGAGGTGAGCACGCACCCGGTATTGACGGTTGCGATCGAGGGCATTCTCGAGGATGCGCTTGCGGATGCTTCCAGCGCAATCGTAAGCGGCACCTTGCGCCGCGGAGAAGGCGGCCCGGAGCGGTTTCTCACCTCCCTTGCGGAATGTTGGACAAACGGTCTCGAGGTCGACTGGAAGGCGCTGTTCGACTCGGGAGCAACCAGAGTGACCTTGCCTCGCTATCCATTCCAGCGGACGCGCTATTGGATCGATCCCGGTGGGGCAACGGTCGGCGATATGGCACTAGCAGGCCAGCGCTCAGCTGATCATCCACTGCTTGGCGCGACTGTGACGCTGGCCGACAATGGGGGCTGGCTGCTAACTGGATGTTTGTCTTTGCAAACGCACCCGTGGCTGGCCGATCATGCGGCGATCGGCATGGCGTTGCTGCCCGGCACGGCATTTGTAGAGCTCGCTCTGCGGGCGGCGACACTCGCCGACTGCGAGACGGTCTCGGAGTTGACGCTCCGGGCGCCATTGGTGTTGCCCGAGCACGGCAGTGTGCAAGTACAAGTCTCACTAGGCGGGCTCGATGACGAGGGTCGATGCTCGATCGCGATCTACTCTCGCCCAGAGGAGAACTTCGAGGACGACTCTACCGACGGCGGGGATTGGACCCTCAATGCCCAGGGCACGCTCGCGCAACGAGCAACGCAACCGGACGATTGGCTAGCGCAGGAGCCGACCGAGCTCAACGGCGGAGCATGGTCCCCTCCCGCTGACGCCCAATCGCTTGCGATCGAGGAGCTCTACGATCGGGCAGCGGAGCGAGGCCTGGAATATGGACCAGCCTTTCAGGGGCTGCGTGCAGCGTGGAGGCGAGGAGCGGATCTATTCGCCGAAGTAGTGTTGCCGGCAGAGCAGGAATCGGATGCCGGGCGCTTTGGTCTGCACCCAGCGCTGTTGGATGGCGCGCTGCATGCGCTGGGCGCAGAAGTTCTAAGCGGTGTCGAGGAGGAGGAGGCAGCTCACGATCAGCTGTGGCTGCCATTCGCCTGGACGGATGTGTGCCTGTACGCGCCGGGTGCCTCTGCGCTTTATGTACGGCTGATCTCGCGAGAGAACGGGGTCGTGTCGCTTATCGCGTTCGACCGTGAGGGGGCGCCGGTGGTTTCGGTGGGCTCGCTCCTCGTGCGCCCGGTCTCGGCGAGTGCGCTTGGAGCCGCTCGTGTCGGCTATCACCGGTCGCTGTTCTCGGCTAGCTGGACTCCGATTGGGCTCACACAGGAGCCTGTGTCTAAGCATTGGGCGATACTGGGCAGGCCAGAATCGGCAAGTGTCGAGGGGCTGCGCAGCTCAGGGGTGAGTGTGGAGTCCCATCCCGACCTTGCCTCGCTGGTGTCGGTGCTCGACGCTGGCGGTGCGATGCCCGAGGTTGTGCTGGTCGATTGGGTCTCGGACCCTGCACGGACGGAGGAGGGGGAGAGTTCGCCGGAGGCGCAGGACCGCGAATGCGCGAAGCCGTCGAGGGGAATGGTCGATTCGGTTCACTCGGCGGTTGGGCAAGTCCTGGAGCTGGCTCACGCCTGGATAGGAGATCAAAGGTTTGCCCAAGCGCGACTGGTGCTGGCCACCCGGGGTGCAGTTGCCGTCCGTGAGGATGAGGATGTGCCCGATCTCGCCGCAGCGGCGGCTTGGGGGCTCCTACGCTCGGCTCAGTCTGAGCACCCGCGTCGATTCGTGCTGGCTGACCTCGACGGTGAGCAGGCTTGTTGGGCGTCGCTACCGGCGGCGCTTGCCCACGACGAGCCACAGCTGGCCTGCCGCGACGGTGTGTTTGGCGCGCTTCGCCTCGCGCGGGTGGCGCGCACAGCCGTCGCCGGCGCTCAGGGCGAAGTTCCACCACAGTCCTCCAGCGCTTGCTCGGCGCAGGACGACGATCGCGGGAGGAGCCTAGGTGCCCTAGCGCTCGATTCGCGCGACACAGTGTTGATCACCGGAGGCACCGGCAATCTGGGCAGCCTGGTGGCAAGGCGTCTCGTGAGCGTTCACGGAGCCCGCAACCTGTTGTTGGTCAGCCGCGGCGGCGCAGGCGCCGCGGGGAGCTCCCAGCTAGAGGCAGACCTCGCGGCGCTCGGCGCCGAGACCAGGGTCGTCAGCTGTGATGTGACCGACCGCGAGCAACTGCAGGCACTGCTCGAGGCGATACCGCCAGAGCGTCCGTTGCGCGTAATCGTGCACGCCGCTGCGGTTCTCGAGGATGGCGTGATCGACTCGTTGGATAGAGCCCAGCTCGATCGGGTGCTCACACCGAAGGTGGATGCGGCATGGTATTTGCACGAACTGACTGAGGATCTCGAGCTCTCGGCATTCGTTCTCTTCTCCTCTGCGGCCGGAACCTTTGGCAATCCTGGCCAGGGCAACTACGCCGCCGCCAACACGTTCCTGGACGCGCTGGCCGCATACAGACGTGCGCGGGGAATGAGCGGCATCTCGCTTGCTTGGGGGCTGTGGCAGCAGATCGGCGGGACCTCGACCGACGAGTTGAGCGAGATCGACCGGAGCCGCATGGCGCGCTCCGGCTTCGCAGCACTCACCTACGAGGAAGGGCTCGAGTTGCTCGACACAGCGCTGTCGCTGAATCGGGCTTTGGCGTTGCCAGTCAAGCTCGACGCAGGCGCCCTGCGCGCCAGGGCTAGGTCTGGGACGTTGCCCGCCTTGCTACGGGGGCTCGTGCGAGCTGCGTCCACGCGGAGCTCGACAGGAGAGCTGGGCGAGTCGCTGGCTCTACGTCTGAAGGCCATGCCGCAGCAGGAGCACGGCGAGGCGGTGCTTGCGATCGTGCGCAAGGAGGTTGCCACAGTGCTTGGACATAGCCATCCCGGCGCGATTGAGCTACAAGCTTCCTTCAAGGATCTTGGGTTCGATTCACTGACTGCAGTGGAGCTGCGCAATCGGTTGGTGGCGATCACCGGCATCGATCTGCCGATCACAATCATCTTCGATCACCCGAGTACGAAGGCGCTCGCCGAGCACCTGCTTCACGAGGCGCTCCCGCAGGTCGACCGGGCCGACGACCGCGATCCCAAGGAAGCGGACATTCGCGCGGCGCTTGCGACGATCCCACTAACGCGTTTGCGCGAGGCCGGATTGATGGATGCGTTGCTCGCGCTGACGCGCAGCGATTACGAGGCGCCGCTCTCGGAGGAGCGCGACGCAGCCGACATGATCGACGCGCTGGACGTCGAGAGTCTGATGCGAATGACATTGGACGGCGCAGATGTCGTACCTCGGGTCGAGGCGGATGAAGTCGACGAGGTCGAGTCTCTCTCGAATTCTCCGCACGTTGAGGAGAGCGAGGTGAGGAATTGAGCGTGAGCCCTCCCACCGAGCGCGTCGTCGCGGCCCTGCGCGAGTCGTTGAAGGAGACCGACCGGTTGAGGCGCCAGAACCGACGTCTGCTGGCGGCTAATCGCGAGCCGCTTGCGATTGTGGGCATGAGCTGTCGGCTGCCGGGGGAAGTTGCCTCTCCGCGCGACTACTGGGAGTTGCTCGAGGCCGAGGTCGACGCGATCTCGGGCTTCCCATCCGATCGCGGTTGGGATCTGCCCGGTCTGTACGAGCCTGCCCTTGAGGCGGCTCACTCCGGACGCAGCTACGTGCGCGAAGGAGGATTCCTCAAGGATGCGGCAGAGTTCGACGCTGAGTTCTTCAGGATCAGCCCACGCGAGGCGCTCGTAACCGACCCTCAGCAACGACTTCTACTGGAAGCCGCGTGGGAGGCAGTCGAAGACGCAGGCTTGGATCCACTTTCGTTGCGGGGTAGCAAGACGGGAGTGTTCGCCGGTGCCATGTATCAGGACTATGGCCTTGGCCTGCAGTCATACGTTGGGGTGCGGCGCGAAGGCCAAGACATGCAGGAGCCAAACGTGCTCGTAGGTTCCACCAACAGCGTGATAACTGGGCGAGTGGCATACGCGCTCGGGTTGGAGGGACCCGCTGTCACCGTGGACACAGCTTGCTCGTCCTCGCTGGTTTCACTGCATCTGGCGTGTCAGTCGTTGCGCACTGGAGAGTGCTCCCTGGCGCTGGCGGGAGGCGTGACTGTGCTCTCGACTCCGGGTGTGTTCATCGAGTTCAGCCGCCAGCGTGGGCTCGCCCCCGACAGTCGCTGCAAGGCCTTCGCGGATGACGCCGACGGCACCAGCGTGTCCGAGGGCGTGGGTCTCGTGGTGCTCGAGCGCCTCTCTGACGCACGCGAGAACGGTCATCCAGTGCTGGCAGTGGTGCGCGGCAGCGCGATCAACCAGGATGGCGCCAGCAACGGCCTGACGGCGCCCAACGGTCTTGCTCAGCGTCGGGTGATTCGCCAGGCGCTCGCGAGCGCTGGATTGGAGGCGAGTGCGATCGACGCCGTAGAGGCGCACGGCACGGGGACGATTCTTGGCGATCCGATCGAGGCGCGGGCCTTGATCGCGGCCTACGGGACGGATCGTCGGCGGGGACACCCTCTGTGGCTGGGCTCGGTCAAGTCGAACATAGGCCACACTCAGGCGGCCGCCGGAGTCGCGGGTGTCATCAAGATGGTGATGGCGATTCGCAACGGTTTGTTGCCGCGGAGCCTGCACGTGGAGCGCCCTTCGAGCAAGGTGGAGTGGGTCGACGGCGGAGTGTCTCTGTTGACCGAGGCGTTGGCTTGGCCTCGTTCCGATGAGCCTCGAAGGGCGGCCGTCTCGTCGTTTGGGATCAGTGGCACAAATGCGCATCTAATTCTCGAGGAAGCCACGCCGGAGCGGTTCGCCTCCTCTCCTACCATCTCGCCCCCCTCCGCACAGCGTCAAATAGGGATCGACGACGATGGCTTGGGTTCAGAGTTCTCGCAAGCTAATCCGTTGCTAGAGAGCCACGCTGCCTCAGATCTGCAGAGCAGCGGTAATGGAGGGACGCATCGTCAAGTCGTTGAGGCCCCCCTGGACCTCGACGCATTTCCCTGGATCCTCTCCGGACGCGGAATCGACGGATTCCAGGCCCAGGCTCAGCGGTTGGATGAATTTGTCGGCGTCGAGCCGGGCCTCATGCCCGTTGACATCGGAGCGTCGCTTGCCGAGCGGCCGCGATTCGACCAGCGCGGCGTGGCGATCGGCCTCGATCGCGATGAGTTGCTTGAGGGCGTGCGCGCTTTCGTCACTGGTGTCTCTCGACCCGGTGCGATACGCGGAGCGCTGCCGGTCGCTGGCTCGGGTGGCACCGTATTCGTGTTCCCGGGTCAAGGCTCGCAATGGCCGGGCATGGCGCTTGAGCTGATGCATCGCTCAACCGTGTTCGCGCGACGTGTACGTGAGTGCGACGCAGCGCTCGCCCCATTCCTGGACTGGTCGCTGGAGGGCCTGCTGTCCGGAGCAGAGGACGCGCCGGAGCTCGAGCGCGTAGATGTCGTGCAGCCCGCTCTGTTTGCAGTGATGGTCGCGTTGGCCGACGTTTGGCAGGCGTGCGGAGTAGCGGCGGACGCCGTGGTCGGTCATTCCCAAGGAGAGATAGCGGCCGCATGCGTCGCCGGCGCGCTTTCGTTGCAGGACGCTGCACGACTCATCGCATTGCGCGCTCGTGCCCTTACAGCGTTGGCCGGTCGTGGTGGCATGGTGTCGATCGCTGCGGGCGAGGCGGAGGTCCGGGGACGCATAGAGTCCTTCCACGATCGGATCTCGATCGCCGCCGTCAACGGCCCGGGAGCAGTTGTCGTGTCCGGGGAGGTGAAGGCGCTCGAGGAACTACTCGCCGACTGTGCGGCGGATAATCTCAGAGCGCGGGCAATCCCGGTCGACTATGCAGCGCATTCGGCTCAGGTACAGGAGATCCGGGAGGCGCTCCTGGATGGTTGCGCCGGCATAGCTCCGCGTTCGTCCAACGTGCCTTTCTATTCCTCGGTGAGTGGTGGATTGGTTGACACAGCCAGCCTGGAGGCCGACTACTGGTATCGCAATCTGCGAGACACCGTGGAGTTCGATCGGGCCACCCGAGCGCTGCTCGACGGGGGCTTGCGCATGTTCATCGAGATCAGTCCGCATCCGGTGGTGACGGTAGGGGCACAGGAAACCGTTGACGCCCTTGTCGGTGAGCTCCGGGAATCCTTGGATAGCGTCGAGGCCTTGGACGGTGTCGAGGTCGCCAGATCCACCGACGGAGCATTCAGCGTCGACGGTTCGCGGCCTACCAGCGCCGACATCACCACGTCTGAGTCACAGCTGGAGGAGATACACGATCTCGAGAACGTGACGATCCTGGGTTCGTTGCGCAGAGAGGATGGGGGACCGCGACGAATGCTGAGCTCGCTGAGCGAAGCTTGGGTGCGCGGGGCGCCGGTCGACTGGAAAGCGGTCCTCGCGGTAGGCGATGCGCGTCGCGTCAAACTTCCGACATACGCGTTCCGACGTCGGCCCTATTGGCTTGAGAGTTTGAGCGGGCTTTCGGCTGCCGAGCAGCCCACAGTCCTACCCCGACCATCGGCCTCGCTGTGGCACGTGGATTGGGTAAGTGTCTCGTTGCCCGCCCAGTCGGAAATCTCGAGTTGGGTGGCTGTCGGCGAGCAGGCACACGAGCTCATAGCGGCAATGTGCGAGGCCGATCCGAGTGGTGAGAGCACGCGAGCCTATAGCGACCTCAGCGAGCTGGGCGAGCAGCTTGGCGGTGCCCTGAGGTGCCCCCGGCGGGTGCTGGTCGCATACGGGCTGGACTGCTCGAGCGCAGCAGGCGCGCAGCTCCCGCGCGATGGCGAGGAGAGCCAGCAGGATCTGCCTGGGTCGGTCCGTCAGACCATGCACTCAGCTCTGCAGACGGTGCAGAGCTGGATAGCCGACGAGCGCTTCGCGGACTCTCATCTGGTCGTGCTCACACAGGCCGCGGTGGCCGCGCGCAGCGACGAGGACGTACGGGGTCTTGTAGCGGCGCCGGTTTGGGGCCTGTTGCGCTCGGCGCAGTCCGAGCACCCGGGCCGGCTGACGCTCGTGGACGTCGACGGCGATGCCCGCTCTTGGAAGACGTTGCCGGCGGCGCTGGCAAGCGGCGAGTCGCAGCTTGCGATACGCGAGGGCACTGCGCTCTCGCCGAGACTCGCGCGAACGAGTGTCGCTCGGCCATCTACGCCGCCCATGTCACTGGTTGACCCCGGACAGAGCGTTCTGATCACAGGGGGCACGGGACAGCTCGGCGGACTCTTGGCCGGGCATCTAGTGCGGGAGCACGGGGTGGGCAGCCTCGTGCTGGCCAGCCGGCGAGGACCCGAGGCGCAGGGCGCCAGCGAGCTCGAGTGTGAGCTCACGAAGCTGGGCGCGCGGGTGGAGATCGTCGCGTGCGACGTGAGCGATCGCGAGCAACTGCTACAGCTGATCGCCTCGATCCCAGAGGAGCATCCGCTGGGCGCGGTCGTGCACAGCGCCGGCGTGCTCGACGACGGCGTCCTTGACAAGTTGACGCCTGAGCGAGTGGATCGGGTGCTGGCGCCAAAGCTCGACGCGGCATGGCACCTGCATGAGCTGACCAAGCACCTGTCGTTGCGCTCCTTCGTGCTGTTCTCCTCGGTCGCAGGAACGCTCGGCAGCCCTGGTCAAAGTAACTATGCGGCCGCCAACACTTTCCTGGACGCGCTTGCTGCCCACAGACAGGCGCTGGGGCTGCCGGCGGTCTCGGTCGCGTGGGGCTGGTGGGAGACGGCCAGCGAGATGACCGACCACCTCCGCGAGGTCGACCTTGCGAGGCTCAGGCGTGCCGGCTTCGAGGCGTTCTCGGCGGCCGAGGGCCTTCAGCTGTTCGACGCTGCGCTGAGCAGCGCCAGGGCAGTGAGCGTGCCGCTGTGCCTCGACGACGCGCGGATTGCGAGTGCTGGAAGTGGCGAGCTACTGCCCGTGATGTTGCGTGGCTTGGTTGCGATACCCGAGGAGGAGAGGGCGGGTCCCACAGGCGGAGAGCTCGCCCGGCGCTTGGCGGCAATTCCCACAAACGAGCACAGCCGGTTCACGCTAGAGGTAGTGTGCGGCGAGGTCGCCACGGTCCTGGGCTATGACTCGCCCACGGCGATAGATCCCCGGCTTGCCTTCAGGGACCTTGGCTTCGACTCACTGTTGGCGGTTGAGCTGCGCAACCGCATCAACGAGCTGACCGGGCTGCGCTTGCCCGCCACGCTCGTGTTCGACTATCCCAACTCGGTGGCGCTTACCGGTCGGCTCCTGAGTGAGCTCAGTGGCGCCCGTTCACAGGCTGCTCCCATACCCACAAGGCGCACGGCGACGCTCGAGGAGCCGATCGCGATCGTGGGCATGAGCTGCCGCTATCCGGGAGGGGCGAGCTCGCCCGAGCGGCTGTGGGCGCTGCTCGCCGCGGGCGCCGATGCGATCTCTCCATTCCCAACAGATCGCGAATGGGAGGTGGGGCGGGCCTTCGGCTCATCCCTCGAGAATGGGTCGGGTCCTTCATATACACGAGAAGGTGGCTTCATATACGACGTGGCGGACTTCGATGCGGAGTTCTTCGGGATCAGTCCGCGCGAGGCGATTACGATGGATCCACAGCAGCGTCTGCTGCTCGAAACCTCATGGGAGGCCTTCGAAGACGCTGGCATCCCGGCTTCGCGCGATGGGGCTCAGACGGGCGTGTTCGTGGGAATGAACTCGCAGGACTATGGCGCACGTCTGCTCGACACCGGCAACGAGGCCGCTGAGGGCTATCTGATCTCAGGCAACTCGGCCAGCTTCCTCTCAGGTCGCTTGGCTTATGTGTTTGGGCTCCAGGGACCGGCGATCTCGGTCGACACGGCGTGCTCGTCCTCACTTGTGGCCTTGCACCTCGCCTGCGGGGCGCTGCGCGGCGGCGAGTGCTCGTTGGCGCTTGCCGGCGGCGCTGCGGTAATGGCCACACCAGTTGGATTCACCGAGTTCGCGCGACAGGGAGGATTGGCGGGCGACGGGCGCTGCAAGTCCTTTGCCGACTCGGCGGACGGGACCAACTGGGGGGAGGGGGTCGGGATCGTTCTGCTGGAGCGCCTCTCCGACGCCCAGCGCTTGGGCCACGAGGTGTTGGCGGTGGTGCGCTCGAGTGCGGTCAACCAGGACGGCGCCAGCAACGGCCTGACCGCTCCGAATGGCCCATCGCAGGAGCGGGTGATTCGCCAGGCCCTCGCGAACGCCGGGCTCTCGCCGCACGATGTGGATGCCGTAGAGGCACACGGGACTGGCACACGCCTGGGCGACCCGATCGAGGCGCAGGCGCTGATCGAGGCCTACGGCCGCGAACGTCACGCGCAGCACCCTCTGTGGCTGGGATCGATCAAGTCGAACATCGGTCACACGCAGGCGGCGGGCGGGATCGCCGGTGTGATCAAGATGACGTTGGCGCTTCGTCATCGGCAGCTGCCCAAGACCCTGCACGTCGATGCGCCAAGCAGCCACGTCGATTGGTCAGCGGGTGGGGTGGCGTTGTTGAGTGAGGCGCGTCCCTGGCCGCAGGGCGAGCGGCAGCGGCGTGCTGGGATCTCGTCCTTTGGCATCAGTGGGACGAATGTGCATCTGATCCTCGAGGAGGCTCCCCGCTTGGACGGCGAGCGTGCCATCGGCTACGAGAGCTCGACCGATGATGGGTCTGCCATTGAGCATGAAGTAGGCAAAGAGCGTTCTGTGAGCGGAGCGCAGGGACAAGCCCATAGCAGCGAGGTTGCCGGTTCGCCGATAGTCGCGTGGACGCTCTCCGGGAAGGGGCGCGAGGCGTTGCGGGCACAGGCGGCGCGCCTACTGGAGCTCGTCGAGAGCGATGAGCAACTCGACCCCGGAGACATAGGATCCTCGTTGGCGCGGCGCATCGCGTTCGAGGACCGTGCGGTCGTGCTCGGCTCAGATCGCAGTGAGCTGCTCGACGGTCTAGCTGCGCTGGTGAGCGGAAGCGCCGCTCCGAATGTGATCGAAGGGCCAGATGAGACCGCTCGCGGGATCGTCTTCATGTTCACCGGCCAAGGCGCTCAACGAGCCGGCATGGGCCAGGAGCTGTACGAGGCTATCCCAGCCTTCAGAGAGGCACTCGATCGGGTCTGTACAGAGTTGGACGAGCATCTGAGGGAGCCTCTACTCGAGGTGCTCTTCGCGCAGTCCGATACCGCGCAGGCAGAAAGGTTGGATCACACCACATTCGCGCAAGCCGGCCTATTCGCGCTCGAGGTGGCGCTCGCGCGTCTACTCGAAGGCTGGGGCGTGAGACCCGACTACGTGATCGGTCACTCGATCGGTGAGCTCGCGGCCGCGCACATCGCCGGTGTCTTCTCCCTCGCGGACGCTTGCCGGCTCGTCAGTGCCCGCGGGCGTCTGATGGGCGAGCTGGAGGAGGGAGGCGCGATGATCGCGGTCCAGGCATCCGAGCAGGAGGCGCTCGCGTCGCTTGTTGGCATGGAGGGCGAGGTGGCGCTCGCGGCCGTCAACGGGCTCTCCTCGGTCGTGCTCTCCGGCGACGAGGAGGCGGTGCTTGCGTGCGCAGAGGTCTGGTCTGAGCGGGGACGCAAGGTCAAGCGGCTGCAGGTGAGTCATGCGTTTCACTCGCCGCGCATGGACGGAATGCTGGAGGACTTCGCCGAGGTGGCGCGGGGCGTTACATACGTGCCGCCGCGTATCCCGCTCGTCTCGAACCTGACCGGCCGATCCGCCTCGGAGGAGCTCTGCTCAGCGGACTACTGGGTCAAACATGTTCGCCAGACCGTGCGCTTCGCTGATGGCATCGGCTGGCTCGGTGAGCGGGGTGTCTCGAGTTTCTTGGAGATAGGCCCCGGAGGGGTGCTAAGCGCGATGGTCGCCGATTGCCCGTCGCGCGAAGATCGCGAAGGCCGGGATGGGGAAGAGGAGGAGGGCAAAGCTCCAGGCCGAGGTAGGGGTGGGACCACAAGCCGTACAGCAGACTCTGCGCGTCGCGCGCTGCCCGTCTTGAGCTCGGGTCGCCCGGAGGTGCTCTGCCTGACTGGCGCCCTGGCTGAGCTGTGGACGCGCGGAGGAACCGTCGACTGGCATGCGATGCATGCTCGCGCGGGCTCACGACATGTGCGACTGCCCACATACCCGTTCCGACGCCGGCGCTACTGGATGGAGTGCGCAAGCGATGTCAACTCGATCGAGCGCGACCTCGAGGGCGCCGAGATGGCTCTGCTGGATGCGGCCGAGCACGAGGATCTGGATGCGCTTGCGCTCATCCTCCAGATCGAGGATGAGCGCAAGCGGGCCTCGCTGGACGACGTCATGCCGAGCCTCTCGGCATGGCGTCGTGGCAGTCGTGAGCGCACGATAGTGGACAGCTGGCGCTACCAGGTGGATTGGAAGCCTCAGACGTTCGAGCCCGTGTCCGTCGGGGCGCGCTGGTTGGTGGTTCTGCAGGCCTCGCACTATGAGGACCCGTGGCTTACGGGGCTTCTCGAAGCGCTCGAGCGCCAGGGAGTCGAGGTCCTTGCAGTCGTGGCAGAGACGGCGGGCGAGATGCGTGGGCAGTTGACGGCAGCTCTGCGGGACGTGCTCGAAGGGCTTCCTGAGGGTCAGGACGTCGACTGCGTGCTGTCGCTGCTGGCTCTGCAGGAGCAGCCCGATCCAAGTCATCCGAGCGTGCCCCGAGGGTTGGCCGGCACCCTGGCGGTGGTCCAGGCGCTGGGCGATGCCGATGTTTGCGCGCCGCTTTGGATGGCTACGCGCAACGCGGTGTCGATCGGTGTGCAAGAC
The DNA here is from genome assembly GCA_036008605.1 of Solirubrobacteraceae bacterium. Taxonomy (GTDB): domain Bacteria; phylum Actinomycetota; class Thermoleophilia; order Solirubrobacterales; family Solirubrobacteraceae; genus Palsa-744. Next base: position 7,648 of record DASYNL010000021.1, on the reverse strand, counting down.
CGCATGACCGTGAGCCCGGTCCAAGCACAAAGCTGGGGGTTTGGGCTGACGGTCGGCCTCGAGAACGCCCAACAGCGGTGCGGTGTCGTCGATCTTCCGCACGCGCTCGACGAGCGCGTGGGCGGGCTGTTGGTAGATGCGCTCATGGGAGCCCGCGACGAGGATCAGCTGGCGGTGCGCCCGGCCGGCGTATTCGTGCGGAGGCTAGCGGAGACGCTCGAGGCCGCACAGGCTGGCACTGCCTGGATCCCCCCGGCGGGCACGATCTTGATCACAGGCGGCACTGGCGGCCTCGGTGCGCATGTCGCACGCTGGCTTGCTCGCGCCGGCGCAGAGCGTCTGCTGCTCGTCAGTCGTCGCGGCGCGGAGGCGCCTGGTGCCGAGGATCTGCGCATCGAGCTGAGCGAGATGGGCGTGGAGGTGGCGATCTGCACCTGTGACGTCGCTGAGAGCGACCAGTTGGCTGAGCTGATCGACGCGCAGGGCGAGGAGAATGCCCCGCTCAGCGCCGTCGTGCACGCCGCCGGCATCGGCTTCTACGGCCCGATCGAGTCGATGGCCGTCGACGATCTCGAGCGCGCCCTCGGCGCGAAGGCGCGCGGGGCTCTGAACCTCGCGGCCCTTACCGAGCATCTGGACCTGTCGGCGTTCGTTCTGTTCTCGTCGATCGCGGGCACCCTGGGTTCGGGTCAACAGGGCGCCTATGCCGCCGCGAACGCGTGTCTGGACGCCCTTGCGCTTCAGCTTCACGCCAGGGGGCTGCCGGCAGTCTCGGTTGCGTGGGGTCCGTGGGCCGGCGAGGGCATGGTCGGCGCTGCGGATGGCGAGGCCGTCGAGGCCCTCCGTCGCCGCGGCCTCAATTGCATGCTCCCAGAGTTGGCGATCAAGGCGCTTGAGCAAGCATTGCTCGGCGATACGCCGACCGTGACGGTCGCCGACATAGGCTGGGACGTCTACGCGCCGCTCTTCTGTCTTGCGCGTGCGCGTCCGATGATTGAAGACCTGCCCGAGGTTCGCTCTCTCTCGCGCGAGAACAGCTCGCCGCACGACCGCGGGGCAGCGGACGAACTGCGACGCAGCCTCTCAGAAACGCCTGCGCAGGAGCGGTTGCAGGTACTGCTCGGAGTCGTCCGCACAGAGGTGGCGCGTGTACTGGCGCACCCATCGGCCGAGGCGGTGGACGCCAAGCGCGCTTTCGCCGATCTCGGCTTCGACTCGCTGCTGGCAGTCGAGTTGCGCAATCGCTTGTGCGCTGTCACGGGCCTCGATCTATCGGCGACGCTCGTGTTCGACTATCCGACCCCGGCTGCGGTTGCCGACTACCTGATGGACGAACTGACAGCCGATTCAGGCGACACGTCTGTCTCGCATGCGCTCGCTCGACTCGAGCGCACGTTCGGGTCGCTGGTCGATCCAGACGAGCTGACACTAGCCAGGTCGCGCATGACGGCTCTGCTCGCGAAGCTGGACGCTATTGGCCAGCCGGCGAGAGTCGGGCAGCAAGACGAACAAACCGTCGCCGGTCTCATCGACTCCGCGTCTGATGAGGAGATATTTGGCTTCATCGACGAGGAGCTCGGATCGGGCCACAGCACAGACGCCGACGCCAGTGCCGCAAATGACCACGCAGGAGAGGCTGGAGAAACACGATGACCAATGACGAGAAGCTGCGCGAATATCTCAAGCGGGTCACCGTTGACCTGCACGACACTCGCCGGCGTTTGCGTGAAGTCGAGGCCCAGCATCGTGAGCCTGTGGCGATTGTCGGCATGAGCTGCAGATATCCGGGCGGGATCACCTCGCCAGGACATCTGTGGGAGATCGTGAGCGCCGGTCGCGATGTCCTCTCGGAGTTCCCTACGGATCGAGGCTGGGACCTGGATCGTCTCTACGCTCCCTATCCCGGGAGAGCAGGCGCCACATATGTTCGCGAAGCCGGCTTCTTGCACGAGGCGACGAAGTTCGACCCGGACTTCTTCTCGATCAGCCCCAAGGAGGCGCTTGCGATGAGTCCTCAGCAGCGCCTCCTGCTGGAAGGAGCGTGGGAGGCGATCGAGGATGCGAACATCGATCCGATCGCTCTGAGTGGAAGCCAGACGGGGGTGTTCGCGGGTGCATCCTCAGACGGCTATGGCCTCGGTCTACTTGAGTCGCCTCCTGAGGGCGCCGAAGGATATGCGAGCACAGGCGTCCTGGGTAGCGTCCTGTCAGGTCGCGTCTCGTATGTTCTGGGCTTGGAGGGACCCGCTGTGTCGATCGATACGGCTTGCTCTTCCTCGCTCGTGGCGTTGCACCTGGCATGCGGGTCGCTGCGATCCGGAGAGTGCTCGCTCGCACTCGCGGCAGGCGTATGCGTCATGTCGATACCAAATGTGTTCGTCGAGATGGCCCGTCAGCGAGGTCTAGCCTCCGACGGGCGTTGCAAGTCCTTTGCGGAGGCTGCCGATGGGACGAATTGGAGCGAGGGCGTCGGCGTACTCGTGCTGGAGCGCCTCTCTGAGGCCGAGCGCCTGGGTCACCGTGTGCTCGCCGTAGTACGTGGAAGCGCAGTGAACCAGGATGGCGCAAGCAACGGGCTCACCGCACCCAACGGCCCTTCGCAACGAAGGGTGATCCAGAGCGCCCTCGACAACGCTGGACTCACGGCCAATCAGCTAGATGCGGTCGAGGGCCACGGCACGGGGACGACTCTGGGCGATCCGATCGAGGCGCGCGCGCTGATGGCGACATATGGACGGCAACGGGCGGCGCGCGGGCCGCTTTGGCTGGGGTCGCTCAAGTCGAACATGGGCCATGCCCAAGCTGCCTCCGGCATCGCCGGGCTAATCAAGATGGTGATGGCTCTCGAGCACGAGACATTGCCAAAGACCCTTCACGTAGATCGCCCCAGCGACAAGGTCAACTGGTCAGATGGGGAGGTGTCGCTACTCACCGAGGCAGTGCATTGGCCAAGGTGTGAAGAGCCACGCCGGGCAGGCGTGTCCTCCTTCGGTGTCAGCGGCACCAACGCCCATGTGATCCTCGAGGAGGCTCCAGAGCCCGTTGTGAAAGCTACGTGGCCGGCTGGCGTTGACGATCAGCTCTCAACACCACATCTTGGCCTTGTGGGAGCAGGCGCATGGCCACTCCTCGTCTCCGCTCATAATGAGTCAGCACTGCGGGAGCAGGCCGGAAGCCTGTCGGCGTTCATCTCCGCAGCCGGTGCCCCCGAGATTGCAGACGTGGGCAACTCCCTCGCACGACGATCGACTTTCGATCAGCGAGCGGTGGTCATCGGCGGCGATCGGCAAGCCTTGCTGCAGGGCCTCGACGCGCTGGCGAGCGATGTCTCGGCGGTGGGACTGGTCCGAGGATCCGCGGGGGCCAATGGTGCTGGTGGCGTTGTGTTCGTCTTTCCGGGTCAGGGCTCGCAGTGGTTGGGGATGGCGCAGGAGTTGTCGCTGTGCTCAGATGTGTTCGCGACACGGTTGCATGAGTGTGGCGCCGCGCTTGCTCAGTACACAGACTGGTCCCTGGAGGACGTCCTGCACGGCGCAGATGGCGCACCGAGCCTTGAGCGCGTCGATGTCGTGCAGCCGGCGCTGTTCGCTGTGATGGTCGCGCTGGCCGAGGTTTGGCGCGCCTGTGGCGTGAAACCAGATGTCGTTGTGGGTCACTCCCAAGGTGAGATCGCCGCTGCCTGCGTAGCCGGTGCGCTGTCGCTCGACGACGCGGCTCGGGTGGTGGCGATGCGCAGCCAAGCGCTGCTCACCCTGGCTGGCCTCGGTGGGATGGTCTCGATCTCGGCCGGGCTCGACGAGGTCGAAGTTCGGTTGGAGGGCTACAGATCGGATATCTCGGTGGCCGCTGTGAATGGCCCACGTTCGGTGGTGGTCTCCGGCACCCTGGAGCGGCTGGAGCAACTGTTGGAGGATTGTGAGGCCGATGGGGTCAAGGCGCGCAAGATCCCAGTTGACTATGCAGCTCACTCCGAGCAGGTTCAGCGCATCGAGCAGGAGTTGCTCGACGGTTGTGCGGGCGTTGTGCCGCGTTCGGCGAGTGTGCCGTTCTACTCAGCCGTTACTGGAGGCCTGCTCGACGGCGCAAAGTTGAATATGGGCTATTGGTATCGCAATCTCCGGCATACGGTGCGATTTGAGGTTGCCGCGTGTGCCGTGCTCGACGACGGTTTTCGGACATTCATCGAGATCAGCCCCCATCCGGTACTGACGGTCGCGTTGCAGGAAATCGTCGAAGCTCGGGTGCTCGAGGGCGCACCCGCCTCTGCAGAGGGGCAGAATAGTCCCGCCGAGGGTGAGAGCGCGGCGGGGGGAACCGGCAAACAGGCTGTAGCCGGCACCGACGTCGCGATCCTCGGATCGTTGCGCCGCACAGATGGAGGGCCGGCGCGCCTGCTGACTTCGTTGGGCGAAGCCTGGGCACACGGGGCACAGGTGGATTGGAAGGCGCTCTTCGACGAGACCGGCGCTGGCGTATTGGGATTGCCGGCGTATGCGTTCCAGCGTGCCCGGTACTGGCTGGACGATGCGAGCGGACTCGTTACAGACCTTGCAGCGGCTGGCCAGAGCACAACTAGGCATCCCATGTTGAGCGCGATGATCGCCCACGCAGCGGATGACAGCTGGCTGTTCACCGGACGCGTGTCGCTTGACAGTCAGCCATGGCTCGCCGACCATGTGCTCGCCGGCATGGTGCTTGTGCCGGGCACCACGTATTTGGATATGGCGCTGCATGCCGGCGCCGAGGTCGGTTGCGAGCTTCTCGAGGACCTGGTCTTTGAAGCGCCGCTGATTCTGTCGGAGAGCAAGGCGGTCCAGCTCCAGCTCGTGCTTGCCGCGCCGGATGGGCTAGGACGTAGGGGAATCGCGATCTTCACGCGCCCCGACATCGTCGCGACGAATGAGCTGTGGGACGAGCGGGGATGGACGCGTCACGCCCGCGGGATGCTGGCGCCAGCCGAGGTGTCTTCCGACGGGCCGACACAGCTAGAGGCTAAGGCCGGCGTTTTCGCGGCTGAATCCTGGCCTCCGCACGGTGCCGAGGAGGTGCCTATCGAGGACGTATACGACTACTTCACCGGGTTGGGGCTCGACTATGGACCTGCATTCCTCGGCATTCGCGCAGCGTGGCGTTGCGAAGGCGAAGCGTTCGCCGAGGTGACCCTGCCTCAGGACGAGTGGGAGCGTGCGCGGTCGTTCAACCTTCACCCGGCGCTGCTCGACGCCATGACCCAGGTGGGAGCGATTCAAATGCTTGCCGAGGATGCGCCACAGATCGATCGGCCCGTGCTGCCATTTGCCTGGACGAGGGTGTCGACGTCCAGCAAGGGTCTTGCCTCTGTGCGAGTTTGCGCAGCACCCTCGAACGCCGACGGTGTCTCGATAGTGGTGGCTGACGAGCAGGGTCGCCCGGTCCTTGCGGCCGAGTCTTTTGTCCTGCGGGAGGTCCCTGAGAGTCAATTTGCGGCTCTGCGCTCCGGGCGGCGCAACGATTCACTCTTCGAGCTCGACTGGGTTACGGTCCCGGTCAGCGCGAATCCTTCTGCGTCCGCGCGTGCCGCGACCTGGGCCGTGCTCGGCGAACGACACTCCGTGGAGCTGGCGCCGTCAGACGCGGGGCATGAGTTTGAGCACGCTGTCTACGCGGACCTGGACGCGCTGTTCGCGGCAATCGATGGCGGGACCCCTACGCCCGCCGCGTTGCTTGTGCATCTGGATGCATACGCCGACTTGGGGGATTGCCCACAGCCTGCTGGAGCTGCGCATCGACTAGCCGAGCTGGCGCTCAAACTAGTGCAGACATGGCTCGCCGAGGCGCGGTTGGCGCGCTCTCGACTGGTGATAGCAACCGACGGGGCAGTATCGGTCGATGCGGAAGATCGGTTGCGTGGTCTCGCGGGGGCCGCCGTATGGGGCCTGGTGCGCTCAGCCCAGACCGAGCACCCCGGGCGATTTGTCTTGGTCGACGTGGACATGAACGACGCCGATGGCCTTAGTGCCGTGATGGCGGCTGCACTCGCAGGCGATGAGCCGCAGGTGGCATGGCGCGCGGGCAAGCTGCTCGCGGCACGGCTGAGGCGGGCCGAACCGGTGGCCGATGGTGTCGAGGGGCAGGTCTCTTTGGAGCGGGAGATAGTGACGCTTGCGGAGATCGGCCTGACGCGTGCCGGGCAATCGGGCACCGTTCTGATCACGGGTGGAACCGGCGCACTCGGGGGTCTGTTGAGCAGACATCTTGTCAAGGCTCATGGCGTAAGCAATCTGCTGCTCACCAGCAGACAGGGTGAGCAGGCCTCTAACTCCAGCCAGCTCAAGCGGGAGCTGGCTGAGCTGGGCGCGACGGTTACGATCGCAGCATGTGACGTTTCCGATCGCCGTCAGCTCGCCGAGCTGCTGGCCACGGTGCCCGGCGAGCGTCCACTCAGCGCGATCGTGCATGCGGCTGGTGTCTTGGACGATGGCGTAATCGATTCCATGACACCGGAGCGCATCGACCGGGTGTTGGCGCCAAAGGTGGACGGCGCCTGGCATCTGCATGAGCTCACCGAGCGGCTCGACCTATCGGCATTCATCCTATTTTCTTCCAGCACTGGCACGCTGGGAGGCCCCGCGCAGGGCAACTATGCGGCCGCCAATGCGTTCCTTGACTCTCTGGCCTTCCACCGGCGTGAGCGAGGCCTCCCAGCAACGTCGCTGGCATGGGGCTGGTGGGCCGCCACCGAGGGCATGGCTGGCGATCTGAGCGATATCGATCGTGCTCGGATGCGTCAGGGTGGGATACTCGCGCTCTCAGCCGAGGAAGGCATCGAGCTGCTCGATCTGGCCTATGCGCTCGATCGCGCGCAGGTGTTGCCTATCCGCCTCGACGCCGTAGCTCTGCAGGCCCAGGCACGTAGTAGCGGCATGGTACCGCCGCTGCTACGTGGATTGATTCGCCTGCCCGCCTCTCCGATGGCGGACGCCCTCCGCGGCTCGTTGGCACGGCGTCTAATGGGTAAGTCAGAGAGCGAGCGCGGGCGCCTCGCGCTCGACATGGTGCGCTCAGAGATCGCTGTAGTACTGGGCCACACGTCGCTGGGAGACATCGACGCCCAGCGTCCGTTCAGCGAGCTTGGGTTCGACTCGCTCACGGCTGTCGAGTTGCGCAATCGCCTGAGCACCGTCAGCGGGACTCAGCTGCCAGCCACTGTCGTATTTGACTATCCGACACCGGCAGCGTTGAGTGACTTCCTGGTCTGCGAGATCGTCGCCTCATCCGAGGGGATGGTCGATGACGAGGGTGACAACCAAGTCGAGGTGCACGATTTTCGCGAGGCGATCGCATCCATACCGCTCGACCGACTGCGGGAGGCAGGCGTGATGGCGACGCTGGTGCGGCTGACTGGCCTGGCCGATCCCACCCAACCGGCCCTCAAGGACGATTCGATCGATCAGATAGACGAGATGGATGTCGAGGGTCTTCTGGAGCTGACGCTTGGGCACGAAAATTCAGCCGGGGAATCTCTGGAGAGGAGTTGACTGTGAGTGCGTCACCCGAGAAGGTGGTGAAGGCGTTGCGAACATCCTTGAAGGAGACGCAACGTTTGCGGCGGGAGAACGAGCAGTTGCTTGCCTGTCTGCATGAGCCGATCGCGATAGTGGGTATGAGT
>DASYNL010000020.1:0-96272 GCA_036008605.1 Solirubrobacteraceae bacterium | reverse complement strand
TCTCCGCGGGCCGCGTACGAGGCTGGACGCCGTACTCCAAAGAGTCCACAAGCGCATCCCAAGAAGCAGCGATCAAGTTCTCAGAGACCCCGATCGACCCCCACAGCCGCGCCCCATCGGAAGCATCGATCAGAACCCGAGTGACAGCCCCGGTGCCCTTGGCCTCATCGAGTATCCGAACCTTGAAGTTGACGAGATCGATGTCGCGCAGATGCGGGTGGGTCTCGCCGATCGCCTCGCGCAGCGCGCGGTCGAGCGCATGCACGGGACCGTTGCCCTCCGCCGTGCAGACGTAGCGACGCTCGTCGGGCCCGGGAGGCGCCCAGATCTTGATCGTGGCCTCCGTCTCGACGTTGCCGTCGGCGCGCTTCTCGACGATCACGCGCCATGACTCGAGGCGAAACAGCGGCTCGTAGTCGCCGGCCTCGCGGCGCATCAGGAGCTCGAACGAGCCGTCGGCGGCCTCGAACTGAAAGCCCTCGTGCTCCAGCCGCTTGACGTGCTCGACGGTGCGAGCGACGGCATCGTCGTCCAGTTCGATCCCTGCCTCTGCAGCCTTCTCGATCACGGTGGCGCGCCCGGAGAGCTCTGAGACGAGCACGTCGCGCACGTTGCCGACCAGCTCCGGGTCGACGTGCTCGAACGTGGCGACGTCCGCGCGGATGCCGGCGGCGTGCAGGCCCGCCTTGTGCGCGAAGGCGTGCTTGCCGACATACGGCTGAGCCGGGTTGGGCGCGCGGTTGAGCAGCTCGTCCAGCAGATGCGCGGTCTCTGTCAAGCGCACGAGCCGCTCGGGCACAAGCACCTCGTAGCCCATCTTCAATTGCAAGTCGGCGAGGATCGTCACGAGGTTGGCGTTGCCCGTGCGCTCGCCGATGCCGTTGACCGTGCCCTGCACCTGCGTGGCGCCAGCTTCGACGGCGACCAGCGTGTTGGCCACGGCGCAGCCGCCGTCGTCGTGTGTGTGGATGCCAAGCGGCAGATCTCCCAGCTCTGCGCGCACCGCCTCGACGACCGCGCGCACGCGCCCGGGCAGCGAGCCGCCGTTGGTGTCGCACAGCACGACGCGCTCAGCGCCAGCGCCAGCAGCCGCGCGCAGCGAGTCGAGCGCGTAGCCGGGGTCGGCGGCGTAGCCGTCGAAGAAGTGCTCGGCGTCGAACAGCACCCGCTTTCCCTGTGCGTGCAGGAAGGCGATCGACTCCGAGATCATCGCGAGGTTCTCCTCTGGAGAGACGCGCACGACCTTCTCCACGTGCAGCGGCGAGCTCTTGCCGACCAGCGTGCAGACCGGCACGAACGACTCCGCCAGGATGCGCAGCCCCTCGTCCTGCTCGGCTGAGGTGTCGCGCCGGCGCGTCATGCCGAAGGCGACGATCTCGCTGGTGGCGAAGCGCTCGCGCTCGAGCAGCGCGAACAGCTCCAGCTCCTTTGGGTTCGACGCCGGGAAGCCCGCCTCGATCAGGTGCACGCCAAGCGCGTCGAGCGCGTGCACGACGCGCAGCTTCTCCTGGGCGGTGAGGCTCATGCCACCTCCACCCATGCCATCGCGCAGGGTTGCGTCATAGAGTTGTATGTGGCTCATCAGCCCGTGGGGCTCGGCGCGGGCGGCGCAGGTGTGCCGAGGCTGACCACATCGAGCCATTCGCGGTAGGGCTCGGAGCGTCCGTGGATCGCGTCGTCGAAAGCGCCCTGCAGCAGGCGCGTGACCTCGCCCGGCTTGCCCGAGCCGACGCGGTGATCGTCGACTTCGACCACCGGCACGAGCTCGGCGGCGGTGCCGGACATGAAGACCTCGTCCGCCAGGTACATCTCCGCGCGCGCGATGTTGCGCTCCACGACGGGGTAGCCCAGATCGGCGGCCAGCTGCATGACCGAGCGGCGCGTGATGCCATCGAGGATCGAGTTGTGGTGGCCGGGCGTGACGATCTCACCGCCGGCGACGATGTAGATGTTCTCGCCGGTGCCCTCGCACACGTGGCCGTGGTCGTCGAGCAGGATCGCCTCCTGGTAGCCGGCCTTCATCGACTCGACCTTGGCGAGCACGTTGTTGAGGTACTGGCCCGAGGCCTTGGCGTGTGGGATCAGCGAATCCGGCGAGATCCGTCGCCACGAGGAGACCTTCGCGCGGATGCCGTTGGCCATGCCGTCCTCGCCCAAATAGGTCCCCCACTCCCAGCAGGCGATCGTCACGTCGACGGGAGCGTCCATCGGGTTCAGCCCCATCGAGCCGTAGCCGCGGTAGACGATCGGGCGGATGTAGCAGGAGCGCAGGTTGTTGTTAGCCACCAGCTCGCGGGCGGCGGCCTGCAACTCCGCCGCCGTGTAGGGGACCGGCATGTAATACAGCTCCGAGGACTGCAATAGGCGCTCCATGTGCTCGGCGTTGCGAAAGATCGCCGGGCCAAGCTCTGTGTCGTAGCAGCGGATCCCCTCGAAGACGCCGGTACCGTAGTGCAGACCATGCGTCAAGACGTGAACCTTGGCGTCCTCCCAGGCGATGAGTTCACCGTTCATCCATATGAGCTCGCATGTGTCCACGTTGTCGTCTCCTGGTTAGAGCTGCTCGATCACCGCTCGTCGCCTCCGCGGTACCGGCCTTACCTCCGAGATCGAGGGTGCGCAGGCCCGCGTCGAGCGCGCTTTCAACAACAGATTCTACAGCCGCCGACTATCACGCACGACTCGATGCAAGCGTCTACTGCTACGAACGCTCAGGAAGACAACGACACGGCTGCAACATCGTCGCGAATCGCGTCTTGACGATGACGGACCGCGTCGATTACCGCATTGGTCATCTCCGAGGTGCCGACCATCTTTATCGAGCGCTCGTCAATGGCTGAAGCGGTGCCGCGGGCGAGATCTGGCGTGCGCAGCCCTGCATCGAGCACATCTTCTACGGCATGCTCGATCATCACAGCCGTATCGGCCTGTTTGAGTTGTATGCGCAGCATCATCGCCACAGTCAAGAACATTGCGAGGGGATTAGCGATCCCTTCCCCAGCGATATCTGGCGCCGAACCGTGAGCCGGCTCATATAGACCTGGCGGGATCCGGTCAATACTTGCCGAGGGCAGCATGCCAATCGAGCCTGTCAACATTGCCGCCTCATCGCTCAAGATGTCCCCAAACGTGTTCTCGGTGAGAATCACATCGAAGGTCGCTGGCCGAGCAACTAGCTGAGCTGCCGCGTTATCGACCAAGAGGTGCTCAAGCTCTACGGATTCATAGCGTTCTCGATGGACTCTCTCGACCGTCGCTCGCCATAGTCGAGAGGTATCCATCACATTGGCCTTATCGACAGATGTAACCTTGGGAGTACGACCGCTTTCCGCGGCTCGAGAAAGCGCCTGGAAGAAAGCGATATCGGCGATGCGCTCCACCTCGTGCTCGGTGTACTCGCATGTATCGAACGTCTTGCCGCGGTCGTTGACGCCGTGCTCGCCGTAATAGATGCCTCCGGTGAGCTCGCGCACGACAAGTAGGTCTGTCCCTTCGATGATCTCTCGCCTGAGGGGACTGGCTTCGAGCAGAGCAGCCTGAGGACGAACGGGACGCAGATTTGCATACAAGCCCTCTCCGTTCTCACCGAGCTCGCGGCGAATACGAAGGAGTCCTTCCTCCGGCCGTGGACGTGACGGATCGGTCGTGTCCCACTTAAGACCGCCAACCGCGCCTAGGAGCACCGCCTCTACATCGTTCTGCAAGCAAGCAGCGATCACCTCGTCGGTGAGTGCCACTCCGTGGGCGTCGATCGACGCTCCTCCGATGAGGTGCTCCTCAATGTAGAACGAGCCGACAGCGTCCAGCAGCCTATAAGCAGCTGTCATGACCTCCGGGCCGATCCCATCTCCGGGCAGGGCCACTATGCGCACAGGTGGAGAGGTCACCGCGCCGGGACTCTAGCGATTCTATCGCGCGAATGCGCCGAGGACACAAAAACACCACAAGTAGTGCGCTCGCCGCGCAGACTCAAGACCGGTCGCGCGCCACACCCATCCTTTGAGGAGGAGCCATCACAAGCTCCAACTATTTTAATTCCTATGCCCATCATTGGTTGGAATACCGACAGCTTTCCATCATCATTCAGGTCGTCAAGTACACGAGAATACGGAAGTTCATCATTTGCGGCTCGACAAAATACCCAGTTTTGCTCAATCGTCTCCAACTTTTCGCGCAAAATGCGGGAATACCTGCCCGCTACGCCGCCGGCAAAGCGCCCGCAGCGTGACATACCAGTACGGCAGCTAGCACAAAAGACATTCCCCACCATCCAGTCTAGCCAACTTGAGAGCGTAGAACGCCGCTGAGCCCAGCCCATACGTATGTAGTACCCCCATCAGTGGGGGCATAGCCGCAAATTGCGCGGATCCTAAAGGACTGTCGTGACCGGACCTGAGCGCTCGCGCTCGCGCTCGTAGGCAGCGATCGCATCCGCTTGGGTCAGCGTGGCGCCGATGTCGTCCAGGCCCTCGAGCAAGCGGCGACGGATCTCGTGGTCGATCTCGAAAGCAACCTGGCGCTCGGCGAAATGGACCTCCTGGGCCTCGAGGTCGATGCTCCCCTCCCCTGCTTGGGCGAGCGAGCGGCAATCCTCCCCTGCCAGCACAACCGGCAGGAGCCCGATCTTCGTGCAGTTGGAGTAGAAGATGTCGGCAAAGCTCGGCGCGACGATCGCCTGGAAGCCGTAGTCCTGCAAACCCCAGGGGGCGTGCTCGCGCGAGGAACCACAGCCGAAGTTGCGGCCCGCGACCAGGATCGGGTTGGCGGGCAGCTCCCAGCCCGGCTCCTTGGCCCAGTCGTAGAAGAGGAACTCGCCAAAGCCGGTGCGCTCCACCCGCTTCAGAAACTGCTTGGGCATGATCTGATCGGTGTCGACGTCGGCGCGATCCAGGTGCGTGACCTTGCCTGAGATCGTGTTTATCGGTTTCATCGTGAAGCCTCCCAGGAGGGTCGAGGAGCAAGCGAGACAAGGACGCAAGGAGCGCCGTGTGCTACGCACACAAGCGACTGAGGACGCAGTATCGCGTAGCTCATCGGCCCTCCTGGGTCCAGTTCCTTATGTCTGTGAAACGACCCTCGATGGCGGCCGCGGCAGCCATCTGCGGTGAGACAAGATGCGTGCGCCCGCCCCGGCCCTGGCGGCCCTCGAAGTTGCGGTTCGAGGTCGAGGCGCAGCGCTCGCCGGGCGCAAGGATGTCCGGGTTCATGCCCAAGCACATCGAGCAGCCGGCGACGCGCCAGTCAAAGCCGGCGTCGCGGAAGACGCGATCGAGGCCCTCGGCCTCGGCTTGCGCCTTGACCTGCTGGGAGCCGGGCACGACCATCGCGTTGACCGACGCGGCGACTTTGCGCCCGGCGACGACCTCGGCCGCGGCGCGCAGGTCGCCGATGCGCGAATTGGTACAGGAGCCGATGAACACGCGGTCGAGCGCTATCTCCTCGATCGGCTGACCGGCTTCGAGCGCCATGTAGTCGAGCGCTCGTTCGGTCGCCTCGCGATCGGCGGGCGAGTCGTACTCCTCGGGCGAGGGAACCCGCTCGGTGACGGCGCGAACCATCCCCGGGTTGGTGCCCCAAGTGACCTGCGGTGAGATCGCCGCGGCGTCGATCGCGATCTCGCTGTCGAAATAGGCGCCGTCGTCGCTACGCAGCCCACGCCAGCGCTCGATCGCCTGCTCCAACTCGGCCCCGTGCGCAGCGCCGGGCAGCTCGCGCTCGCGAAACCAGGCGAAGGTCGTCTCATCCGGCGCGATCATGCCCGCGCGGCCGCCGCCCTCGATCGTCATGTTGCAGACGGTCATGCGCCCCTCCATCGAGAGCGCCTCGATCGCGGGACCTGAGTACTCGACGACATGACCGGTCATGCCGCCAACGCCCAGCTGGCCGAGCGTGCCGAGGATCAAATCCTTGGCACTCACGCCGAAACCGAGTTCTCCCTTGTAGCCGATGCGCATCGAGCGGGGGCGTTGCTGGACCATGCACTGCGTGGCGAGCACGTGCTCGACCTCGCTCGTGCCAATTCCAAATGCCAAAGCTCCAAAGGCGCCGTGGGTGGAAGTGTGCGAATCGCCGCACACGATCGTCATGCCCGGTTGTGTGACCCCCAACTCCGGTCCGATCACGTGCACGATGCCTTGACGATCGGAGCCGAGCGAGTAGACGGGCACGCCGAACTCGGCGCAGTTGCGCTCGAGCGTTTCGACCTGCACGCGCGAGAGCTCGTCCTTGATGCGCGCGGCAACGGGCGTGCCGTCGGTGGGGGTGTTGTGGTCGGCGGTTGCCAGCGTACGATCAGGCCTGCGCACCTGCCTACCGGCGAGCCGCAGCCCGTCGAATGCCTGTGGACTGGTCACCTCGTGCACCAGGTGCAGGTCGATGTAGAGCAGCCCATCGGCGACCTCGTGGGCCTCCCAGATCTTCTCGAACATCGTCTTTGGCATCAGCTTCTCCTTAGTCCAGCGCTCACGACAGCCAAGAATGCCGCCTCGGCGTCGGTGTCGTTCTCAAAGTGGTGGGGCAGATCGGCGTCGAAGGTGACACAGTCGCCCTCATCCAGCACGTAGCGACGCCCGTCGCAGACGAGGACCACAGAGCCTCGCTCTACCAGCGCAGTCTCACGACTGCCGGGCTCGTGCATCGGCGGATCGTCGGGTGCGCCGGTCGCGCCTCCAGGCGCAAGCGTGTGCCTGGAGACCTCGGCGCGTTGACCGGGCTGGGAGGAGGTGAGCACCTCAAAGCCATGTCCGCGCCGCTCGCTGCCCCCGTGCGTGCGCTCACTCGCGCGGACGACCGTGACCGACCCACCCTCGTCCAGACGCAAAAGTTGCGAGAGACGCAGATCCAACCCAGCCGCAATCCGTGCCGCCACAGTCAACGTAGGGCTGGTCTCGCCGCGCTCGACCTGCGAGAGCATCGGCGCGCTGACCCCGCTGCGCTCGGCGAGGTCGCGCAACGACAGCGAAGACGCCTCACGCAGCACCTTTACGCGCGCGCCGATGACGGCCGAATCAAATGCTTCCCACTGCGTATCTCGAGCAGCCGCCCGAGCGTTCCTTACCTTCGCAATCGTCATACGAGCGTATGCTATCACAGACAAGACGTCTGCGATATGGCTGCCCGCCTACGCCGCCGGCTCGGGCAGACCCACCCCACGCTCGCCCTCGCGCGCGCGCATCACACCGATCGACAGAGCGCGCACATACGCCCGCGCGGCCGCCTCGATGATGTCGGTGGAGACGCCCTGGCCCGCGCCGGTCTGGCCTTCGACCTCGACGACGACCGATACCTCGCCCAGCGCGTCCTGACCCTCGGTGACGGCGTCGACGCGGAACTCGCGCAGAGCCGCCTCGACGCCGGTGGCCGCGTTGATCGCCTTGAAGATCGCGTCGACCGGGCCGTCGCCGGAGGACTCCCCCAGCTTGACAGTGTGCGTGTCACCGTCGGATGCTCCGTCTGCGACGCCGATGTTCACACGCGCCATCGGCGGGCTCGTCGAGGAGGCGCCCACCTCGAAGTCGAGGAACGAGTACGCGGCGACGTCCTCGGAGCGCAGCTCGTCGGCGACCAGCGCCTCCAAATCCATCGCGGTGACGTTCTTCTTGCGGTCGGCGATCTCCTTGAAGCGCTTGAAAGCCGTGTTCAAGGCCTGGCCGTCGACCTTGAAGCCCATCTCCTCGAGCGCCTTGCTCAGCGCGTGGCGGCCGGAATGCTTGCCCAGCACGATCGCATTGCTCTGTAGGCCGACGGTGGTGGCGTCCATGATCTCGTAGGTAGCGCGCTCCTTCAGCACGCCGTCCTGGTGAATCCCGGCCTCGTGCGCGAAGGCGTTGCGACCGACGATCGCCTTGTTGGGCTGCACCGGGTAGCCCGTCAGGCGCGAGACCAAGCGGCTGGTGCGCGCGATCTCCGTCGTCTCGATGCCCGTCCACAGGCCCAAAGCGGGCTCGCGCGTGCGCAGCAGCATCACGATCTCCTCCAACGAGGCGTTGCCGGCGCGCTCGCCGATGCCATTGACCGCGCACTCCACTTGGCGGCAACCCGCCTGCACGCCGGCCAGCGAGTTGGCGACCGCCAGGCCCAGATCGTCGTGGCAGTGAACCGAGACGACGACGTCACGCAGCCCCGGGACCAAGCGGTACAGCTCGGTGAACATCGCAGCGTACTCATCGGGCATCGTGTAGCCGACGGTGTCCGGCACGTTGATGGTCGTGGCGCCCTCATCCAAGGCGATCTGGATGACTTCGGCCATGTACGCCACATCCGAGCGCGAGCCGTCCTCGGGTGAGAACTCGACATCCTCGGTGTAGCTCCTGGCGTGCGCCACGGCGGCGCGCACCTGGCCCTTGACGTCATCGCGCGTGGTCTGCAGCTTGCGCTCGATGTGGATGTCGCTGGTCGCGATGAATGCGTGGATACGCGGGCGCGCCGCGTCACGCACCGCCTCCCAGGCGGCGTCGATGTCCTGCTTGGCGGTACGCGCCAGGCCGCAGATCACAGGTCCTTCGACCTGCCTGGCAATCGCCTGCACCGACTCGAAGTCGCCGGGCGAGGTGATCGGAAAGCCGGCCTCGATGATGTCCACGCCCAGGCGCGCCAGCTGCTGAGCGATCTCCAGCTTCTCCTGTTGGTTGAGCGCAATCCCCGGCGATTGCTCGCCGTCGCGCAGCGTGGTGTCGAACACCTTGACGCGGTCACGCTCGTCTCTGGCCGGCGCGACCCAGCCCCGATCCTTACCGTGCGGTTGTGCTGTCTGATCGGTCATGTCGTCCTCGCTTCTCCTGTTCGCTCGCCTTGACGCTTCTCCTCTGGGTTTGCGGCTACGCGGCCGCCACGCGCTATTCCCCCCGAGGGGGGAGCAAGAGAAGTCGAAGGGAGTTACGGAACGACATTTCGAAGTAAGGCTAGCACGGCGATCCCGATCTCGCGGCTTCGGCAGGTGGTCTGGGCTCGCCTGTCGACAGGGACTCGTCGAACTGTGGCCTAGCCGGGCAAATGGCTCCCAGCCAGGCCACATGCCGTCAAACCATTCGGTAGGCCGGCCTACTCATGTTCCCGACGATACAGTCAATGCATTTCCCGAGGTCAGTAACAGGAGACCTAAGCCCGAGACTTCCGCTACTTCCGCATGACCAGCACATTCTCCTAATTTCAATCCGGCTAATTCCTGGAAGGCATCACTCGCTACACCATCGACGGTTCCACCGGCTTCGTTCGTAAGTTCACCCGCGGCAACCGCGACAGTACATAATTCGCTGACCGAAATCCCCGCCACTAAGCATTCAGAATACATGGCGCCTTTGAATCCTAAACCTACGAATAATATTTCGGTACCGTCTTCCATTAACTCAAGTTCGCCTTTCCAAGGCAGTTCCTCAGCCCACACTAACGGTTCTGTACAGTTCTTACTATTTGTGCATTCAAGGGCTAACCCAGTTAATGGAACACCCGAGATTTCTTCGCCCGCTAAGTTTAAGAAAGCCGTAGTCGTACCTTCGCTCGCCGGACCGACCGTCCCCACACCGATGCCGCTACATAAGAGTTCGATCGTGACCCCAAGTCCACCTCCGTCTAAATTTACGATATTGATTTCGCCTTCTCCATCGACTAACTTAGCCGAACTGATCGCTGCTCCGGCTTCTAACCATTCAGCTAATAAGAAGGTCAAAGCGGACGCGGTCGATGCGAAAAACACGCCAAGCATGAATACTGCCAGCGCTGCTCCTATGGGTCGAGCATATTTCATCTCGTCTTCCTTCCTCGTCGACATATCGCCAATGCCCACTCATGGCCAAGCGGATCGTCCAAGGAACCGGCATCGGCGCTGAATTCCGATCATTAGATCAGTACCGATACTTATAGCGCGATGACACCCAATGTCAAGCCGGCGTTAGATCGGGCACTCCTCGAGAATCGGCGCTCCTCAGCGCGCTGGGCAGCTCCATCCAAACGGTCTTGCCTACGCCCCTACCTCAACTCCCAACGCGCCGACGGCGTCAGCCGCCCAGAAAGCGCCAGGAGACAGCCCAGCTAAGCCAGAACGACCGCCCAGCCCGAGTCAAACCCGTCGGAGGCGACGATCTCCTCGACCACCTGCGCCGGCACCGGGGCGTCGGTCGTGACGACCATCGCCGCGAGGCGCTGCTCGTCATTTGCCTGTCCCCCAGACGAGGAGTCGGGCGTGTGGCCGACCGCGGCCGAGGAGATGTTGATGCCGTGGCCACCGAAGATCGTGCCGACACGGCCGATCATGCCGGGCAGGTCGGCATAGCGAAAGACCGCCACGTGCGGCGTCAGCTCGATCGTCAGGCGCCGGCCCTGCACCTCGACCAGGTGCGGTACGCGGTTGGGGCCGATGCCGGTGCCGGCGACCGCCACCTTCTCACCGCCGGCGACGACGGTCACACGGATCAGCTCGTTGAAGTCCTGCGCCTCGGTCACCGACTTCTCCTCGACGACGATCCCACGCTGCTGGGCCATGGAAGGTGCGTTGACGAGGTTGACCTGCTCCTCGGTGCGACCCTCCAGGGCACCGCTGATGACCGCGAGCGTCAGCAGGCGCGTGTCGAAGTCGGCGATGCGGCCCATGAAGGCAGCCTCGATGCGCTCGACCGAGCTGCCCTCGGCGAGCGTCATCGCGAGGCGGCCAAGGCGACGTGCGAGCGGCAGGAACGGGCCGAGCACCTCCATGTCCTCCGCACCGACCGAGGGGATGTTGACGGCGGTCGAGACGACGCCGCCGGTGAGCGCGGCCACGACTTGCTCGGCGCTCTGGTAGCCGGCGCGGTCGGTTGCCTCGGCCGTGGAGGCACCCAGGTGCGGCGTGACGACCACCTGCGGGTAGCCCTGGAATAGGGGATAGTCGGTGATCGGCTCGGAGGGGAACACGTCGAGCGCGGCGCCGCCGACCTTGCCGGAGTCGAGCGCGTCCTTCAGCGCCGCGTCGTCAATCAGCCCGCCGCGGGCGACGTTGAGGATGCGCACGCCGTCGCGCATCTTCGCGAACGCCTCGGCATTGACCCAGCCGGCCGTCTCCGGCGTCTTGGGCAGGTGCACGGTGATGAAATCGGCCTGCGCGTAGATCTCCTCGCTGTTCTCGGCCTTCTCCACGCCAAGCTCGCGATAGCGCTCGGCCGAGACGAACGGGTCGAAGGCAAGCACGCGCATGCCAAAACCGCGTGCGCGCGCGGCGACCAGCTGGCCGATGCGTCCGAAGCCAAGGATGCCGAGCGTCTTCTCGTACAGCTCGACACCGGAGAACTTCGAGCGCTCCCACTTGCCGCTGGTGAGCGAGGCGTAAGCCTGGGGGATGTTGCGCGCCAAGGCAAGCAGCAGCGCCATCGTGTGCTCGGCGGCGGTCACGACGTTCGACTGCGGCGCGTTGGCGACAACGATGCCGCGGCGCGTGGCGGCCTCGACGTCGACGTTGTCGACGCCGACACCGGCGCGGCCGATCACGCGCAGGTTCTCGCCGGCGTCGATCAGCTCGGCGGTCATCTTCGTCGCCGAGCGGATCAAGATGCCGTGGTAGGCGCCGATCTTCTCGGCCAGCTCCTCGTTTGACCAGTCGACGCCGAGGTCGACGTCGAAGTGCTGTTCGAGCAGTTTCACGCCCGAGTCGCCGACCTTCTCCTTGACGAGCACCTTCAGACGCTCTGTGCTGTGGCTGTCGTTTGCGGCGGCGCTCATGACGCAATCCTCTCTGTGACCCAGTCGATACACGCCGTCAGCGCCCGCACATCCTCGGGATCGACGGCCGGGAACATGCCGACGCGCAGCTGGTTGCGCCCCAGCTTGCGATAGGGCTCAACGTCGACGATCCCATTGGCGCGCAAGGTGCTCGCCAGCAGCTTCGCGTCGACGCGCTCGTCGAAGTCGATCGTGCCGACGACCAGCGAGCGGCTGGCCGGTGCCGTCACGAACGGGGTCGCGTACTGGCTCTGCTCGGCCCACTCGTACAAGTGTGTCGAGGACTCGCTGCTGCGCGCTACGCACCAGGCAAGGCCACCGCCGCCGAGCATCCAGCGAAGCTGGTCGGCCAACAGGAACAACGTCGCCAAGGCCGGGGTGTTGTAGGTCTGGTCCTTGAGCGAGTTTTCAAGCGCGATCGGCAGCGACAGGGAGGCCGGCGTGAAGCGCTTGGAGGCCTCGATCCGCGCGATCCGCTCCACCGACGCGGGGCTGAGCAACGCCGCCCAGAGCCCCCCATCCCCCGCGAAGCACTTCTGCGGGGCGAAGTAGTAGGCGTCGGCCTGGGAGACGTCCAGCGGCAGGCCGCCGGCGCCGGAGGTGGCGTCGATCAGCACCAGCGCGTCGCCGGCGGCGGCGGGACGCAGGACTGGGACCATCACGCCGGTCGAGGTCTCGTTGTGTGCCCAGGCGATCGCGTCGACGTCGACGTCAACCCCCGCAAGCGCCGCCTCGAGCTCCTCGGCGCTCGGTGCACCGCCGGGCTCGGCCTTGACGACCACAGGGTCCTCGAGGAAGGGAGCGTCGCTTGTGACGGTCGCGAACTTCTGCGAGAACTCACCGAAGGCAAGGTGCAAGGCACGCCGCTCGACCAGCCCAAAGGAGGCAGCGTCCCAGAAGGCGGTCGCGCCGCCGTTGCCGAGCGCGACCTCGTAGCCATCGGGCAAAGAGAACAGCTCGGCGAGGCCCGCGCGCACCTCGCCCACGAGCCCCTTGACCGGCTTTTGGCGGTGCGACGTGCCCATCAACGCCGCGCCATCGCTAGCCAGATGCTGTAGCGCCTCGGGGCGTACCTTCGAGGGTCCACAGCCGAAGCGCCCATCGGCGGGCTTCAGCGCGGCGGGGATCTCGAGTTGGGTGTCCTGCGCTTGGGGATTGGGCGTCATGGGGCGTCCTCGCGGAGTGTCGATGATCGAAGGATGCCCAGGCGCGCGGCAAGACGGCTCGTCGCTCCCCGGTGGTGAACTCCACCTAGTGCGCCAGTCGCGACGACGGCCACGAGTGTAGCGAACGTCCGGCCCACGCGGGAGAGCAGGGAGTGCGATGCACCAAATGCCGTGTGCACGAAAACACCCCCCTTTGCTGGCACCGCGTGAACGTAGACACCCGCAATGCGTCCCCGCATACGCGACTACCCGCGCTCGTGCGGCTCCTCCCAGTCGGGCGCGGGTCCGAGCGGGATGACGTGCTTGGGGTTGAGCTCGTCATGGGTCGTGTAGTAATGGCGCTTGATCTGCTCCATCGCCACCGTCTGCGCGACCCCGGGCCACTGATAGAGCTCGCGTGTGTAGCCCCACAGGTTGGGATACTCGACGATCCGCCGGTAGTTGCAGCGAAAGTGCAGGTGGTAGACCTCGTCGAAGCGCACAAGCGTCGGAAACAATCGCCAGTCGGCCTCGGTGATCTCTGCGCCCAACAGATAGCGCTGCTTGCCGAGCAGCTGCTCGAGCCAGGCAAAGCTCTCGAACAACCGTTTGAAGGCGCGCTCGTAAGCCCCCTGCAGACGGGCGAAGCCCGCGTTGTAGACGCCGTTGTTGATCGTGTCGTAGACGCGCAGGTTGATCTCGTCGATGTCAGCGCGCAGGGCCGGCGGATACAGATCGAGCTTGACGCCCTTGCTGCCGTCTACCCCCTTTAGAGGAAGCCCGCCAAGCGAGTCGGCGGCGGCAAGCATGCGGATGATGTCGCTGGACTCGTTGTTGACGATGCGCTTGTCCTTCGCGTCCCACAACACGGGCACGGTCACACGCGCGTCGTAGCTCGGATCGCTCTTCAGATACGCCTCGCTCATCAGCTCCCAGCCGTTGAGCGGATCGACATAGGACCCTCCTGGCCCATCTTCGAAGCGCTCGCCCGTGAACGCCCAGCCACGCTCGTCGCGGAAGGGCGCGACGTAGTGGATCGGCAGCGCATCGCCAAGCCCGGCCAGCTCGCGCACGATCGCGGTGCGATGACACCAGGGGCAGGCGAGCGACACGTACAGGTGGTAGCGCCCAGCGCGCACGGGCAGACCTCGCTTCCCAGTGTGCGGGTGCACACCGACCCATTCGCGGAAGTGGCTGTCCTGGCGCTTGAACACCCCGCCACGCAGCTCGCGCCCCATCACGCGATCGACAGGTCCGCTGGGCGACTTGCTCATCGTTATCTGGCCCTATGGGCCAGATGGACCCACACCTTCCATCTTCGATCTGGCCCGTCGGGCCAGATGGGTGGGCGGGCGGGTCTCAAAACGAGGTTTTGATCCAGGCCATATGCGAGCGCAGCTCGCCACCGACGTGCTCGACCTGCGTGTCGGCCTGCTCGGCGCGCATGCGCTTGAAGTTCTCCTGGCCGGCGCGGTTCTCGGCGATCCACTCGCGCGCGAAATCCCCGTCTTGGATCTCCTTGAGGATCTGGCGCATTTTCGCGCGCGTCTCCTCGGTGATCACACGCTTGCCACGCGTGTAATCGCCGTACTCGGCCGTGTTCGAGATCGAATAGCGCATGCCGGCAAGCCCCTTTTCGTACATCAAATCGGCGATCAGCTTGAGCTCGTGCAAGCACTCGAAATAGGCCATCTCCGGGTCATAGCCGGCGTCTACCAGCGTCTGGAAGCCGGCCTGCACCAGCTCGGAGGCACCGCCGCAAAGCACGGCCTGCTCGCCGAACAGATCGGTCTCGGTCTCGTCCTTGAAGGTCGTCTCGATCACCCCGCCGCGCGTGCAGCCAATCCCCTTGGCGTAGGCCAGCGCCAGCGCGCGCGCGTTGCCGGTCGCGTCCTGGGCGACCGCGATCAGCCCGGGCACGCCGCTGCCCTCGGTGAACTGGCGCCGCACGAGGTGACCGGGTCCCTTGGGCGCGACCATCGCCACGTCCACGCCCGGGGGCGGCACGACCTCGCCGTAGTGGATCGAGAAGCCGTGTCCGAACAACAGCTCGTTGCCCTCGGCGATCCCATCTGAGATTTCATCCCAAACCTGGTGGTGCAGCTCGTCGGGCACGAGCATCATCACGAGGTCGCCACGGCTGGCGGCCTCGACCGGCGAGAGCACCTCCAACCCGTCCGCACGGGCCTTGGCGAACGAGCTGGAATCCTCGCGCAGGCCGACCACGACTTTGACGCCGGAGTCCTTCAGGTTGAGGGCGTGGGCGTGGCCTTGAGAGCCATAGCCGAGGATCGCGACGGTCTTGCCGTCGAGGAGCGTTAGGTCTGCGTCGTCGTCATAGAGCATGGCGCCAGCGTATCCGACCGACCGTGCCGAGGCGGTCCCCTGGGTTTTGAGTGTTCAAAATCGGCATGTCACGAAAGGGGGGTGTTTACGTGCACACGCTTTTCGGTGCCTTCGAGTCCGAGGCGCTCAGGCCGTACCGACTCCCATCAAGGTGCGCATCGGTATCTCGAGCGAGCCGTCCGCGGCTGTGTAGGGCGCGAAGCGCTTCGCCAGGCTGTCGCGGATGTCGGCGATCTCCGACTCAGGACGCGACAGCACCGCGTCGTGGAAGACGCGTGCGATGTCGAGCGTCGTCTCCCAGAACTCGTCGAAGTTGACCGCGTGCTGGGCCAAGTCCAGCGGCTCCACCCAAACCTCGTCGAAGCCAGCACCTTCCAACAGATCGCGCACACGCTGCTTCTCGCCGAGTGCGAACGGACCCGGCGCGCCCTCGGGCGGCGGCTCGATCAAGCCACGCTCGAGCAGCTCGGCGCCCGGCAGCAGCGCCCATGGGTTGTGCTCGATCGCATCCCAAACCGCGAGCGCCACGTGACCTTCGGGTCGCAGCACACGGCGCGTCTCGGTGAGTGCGGCTAACGGATCGACCATCAACATGTAGCCCCAGCGGCAGAGCACAGCGTCGACGCTTGCCACCGGCAGGTCGATCCATTCGGCGTTGAGCACCTGAAACTCGACATTCGTGAGGTTCAGCTCGCCCGCGCGCTTGCGCGCCCCGTCGAGCATCGCGTCCGCCTGGTCGCTGGTTATGACACCACCGACGGGCGCCACCATTTCGGCCGCGAGAAAACCCGTCTCGCCGAGGCCGGCTGCCAGCTCGAGCACACGCTGGCCGGGCTGCGGATCGACCGCGTCGATCATCCAGTGCGACACGGGCGCGGACAGCTCGCGCAGCGCCGCCTGCCGCGCAACCCAGCCCGAAGCCGCCTCTTCCCAGTGGGCAAGGCTCGCCGCGCGGTGCTCGCGCGCCGCCTGCTTGCCACGCCCTTCCTCAGGTTGAACGGTGCTCATCACAAGATCCCATTACAGCTCCCTGCGCAACAGCTTGCCAGACGCGGTGCGAGGAAGGGGGTCTGAGGCAAAAGTCACATGCTTTGGCACCTTGAACGGTGCCAGGCGCGCGGCGCAGTGCTCGCGCACGAGACGCTCGCTGAGAGTGGCTTCAGCCGCGGTTACGACGATCGCGCTGACGGCCTCTCCCCACTGCTCGTCCGGGCGTCCCACGACCGCCGCCTCGAGCACGCCGGGACACGATTCGAGCACGGCCTCGACCTCGCTGGGCGCGACGTTCTCGCCGCCGCTGACGATCGTGTCGGCCTTGCGACCCGTGACGTGCAGAAAGCCCCGCTCGTCGACGCACCCAAGGTCGCCGGTATGTAGGCGACCGTCCGCGGCCCGTGCTCCACGAGCGACAGTTGGACCCGAGAGCAAGATCTCCCCGTCCGCGGCGATCTCGGCGCGCGTACAGAACAACGGCACGCCGGCACCGAGGTCGGGAGCCGGCTCGCCTGCAAGCGTGTCGCGCAAAGGGGGGCCTTGTCCGACACCCACGAAAGTGTCCTGTGCGACCTGCGCGGAGGCTCCCGCGGCGCACTCCCCCTGCTTCGCTACCAATGCGCCCAGCGGTGCTGTGGCCGCTTGCGAGCAGCACTCGGTAAGTCCGTAGGTCTCTACAACCGGGACTCTCGCGATACGAGCACGCTGCACGAGCGCAGCCGGCACAGGCCCACCCCCTGTGAGCGCGCAGCGCAGCTGCGGCGGATCGCTCAGTCCGGCGTCGAGCAAGCGCGCGAGCGTTGTCGAGACAAGCGAGACAAGCGTGATGCGCTCCTCCCGTATGGCCTCGAGCACGTGCTCGGTCTCGAAGCGCTCGTGGATCACCGCGGTCGTCGAATAGATCGCACTGCGAATCAAGATCGACAGGCCGCCTACGTGCGAAAGCGGCAGTGCGCACAGCCAACGCTCGTTCGGGTCGACGCCAAGCGCTACCCCTGAGCCAATCGCGCTCCATAGGAAGTTGCCGTACGTCAGCTCGATTGGGCGAGGATTGGAGGTCGTGCCGGATGTGTGGATCACCGCACAGACGGCATCGAGATCGTGCTTGGCATCCCGCGCGCGCGCCTGCGCCTCTCCCCCCGCCCCTACCGCGACCGCCAGCGGCTCGTCCACGAGCACGCTCGCGCCGGCGGCGATGCGCGCTTGCTCGGAGGGCGTTAGGCGCAGATCGACCGGAACCGCGACAGCCCCCAACAGGAAGCAGGCGTGCAACGCCTGCGCAAAGGCGGCGCCGGGCGGCAACGCAATTGCCACCCGCTCGCCGGCCTGCACCCCACGTTCGGCAAGCTCCAGCGCGCCGGCGCGCGCCGCATGCTCCAGCTCCGCGTAGGACAGTTGTGCATCCGGCGCCTGTAGCGCGGTTACCGTGGGCGCTGTACGCGCGGCTCGCGCGAGCCATGCCTCGACCTGCATGGCTCACAGGCTAGCCTTCGCTTTGAATCTTCGGCGCGCGCGCGCGGATCCGGATCCAAGACAGGAGCAACGATCGACCTTGAGCACCACCTGGACAACAGCTGCCGACTTCACCGACATTCGCTACGAGAAGTCAGTCGAGCCCGACAGCCGCGATGGCGCAGAGGCGTCCGCGCCAGATGGCGCCGCGAGCGAGCACCGAGCTCCTTGCATCGCGAAGATCACGATCAATCGACCCGAGGTCAGAAACGCTTTCCGTCCGCTGACGGTTGTCGAGCTGTCTAAGGCGTTTGAGATGGCACGCGAGGACCCAGAGGTCGGCGCGATCGTGCTCTGCGGCGAGGGGCCGCTCGCGTTCTGCTCCGGTGGCGACCAGCGCGTGCGCGGCGACTCGGGCTACCTCGCCGAGGACGAGGCCGCTAATCCAGATCCCACCCGCCCCGGGCGCTTCCACGTGACCGACCTGCACATCCAGATCCGGCGACTGCCCAAGCCGGTGGTGGCGATGGTGGCCGGCTACGCCGTCGGTGGCGGGCACGTGCTGCACCTCGTCTGCGACCTGACGATCGCCGCTGAGAACGCCCGCTTCGGGCAAACCGGGCCGCGCGTGGGCTCTTTCGATGGCGGCTTCGGCGCCGGGCTGCTGGCGAATGTCGTCGGTGTCAAGAAGGCCAAGGAGATCTGGTTCCTTTGCCGCCAGTACGACGCTCAGGAGGCGCTTCGGATGGGTCTGGTCAATACCGTGGTACCGCTCGAGCGCTTGGAGGAGGAGACGGTGGCATGGTGCCGTGAGATGCTCGCACTATCACCCTTCTCGCTGCGCCTGTTGAAGGCCAGCTTCAACGCGGCCGAGGACGGACTCGCGGGAATCCAACAACTCGCACACGACGCCAACCTGCTGTTCTATGGCAGTGAGGAGGCCAAAGAGGGACGCGAGGCCTACAAGCAAAAGCGCCAGCCCGACTTCGACCAGTTCCCGAGGCGGGCATAGAGATCGATGATCTGGGCCAGCGTTGGACGGTGGTGAGTGTGAGGAGACGATGGCTGGCATGAGGGCAATGACGGCATGAGAACGAGGCGATCGTGACGACGATGGGGACGATCAGCGCACCGCCATCGGCCGCGCCGACGCCGAAAGCGTCGAGCGCAGCGCACATCTGGCTGATGGCGGCGCGGCCACGCACGCTCCCGGCCGCGGTCGCACCCGTGCTCGTCGGCACCTCGCTGGCGCTCGGCGCCGGGCACTTCCGGCCGCTTGCGTTTGTCGCTGCGCTGCTCGGCGCGGTCTTCATCCAGGTGGGCACCAATTTGTCAAACGACTACTCCGACGCACGCCGCGGCGCCGACACAGAGGACCGCCTCGGACCGGTGCGCGTCACCGCCGGCGGGCTCGTGCCACCGGGCAGGGTGCTGCTCGCCACATATGTCACCTTTGGGCTGGCGGTGCTGTGTGGCCTCTACCTGGTGTTCGTCGCCGGCTGGGAGCTGATCGCGGTCGGTGGGGTCTCGATCCTCGCGGGCGTGCTCTATACCGGCGGCCCGCGGCCCTACGGATATGAGGGCCTTGGCGAGCTGTTCGTGTTCCTCTTCTTCGGGATCGTCGCTGTCAGCGGGTCCTACTTCGTGCAAGTGCAACAACTGCCTTGGCAAGCCTATGCGTGCGCGGTGCCCGTCGGCTTGCTGGCAAGCGCGATCCTCGTGGTCAACAACGTGCGCGACCTGGAGACAGACCGGCGTGCCGGCAAGCGCACGCTGGCCGTGCGCCTCGGCAGGCAGCGCACGCGCACCCTCTATACGGCGATGGTCGCCGGCGCGTTCGTGCTCGTGCCGCTGCCGTGGCTGCTCGGCTCGATGACCGCATGGCTGCTATTGCCCTGGCTTGCGATCCCGTTTGCGATCCCACTTGTGCGTGTCGTTCGCTCACGCGTGGATGGGCCGGCGTTGAACGGCGCTCTGGCCAAGACCGGAATGCTGCAACTTCTCTTCTGCCTGCTGTTCGCCGCCGGCATTCTCGCAAGCGGCGGGATCTGACGCTGCCGCGAGGAAGCGAGACGCGATGAAGCTGACCGTGCGGCGGCATGCGTTGCGCTTGCGCGAGCCGTTGCAAACGTCCTACGGCGCCGTCGCCGAGCGCGAGTTGCTGATCGTCGCGATCACAGGAGGAGATGGCCTCAGTGGCTACGGGGAGGCGGCACCGCTGGCTGCCTACGACGGGGTCAGCATCGAGCGCGTGGAAACTGCGCTCGAGCGCTACCGGCCCGTGGTCGAGGGCGCGACCGACATGAACGGCGCGGAAGTCGTCGATGCCTGTCGCCGCGCGGACGACTTGCCGGAGGCGTTCGCGGCAATCGACTTGGCGCTCTGGGACCGCGCCGGGCGCCGCATGGGCCGGCCGATCGCCGCACTGGTGACCGACACGCCGGCGCGGTCGGTCCCGGTCAACGCGACCTTGTCAGCTGTCGATCGCGTAGGCGCGGGCTTGCAAGCACAGCTCGCCGTCGAGCAGGGATTCAGGTGCCTGAAGATCAAGGTCGGCGTCGGCGACGACGCCGCACGGGTGGCAGCGGTGCGCGCTGTCGCCGGCCCCCACGTGCAGCTGCGTATCGACGCCAACGGCGCATGGGACGTCGAGCAGGCGGTGCGCAACATCGAAGCGCTCGCTGCTGCCGGCCTCGAGCTTGTCGAGGAGCCGGTCCACGGGCTCGCGGGAGTGCGCGAGGTGCGCGAGCGCGTGGCAACGCGCGTCGCGATCGACGAGACAGCCGCAGAGCACGGGGCGCTGACTGCCGGCGTCGCGGACGCTGTCTGTCTAAAGATCTCCCGCTGCGGGGGCATCTCCGGTCTGCTCGCCGCCGCGGCGCTCGTACGCGCCTCTGGCGCCGAGGTATATGTGGCCTCGACGCTCGACGGGCCGCTTGGGGTGGCCGCTGGGGTGCACGCGGCCGCGGCGCTCGCTTCGCGCGGACCACTGCCCGCCTGTGGCCTTGCGACGCTCGCGATGTTCGACGAGCTTCCCGCTCAGCTTGCGCCGGCCAACGGCGAGATCGCCGTGCCCGCAGGCCCAGGGCTTGGAGTGGAGCCGCTATGAGAAGTATGCAGCCGCGAGTTTGCACCCGGTCGCCGGGCCTCGCGAGGCCACATAGCGGCGCGCCTAGCTCTTCCTATGACAGTGCCATCGCCACGTTTTTCGGATTCTCGAATAGCAGGCAGTGGCCGCCGCCGGTTACGTGCAACAGCGAGTCGGGCAGCAGCTTGACCATCCGTTCGCCCGTTCTCACGAACTTGCGGTCGCGGTGGCCCGCCACCACCGTCACCGGCATCTGCAGGTCCACTAGTCTCTCCCACAACGACTGCATCTCGCCAGTGCCGATACCGCGCAAGGCCGCCGCGACCCCTCTAGGGGAGTTGCATGCCTGGTCCGCGCGCGCGAGCGCATCGACCTCCGGCGGATCCTCGGCGAACATCGGCTTGGAGCGCCAGCGCTCGATGAAATCCTCGATCGAGCCCTGCTCGATTTCCTTCGCAAAGCGACGATCGCGCTTGCGGCGCGCGGCGCGTTCGGTCGCGTCCTCGATGCCCGCGGTAGCCGAGACGAGCACCAAGCGCTCGATCCGGTGCGGCGCCTGAAGCGCGACGTGCAAGGCGATACGCCCACCCATCGAATAGCCACCGAGCACGAATCGCTTGGGGCTGCGCTCCAGCACGCTAGCCACGCACTTCTCGAAAGTGATCGGCGGTCGCACGTCGGCCTGCTCGCCGTGTCCCGGGAGGTCGAGCGCCAGCGGACGATAGCGTGCGGCTGGCAAAAGCTTTTCGACAGCAGCCCATGCACCGCGCGTCCCTCCGAACCCGTGCAACAAAACTACATCTTCGATCACGCCCACATCCTATGAACTGTCAAGCCAAGCCATGAAATGAACCGCCCAGGGTCAAGCGGGCAACCATCCAGCTTGCCGATGAGCAACCGTCCAAATTTCCCATGACCTCCGCCACCGACACCTACAAGCTGCTTGGCGCCTTCGTCGACGAGCTTGCGCGCTGCGGCATGCGCGACGCCTGCAGCTCACCGGGGTCTCGCTCGACTCCGCTCGTGCTGAGCCTTGCCCGCGAGCAGCGCTTGCGCTGCCATTCGCACATCGACGAGCGCTGCTCTGGCTTCTTCGCGCTGGGGCTTGCAAAGGCATCGGGACTGCCTGTCGCGATCGCATGCACGTCGGGCACGGCCGTCGCCGAGCTGCTACCCGCGGTCGTGGAGGCACGCGAGGCACGCGTGCCCTTGATCGTGCTGAGCGCCGATCGACCACCCGAGCTGCGTGAGCTCGGTGCGGGGCAGACGATCGACCAGCTCAAGATCTTCGGCGACTTCATCAAGTGGTTCTTCGAGGTCGGCACGCACGAGGCAAGCGGCGAGCGCTTGCGTTGGATGCGGACGCTTGCCTGCCGAGCATGGTGGACAGCCCTGGAAGGCCGACCCGGGGCCGTCCACCTCAACTTTCCGCTGCGCGAGCCACTCGTGTGCGAGCAGCTTCCCGAAGCGCCCGGCGAGGGACGACCCGATGGACGGCCCTACGTGAGTCGACAGGTTCAAGGCTGGACAACAGCTCCAGAGGGGCTGCTCGAGTCAATCAGCTCCAGCCGCCGAGGGGTGCTTATAGCGGGGCGTCACGAGCGCCAGACACCGCTTGGCCAAGCCGCGGCCCGGTTCTGCGAGCTGACCGGCTGGCCGCTACTCGCCGACCCGATGTCGGGTGCCCGGCGCGGGAACGCGGCGATCGCGCACTACGACGCGCTCCTGCGCGCGCCAAGCTTCGTCCGTGAGCACACGCCCGACTTCGCTCTGCGCGTCGGCGATCTGCCCGTGTCAAAGCCACTGCGCACATGGCTTGCCGGCCTCACCGACACGCCCCAGACCACGCTCGATCCCGAGGGGGCGTGGCAGGACCCGGCGAGCGTCCTCTCGACCTCGCTGGCGGCCGAGCCGGCGGCGACGTTGAGCGCGCTCACGGGCATGCTCGAAAGCTCGACCACGCCTGACCACGATTGGCTAGCGAGCTGGCGCAGCGCCGACGAGCGGGCCGCCGAGTCGATCTTGGGCGTGCTCGCCGCTACCGGCCTCAGCGAGCCTTCGGTAGCCGCCGAGCTCGGCGTGCTGCTGCCTCAGGAGGCAAACCTGTTCGTAGCCTCCTCAATGCCCGTGCGTGACATCGAGACCTTCTGGCCGGTACGGGCCGATCCACCACGAGTGTTGTGCAACCGTGGCGCCAACGGGATCGACGGCACCGTGTCGAGCGCCCTCGGGGCGGCCGCGGCCGATCGTGGCCCGGTCGTGTTGTTGATCGGCGATGTGGCGCTCGCGTACGACCTCAGCGGCCTGCTCGCGGCCCGTCGGCTCGATCTGAAGCTGACGATTGTGCTGCTCAACAACGAAGGCGGCGGGATCTTCGATTTCCTGCCCATTGCCGACGTCGAAATGGCGCGGGACTCCACGTCGCTCGATTCATCTGGCGATCGGGGTCACGGAGGGCCACCGCAAGACATCTACACCAAGCACATAGCCACACCCACCGGACTGGACTTCGCCCGAGCCGCCGCGCTCTACGGCCTCGGACATCGGCGCGTGACGGACGTCGCCGGCTTGCGCGCGGCGCTCGAGCAGGCTTTGGCGGCGCCCGCTTCGCAGATCGTCGAAGTGCCCACGCAGCGCGCGGAGAACGTCGAGCTGCACGGGCGCGTGTGGAGCGCTGTGGCGGGCGCGCTCAACTTGTGAGCAACGGGAGCAGGGCCTGCAACTTGACCTCGGTCTCCGCCAGCTCGGCGGCCGGCTTCGAGCCGCGCACGATGCCGTTGCCGGCATAGCAGCGAGCGACGTTGCCGCGCAGCAATGCACAGCGCAAGGCGACACAGAATTCGCCGTCGCCGGCGGCGTCGGTCCAACCGACCGGGCCGCTGTACCAACCACGGTCCAGGCCCTCCAGCGCTGGGATCAGGCCGAGCGCCTCTACCGAAGGCTCGCCGCCGACCGCCGGCGTGGGGTGCATCAAGCCGGCCAGCTCGATCGCCTCGACCGGCGCGGCCAACTGTGCCCGGATCGGGGTCGCCAGATGCTGGATGTTGGCCATCTGCACGAGCGTCGGCTCAGGCGGAGTGGCAACCCAGATCGCGTAGCGGTTGAGCGTGCGCTCGATGCGCCGTGCCACGATCGCGTGCTCCTCGCGGTAGCTCTCGTCGCGCATCAACTGCTCGCCGAGGTGGGCGTCAACGGCGGGATCGGCGCTGCGGCGCGTGGAGCCGGCCAGCGCAATCGTGCTGACGCGCTGACCCTCGCGGCGCACGAGCAGCTCGGGACTAGCGGCCACCAATGTGGCATCGCCACGGCCGATGCAGAAGACAAAGCACGAGGGGAAAGCGTCGCGCAGCACGCCGAACACAGCCGCCGGATCGTAGTCGCTCGGCGCGTGCACCTGGACCTCGCGCGCGAGCACGATCTTCTGCAGCGCGCCTGCGCGGATCGTCTCCGTGGCGTGAGCGACAGCGGCCTCGAAATGCTCTGGAGGCATGCCGCTCGAGACCTGAAAGCGGCCTGTGGGGGCGGGGTCGAGCAGCGGCAGCGGCGCATCGGAGAGCTCCTCCAAGCGCCGGCCGAGCGAGCCGAGCAGCTCCTCGGCGGTGTCGTCAGGCTGGACCAGGGCGGCGAGTGTGATGCGCACACGCCGCTTACCGCCGTGCTGCTCACGCGTAAGGGTCACCTCGGGCACGACCAGCGAGGCCGGCTCGAAGCCGTGCCACGCCGGCGAGGCGCCGCCGTCGGGGGCGAAAGCGAAACCACCGACGGCTATTGGGCCGCCACCCTCCCGCTCGCCCGGAGAGTCGGCCACCGCCTTCGCCGCCAGCGAGCGCCAGCGGTCGGCGACCGTGGCGAATCGATCGGGGCCAGAATCCTCGATGCGGATCGCCTCGCCAAGACCGGCAAGCGCCGCGCCGCCGCGATCGGGCTGCTCGAAGACGAACCAAGGCTCCTCGGGGCGACGCGACGCGCACACGACGGCGGAGGGGTCGACATCATCCGCAAGCGCGCATGTGATCGTCACAAGCGTGGGCTGCCCCGAGCGGCGTGCGCGCTGAAGCGCAAGGTCGAGCCGCGCGCTCAGGCGTTCGCGGTCGGCGTCGCTGAGCGTGAACGGACGGCGCCGACCCGCTCGCGACCGCTCGCCGGTGAGGGGCGTCACAGGCTCAGCATCCTGAATGGCCCGGCGGAACCGGCCGGCTTACTGGATACCCCATCCCTTTTGTGAGCAACCCTATGTCTCTGCCCTTCCCCGCGCTATTGCTATCTCGCCCGTGCGCATCATCTCGATCAAGCCGAACGGCCGCACCATGCTCTCGAACGCCTCGACCTTCTCGGTCGTGCCCGTGACCTCGACGATCACCGAGCGCTTGGTGACGTCCACGACCTTGCCGCGGAAGATCTCTGTTATCTGCATCAGCTCGCCGCGCTGGGCGCCGTCGGCGGAGATCTTGAACAACGCGAGCTCGCGCGCGACCGTGTCGGTCGGCTCCAGATCGCGGATCTTCAAGACGTTGACGAGCTTGTGCAATTGCTTTGTGACTTGGTCGATCGGGTGGATCGCGCCGTCGACCGTCAGCGTCACACGCGAGATGTGATCGTCGTCGGTCGGACCGACGGTGAGCGTGTCGATGTTGAAGCCGCGCCTGGCGAACAGGCCCGCGATGCGCGTGAGCACACCGGACTTGTTCTCCACGAGAATCGACAGGACGTGCTTGCGTCCGGAGCGCAGGTTGCCGGAGGCTTGCAGTCCCTCCAGGCTCAGCGGTTCCTTGGTGGCGGAGTCACTCATTGGGGGACGCTCCATCTGTGCGCAGATCCTTGTGCGCGCTCATCCGACCATCTCCCTGGCGGCTTGGCCGGCGGGAATCATCGGATAGGTGTTCTCCTCGCGCGTGACCTTCACGTCGACCACGACCGGGCCGTCGGTGGCGATCGCGCGCTTCATGTCCTCCACCAGCGTGTTCTTGTCCTCGAAGCGCATACCCGTCGCGCCGTAGGCCTCAGCCAGCTTGACGAAGTCGGGGTAGTCGCCCGTCTCCACGTGGCTGTAGCGCCCGTCCCAGAACAGCTCCTGCCACTGGCGCACCATGCCGAGGTAGCCGTTGTTCATGATGAACACCTTGATCGGGATTTTCTCCTGAGCGCAGGTGGCTAGCTCCTGGGCGTTCATCTGCACCGAGCCGTCGCCCGCGATGCAGCAGACGGTCTGCTCGGGACAGCCGACAGCGGCGCCCATCGCGGCCGGCAGGCCGAAGCCCATCGTGCCGAGTCCGCCAGAATTGATCCAGCGCCGTGGCGCGGGGAAGTCGTAGTACTGGGCGGCCCACATCTGGTGCTGGCCGACGTCGCTGGTGACGATCGCCTCGCCCCCGGTCGCCTCGTGCAGCGCCTGGATCATGTACTGCGGCTTGATCTCTGTGTCAGCGCTGTCCTCGAAGGTGAGCGGGTACTTCTCGCGCCAGCCTTCGATTCGCTCCCACCACTCGTTCAGGCGCTCGCTGGGAGCGCTCAGCGCGCGGTACTCGACGAGCAGCTTGGCGAGCACGTGCTTGGCGTCGCCGACGATCGGGATGTGCGCGGGGATGTTCTTTGAGATCTCGGCCGGGTCGACGTCGATGTGGATGAACTTGGCGTGGGGCGCGAACTCGGAGAGCTTGCCGGTGACGCGGTCGTCGAAGCGCGCGCCCACGGCGCAGATCAGGTCAGCCTCGTCCATCGCGTAGTTGGCCGCCCGCGTGCCGTGCATGCCGAGCATTCCCAGCCACTGGGGATGAGGCGCGGGGAACGCGCCCAGGCCCATCAACGTGCAGGTCACCGGGAAGCGGTCGGCGGTGGCGAACTCGACCAGCTCGCTCGACGCGTTTGCGTTGACGACGCCGCCGCCCGCATAGATCACAGGACGATGAGCCGCCGCAAGCGCCTTCGCCGCCTGGCGGATCTGCTTTTGGTTGCCCTCGAGCGTCGGCTGATAGCCGGGCAGACGCACGTCGGCGACCGGCTCGTAGGGGATCTCTGCTCTAGAGAGGTCCTGCGGGATGTCGACCAGTACCGGGCCGGGGCGGCCGCTGCGCGCCAGGAAGAACGCCTCGTGGATTGCGCGTGGGATTTCCAGAGGGTCCTGAATCATGAAGGAGTGCTTGACGATCGGCATCGTGATCCCGATCGTGTCGGCCTCCTGGAAACCGTCGGTGCCGAGCAGCTCGGTGCGCACCTGGCCGGTGATGAACACAACCGGGACGGAGTCCATCATCGCATCGCAGATCGGCGTGATCAGGTTGGTCGCGCCTGGGCCGCTGGTGGCAAACGCCACACCCACCTTGCCGGTGGCCTTCGCATAGCCCTCAGCCGCGTGTCCACCGCCGGCCTCGTGGCGCACCAGGATGTGGCGCAGACCGCCGTCGACGAACGCGTCGTAGGTCGGGAGGTTGGCGCCACCAGGCAAGCCGAAGACGACATCCACGCCCTCCGCCTTCAGGCATTCCATCACCGCGTCAACTGCACGCATTGCACCGACCTCCTTTCGTACATTCGGGGGGAACTCGAATCGCAAGGTCCGTCAGGACCTTTTGTCAGAGCAAGTCTACCAGCGGGTTTTCCCGCCAAGAGCAGGATTCCTGCGCTCAGGAGCTGCCGATGGCGACACCGATCGCCAGCACGATCGCGCCCGCAAGCGTGACCACGATCAGCGAGGAGCGCAGCGACACCTCGAGGAAGCGCTGGCGCACCCAGGCGATCACGAACAGCTCGACGGCCACCACGCAGCCGGCGACGAGCAGCGCCCTGTGCGTGTCGGCAATCAAGAAGGGCAGTGTGTGGAAGATGCCGCCGAGCGCGGTCATGCCGCCCGTGATCGTGCCGCGCACGAGCGGCGAGCCCCGGCCGGTGCTCTCGCCCGTGTCGGACAGCGCCTCGGATATGCCCATGCTGATCCCGGCGCCGAGTGCCGTGGAGAGGCCGACGACGAATGCGGTGTGCGAATTCGAAGAGACGGCAGCCGCGAAGATCGGCGCGATCGAGGAAACGGTGCCGTCGATCATGCCGACTAGCGCCGGCTGCACGACACGCAACACGAATGAACGCTCGTTCTCGTAGCCGGCGTAATGGATCAGGCGGCTGATGCGCGATTCGCGCCTGGGCGCGGTTGGCTTCTCGGCGGTGGCAGACATCAGAACAGCCTATGCGAAGAACCGGCTTAGGGCGGCCAAAATCGGCTTAGGCAAGCCGAAGATGGCGCTTTCTGAGAGCGTTAAGCCTTGCTGCGTTCATGCTACGCTTCGCGTCGGTTATATGGAACTCTCCGAGAAGATGAAGCTAGCCTCAGCTTCCACTCTAAGGAGGTCGCCTAAGCACGCGCGCGCCGGTCGCATTGTTGGTCGCCTCACCTATTCCACGAAGCTGCGCACGGCCGTGCGACGCGCCGGCAGACCAGCATTGGCCATTGGGGTGTTGACCATCATCACCCTATGGACATTCCACCAGCAGCTATTTGAACAGTGGACTTTCCCCTGGGACTTTCTCGGGACCTACACCACTACGCCGGCATTTGTAGCGGCAACCTTTGGGCACGGCCATCCACTCTCCTGGTCACCGTTTGTCGCAAGCGGGTTTCCGACCGACGTCGACCCTCAAGCAGGCGTGTACTTTCCAGGGTGGTGGATATTGGGGGCACTGCGAATTGCCCTGACGCTCCAGGTGCTGACAACCGTGCAAGTGGCGCATGTGCTCCTTGGGGGAATAGGGGTTCTGCTCCTGGCGCGCGTCCGACGACTCACGTGGATGTGGGCCACGGTGGCGGCCGTCGCCTACCTCTTCTTTGGAGGGTTCTACGGACAGGCTGAGCACGCCGACTACTTCCGCGGATTTGCATATCTCCCGTGGCTCTTGTGGGCGCTCACGCCTCCAGAAGGGACAGACCGCTGGACACGTCTAATCGTCGTACCGCTGATAGCCTGGGTGATTGCATCCGGAGCCTATCCCGGACAAATCGTGTCCTTTGCGATCACAGGCTTTGTATACCTCGCGGTCGCCCTGCGAGCCAGTGGCCGCGGAGTATGGCGCAGACACAGTCGCGCACTGCTTCTAGCCATCGTTGCCTCCGCGGCTGTCTGCTTCGCAATATTGTGGCCGTACATTCGCGCAGAACAAGCGGGCGAACTATATCGGGCCAACGAACCGACGGTCGCGGGACGATCCGCTTTCTCTCTGTCCTCACTGGATATATTTGGCCTGTATCTGAATAACTTCGCTTGGACCTTCGAAGGTACGATCACCACGTTGGCAGTGGGAATCCCGGTGCTCGTTGGGCTGGCGTGCGCAAAGCTGCAAACCATTAGGAGACAGGCGCCTCTCCTGGCTTGTGGCCTTGTGGCTCTGATCCTCGCGACAACGCCAAAAATCAACCTCATAGGGCGAGCCATGGTCGCGTTGCGTCCCTTGTTTCCAAGTCGCTTTCCGGCGGCTGACTATAAGGCGACGATAGCCCTGGCGTTGATCTTGATCTCCGTCGATGCCTGGAGCCACATATCGGCAACCATCACTGTGCGTCGTTCGCTAGCCATCGTATTGGCGGGTTCTCTACTCATCGCCGGCGCCTTGCTGGTACCGAGCACTCACGCGCAACCCACCCGCGAGCTATGGCTGGTCATAGCCGTGACCATAGCCAGTAGCGCGCTCGCGCTCTACCGGCCACCCGCGCGGATTCTCGCCTGCCTGCTGATAGCTCTCGTTGTAATCGACGGCACTCGAGAGATACACGATTACCGTCTCGCAGGCACCCGGTCGCCGTGGCAGGAACCCCCCTCCGGACTCGCATATTATATGAAACGCGACGGCTATGTTCACGAACTTCCAGAACGACTCGAGCAGGCGCCAGCAAGCCGTCCAGCTCGCATTCCGGAAGAAAGCGCCCCGGAACCAAACGCCACAGGTTGGGTCGCCGATGCCTACCACGAGGCCGACTACGATCCAACGCTGGAGCGCGTCCTGTTTCAAGCACAGCACAACGCGGCATTTTCAACCCTGCTGCAAGCACCGTGGCATGGGTATTTGTTCGCTTGCGCGACGGTCGGATGCCGCAGCGGCAATATACACCTGCCGCCACCCCAGACTTGGAAGCCCAACCCCAACGCCCAGACCATCTCGTATAGCGCCCACGGCATCGTCTATGACGTCAATGTCGACGAGCCCACGCTGATGGTCGAAAACGAGCTCGCGATACGCGGATGGCACACAAACGCTCGACAGGTGCAACCCGTCAGTACCGGCATTCCGTTTCGTGCCTGGCGACTATCACCAGGTCACTATCGATTCACGACCACGTTCCAAGAACCCGATCGCGGACCACAGTACGCAGCCCTGCTCATCGCTTTGCTTGGATGGCTGGGTTGCGCGTTTGTGATAATCCGCAAGTCGAGCGATGGTCTTGGCCGGCTCTCCGCCTAACCAACCCGTTAGCTCCCGAGCGCCTGAGATCGAGAAGCCTGTCTCTACTCGGTTGAGTAGAAGAATGCATCGGATAGAGAGCCTTTTGCGGGCACCGCCTGGAACAGCTGTCCTCGAACAGGGTCTGCGCTATGGAGTCATCGCCGGCAGCGGCTACCTACTTGCCATCGCAATCTATTCTGGGGAGCTCGCGATCGGTGTCGCCCCCTACCCTGCCCTGGGGGTGGCGTTCATACTGAACGGTTTGTACAACTTTACACTGATGCGCATATGGGCCTTTCCACCCAGTGGCCGGCACTTCCGCAACGATCTGAGCAGATTCGGGATTGTAGCGGTCCTTTCGCTGATTGTGAACTATGGAAGCTTTGCGATCCTCTACTCAGGTATCGGCCTCAAAGCGACCACCGCGCAGCGAGTAGCGATCCTGATCGCCGCGCCGGTCACATTCCTCGCCAACCGAATCTGGTCATTCCGAGCTCGATCTCCCAGCTCAAGAGCTCCCCGCCAATGAGGGATCGCTATTAACCTCGGAGAGGAACGTGTCGTACTCTCGTATGTAATCGTCGGGGTCGTAGGCATGGGAGGCAAACACCAATAGCACCGAGTTGGACTCATAGCGGAATTGACTACCCCATACAAGCGGTGGGATGTAGACGCCAAGTGTCAGGTCGTCCAGAAGTATCTCTCCCCTATGCTGCCCGTCGTCTACGACGACACCCACGCTGCCGGAGACACAGACCAAGAACTGATGACAGGCTCGGTGGGCATGCTCGCCCCTCACCTCGCGACTGGGCACATCGTAGACCATAAACCAGCGCTTGGGGACAAAGGGAATGTCCTCACTGGGAAGTTCGCCCGCGGTAAGCGTTCCCCTCATATCGGCAAAAGCGGCGAACCTCTGTACATGCACGCCTGGTACCCCAAGCGCCGTCCTGCCTGCCTTGCCATTGCTTGGCGATGGCGCCCGTGCTACAGAACCCTCAGTTTGAATATAGCCCTTGATACGAGCCGGATTGCCTATGACGATCGCGTGGGGTGGCACAGGGTGCGTCACAACTGCACCCGCGCCGACCATTGCGCCCCGACCGATCTCGATACCAGGCAGAATGGTGGCGCTGGCGCCGACCGACGCGCCCGCTCGTACCACGGTGCTCGGATGCTCTGACAGCCATCGGCGACTGCGAGGAAGTGGGTCGTTGGTAAAGGTCGCGTTTGGCCCGATGAACACGTCGTCCTCGAGTTCGACCCCAGTCCAAAGTTGAACTCCGGACTTCACTGTCACTCTATCGCCTATCACTACGCCATCCTCGATGAAGACATAGTCACAAATATTGCAGTCAGCGCCGATTCGAGCTCCCGGCAGTATGTGAGTAAAGGCCCATATACGACTACGTGGCCCTATTTGGTCGCTTTCGCACAGCGCTCGTTCGTGGATGAACGGATCACGCATCGACTCGCTCCCGGGGCGCAATCTCGACGACCTGGCGCACAATTGCCCCTGGGCGGCCCTTGACGCTCTCGTAAGCTCTCCAGACATACGAGCCCAGGATGCCGAGACCAAGCGAATTGAGACCAAGGAAGAAGAGCAATATCAAAACGGTCGCTGCGTATCCGGGGACTGTGATAGTGCCGATCAAGCGAGCGACGAGCACGACGAGCCCACCAAAGATGCCAAGCGTCATCCCGAGGACTCCGACAACCCATAGAAGCCTCACAGGCAGTTCGGTGAACGCAAATACGCTGTCCGAGAGATAGCGGAACTTACGGCGCAGCGTCCATCCGCTTCTTCCGGGCCGCGGAAGACGATCGTATGCTACAAGCTCACGCCGGAAACCTACCCAGAAGAGCTGTGAGACAAGCGATGTGTGCACATCCTCGAGCGAGCATACGACGTCTCGCACAGACGCCGTGCAGGCAAACACGTCAACGCCCCCAGGTGGGATATCACTCATTATGAAATGACGGTATAGGCCCCAATAGAGCTTTGATACGCCACCGCCTCGATCCGCTCGACTTGCGCGCTCTCCGGCCAGCACATCGACTTCCTCGGTAGCCAGCCTACGCAAGAACTCGACTATCAGATCGGGTGGCTCCTGAAGATCGGCTGCCATAACCGCTATATAACGTCCATAAGCAAGGTTCATCCCTGTCCTGATAGCGGCAAAAGAACCGAAATTGCGTGAATGTTCAACTATGCGCGCCTGCGTTTGACAGCAGCCGAGAGCGTCCACCAGTCGCTCACGAGAGTCATCGGGGCTGCCATCCAGGACGAAGATCGCCTCGAGCTCTCCCTCCGCTTGAGCGGCTATTTCGTCGACTGTAGCGACAAGCGCTGCGATAGAGCTGGCGTTCTTGTACACCGGTACAACCAATGAGTTGACGATGCCGTTCATGTGCAAACCTCTAAACAAGCGGCAATCACGAATTCGACGTCGTCGTCCTCGAGATAAGGATGAATCGGCAGTGAGATCTCGTCTCTTGCGAGTCGGCGGGCGACAGGCAGTGAGCTATCTGCGATTCCCAAGTCACTCACCGCGTGCTGGTCGGAGCAGACGAAGGGATAGTGACGACCGACGATTACACCTTTACTTGCGAGCGCATCGAGGATG
Source organism: Solirubrobacteraceae bacterium (assembly GCA_036008605.1). Classification (GTDB taxonomy): domain Bacteria; phylum Actinomycetota; class Thermoleophilia; order Solirubrobacterales; family Solirubrobacteraceae; genus Palsa-744. The sequence continues at coordinate 63,513 of DASYNL010000020.1, read as the reverse complement.
CCAGGCGCCTCCCCATCCACAACCTCCACTGGGTATAGGTGGTGCGCCGAGCGCCCACCGCCTGTCGCAATCGGACGCAGGACGCAATCGCTTAGAGCGTCGGTATAGCGTGCGGCGATATCGCGGCGGCGGGCCAACCAACCGTCCAGTCGCGGCAGCATCGCCGACCGGAGGATCGCTGCCTGCAGCTCGTCGAGACGGCTGTTCAGACCGGGCTCGATGTGGTCATAGCGCGCCCTCTGTCCGTAGTCGCGCAAGCGTCTGGCACGCTCGGCGACCTCCGCGTCGCGCGTCAGCAACACGCCGCCGTCGCCCATGGCGCCGATGTTCTTGGTTGGATACAGGCTGGTTCCGGCGGCATCTCCGACGAGGCCGGTTGGCCACCCGTCCCGCTCGGCGCCCGCCGATTGGGCACAGTCCTCCACCAAAGCCACACCGTGCTCGTCTCGTAGACGTTGCAGGCCGACGGGATCCTGCGGATGGCCATATAGGTGAACGGGCAGCAGCGCACGGATCGTTGGGTCTGAGCGCAGTGTCACGTCTGCCTGCTCGAGGTCGAGACCTCCAGAGGCATCGACATCGCACCACACCGGCTGAGCGCCCACACGCAGGATCGCCAGTGTCGTAGCGAACGCAGTCAGAGGTGTTGTGAGGACACGATCGCCGACCCGCACGCCCGCGCACCGCAAGGCGATCTCGAGCGCGTCTAGCCCGCTGGCGACTCCTACTGCGTGCGGTACGCCCCACCATTCCGCCAGCTCACACTCAAAAGCGCGCACCTCCTCACCAAGAACCAGCCAGCCACTGTTTCCGACTCGATCGACCGCCTCCAGAGCGTCAGCGCGGATATCCAGCCATTGGCGTGTGAAGTCATTAGCTGGAATTGTCGTTGTCGAAGCCTGACGAAGCACCCGCTCAGCGTACAGCACCTGAGTTCTGTTTGTTAGGCGAATTCGGTAGGGTTGTGTATCCTTCCGCGATGGCGACGAGCCGATCTAAGGGTTGGGATTTCGCAACACCCGCTGGAGAACGTAGCTCTCTAGGTCGATTGTCTGCACCGAAGGTCGCGTTTGGCCTCACCTTCGCCTTTGTCTTCGTAGTCGCCTTGCTAGAGGGCACGAAGCCCTTCTACTACGACTCTGGTGAATACTGGGCGCTGGGTTCCACGTTCATCAAGCACGGGCACTTTTCGTTGCTCAATTTCTACAGCTCGATACGTGGCTATCTACTGCCCTTGATCTATCGCGGCCTTCACGGCCTCGCCGTGGCCCTTGGATGGGGGGACTCTCTGTCCGTCAAGCTCTTCAACTCGCTCTTGCTTTCACTCATCGGCTTCGTCTTGGCGCCACGCTTGGCGGAACTAGCATGGAGGGACAGGCCTTGGGGCATCCAGAGGCGCCTGCTGCTGATGGCGCTCCTGCTCGTCTTCTGGAGCGGCTACCTCGACTTTCCCCTAAGCGACCTGCCCGCGCTGACGTTGGCGCTGGTTGCAGTCGTGGGGGTATCCCGCCCGTATGCCGCCGGATGGATGCTGTTGGCCGGCGCCGCAACCGCCGCGGCGATCGTAATACGACCGTCGTACGAGCTGCTCGCACCCACCGTGGCCGTGCTCGCCATCTGGGGCTGGATCGAGCAGCGCGATCAAGCGGCCCACGGCGTCCGGCGACGCGCGCTCTGCCTCGGATTGCTGCTCGTCGGTTTTTTGACGATAGCGCTGCCACAGTCGCTGGCCGCGCACAAGCACCAGGACACGTGGAGTCCCGTACCCGGCGCAGCATCGGGCCTTGAAAGCGCCCAGTTCACGGAGGGCCTACTGCTTCAGCTTTATGGAACTTATGTGGGGCCTGACAAGACCCCGACAACCAACACCCCGTCAATGATCTACGGAGACGTAGCGGGAGGAAAGCTCCTGCAGGAAGAAAAGGAAACCCCGGGAGTGCCAAAGGGAACGGAACTGGCAATCGGAGGGAAGAGAGAATATCTCGAACTGATCGTCAAACATCCGCTCGGCATGGCGGGCGTGCTCGGACGGCACCTGATCAACGCCCTGGATGTGCGCTACAGCACTCCATACACCGAACGCTTGAGGACCGACTGGTGGTTGCGAGTAGGCGGGTTCCTGCTCGTTTTCCTTGGGCTGGTGCGGATTCTGTGGCCAAAGGCGCGACGCAGCCTGGGACCCGCCCGCTGGCGCTATCTCGTAACGATGCTGATCTGCAGCCTAACGACCTTGCCCACAGCGGTGGAAACGCGCTATCTGCTCCCAGTCTTCGTTCTCAGCTACCTCCTCGTGCTCGCGCCCGGCTGGCCAAACCCGATCGCCACAGATGCGGTGGGGTGGCGTCGCTACAGGACAACGGGAATCATCCTGGTGGCCCTTATCGCCTTCGCGCTTCTCGTCTGGCATGTTACGAGTATCGCCAGCGCCCATCTGGTGCTCGCCTAAGCCTGCCAGCTCGCTCGAGCCCTGCCGCTAGCAACACGCTGAAGTGCGCTCCGGCACGACACACAAAGCTGGCTCGGGAGACTCTCAGCCGGAGTGGGCGGCCATGTCGCGCTCGACCGCCTCAGACGCCAGCGGGTGCTCGGGGAACTCGAGCTCCTCCCCGCAGCGTGTACACAGCGCGTCATAGATCATCGTGACACGACCGCATCTGGGACAGCTCCGACGCAGCTCTTCGCGCTCGAAGCGATAGGCGATCGCGGCCAGCAAGCCAAACACCGGGACGACGGCCGAGATCAAAAACCACAGTACGAACGAGCTGCCCTTGATGCGCCCGACGATCCCGCCGGCCAAACCGAAGCAGAAGCAGATGACTAGATAGGCCATGTGGTGCTCTCCACGCAGCTCATCGCGAGCGTGATGCTTAGAGCAGAACCTTGAGCGCCCAGATCACGGCAACGACAGCGAGTACGACCACGGCGATGCCCGCAATCGCAACGGCAACACCAATCAGGACGTGCAGCAAGAAGTAGCCGACGACTAGTAGGACCAGCACCGCGACAATCGTGCGACCCAGCGAGCCTGATGAGGAACGCTCTTGAGTGGACGGACTCATGCTTAGAGCGTATCTCAAAACGAGGGGCGTGCGGCCGGGCAGGCTCTGAGACCCTGCCCGGCCGCACCCCGTTCGCCACGAGGAGGGGACTCGTGGCGAGGTTTTGGCATTACAACGCCGTCCCTGGCCCTACACGCACCATCCGCCTGGCTATGGCACCCGTGGCACGTTCCCCGCGCACGGCGCCGGAGGACGGTCTAGGCCATGGGAACGCCCGACGCTCGTGAGGCGATAGCGTCGGATGCGCACACCCTGACCCGGAACATCCGCGGCGTCCTCTGGCAGCAGGAGAAACCGCCGAGGAGGAGTTGCCATCGAATTTGAGTTTGGCCTGTTCATGCCGAGAATATTGCTCCTAGACGGCCTCGATGTGTTTGGCCTTTCGTCCAAAATGTCGGGCGCATCGGTGTCGTGAGTGCGGAGGTACCCGCAGCAGACGATGCGATTCGAGTGACTGGGACTCAGAGCGCGGGCGCGGGGGGTCCAGAGCGCCCTTCAAAATGAGCGGTACGTCCAGACACCCCCTTGGCATGAACCGAGGAGATTTATTTAGGTACCTAAGTGTTATCTAGACGTTTCCTAGACGTCTCGTGAAAGGGGCCTAGACGGAACGAAGCTTTAAATTCCCAGCTGTTCATTCACGAGGCGCGTGACCTCGCCGCCGTCGGCGCGGCCCTTGGTCTCGCGCATCACGTAGCCGACGATCGGACCAATCGCCTTGGTGTTGCCGTCCTTGACGCGCTCGGCGGCGTCGGCATTGGCCGCCAGCGCGGCGGCCACCACGGCGGCAAGGTCGTCTCCCCCATCCAGCGCAGCCAGGCTCTCGGCTGCGACGATCGCAGCCGGATCTCCACCCTCTGCCACGAGCCGGTCCAGCACCTGGCGCGCGGCGCCAACACTGACGCGCTTGGCGCCGACCATCCCCGAGAGTGTGGCCAGCGCAGCCGGGGTGACGCGCGAGTCGGCCGGGCTCTGGCCGTCGTCAAGCCGGGCGAGCAGGTCCGCGACGATCCAGTTGGCAAGTGTCTGCGGCGCCGGCGCAGGGTCCGGACCGGCGGCCAGGCCCTGCTCGAAGTAGTCGCCGAGCTCGGCGCTGAAGGCCAGACGACGGGCACTTTCGGCGCTCAGCCCAAGCCGCTCGAAGCGCTCCGCCCTGGCGGCCGGCAGCTCTGGCATCGCGGCACGCGCCGCGTCGAGCATCGCCTCCTCGACGGCCACCGGCACCAGGTCTGGCTCGGGGAAGTAGCGATAGTCGTGTGCCTGCTCCTTGGAGCGAAGCGTTGTGATGCGACCACTGTCGGGGTCGAAGTGAAGCGTCTCCTGGGAGACGCGACCGCCACCGCTCAGGATCTCTTCCTGACGGACGATCTCGGCGCGAATGCCGCGTTCGATGAAGCGGAAGGAGTTCATGTTCTTCAGCTCGGTCTTCGTGCCGAGCTCGCTCGTGCCCGCCGGGCGCAGCGAGATGTTGGCGTCGCAACGCAGCGAGCCCTCCTCCATGTTCACATCGCTGACGCCAAGCTGGCGCATCGTGGTGCGCAGCAGGCGCAGCCACTCCCCCGCCTGCTCGGCTGAGCGCAGGTCAGGCTCGGTAACGATCTCCGCCAGCGGGGTGCCGCCGCGATTGAAGTCCACGATCGACGCGTCGGAGGCGTGGATGCGACCGCTCGAGCCGACGTGGACGAGCTTGGCGGCGTCATCCTCCAAGTGCACGCGATGGATGCGCACCTCCGCCAGCTGGCCGCCCAAGCACAAGGGCTCGTCGTACTGGGAGATCTGGTAGCCCTTGGGCAAGTCGGGATAGAAGTAGTTCTTGCGGTGGAAGATCGAGCGCGGCGCCAGCTTTGAGCCGACCGCCATGCCGATCATCAGACCGAAATGGATCGCACGCGCGTTGGCAACCGGCAGCGCGCCTGGCAGGCCGAGGCATACCGGGCAGGTGTGAGTGTTGGGGGGGTCGCCGAAGGACAGCTCGCAGCCGCAGAACATCTTCGTGCGCGTGGCCAGCTGGATGTGGATCTCCAGGCCGATGACGGGCTCGTAGGTGGTTGTCATGAGCCATAGCCCCCGCGCGCGGGGGGGGCATCGCCAATTTGCAGGCATACACCCCGGGCATGCAGACAGACGAAAATGGCGTGTTTGCTCATACCCCCCCTTCCGGGGACCCACCATCGCGGCGGGCAGGCAAGCGCGCCGGGGTCGAGTCGAAGCCGATCGTCAGCTCCAGCGCGTATGCAGCGTCGAGCAGGGCGTTCTCACTGAAGGCCGGGCCGGCGAGTTGCAGGCCGACGGGTAGACCATCGCTCAGCCCACAGGGAATTGAGATCGCTGGGATGCCTGCCAACGACATCGGCACCGTGCAGAAGTCGTTGAGGTACATCGACAGCGGATCGCCGGTCTTGGCGCCTAGCTCGAAAGCCACGGTCGGGCTCGTCGGCGTGACGACGAAATCTACGCGCTCGAAGACGGAGCGGAAGTCCTCGACGATCTTCGTGCGCACGCGTTGGGCACGGCCGTAGAAAGCGTCGTAGTAGCCGGAGGACAGCGCGTAGGTGCCGAGCATGATGCGTCGCTTGACCTCCGCGCCGAAGCCGTCGTGGCGTGTGCGCGTGTACATGCCAACCAAATCGTCGGCGTCCACGCGCAAGCCGTAGCGCACACCGTCGAAGCGGGCCAGGTTCGACGACGCCTCGGCTGGGGCGATCACGTAGTAGGCCGACAAGGCGTGCGGGGCGTGCGGCAGGCGCACCTGCTCGATCTTCGCCCCCAACTGCTCGGCCTGTTGCAAGCCGGCGTTGAAGGCGGCGAGCACGCCCGCTTCGATGCCCTCGCCCGTCAGCTCCTCCGGGACGCCCAAGCGGATCCCCGCGAGGCTCTCGGCACTCGGCAACGCGATCTCGTGCGGGAAGCTCAGAGAAGTGGCGTCGCACTTGTCGCGGCCGACCATGTGGCGCAGCATCAAGGCCGCGTCGCTGACGTTGCGCGTCAGCGGACCCGCCTGGTCGAGCGAGGAAGCGAAGGCGATCATGCCGTAGCGCGAGACGGCGCCATAGGTTGGCTTGAGACCGACGATCCCGCACAGGGCCGCCGGCTGACGAATCGAGCCGCCCGTGTCGGTGCCGAGCGCCCATGGCGCCAAGCCAGCTGCCACAGCCGCGGCGCTGCCGCCGGAGGAGCCGCCGGGCACACGCGTGCGATCCCATGGGTTGAGAACTGGGCCGAAGGCGGAGTTCTCGTTCGAGGAGCCCATTGCGAACTCGTCCTGGTTGGTCTTGGCTAGCAGCGGGGCGCCTGCCTTCTGCAGGCGCTCGACCACCGTGGCCGTGTAAGGCGGCAGGTAGCCCTCGAGGATGCGCGAGCCTGATTGGCTAGGCACATCCTTGGTGCAGAACAGGTCCTTGACCGCGAGCGGCACGCCGCCCAGTGGAGCTTCGGGCTGGGCTGTCCCGAACCGACGGGCGGGCTTCTCGGGCGCGACCCAGGTGAAGCAGTTCAGCTCGTCCGCCTCCGCTTGCGCACGATAGGCGTCGAACAGCTCGCTCGCCTCAAGCTCACCGGCGGCAAGTGCGTGTGCGGCCGCTGTCGCTGTCAGCTCGAGAAGGTCGTCGGCGCTCATGCTTGCGGGCTGGGGACTAGAAATCCCTCGCCGCTGACGGCCGGGGCCTGGGCCAGCACGACCTCGCGCGGGAGCGACTCACACGGCTCGTCTGGACGCAGCCTGCCGGTGACCTCGGCGACGTGCGTCGTGACCGGCACCCCCTCAAGGTCCAGCTCGGCGATCTTGGCCACATGGTCAAGGACAGCAGAGAGCTCGCGCGCCATCGGCTCGATCTCCTCCTCGCTCAAGCGCAGACGCGCCAACGTCGCTACGTGCAGTACCTCGTCGCGGTCGATCATCGGCTGCGCATTCTAGGCAGAGAGTTTGCGTGGCTCGGGGGTAGCCGGTGGGTACAGCGATGTGCGTTCGTCGCGCATCGACTGCCACGAGCCCGCGAAGATCAGGATCGTGCCCGCCAGCGCCAGCCAGGCACCCGCGCACAGCGAGGTCGCCGAGTCTGGTCGCTCCAGCACGCGCACGATCGCGGCGATCACACCGATCAGCCCGAACAGCGTGCTCCAAATCGCGGCAGCCACTGGGAAAGCGGTCGAGCGCTCGGTGATTGTGGTGAGCACCAGCGCCAAGGCGCCCAACGCGGCAATCATGATCAACACGACCGCCGGGCCAAACGTGGACCACGCGCTGAGCAGGACTCCGGCGTTTTCATACCACGGGCGCGTGAGCGCGACGATCACCAAGATCGCGCCCACAAGGGCGATTAGCTCTCCTGAGCGCAAGCGCGTGAGCTTCATCGTGCCTGACCCAGCGTCTTTGCCGGCCGCAACCGCATGAGCCTCGTCATACCTGCCCACCATCTTTGCCGGCTGCAAACCGCATGACCTTCATCATGCTCCCACCGCCATCCCGGACGATGGGTTGCGCTGAGCGCGAGCAGCCTGCAAAGTGTTGCTGAGAAGCATCGCGATCGTCATCGGCCCGACCCCGCCCGGCACCGGCGTGATCGCGCTCGCGACCTCGCTCACCGCCGCGAAGTCGACGTCGCCGACAAGGCCACTCTTGGTGCCTGCCTCCTCCGGTGAGAGGCGGTTCATGCCGACGTCGATCACGATCGCGGCCGGCTTGACGAAATCGCGCTTGACGATTCTCGCCCTACCTACAGCCGCGATCAGGATGTCCGCACGAGCGCACACCTCGCGCAGATCGCGCGTGCGCGAATGGCAAATCGTGACGGTGGCATTCGCCTCCAGCAGCAGTTGCGCCATCGGCTTGCCGAACAGGTTCGAGCGGCCCACGACAACCGCCTCAGCGCCTTCGAGCTGAGCGCCTGCGCTTGCCAGCAGCTCGATCACACCGGAGGGAGTGCACGGGCGCAGACCGGGGCGACCAAGCGAAAGCAAGCCCGCGTTGACCGGGGTGAGCCCGTCGACGTCCTTGCCCGGGTCGATCAGGCCCGTCAACGTCGGGCCGTCGAGATGATCTGGCAGCGGTAGCTGCAGCAGCACGCCACTGACGGCCGGGTCGTCATTGAGCGCCTGCAAGCGGCCGGCGACCTGCTCGAACGTCGCATCGGCCGGTAGTCGTTCGTCATACGGCGTCATCCCGACCTCGGCACACGCGCGCTGCTTGCCGCCCACGTAGACGGCCGAAGCGGGGTCCTCGCCGACGAGCACGGTCGCCAAGCCGGGCAGCGGTGCTCCGCTTGCCACAAACTCGGCGACGTCGCCTGCGACGTCTGCCCGCACGCGTGCGGCGATCGCCTTGCCGTCGATGATTGTGGCCGTCACAGATCGGATCGTATGGGTTCCCACCGGCCGGTGCATGCCGTTTGTGAGCCTCTGTACCCGGCCGGCGCAGGCGCCGGCCGGCCGGACCGCACATGTGCGGTCCGGGACGGGGCCGCATGCGGCCCCGTCATCCAGAAATTGAGATTCCTATATATCTATCCCCGCCGTGACACCGGGGCATAGTCGGCCATCAACTTCCGCTCCGAGCCGTCGCCAGCGAAGCGCACGACGATGATCCCGCCCGACTCGACGCCGGTGACGACGCCCTCGCCGAACGCGGCGTGCACGATGTCATCGCCGAGGCGATAAGAGGGCACCGGCCCCGCCGAGCGAGAGGCCGCGGCCCAGTCGCCCCCGCCCCGCGCACCCATGCTTGCGGTGCCGCCCACGCCCAACGCCGCGCCGATGCCCGCTCCGTGGGGGCGCGGCGCAGGCAGCTCCTCACGTTCACACAGCTCCGCGGGGATCTCGTCGAGAAAACGGCTCGCAAGGCCGTAGGTCGAGGCGCCGAAAACCGAGCGGCGCCTGGCGTATGTGAGATACAGCTCGCGCATCGCGCGGGTCACAGCCACGTAGAAGAGGCGTCGCTCCTCCTCGATGCCACCCTCGTCAAGCGCACGCTGATGCGGAAAGACGCCCTCCTCACAGCCCGCCACGAACACGATCGGGTACTCCAGACCCTTGGCATTATGCAAGGTCATCAGCGTCACAAGTCCCTCGTCGTCCTTGCGCGAGTCGCCGTCGGCCTTGAGCGCGATCTCCTGCAGGAACTGCTCGAGCGTGTCCGCCTCGGCCGGATTGTTGGCGTCAAACTCGTGCGCCACCTCGACGAGCTGTTGCAAGTTTTCGACGCGGCCTTGGGACTCGAATGCCTTTTCGCCTTGACCGACCGACTCTGCTTCTAGCGCATCCATATAACCGCTGCGCGCCAGCACCGCCTCCATCAAATCTCCAACCGGAATGCCATCGCGAGCGAGCTCCGCCAAGTCCTGCATCGTCGTCATGAAGCGACTCAGCGACTTGATCGCAGCCGCACCCAGGCCGGGAATGCGATCGGCGGCCGCGGCCACCTCCCAGACCGACTCCCCCACGCTCGCGGAGTGGGCGACGATCCGCGACAGCGATGTCTGCCCGAGCCCGCGTCTTGGCGAATTGGCGACACGCTGGAAGCTCACGACATCGAAGGGATTGGCGATCCAGGCGAGGTAGGCGACCGCGTCCTTGATCTCTGCCCGCTCGTAGAACTTGGTGCCACCGATCACCTGATAGGCGATCTCGCGTCGTACCAAGGTGTCCTCGATCACGCGTGACATCGCATTCGTGCGGTAGAAGATCGCTATCTCAGAGCGCGAAGCTCCCTCGTCGACGAGCCGCTCCGCCTCGCCCACGACGAAACGCGCCTCGGCGTGCTCGTCATCGAGGCCGTGCACCCTGATCGGGCTGCCCTGGCCGATCTCGCTCCACAGCCGCTTGGCGATCCCGCCACGGTTGTTGGCGATCACCGCATTCGCGGCTGAGAGGATCGTCTGCGTGGAGCGATAGTTCTGCTCCAGCTTAACCACGCGCGCGTCGGGGAAGTCCTTCTCAAAGTCCAAAATATTGGATACGTCTGCTCCACGGAAGCTATAGATCGACTGCGAGTCGTCTCCCACTACCGCCAGGTTGCGGTACCCGGGAGCATTCGCGCGCGATCCGCCTGCCTGCCCCTCCCCCTGCCTTTGCCCCTCCCCCTGCCGTTGCCCCTCCCCCTGCCTTTGCCCTTGCCCTACATGATGTGCCCCTACCGGCGCCTCCTCCAAGGTACTTGCTGGCTTGGCGCGACCACCGGGTGGGTGGGATCCCATAAAAAGCTGCAGCAGTCTGTACTGAGCATGGTTTGTGTCCTGGTACTCGTCTACCAGCACATGCTTGAAGCTCTGCGCGTAGTGAGTGCGCACGTCCTCGAACAGCTCCAGCAGGTTCACGGTGCGAAACAGCAAATCGTCGAAGTCCATCGCGTTCATGCGCAGCAGTTCGCTTTCGTAGAGCTGGTACACCTCGGCCAGCACCTGCTCGAACGGCGAGCCGACAGCCTGCGCGCAGTCCGAGGCGGCAAGCAGTTTGTTCTTGGCCTGGGAGATCTGGCTGTGGACAGCAGCAGGTGCGAAGCGCTTGGGGTCCACGCCGACCTCCTCGATGCAGCGCTTGACCATCCGTCTTGCATCGGCCTGGTCGTAGATCGTGAAGCGCGAGGTGTAGCCCAGACGCTCGGCGTGCGCGCGCATGATGCGTGCGCAGGCGGCATGAAAGGTCATCAGCCACATGCGGCGCATGCTGCCGCCGAGCAACTGTTCTACCCGTCCACGCATCTCCTGGGCCGCCTTGTTGGTGAAGGTGATCGCGAGGATCTCGCTTGGGTGGGCTTGACCGGTGAAGATCAGGAAAGCGACGCGATGCGTGAGGACACGCGTCTTGCCGCTGCCGGCGCCGGCGAGGATCAGCAAAGGTCCCTCGCCGTGGGTGACGGCCTCGCGTTGGGGCTCGTTAAGACCTTCGAGCAGTAGCTGGACACGCTCGGAATGGGCCTCCTGCGGCTCGCCTCCGGGTTCGATCAACTCATCCGGAGGCGCCTGCGAAGGTGCGGAGGGATGGTCGTGTAGCACGAGCTCGGTTCCTGAGCGATCATTTTCAGACATCGGTTGCAGCATAGAAGCGGGCTCGGCCACCAGTCCGGGCTCGACGTCCGCCGATGTGTCCAGTTTCTGCTCGGCGGCTCGGCGGCTCGGCGGCTCGGCTGCTCGGCGGCTCGGCGGCTCGCATCGGCCGAACGCTCCGGTTCTGGCTCGACATCGGCCGAACCGTCGAGCCTCGCTACGCAAGAGCGCCGTAACGTTTCGCACAATGAGCATCACTGACGAGATACGCGCCTCCTGCGCGGAGATCGCCGCACAGGCCCGTTCGGTGCGGATCGACCTAGACGCCGTCGCGGAGCTGCAACCCGCGACGCCACCGCCGCTTGACCCGAGATGTCACTACCTGGAGGGCGAGCCGGCCGACGTGGCCGACTACATGCTCGCGCTCGACGCGATCAACTTCGGCTCTGGCTGGTTTCCGACGCTGCACAAGCGCGAGCTCGACGGTAAAGCGGTCAGCGGCTATTTCACGGTGTCGTGGGCGCTTGCCGATCACGTGCGCGCGCACGGCCCCCTGACCTCCGCATGGCTGACGCGCGTGGGCACGGCCGAGATCGCGGGGATTCTTGGCCAGCGCCCCGATCATGAGTTGATGAGCCTCTATGCGCAGGCATTGCGCGAGCTCGGGCACTTCCTGGAGGGTTCATCCGTTTTATCCAATGCACCGGGGAAACCCCCTGGTCCCGGTTCCCATACTCGAACAGCCTGGCGCGCGCTCGATCTCGTCGATCGGGCAGAAGGCTCGGCCGAGCGCCTTGCCGAGATGCTGGTGCGCGGCATGGCGATGTTCAACGATCGTGGCTTCTACAAGCGCGCCCAGATCCTCCCCAACGACCTTGCACTCGCTGGAGTGTCAGAGTTCGCCGACCTCGATCGCCTGACGATCTTTGCCGACAATCTCGTCCCACACGTCTTGCGCTGTGACGGGGTGCTCGTCTACGACGATGAGCTCGCGGCACGCATAGATCAAGGCGAGCGTCTCACCAGCGGCGGTGCCGAGCGCGAGATCCGTGCTTGCGCGCTGCACGCCTGTGAGTTGATCTCCCAGCGTACGTCCGTGCCGGCTCGCGCGATCGACACCTGGCTGTGGACACGCGGTCAAGCGCCCGAGTACAAGTCGCGTCCGCGCCACCGCTGTCGCACTGTGTTCTACTAGCCCCAGTGGGGTTTCTGCCCCAGCGGGGTTTTGCTCTACTACCCCCCCAGCGGGGTTTGGTCTACTAGTCCCCAGCGGAGTTTGGTCTACTACCCCCCGGCGGGTTGCTCTACCAGTCGCCAGCGGGGCTGGTCTCTACACCCCCCGGGAGATTTGTTCTATTAGCCCCCGGCCGGATTTGGCCCCTTGACCGTCCGCAGCGGCCTGGCCTCAGCCACCGGTTCGACATCTTCCCCGGAGAGTCCTGCGACCGCCCGCTCCAGCGCTCCGATGCGGCTCGCCAGTCCCTGGATCGCCTCGGCGATCGGGTCGGGCAGGTGAATCCAGTCGGCGTCTGGACCCTCGGGACGACGACCGTCCACACGCACCGGGTGCCCCGGGTTGCCCACGACTGTGGAGTTAGGCGGCACGTCGGTGATGACGACGCTATTGGCGCCGATCTTGGCGCCGTGACCGATCGTGATAGGGCCGAGCAGCTTGGCACCGGAGCCGATCGTGACATTGTCTTGCACCGTCGGATGGCGCTTGCCGGTGACGAAACCCGTGCCGCCGAGCGTGACGCCCTGATACAGCGTGACGTCGTCGCCGATCTCCGCTGTCTCGCCGATCACGACGCCGGAGCCGTGATCGATGAACAGGCCCTTGCCGACGATCGCGGCTGGGTGGATCTCGATCCCGGTCAGCGCACGCGAGCAAAGCGCGATCGTGCGCGGCAGCAGTGGGACTTCAGCGACGTGCAACGCATGGGCAACCCGATGAGCCAGCAAAGCCTGGATACCGGGCCAGGTCACCACGATCTCCGCCGGCGCCACTCCGCGCGCCGCGGGATCGCGGTCGCGAGCTACCGCAACGTCACGGCGAAGCTCCTTTGCGACCCGCGCGACCGTCCCGATGCCAAACATGCAGAAAGCGTAGCGGGCATCCGACCCTCCCCAGGGACGCAGGTCAGGTCAGGGACGATCATTTGATTAGTCCGGAGCACAGGCCTGTCAACCCGAAGCACAGGCCTGTCAACCCGAAGCACAGGCCTATCGAGTACATACCTGCCTTAATAGAAGGCCGGATGACGGAATGGACAGTAATCCTTTGTACCCGGCGCGTTGGGGTTTCCGAGTCGGACCCATACACCCGTACCATCGCTAAGTCTTGTACAGGGGGGCGCTTCCGAGGACCCGATCGGTCCGTGCCCGAGAGTCGCGTCGGAGCTCGTCAGCTTGTGTACTGGGCCGCCTGCTTCACTTAGAACTTCGAGTTTTGCGATCATCGCAAACGCAATCAGCCCTGCTTCGGAGAAGTCCGGTGTAAATCCAGGTTGTTGTTCTTTTGGACCCACGTTGACCCAGGCGACCCCACGTATACCGTTTCGCCCCAGCGCTTGCATCAGGCCGAGCACGTCACCGTCGCGTTGCGGCGAGGACACGAGGAATCCGTCGTTGGCGTGAAACGTGAGGACGCCAGGTGTATCAAGAAGTTCTGGCGCCGCGCCCGGGAGGGTAATCCGGTAATTTCCTCCGACGCCGAAGCTGGCGCCAAGAGTATTGAAGAGCGCTATGAGTACGAGCGCACTTGTCGCAATGACGCGTCCGGAGCGCCGTTTCAAACTCACGATCCAGCCGCTCCCGAACACTGCGAGATAGAGCAGAAGCGGCATCCCGTAGCGCGTGTCGTGGACGAACGTCTCGGTAATCCCCAGCCATGCCACGCAAGCGCCGATCGTGAGCTCCCATGCGAGCGGGCTGACTGGGTGGCGCCGTATGAATCCGACGAGCGTCCAAAGCCCGCCAATCAGCGTGAATGCGAACAAGGGAAAGTACAGCTGGGAGTTGATCGTGCTCCAGAAGTACCAGCTCAAGTTGGCCAGCGAGAAGCGGGGCGGGGCGATACCGCTCTCCGCGCTTGGGCCAGCAGCGGCCTGTGCCGCTCCCCGCGCCAGAGCTTCCACTTCAGCTAGGTCTTTTACATACCAGGGCAAAGCGATCGCAAGCGCGATTATCGAGAAGATCGCAAAGCCGCGCCAGGCATCCCAGCCGCCTCTTATCGCTGTCACAATTACTACGCCGGCCACGAAGAAGGCGAACGGCTCCTTGGTGAGCATCCCCAGGCCGACGGCCACGCCGGCAGCCGCTGATATCCATAGCCGCGAGAAACGCTCCGTCGCGAGTATCAACCAGACGGCCACCGCCACCATCGCGGTCTCTGGTGCGTCGACCATAAAGACGTGGAACTGGGCTGTGATCAGTGGCGAGCCGAGGGCGAACACGACCGCGAGCAGCCCCGCCCTAGCGCCAAACGCGAGCCGCCCGACGTTGTAGCAGCCGAGTGCGAGTAGTGGCACGAAGACGAGGTTCTCCGCGATGATCGGCGGAGCCACGCCGACGCCACCGACCCCCAGGCCCAAGGCACCCACAAGGTATGAGACGGGCGGGTAGGGGGTCGTGCTCGTGAGGGCCGCGCCTAGGCTCCCCGCGCTGAGGTGTTCGTAGACGATGATGGCCTGAGAGAGACGCACGCCCGCATCGAAGACCGGGATGCTGCGATCTTGCGTCAGCCACCAGAGCGTGATAGCCAAGAACGCGACTACTACACATATCGACATCCAAGCCTCGGAAGCCCAGGCTGGGTACCGGACTCGGATTGCCATCCGGGAAGCTGGCGCAGTACGGCCTGTAAGAGCCTGCGTCTCCACCATCACGACAGGCTAGCAAATTATATTAGTTAGATTGATTCTATCTTGATGCACCCGGCCATCTGCGGCGAGTCGCGTCACCTTCAGATTGTTTCTGACTTCCCGATTCTCCATTCTCATCCGCAAACTGCCGGTGTCCGCCATCAGGCTGAACCCGATCGCTCATCAACTTTCTCAGGTATCCATGAATACTGGCGAAGTGCCACCGGGCAGCTGCCAGGAGCAGGTCTAGAGCCGAGACGAGGGATCTCGCCTGTACTATACGGCCATGTTGAACCAGCTGGCATTACGGAATAGCGACAAGAGCTGGTTGTGCAACTTTTTCAACCACGAGCACGGCGCCAAAGGGGTCCTTTCGCGTGGGAATGCCGAGCCCCCTACTAGGTATCGGCTGTGACCGAGCACCTGAGCGACGCTGGAGGCGGGAAGGCGCCCGATCAAAGACGCCTCAGGTCAATAGGGCCTGCCAGGGTAACGCTTGCTCTTGGAGCCGTGCTGACGATCGCCGCGGTCGCGTTGACGCTCACAGGCTCGCCGCTGCGCGTCGTTAGCGTCGGGGCCAAGTCGCAACAGACGCTTGGCTCCACGACGACGGACACGACCCTATGCCAATCTGGCGAATCGTTGCCTGGCGGACTATCGGGGATCAGGCTTGGGCTCGAAGGGCCAGTTGGGCCACCTGTGCTCTTGCGGGCATTCTCGCAGGGACGCGTTATCACCGAAGGCAGCAGGGCGCCCAACTGGACAGACAGTTCAGTGACGATACCGGTGAAACCTCTGCAGCACAGTGTCAAACCGGTGAAGCTCTGCTTCTATGTGAACGCCAACAGTGAACTGCTCAAGCTATACGGTGTGCACACCACAGCCCAGGAGGCAGCGCGAGGAAAGAGCGGACAGGTGCTTCCCGGCAGGTTCAGCGTCGAATACCTGGCCCCAAGCAATGAATCGTGGTGGTCACGCGCATTCTCGGTCGCGAGGCACATGGGAGTAGGCCATGCCATTACCGGGACGTGGGTCGCCTTGCTCGTAGCGGTGATCGTCGCCGCGGCAGCTTCTTTGATCTTGAGCCTCGCGTGGAAGGAGCTGCCATGAGCAAAGCTTCCACTCGATCGACTTCCACGGGCAAGTCATCGGTCGGCTCGCGATCCTTTCAAAGGAGACGAGAGACAAAGCAGACACGTCTCTCGCAGCGTCGGGCGACACGAAGACGAGCGCTCGTGCGGACAGGGGCCACAATCGATCTACGCGACCTGCTTTTACGCGTACCCGTAGCGGCCTGGATGTGTGCGCTGGTCGCTCTCCTCAACGGAGCCGCCTGGTCGATCATCACCCCGCCGTTCCAGGGTCGAGACGAGCCGGCTCATTTCGCCTACGTGCAACAGCTGGCCGAGACAGGCACGCTGCCGCACGAATCCGTTGAACATCAGGGCTTCTCTCCGGAGGAGACACGCGTCCTGGAAGGCCTTCACCAGGAGGAAATCAAGCTCTCGCCGGAAATTCCCGCAATATCCTCAACCGCCGAGCAGCGAACCCTCGATCAAGACGTCAACGAAAACCTATCCGCTCTCGGCTCTGGTGAAGCAGGCGTTGCCACTGCTGAGCCACCGCTCTACTACGCGCTCGAGACTGTCCCCTATGCGTTGGGGGCGGGCAACATCCTCACTCAGCTGGAGCTCATGCGACTCACCGGAGCCCTGCTGGCTGCAATCACGACTCTGCTCGTCTTCTTCTTCCTACGCGAGATTCTGCCGCGAGCACCCTGGGCTTGCACGATCGCCACCGCATGCATAGCGATACAGCCACTGTTCGGGTTCATGTCCGGGACTCTCAACCCCGACAACATGTTGTACACCGTATCGGCGGCCGTGTTCCTGTGTTTGGCGCGTGCGTTTCGCCGAGAGTTGAGCATTCGCCTCGCGATCCTCACGGGAGTCCTAATCGCTGCTGGCTTCATAACGAAGCTCAACTTCATCGGCCTTGCGGCCGGGGTATTCCTCGGGTTGGGACTGCTTGGCGTGAGGGAAGTCCGCAGCAGAGGACGAAACGCCGCTCGCGCGCCTGCTATCGCTGCGGGCATCGGCGCCTCACCGGTAGCGCTCTATCTCGTTGTCAACTCGCTGTCGAACCACCCAGCTCTCGGCTCGGTCGTGAGCGACCTATCCACGCTTACCAACAAGGGAGCCTTCCACGAGATCAGCTACATATGGCAGCTCTACCTCCCCCGGCTTCCGGGAATGACGCATTATTTCGCCGGGATAGGAACGTTTCGCGACATCTGGTTCGACCGGTTCGTCGGGCTGTACGGCTGGCTCGATACGGAGTTCCCAAACTGGGTCGACAATCTAGCCCTGATTCCCGCCATTGCAGTCGCCGCTCTTTGCTTCAAGACTCTCGTTGTGAGCCGGCACGCTCTGCGAGAGCGCCTTGGGGAGCTCGTCACCTACGCGTCGATGAGCATCGGGGTGCTGGTCATGGTGGGCGTGGCGTCTTATGCCTCCCATAACGCAAATGGAGTGGGGGCCTTTGACGACCCGCGCTATCTACTGCCGATGCTTCCGCTGCTCGGAGCCGTGCTGGTTCTAGCCGCCCGCGGCGCCGGGCGATGGGCCTCGACTACGGCGGCTGCGATCTTGATCATCTTCTTTGCACACGACATCTTCAGCCAACTTCAAGTGATAGCCCGCTACTACGGCTAGGTCGCCAGACGCCGGGACCGCAGGCGCTACGACTGCACCGGTGTGAACCCACTGTCGACCCCACTGTTATGACCACACCCCTATCACCCACCACAAGAACCCAGCCCCTATCACCCATCGTAAGAACCCACTGCTACGACCCCACTGTCGGACCCCACGGTTATGACCACTAACCCAGTCCCCGTCAATCCCGGTCCGGCTCACACACCCCTATGACCGCCACCACAAGGACCCCACCACCACGAGCACACCCCTGCGACCCCACCACAAGGAACCCCACCGCTAGGACGAGCCACTACGACGGCGCGAAAAATGCCTGCGAGATGTAGCGCTCGCCCGAGTCGGGCATGATCGTTACGATCCGCTTGCCCTTGGACTCAGGTCGCGCGGCGACCTGCATGCTCGCCCACAGCGCCGCACCACAAGATATTCCGGCGAGCAATCCCTCACGTCGCGCACAAGTCCACGCGGTTTGGATCGCGTCGTCATCAGAGACCGGGATCACCTCGTCGATCAACTCGCTATTCAGAACGGGCGGGACAAAGCCCGCGCCGATGCCCTGAATGCGGTGTGGCCCTGGACGCGAGCCCGAAAGCACTGCGGATCCGAGAGGCTCCACCGCCACGACGTGCAGCTTCGGGTTTTGCTCGCGTAGATACTCGCCGACACCTGTGATCGTGCCACCGGTGCCGACGCCAGCGACGAGCACATCGACGCGACCGTCGAGCGCCCGAGCGATCTCGGGGCCGGTCGTGCGACGGTGGGCTTCAGGGTTGGCAGGGTTGGAGAACTGATCCGGCAGGAACACGTTGGGGTCGCGTGCCATCGCCTGGGCCGCCTGCACAGCCTCTCCCATGCCACCGAACGACTCTGTGATCTGGACACTCGCGCCGTAGAGCTTGAGCAGGATCTCGCGCTCGCGGCTCATTCCCTGAGGCAGCGTCAGCACGAGCTCGTAACCCTTGGCGGCACACACGAACGCGAGTGCGATACCCGTGTTGCCGCTTGTGGCCTCGACGATCGTGCTGCGCCCCGGCTCGATGCGACCCTCTGCCTCCGCCGCCTCGATCATCGCCACGCCGATCCTGTCCTTGACGCTCCCGCCCGGGTTGAATGCCTCGAGCTTGGCGTACAGCTCGACACCGCTCTGCTCGGACGGCTCGCCTTCGAGCATCCGCTTCAGGCGAATCAGCGGCGTCCCGCCGACAAGCTCCGCAATGTTGATCGGGATTGACCCCATATGCCCACGACAATAGTGGGTCAGATCGTATCCGGGGCGCGTGTGGGTCCACCAGACGGGGCCGCGTGTGGGTCCACCCGGGGCGCGTGTGGGTCCACCGGAATAGGCCCTCAGGTCAAATGTGGTACATGCTCGCGCCCGAATCGCGTGCTTCGCGCTCGATCACGTCGGCGATGCTCGTTTGCTCGAGTACCTCGCGGGCGGCCTTGGAGGCGTCGCCAAAGACACCGTCGGCGTCGCGGCCCAGCGGGCCATCGAGTAGCTCTACGACTTCGAGCACACTCACTTGAGAGGGGTCGCGGGCGAAGCGGTAGCCGCCCTTGACTCCGCGTTGAGAGTTGACCACGCCGGCGCGTCGCAGCACAGCGAAGAGTTGCTCGAGAAATTGAACCGGCATCTCACGGCGGCGCGCGAGCTCGCCGATTGGCACTGGCTCAGAGCCACCGGCACGACCGAGCTCCGCGAGCGCGGCCACCGCATAGGGGGACTTGCTTGTGATCGAGATCATCGCGCAAGCGCGATGCTACGCAGAAAGCGTCTAGGACGGAGCGTGGGCGCCCAAGCTCCTCTTAGAACGTGTTTCAAAATAGGCGGTACGTCTGGTGTGTTCATGGACCAAGCTGGTCGTCGCGGGACGTCGCAGCGCGTACTGATAGTACGTGCAAGACGTCACGTGGCGATCCAGCGCCGTGTCCAGGGACACATCCGGGCGTGCCGATCTTCTTGAAACACGTTCTTAGAGAGGTCTTCAAAATGACCTTGCACGTCTCGATACCCCTTTGTGTGGAGCTGGGGTATTTATTTTGGTACCCAACCTTTACCTGTGCCTCCGCAAAAGGGGGGTGTTCGGCAGATCATCCGAAAGATGAACCACACACCCCAGCCTGCATGACCCATAAACGCCCCTTCGCAAGGCTCATTCTGAAAGACGTTCTTAGAGCCAACCGCGCTCTGTGGCGATCAGAACCGCCTGCGCGCGATCGACGGCGCCGAGCTTGCCGTAGATGTTGTGCAAGTGCGTGCGCACCGTGCTGGTAGAGAGCGTCAGCTCGTGGGCGATCTGCTTGTAGACCTTGCCTTCGGCGAGGCGCTGCAAGACACCGACCTCCCGCCCTGAGAGTGGGCAGGGATCGACTGTGCGCTGTCGCTGAGCACGCGAGTTCGGCAACTCGTACATCACGCGACGCAGCTCTTCAGGGCCGAGCCCAAGCGCACGGGCACATGTGAGCATCTCCCCCGGCGTAACCGGTGCCCCGTGGGCATAGTGCGCAAGCATGTCGGCAAGACGCACGAACGCGGCCTCGCCACTGGCGTCGGGGTTGTGGTGGCGCTCGATCACAGTGGCTATCGCCGGCGGCAGGCCCCAGCGGCGAGCGAGCACACCGCCCACGAGCGCGTGGTCGACACCCAACTCGCGGCGTTCCTGATGGATGCGCTTCTCGGGCGTCTGGCCCTCCTTCTTGACCTGGGCGATGTAGCCGGGATAAGCGTGCATCAGCACGAGCTTGCCGACGTCGTGAAGCAGGCTGGTGACGGTCAGGCGATCGCGGTGCTCATAGCCGACCTCGGCCGCGAGACGGTCCGCGGTGTGCTGGGTGGCAAGTGCGTGCAGGCGGAAGCGCTCGGGTGCGGTGTCCCAACCGGAGGAGCGCTCGAAGAAGTCGAAGGTGCGCATTCTGCTGGCGATCGACTCGACCGCCTGCGGCGTCAGTCGCTCGACCGCGCCGACGACGGTCTCGACGCGCTCGGAGGGGCCACAGCCCTCGTTTGCGAGGCGCATCACCGCGATCAGTAGCGCCACGTCAGACTCGACGGCGGCAACGATGTCGGCTGTCGCGACGTTGTCCTTGGAGATGACCGAGAGTAGACGGCTGCGTGACTCTGACAGCGCCGGGAACGCATCGAGCGCCTCGAATGCCCGCATCAAGCGACGACCGTGACCCTCGTTCTGATGGCGCTCACCCGATCCGTTCGAGCTGCTCGGGCGTCGGCCAAGCGCGGGGGAACCCGCGGGGGCGTTTGTGTGCGTTGGCTTTGTCACTGTCGCTTGCGTGCTCATGACACCTTCTTGACGTGGGCGGCATCCGAGCCAACCCGTGTGGTCGTCATGGGTCCTATCGGCAACTGCAGATGGTTTGTTGAGCGCCGCCGTAGAGTTGGGTAGCCCTTGTCGACCCTTGCAGGCGCTCTTGCCGGCCTCGGGAGAGCGCTCTTGTAAGCTCTGGGAGGCCTTGTAAAGCTCTTGTAAGCACTGGAAGAGCCCCCTCGTAGGCCCTGGGAGAAGCTCTCGTAGGCCTTGGGAAACATCTTGCAGGCCTGGGAGGTCTTTCAAAACGGTCTGCACGTATCGATACCCCCTTGTGTAGAGCTGGGGTATTTATTTTGGTACCCAACCTTTACCTACCCCTCCGCAAAAGGGGGGTGTTAAGCAGATCATTCAAAAGATGAGCCAACACCCCAGCCGGCATGAGCCACACACCCCAGCCGCATGACCCATAACACCCTTGCACAGCTCATTTTGGAAGACGCTTCTTAGAACGTTTAGCCCGCGAGCGCGAGATCTATGCGACGCAGGGTCTCCTCGCGACCGAGCAACGCAACGCTCTCGAAGATGCCCGGCGATACGGTCGTACCGGCGATCGCCACACGCACCGGCTGGTAGACCTCGCGTGGCTTCGCGTCGTGGCGCTCGATCACCTGCGCAAGCGCTGTCTGCACCGCCTCCACCTCGAAGCTCGGCGCCGAGGAGAGCTGTGCTCGCGCGTCGCCCAGCACCGACACTCCACGCTCGCCAAGCCAGCGCTCTCGCGCCGCGGCATCGTCGGCGACACCGGTGAAGAAGAAGCGCGACAGCGGCCAGAAGTCAGCGAGCGTCTGGATCTTCTCCTGACTGATCGCCACGGCGCCCTCGAGCAGTTGGCGATCGGCTTCCGCAGCGTCTGCCGCCTGCGGGTCTGAGATGCGCAGGTAGCCGAGCACGCGATCGGCTAGCTCTCCCACGGACAGGCCACGAACGTAGATCCCGTCAAGCCAGCGCAGCTTTACCTCGTCGAAGCGGGCCGGGTTGCGACTGACTCGCTCCAGTTCGAAGCGCTCCACGAGCTGCTCTGTCGAGAGCACGGTGGCGTCATCGCCCGAGCCCCAGCCAAGTAGCGCTAGGTAGTTGCGAACCGCCTCTGGCAGGTAGCCCGCTTCGCGAAGCTCCTGCACCGACGCGGCGCCGTGGCGCTTTGAGAGCTTCTTACCGTCTGGGCCGTGCAGCAGCGGTAGGTGCGCGTACAGCGGCTCGGCATGCTCAGCACCGAAGCCCGCCGCCTTGGCAGCCTGCAGGACGAGCAGTTGCTTTGGGGTGTTTGATAGGTGATCCTCACCACGCACGACGTGCGTGATGGCCGCGTCGAGATCGTCGATCGCGACCGCGAAGTTGTAGAGCACTGAGCCGTCTGCACGTGCGATCACGGGATCGTCCTGATGAACGTGTTCGAAGGTGGTATCGCCGCGGATCAGGTCGTGTACGACGGTCGCACCGCCATCCGGCACGCGCAGCCGTACCGCACCGTCCTTTTGGCTTTCGTCTCGCTCATTGCCGCGGAAGCCTCGCTCGGCGCCGTGCAGCTGCTTGTAAGCGGCCACATCGGCGGCGGTCGCATTCGAGCGATAGGCGTGCCCGCTCGAGAGCAGCGCCTCAAGCACCTCCCGGTGGCGGGCTGTCCGCTCGGTTTGGAATACAGGCCCCTCATCCCAGTCGAGCTGCAGCCAGCGCAGCGCGTCGAGGATCTGCTCGACGTTCTCGGGCGTGGAGCGCTCGCGGTCGGTGTCCTCGATGCGCAGCAGGAAAATGCCGCCCGAGTGGCGTGCCAGCAGCCAGTTGAATAGCGCGGTGCGCGCGCCGCCGATGTGCAGCGCGCCTGTGGGCGATGGAGCGAAGCGAACCCTCATAGGATCCGTCCATGCTAATCGGAGCGCATGTCTCACCGGCGGGCGGCCTGCCCAAGGCGATCGAGCGAGGGCTTGAGCGTGACTGCCGCGCGATCCAGATCTTCAACCAGTCGCCGCGCATGTGGCGCCCCACCGTCTACCGCGACGAGGACGTCGCCGCCTTTTGCGAGGCAATGGCCTCGAGTCAAATCGACGCGGTCCTGATCCACGCTGTTTACCTGCTCAATTGCGCCAGCGAGGATCCCGAGATCCGCGAGAAGTCGCTTGTGTCACTCACGCACTCGCTGCGTGTCGGGCACGACATTGGCGCCGCGGGCGTTGTCTTGCACCCGGGGTCGGCCAAGACCGGCGATGTCGCCGAGGCGGTCGCGCGCGCGGGTGAGACGATCCGCGAGGCGCTTGCGGACAGCGAGGGTTGCCCGCTTCACTTGGAGAACACTGCCGGTGCGGGCGGCACGCTTGGACGCTCGATCGACGAGCTTGCGGCATTGCTGGAGGCCGCTGGAGACGACGAGCGGCTGGGACTGTGCCTTGATTCCTGCCACCTGTTTGCCTCCGGTTATGACATCCGCACCTACGCGGGCATGGACGAGCTGACGAAAGAGCTCGCCGAGAAGATCGGCCTATCGCGTGTTGGCTCGCTGCACCTTAACGATTCCCAGACCCCACTTGGGTCCAACCGCGACCGGCATGCGAACGTCGGGGCGGGCGAGCTGGGAGAGAGCGGCTGTGCGGCGTTTCTCTCCGCTGCACCCTTTCAGGAGCTGCCGTGCGTGTTGGAGACACCTGGCGAGAACCGCTCGGGGCCTACACGTGAGGAGATCCAGCTCGCTGTGGCGTTGCGCGAACGTGGTATTCGTGAGCGCAAGAAGAAGAAAGCCTAAGCGACTGAGGCCAAAGTCTTAGTGGGAAACGTTGGCTGGCAACGCTAGCCGGTCGCGGCAAGCGCTGGGGCCGGGGCCAGCGCTGCTTCCAGCTCGGCGCGCACCCCCGGCGTGTGTTGCACGCGGTAGGCCTCGCCAAGGCGCAGGATGCGCGTGCCGGCGCTTGTTAGCATCTCAAGCACGACCTCGGCAGGGCCATGGTTAGTCTCGATGATGTCCTTGACGTCCTCGATTGCGCTCGCTGGGAGACGAGTCGCATCTACTTGCAGGTGCACCGGTTGCGCCGCCGCGGCCCGCGCTACGGAGACCGCTTTGGCCTCGTTGTTGGCGCGCTCGATCTCCTGCTCGGTCGGTGTGAAGCGCTCGATCGACTGGACGATGACACAAGTCTTGCCGGCCTCCTTGTGGTCGACGCGGCCTCTGACGAGCACCACCTGATCGACCGCGAGCGCGCTCGCGGTCGTGCCAAGCGCTTCCTGCTCGGCGAGCGCCTTGCCGAACACAAGCATCTCTACAGCGCCTTCGAGATCGTCGAGCGTGGCGAACATCATGTGGTCACCGTTACGGGTGCGGATCTTCTTGGACTCGGTGATGATCCCACCGACGGTCACCCAGTCCTTGTCGCGACGATTGGCAAGGGCTGCGAGCGAGCAGTCCACACGTGCCCTGAGCGCCTCGCGCATCGGCTTGAGCGGGTGAGCGGAGATGAACAGCCCGATCGCTTCCTTCTCGACGGCAAGCAGCTGCGGTTGGTCGAACTCTTCGGCAGGAATCGGGGGGTTGCTCGGCCTGAGCAGGCCTGCCCCAGGCGCCAAACCCCCGGCCGCCCCACCCGAGGTACTCGCTGCCGGCGGGTCGAGGTCGAAGATCGAGCCCTGGCCGACAAGCGCGTCCTGCTGGGCCTTCTGGCCAGCCGCCTGGGCGGTTTCGAGCACGGCGAGCATGCCCTTGCGACTGGCGCCTGTGGAGCCAAGCGCGCCGCACTTGATCAAAGCCTCGATCGCCTTCTTGTTGACGGCGCGGCTGTCCACGCGCTCGCAGAAGTCCCATAGAGAGCTGAAGGACCCGCCCTCTTCACGTGCGCGCTTGATCGCCTCGACGGCCTGGTAGCCAACGCCCTTCACGGCATCGAGGCCGAAGCGGATGTTGCCGCCAGCTGTCTGAGGAGCGTCAGCGTCAGCGGGGCGTGCCGACGCACCGACAGTGAACTCGTGATCTGAGAGGTTGACATCGGGCGGCAGGATCTCGATGCCCATCTCCTCACAGCGAGCTACGAAGAACGGCACCTTGTCCTTGGTGGACATCACCGAGGAGATCAGTGCTGCCATGTACTCGGCCGTGTGGTTGGCCTTTAGCCAGGCTGTGCGGTAGGCGATCAGGCCATAACAGGCGGCGTGTGACTTGTTGAACGAGTAGTCGGCCGATTTTTCGTTTGTCTGCCACAACAGGTCGATCACCTCGGGGCGGGTGCCCGATGCCCGACAGCCCTCGACGAACTCCGGCTTCAGCGCCGCCATCGCCTGGCGGTTCTTCTTACCGATCGCCTTGCGCAGGTCGTCTGCCTTGGCTCCCGAGAAGCCAGCGATCTCCTTGGAGATCTGCATCGCCTGCTCCTGGTAGAGGATCACGCCATTGGAGGACTCGAGGATCGGGCGTAGGCGCTCATCGGGATAGGAGATGGCCTCGGGGTTGTGCTTGCCCTTGGCATAGACCGGGATCTGATCCATCGCACCAGGCCGATAGAGCGCGTTGAGCGCAACGAGGTCGTTGAACTCGTCGGGGCGTACCCGCTTGAGCGCCTCGCGCATGCCCTCAGACTCGAACTGGAACACGCCGATCGAGTCGCCGCGAGTGAGCATCTCGTACGTGCGCGCGTCGTCGAGCGGCAGTGTTGACATATCCGGGCGCGTACCGGAGGAGCGCTCGATGATGTCCAGTGCGTCCTCGATCACATCGAGGTTGCGTAGGCCGAGGAAATCCATCTTGAGCAGGCCGATTTCCTCGATCGGCTTCATCGAGAACTGCGTGACCGTGCGGAATGAGCGCTCGCCGTCCTCATCGGTGCCGGCATCGGCAAGCTGTAGCGGCACGATGTCGGTGAGCGGCCGATCGGCGATCACCACCGCCGCGGCGTGGATCGAGGAGTTGCGCACGATCCCCTCCAGGCCCTTCGCGACGTCGATGATCGTGCGCGCCTCCGGCTCCTCGTCGTAGGCCTTGCGCAGCGGTTCGCCCGGTTTCAGGCAATCCTCAAAGGACGGAGCGCGACCCATGATCGGATCGGGGATCAGCTTGGCAAGGCGATCGCCGGCGCCATAGTCGCGACCGAGCACGCGGGCGGCATCGCGGGTTGCCGCGCGCGGGAACATCTTGCCGAAGGTGACGATTTGAGCGACCGACTCGCGCCCGTACTTCTCGGTGACGTAGCGCATCACGCGCTCGCGGCCGCGCACGGAGAAGTCGATGTCGATATCTGGCATCGATACACGCTCGGGGTTGAGGAAACGCTCGAACAGAAGGTCGTAGCGCAGCGGATCGACGTCGGTGATCGCCAGGCAGTAGGAGACGATCGAGCCGGCTGCCGAGCCACGGCCCGGACCGACGGCGATGCCATTCTCCTTGGCGAACTTGACGAAGTCCCAGACGATCAGGAAGTAAGCGTTGAAGCCCATGCGATCGATTACGCCGAGCTCCATGTCCATGCGTGCGATCGCCTCGGCCGGCGGCGGGTCGCCATAGCGCACGTGCAGGCCGCGCAGCACCTGCTCACGCAGATAATCGCGCTCGCTGCTTGAGTCGGGAGTCGTGTATTTGGGGATCAGCTGCTTGTCGAGCTCGAGCTCGACGTTGCAGCGCTCGGCGATCTCGATCGTGCTTGAGATCGCCTCGGGCCACTCCGCGAAGGAGCTTGCCATCTCGGCGCTGTCACGCAGGTAGAACTCGTTCGTCTCGAAGGTCATCTTGGGAGCGGCGAGCGTGCTCTTGGTTTGCACGCACAGCAGCGCGGTGTGGTGGTCGTAGTCCTCGCGACGCAGGTAGTGCACGTCGCCGGTGCCAACGAGCTTGCCGCCCATTTCTGCGGCGATGCGCACGATCCCCTCATTGCACTTGTCTTGCGCCGTGAGGCCGTTCTTCTGAACCTCGAAGTAGACGTTCTCCTTGCCGAAGATGCGTGTCAGATCGTCGGCGTGAGCACGAGCGTCCTCGGGGCGATCGTCGAGTAGTCGCTGACAGAAGCGCGAAGCCAGGCAGCCAGTGAGCGCAATGATGCCCTCGGAGCGCTGCTCGATCTGGGCCAAGTCGAGCGTGGGCTTGCCTCTGTGAAGTCCTTCCAAGAAGCCAGCGGAGGAGAGCTGCACGAGGTTGCGATAGCCAGTGTCGCTAGCCGCGAGCAGCGTGAGGTGGTTGCGCTCGACGCGGCCAGGTCCCCGCGCGGTGTGGTCGTCGACCATGTAGATCTCACAGCCAAAGATCGGCTTGACGTTGTGCTTGGAGCAGGCCTTGTGCAGCTCCACCATGCCGTTCATCACGCCGTGATCGGTGAGCCCGAGCGCCGGCTGGTCGAATTCGGCAGCGCGCTTTGCGAGGTCCTCAACTCTGCATGCGCCGTCGAGCAGCGAGTACTCGGAGTGGACGTGCAGGTGTGCGCAGGACTGAGGAGTCACAGAGGCTTGATGGTATGCCCTGGGCCGGCGGACCGAGAGACCCCTTTGACTGCCTGAAGGATCAGACTGTGGTGAAGCGGCAGGTAGCTCAGGAACCTGCGACCGTAAGGCCCTGCGCGCGCGCCGTCCACTGTAGGAACATGTCCACAGAGGCTGCGTCACCGGTCACGAAAGTTCGATCCTCCGGCGGCGGTTGAGTGCCGGCAAGTAGGCAGATGAGGGCGTGGCCGCTGAGCGAGATCGTGGCGACCGGCTCGCCCGCGGCCGTCCGGCTCACAAGAATCGGCTCGCCGTCGCAGACGCGCACGTAGATGACGATCCCTGAGCTGCCCTGGATATCGAAGGCCAGCTCGAAACGCCGCCCGCTGGTCCAAGAGGAATCGACAGCCTCGGCCATTGCCAGCAACAGCAGTCCAGGCCAGACGTCAACCCCAGCTGTGGCCAGGTCGGCAAGCGCGATCGGCTGGCGGCGTGTCTTGAGAAAGCGCCGCGCGCTGCGGCGACCCTTGCGTATGCGAAGACCGCGCTGCCTACGCGAG
Source organism: Solirubrobacteraceae bacterium (assembly GCA_036008605.1). GTDB lineage: Bacteria > Actinomycetota > Thermoleophilia > Solirubrobacterales > Solirubrobacteraceae > Palsa-744. The sequence goes on along the minus strand of DASYNL010000020.1, from coordinate 35,634 downwards.
GCGCCTCCGGCGGCCAGCTCGCTGAAAGCAGCGACGGGACCCTCCAGCGAGAAGTCGATCGAGCCACGCGGTTCCCTGGAGATGGTCGCCTGGCTCGGGTCGAGCGTCACGTAGAAGGTGCCGAGCTCGCGGATCTTGATCTCGTAGTTGAGCGGCCCCTCAACGACCTCGCGCTGGGCCGGTATCAACTCGATCACGAGTTCCGCAGCCAGCTTTGCGTCGCGCTCGGCGGCGAGTTTGCGAATCGCCGGCGCAAGCCATGAGCTGCGCTTGTCAGGAACCGTGAGCAGGCGTGACTGAAGCGCGATCGGCTCCGTGCTGATCGCGTCGGCGGCGACCGCATCACCGGGACCGAGGCCAGGTACAGATGGCTCGGAGGGCGCGAGCCGATCAGCTGGCGCTATCGGCGCAGCGAGACCCCCAGGACGCGACCGCTCGTCGACGAGCGGCTCTTCGGCAGCAGCGAGCTCCTCATCGGCGGGTGAATCCTCGACGGTCTTGGGCTCTGCGAGCGCCTCAGGCTTCTCGATGACCTTGAGCTCTTCAGCTGTCGCAGGCTTCTCAATGACCTCAGGCTCCTCGATGACCTCGGGCTCTTCAGCTGTCGCAGGCTTCTCGAGAATCTCGGGCTCCGCTACAACCTCGACTTCCTTAGGCTCATCAGTTACCGCAAGCTCCTCGACCGCAGCAGGCTCCACGACCTGGTTAGGCGCATCAGCGATTACAGGCTCGACGTCCTCTATGACCTCAGGTTCCACGACGACCTCAGGCCCTGCGAACGACTCGGATGCAACTGGCTTAGGCTCCTCGACAGCGAGAGGCTCGGCCATATCGAGGTCATCGATAATGACAGGCTCAGGTACCGTCTCCGGCTCCTCAACAGCCGCGGGCCGCTCGAGGACAACATCCTGGATTGCCTCAGGCTCAGTGGCAATTGTGGGCTCTGTAGTGGCTGCCGGCTCGATGGTCGCTGCGGGCTCAGTAGTCGCTATTGGCTCAGTGGTGGCTATTGGCTCGGCGATCACCTCAGGCTCGACCGCCGATGATTCTCTAGCCACCGCGGCGGGCTGTTGTTCCTCCTCGGCCTCGGCCTCCTTAACCTCGGCGACGCGAGCGCGGAGACGTTCGACCGCAGCAACGAGCGCGTCAGCCATCTCGCGACGGTGGGCCGCCTCCCGCTCGGACTCAGGCTCAGTTGTGGGCTGCAGTAGCGCCGGGTCGATCGGCTCGTTGAGCTGCGCGCGCAGATCGTCGGCGGTGCGGGTGAGCTCGAAGCGCAGGTCCTCCATGCGCGCGCCCATCGCTGTGAGCTCGCGCACATAGGTCTCGCGCTCCCACACGACCTGTTGCTGCAACTCCTCGCGCAGTGCTGTCAGCTCACGCTCGAAGCCGGCGCGCAAGCCAGCGGCGACGTCCATCAACTCGCGCACGATCGGTGTGAGGCGAGCGTCGCGCTCACGCAGCTGACTAAGCTCGGCGCTCAGCTCGCGCACGTCGCGTTCAGTCTCCTCCAGGCGATTGCTCAGCTCCTGGATCTGGCCGCGCATCTCGCGCTGCAAGCGCTCGCCGCGCTCCTCAGCCTCGACGCGCAACTGCTGCTCGGCGTACTCACGCTGCTTGGCGCCGCGCACATCCGATTCGCGCTCCATCAGCTGCTGAGCGATGCGCTCACGCTCGCGACCGACCTCCTCTAGACGCTGCTCGAGCGCGGCCAGATGGGTCTCGAGGTTGCGCACGGCCGCCTCGGCCGCCTCGGCGCGGCGGGCTATGACCGGGTCGCCTGCCTCCGCGCGTCGCGCGCGTCGCGCGGCGAGCACGTCCGGCGTAGCGTCGGACTGCGGAGGCATGTCCGGCGTTTCGCTCTCCTCGATCATCATTGGGGCACCACCCTAGAGACGGCCCCGGACGGCTCTTTGGCTATCGAAAAGCGCGATGCCCCCCGCGCGCGCGGGTGGTATCGCCTTTTTACGAACACACGACCTCCCCGCCGCACGCAGCGCACCCACAAACTCGGGAAGGCAGCTCAAACCTCGCGCGCACAAACCTGGCGCGCGAACTAGCTCAAGCGAGAGCTATCGCAAAACACAGTTACTGGTTACGAAGGCGCCAGGCCATGCGGGACTGCAACGACCACAGCTCGATAAAACCGGGCGAAGCGCTCTGCGAGAACAGACCGCCCGACTCGCCGAAAGAGGCGAGCGCCTGGTCATAGACGGCGCCAGGGGAGGAGCGTGTGACGACGCGTGCGTGGCCCTTGTAGAGCCTCAAGCCGATCTTGCCGCTGACCTGCGCGTTGACGGAGTCCATGTAAGCATCGAGATCGCCCCGCAAAGGCTCCCACCACAGACCCGCGTAGACGAGATAGGCCCACTGACGGTCCAGACCCGCCTTGAACTGGTTTTGGTGAATCGTGCAGACGAGCTTCTCGAGCTCCTGGTGGGCGGGCAGCAGGATCGCCGCCGCTGGCGCCTCGTAGATGTCGCGCACCTTCAAGCCCACGATGCGATCCTCGATGTGGTCGACGATGCCAACACCGTGGCGAGCCGCGATCTCGGCGGCGCGTTCGAGCAGGTCCACCAAACCCAGACGCTGACCGTTCAAGCCGACGGGCACGCCCTGCTCGAACTCCACCTCGACGATCTCGGCCTCGTCCGGGGCAAGCTCCGGACGCGTTACGAGCTGGAAGACGTCGTCCTCAGGGGCGTGGTCGAGCTCCTCGATCCAACGTCCCTCCGAGGAGCGACCCCACAGGTTGTCATCGATCGAATACGGAGCCACCTCCGTTCCTCCCTTGACCGGGATACCGTGCTCGCGCGCATAGGCGATCTCCTCCTCGCGACCCATCTGCCAGGAGCGCACTGGGGCAATCGTCTTCAGCTCAGGGGCCAGCGTGGCCACCGTGGCCTCGATGCGCACTTGGTCGTTGCCCTTGCCCGTGCAGCCATGGGCGATCGTGTCGCAACCGGAGCGGCGGGCGTAGTCGACCGCGAGCTTGGCGATCAGCGGGCGGCCGAGTGCGGTGAACAGCGGGTAGCCGCCACCGTAGAGTGCGTTGGCCTTGATCGCCGGCACCACGTACTCCCTGGCGAACTCCTCGCGGGCATCCACGACGTGGCATTCCAAAGCGCCCAGGCGCAGTGCCTTCTCGGAGATCACCTCGTAGTCCTCGCCCGGCTGACCGAGGTTGACGGTCAGGCAAACCACCTCGGCTTCATAGGAGTCCTGGATCCACTTGAGCATCACGCTCGTGTCGAGGCCGCCGGAGTAGAGCAGCAACACGCGGTGAACGTCCTCGGGGCGTGCCTCGTAGGATGCCGTCGGCGGGGGGAAGTTGTGAGGCGAGTCGGTCATAGTCGCAACGTTTTGGGAGGTCTCTCTGTCGTCGGGGTAGCTTTTGACAGGGGCTATCTTGGTGCGTGGCAGGAGGCGTCTTGGCGCGGAACCTTACCCGGCGAGCGACCTGCCGAGCCGCGCCACGGCGTCTTCCATGTCTTCGTCGGAGACGTTTAGCGGCGGCAGCAGGCGGATCGTGGTGGGACCCGTGGCGTTGACGACTAGCCGCTCGGAGAGCAAGGCGCGGCGTACGACCTCTGGCGCGGCGACGTCGACCTCGCAGGCGAGCATCAGGCCGCGCCCTCTGACGGAGATCACATGGGGCAAGCCGACGAGGTGCTCATGCAAGAAGGTGCCTGCCTTCCGCACGCGCGCCAGTAGCGCCGAATCGGAGGTAACGTCCAGCGCCGCTAGTGCGGCCGCCGCCACCACCGGGCCACCGGCGAACGTCGAGCCGTGATCGCCGGGCTGAAGAACGTCCGCCAGTCGCGGGGCGGTGATCAGCGCACCGATTGGCAGGCCGCCGCCCAACGCCTTGGCAGAGGTGATGGCGTCGGGGGTGACACCCGTCTGCTCGTATGCCCAGAGCGTGCCGGTGCGACCCATGCCGCACTGGATTTCGTCGAAGACGAGCGCGGAACCAAACGCGTCGCACGCTCTCCTCGCATGTGTCAGCAGCTCCTCGGAGAGGACGTGAACACCCGTCTCGCCCTGGATCGGCTCGAGCAGCACCAGCGCGGTGCGCTCGTTGATCGCGGCGCTGAGCGCCTCAGGCGTCGGCGCAACGGCCTTGAAGCCAGGCACGAGCGGAGCGAAGGGGGCTTGCTTTGACTCCTGCGGGGTGGCCGACAGGGCGCCGTACGTACGGCCGTGGAAGGCACCGTGCACGACAATTACCTCCCCGCCCGGTCTTGCCTTGCGCGCCAGCTTGATCGCGGCCTCGTTGGCCTCGGCGCCGGAGTTGCAGAAGTAGACCTTGCCACCAAGACTCGGCTGCGAAAGACGCTCGGCCAAACGCATCGCCGGCTCGGTGTAGAACAGGTTGCTGGTGTGCATCAAGCGGCCCACCTGCTCGCGCACGGCCGCTACGACACGCGGATGACAATGTCCGAGGCTTGTCACGGAGATGCCGCAGAGGAAATCGAGGTACTCCACCCCATCGTCGTCCCATAGACGCGAGCCCTCACCGCGAACGAACTCGATAGGAAAACGAGCGTAGGAGGGGATCACGCTGCTGCGCTCGATCTCCTGCAAGGCCGAGAGACTCATATTTTCACTACCCGCTCCGCATGGGCACGCAGGGCAAGCTGGGCAAGAACGCCAGGAGCGTGGCGCGCTGGCCGATCGGCGATCCCGTTGATCGACGATCGGTACGCGAGCGACTGAGGACGCCGCCCAGCGCCGCCATGCGTGTTCATGCGGCGGCCTCGATCTTGGTGCCGATACCCGCGTCGGTGAACAGCTCCAGGAGCAGCGAATGAGGGATGCGTCCGTCGATGATGTGCGCAGAGTTGACACCGCCGTTGATTGCCTCCACACAAGCGGCAAGCTTCGGGCGCATGCCGCCCTGCAGACTGTCAAGTTGCGCGTCGACCTCGCCGGCGCTGGCCTGGCCGATCAAGCTGGCCGGGTCCTGCGGGTCGGCCAACCAGCCAGCAACGTCGGTCAAGAAAACGACCTTGTAGGCGCCGAGGGCGCCAGCTACAGCGCCCGCCGCCTCGTCCGCATTGACGTTGTAGGAGTTGCCTTCACGATCGGAGCCGACCGAGGCGATCACCGGGATGTAGTCGAGTGCGACGTGGTGGAGCACGTCGACGTTGACGCGCTCCACCTGCCCGACGAAGCCGATGTCCTCGCCGTCAGGGGCGGTGCGACGGGCGATGCGAAACAGCGAGCCGTCGTCGCCGCACAAGCCGACAGCGGGCTGGCCGTGACGGCCGAGGCGCAGGACGATTTCCTTGTTGACCTTGCCGACGAGCACCATCTTGGCAACCTCGACCGTGGCCGGATCGGACACGCGCAGACCACCGACGAACTGCACCGGCAGGCCGAGGCGCTCCATGTATGAAGTGATGTCCGGGCCGCCGCCGTGCACGACGATCGGGTTCAGGCCGACGTACTTGAGCAGCACGACGTCGCGCGCGAACTCCTCGCGCAGCGCGGCGTCCTCCATCGCAGCGCCGCCGTACTTGATGACTACCGTCTTGCCGTGGAACTCCCTGATGTAGGGGAGTGCCTCCAGAAGTGTGGCTACGTCGCGCATGGAGCCCCTCAGGTTGTGTAGTCGGCGTTGATGGTCACGTACTCGTGCGAGAGGTCGGAGAAGAAGATCTCGGTCTCGGCGCCGTCGCCTGGGAGCGTGATCTCGTAGTCAATTTCCTTGCCCTCGAGCGCCTTGGTCAGCGCAGGCTCGTCGTAGGGAACGGCGACGCTTGCCGAGCAGACTTGCGTTCCCTGCAAGGCGATGTCCATCGCCAGCGGAGCGACACCCGCACCCAGCGCACCGCCGACGGCTTGGACGATCCGGCCCCAGTTGGGATCGGCGCCGTGCAGCGCGGTCTTTACCAGCGGCGAGTTGGCGACCGCGCGCGCGGCTAGCTCGACCGTGGCCTGGTCGCCGCCGTAGGCAACCAAGCGCCCGATCCTGCCAGCGCCCTCGCCGTCGGCGACCATCAGGATCGCGAGCTGGCGCATGAGCGCGTCCAGCGCCTCGCCGAAGCGCAGCTCGTCCTCGCTCTCGGGAGCGATCGCCACGCCGCTCTCACCCGAGCACATCAGCACAGCCGTGTCGTTGGTTGAGAGCTGACCGTCCACCGTGCAGCGGTCGAACGAGCGCTTCAAGCACACCGACAGCAGCAACTCGGCAGTCTCTGGCTGAAGCTCGGCGTCGGTCTCCACGAAGCAGAACATCGTGGCGAAGCGCGGGCTGATCATACCGGCGCCCTTGCACTGCGCCGAGAGCCGCACGACACCCGATGGCAGCTCGACCTGCAGGTTGGCACGCTTCTCAAAAGCATCGGTCGTCTGAATTGCCTGCTGGAAGTCCGCATCGCCCTCGCGACGCAGCGATGCCTGGGCCTCGCGGATGCCGCGCAGCATATTCTCGACTGGCAGATACTGGGATATACCGCCGGTCGATCCGAGCAAGACCTCCTCGGTTTGCGCCCCGACCGCCATCGCTGCTGCACCCTGAGTCTTGGCGGCGTCTTCCAAGCCTCGCCGGCCGGTGGCAGCATTGGCGCAGCCGGAGTTGGCGAGGATCACACGCAGTGCGGAGAGCTTGCAACGCTCCTGGGAGAGCAAGACCGGCGCAGCGGGGGTGCCGGTGTCGGCAAAGCGCGCGGCGCTGACCGGGCTCTGCGAGTCACATACGAGTAGGGCGAGGTCGGGGTTGCCGGACGGCTTGATCCCGCAAGCGACACCGGCCCCGCGAAAGCCGGCGGGTAGACCGGCGTCAGGGCCGAGCTCGCCGACATACGCCGGCGCGTCCACCCAGCGCGAATGAAAGAACGGCTGCGGCGGTCCCGCAGCGGCCCGATCGCCCCACACGTCTTTGCCGGCGCTCACTGCAAGCCCTCCGCCTCGGGGAAGCCGAACATTAGGTTCAGGTTCTGGACGGCCTGCGAGGAGGTGCCCTTCCACAGATTGTCGATCGCCGAGAGCACGACGACCTTGCCCGTGTGCTCGCTGACCGCTACGTGCAGCCGGCAGATATTCGTTTCGCGCACGTCGCGCACCTCGGCCGGCTCTGGCGCCATCTCCACGAACGCCTCACCCGCGTAGGCGTCCTCGTACATGACGTCGAGCTCGTCCTGCTCGATCGGGCGGGTGGGTGTTACGTAGCAGTTGACAAGCTCGCCCTGGTCGAGCGGCACCAGATGCGGAGTGAACTGCACTCGCAGACCAGGATGGGTTGGGTCCAGGTCGTCGAGCTGTTGCTCGATCTCCGGGGTGTGCCGGTGGTGGACGATGTTGTAGGGCAGGATGTTCTCGCCGCTGTTGGAGAAGTGCGTCTGCCAGGTGGCGGAGCGGCCCGCGCCCGAGAGCCCCTGCTTGGCGTCGATCACTAGGTCAGCGATCAAGCCGGCACGAGCGAGCGGGGCGAGGCCGAGCAGCGACGCCGTTGGGTAGCAGCCGGGGGTCGCCACGAGATCCGCCGCGGCGATCGCCTCGCGGTGAAGCTCGGGCAGCCCGTAGGAAGCATCTTCGAGCAGCTCCGGGTGCGGATGCGGTCCGTACCACTGCTCATAGGTGGAGAGCTCTGAGAGGCGAAAGTCCGCGCTGAGGTCGACGACTCGCACACCACGCGCGCGCAGCGCCGCAACGACAGGGGCCGAGGCCGCATGCGGGTAGGCGACGATTGCCGCATCCACATCGGCGTGACGCTCGAGATCGAGCTCTTGTAGTTCGAGCGGCACGCGGTAGCGCGGATACAGCCGGTCCAAGCGCTGGCCGGCGTCGGCACGCGCCGTGACCGTTTGCAAGTCGAACTTGGGATGGCGCCACAGCAGGTGCGCGGCAAGAGCGCCCGCGAAGCCGGTCGCGCCGGCGACAAGTGCCTTAGGCATGCCGCCCACCTCCCACGAACACGTGGAAGCACGCGGCCGAGCATGTGGCGAACCGCCCGACCAAGCAGACAGCGGCATGTGGAAGGAGCGGCGCGCACTCAAGCACGCAGCTCACCTCCAAGCGTTGCCAGCGCAGCGACGATCCGCTCGCGCACGGGCGCGACGTCCTCGTCGGTGAGCGTGCGATCGGGCGCCCGGAAGGCAAGCGACAACGCAAGCGAGCGCCGGCCCTCCCCCACCTGCGGGCCACTGTAAACGTCAAACACGTCCACCTCGTCAAGCAGCGCGCCGGCCGCTTCGCGTACCGCGTCGAGCACCTCGGCGGCCGCGACATCCTGCGCGAGCACGACAGCCAAGTCTTGGCGCAGCGCCGGATAGGAGATCACATCGCGATAGGCGCTCTGCGCCTCGGCGCTGTCGAGCAGCAGGTCGAGCTGCAGCTCCATCACAGCCGCGCCCTCGAACCCCCACTCACGCGCGACCAGCGGGTGCAGCTCGCCGAGCCAGCCCAGCTCTTGACCGTCACACAGCACGGTGGCAGACCGACCGGGGTGCAGGAACGGCTGCGCGCCCGGGCGACACTCGAGCTGCAGCCGCAGCGCCGCGCCCAGCGCTTCGAGCACCCCCTTCACGGCGAACACATCGGCACGCGGCGGATCGGGAACGCCCCAGGTTACGGGCGCTGTCTTGCCGCTGAGCAGGACGGCAAGCGAGCGATGCTCACGCACGTTCGTGGAGCCCGGCGAGCTATCGCCATTCAGCACGAACAACGTTCCAATCTCAAATAGCCCAAAGTCGACCATTCCGCGTGCGGAGTTGTGCGCGGCAACGTCGAGCAACGAGCCGAGCAGGGTGGTGCGCAGCAGCGACTGATCGTCTGAGAGAGGATTTTCAACGACAGGCGCTCGCCGGCGCGAATCGTCCTTAGGCAGCCGCAGGCGGTCGTGCAGCGTGGGCGCCGTGAACGTCCAGCCAACCGCCTCGTACAGCCCGCGCCCGACGAGCGCGTCGGCGGCGCGGCGGCGCAACCGTTGAGCGGTCGAGAGGCGGCCATATGCGCCGCGGCGTGCCGGCAGCGTCGCTGGCAGCGCGTCCAGTCCGTGGATGCGAGCGACCTCCTCGATCAGATCTGCCTCACGGGTCACGTCCTCGCGGCGTACGGGCGGCACCGTCACATCCAAACCGTCGCCATTCACCTCCGCGACCTGAAAGTCGAGCGCACGTAGAATCTCGGCCTGGCGTGCGCGCGCCACCGGCATGCCCAGAATCGCCTGCACACGCTGCTCGCGCAAGCGGATCGTCTGTGGGGGCGCACCCTCGGGCGCGGTGTCGATCGTTCCGTGGAGCACACGCGCACCGCACAACTCGACCATGAGGCGCGTGGCGAGTATCTGCGCGTACATGCACTGCTCGGGCGCAAGCCCCTTCTCAAAGCGCGAGGACGCCTCGCTGCGCAGACCCAGCGCCCAGGAGGTGCGGTGAATGTTGGGTCCCCTCCAGTTGGCGACCTCCATCAGCACGCGTTTTGTCTCGGCCTGGACCTCCGAGCGCTCACCGCCCATGATGCCGGCGATCGAGGTTGGCCCCTCGGCGTCCTCGATCACGACCATCTCGCCGTCGAGCGTGCGCGTTTGCCCGTCAAGCGTCGCCACCTGCTCACCCTCATGGGCGCGCCTGACCGTCAGCTTGGCGCCGGCAACACGGTCCAGGTCGAACGCGTGCAACGGTTGCGCGGTAAGCAGCATCGCGTAGTTGGTGATGTCGACCACGTTGTTGATCGGCCTCTGCCCAGCGGCGCTCAGCCGTGCCTTCAGCCATGGCGGGGACGGTCCGATCTTGACGTCCTCGAACACGCGCGCGGTGAAGCGGGGACAGAGGTCGGGGCACTCGACACTTATTTCAATAGGTCCCTGCCCACTGTCGCTCCGGCGCGCGCGGGTGGCATCGTCGTTTTCGAGTAGTCGACCCTCGCTGCCGAGGTCGTCTATCCACGGCTCAACCGCGAGCGAGGCACCAGTCGCGGCGTGCAGCTCGCGCGCCACTCCGTAGACGCCAAGACAGTCGGGCCGGTTGGGTGTGACCTCGAGCTCCAGCACATCTGTTGAGATGGCGAGCACGTCGGCCAGCGGCGTCCCCGACGCCAGCTCGGCGTCGAGGATCAGCTCGTCAAGCACCATGATGCCGCTGTGATCGTTGTCGATCTGCAGCTCGTCTGCCGCGAGGATCATCCCGTTCGACGGGACCCCACGCAGCTTGGCGGCCTTGATCTTGGTTCCGTCGGGCATACGCGCCCCTGGTAGGGCCACAGCAACGGTCTGCCCGGCAGCGACGTTCGGCGCTCCACAGACGATCCTGGCCGGCTCGTCCTCCCCCACATCGACTGTGCACACCTTCAGCCTGTCGGCGTCCGGGTGAGGCTCAGCCGTGAGCACGCGACCAACGACGAAGTTCTCGACCGAAGGCACCCCGTGGTGGAGGATCGTCTCGACCTTCGTGCCGGTCATCGTCAGCCGCTCCTCGATCTGCGCAGTATCCAGATCGGGCGAGCAGTATTCGCGTAGCCAGTTCAGCGGAATGCGCATTTCAGGCGACCGTCCAACCGCGTGCCGGGGCGTCCTTGCGGGTATTTGATGGGGGGCACTGGCGAGAGTGACTCGCAGCGCACGGATCGCGGCACTCCGCTGGGTGATGCCAAGAAAAACATGTCATGCAACCATCTGGTTGCATATCCTTTGGAGCTTGGCAAAGACGATTCGCATTCATCAGCCGAACTGCTCCAAGAACCTAAGATCGTTTTCGTAGTAGAGGCGCAGGTCGGGGATGCCGTGCTTGAGCATCGCGATCCGCTCGACCCCCATGCCCCACGCGTACCCTTGGACCTTCTCGGGGTCATAGCCAGGGGCGTTGTCCTCTGTGGTCGGCACGTAGGAGTAAACGTTGGGGTCGACCTCGCCCGCGCCGAGCACCTCCAGCCAGCCCTCGCCCTTGCAAAGCGGACAGCGCGAGCCGTCACCCATGAAGCCTTTGCCCGAGCAGTGAAAACAGGAGACGTCAACCTCAACGCTCGGCTCTGTGAAGGGAAAGAAGTGAGGCCGCAGGCGCACGTCGCGCTCGTTTGTGCCCTCAGGGGTATCGCCGAACACGGCTTGAGCGAAGGCGAGCAGCGTGCCCTTCAGGTCAGCAAGCGTGATGTCCTCGTCGACCGCCAGGCCCTCGATCTGGTGAAACTGGGGCGTGTGGGTGGCGTCGCTGTCGGGTCGATATACACGCCCAGGAATCACGACGTACAACGGCGGCGGATGCGCCTCCATTGCACGAATCTGCATCGGCGAGGTGTGCGTGCGCAACACCAGATCGTCGGGCTCGCCAAGCCGCGCCGCCCCACCCGACTCGGCCACTCCAGCGCGCACGTCGCTCTGGCCGTCGGAAACACCAGCTGTGCGACGCACATAGAACGTGTCGGTCTTGGCACGAGCAGGATGGGTGGGCGAGTGATTGAGCGCGTCGAAGTTGTAGTGGACGCTCTCGACCTCCTGCCCCTCGAGCACTGTGAAGCCAAGCCCAAGAAAGATGTCTTCCAGTTCGCGCATAGTCGCCGTCAGCACGTGCAAGCGGCCAACCGGTTGCGGCGGGGTGCCGGGCAATGTGACGTCGAGCGTGTCGGCCGCAAGACGCACGTCGAGCTCGTCGGCGTCCAGCTGCGCCGCACGCTGCGCGATCAGCTGCTCGAGCGCGCGCCGGGCAAGGTTTGCGGCTTTGCCGACCAGCCCGCGCTGCTCGGGCTCAAGCGCAGCTACACCACGCAGCATTTGCGGTAGCTCGGCCTTGCGTCCGAGGTAGCGCACGCGCAGCTGCTCGACGGCCTCGCTGCTAGAAGCCGCTTCGATCTCTGCTCGCGCTTGCGCGCTCAACTCCTCGATCCGCTCGATCATGAGGCTGGGACCCTAGTCGAGCGACGTGTCATCTCGTAGAGAGCCACAGTCGCTGCCATCGCAGCGTTCAGCGACTCCGAGGCGATCGGAATGTGAGCCACGCGCTCGCAGGCCTCGATGACCTCGTCGGGAAGCCCGTCGCGCTCGGCGCCCACCAGCAGTGTGAGCGAAGCAGGTTGGTGTTCGCCAGACGCGATGCCCCCCGCGCGCGCGGGGGGCATCGCGTTTTCGAGACCATCCCGGACGCTCTGATCGAGCTCATTGCCGCCGCCTCCTCTCGCGCCCAGGACATCATCGTTGCCGACACCCCCCACGGTCCAAATCGGCTCGCCACCACTCCGCACAGTCCAAATCGGCTCGCCGGCACCCGCCACAAGCGCCACCCGTGTGCCGGGCGTCTCGCCCACATCGCTGACGCGCGCAAGCCCCACGGAGAAGACGGCCCCCATGCTGGCGCGCACCGCCTTCGGAGAGTGTGGATCGGCACAGCCCGGGCCAAGCGCCACGCAGGACGCCCCGAAGGCAAGCGCGCTGCGCAACACAGCGCCGACGTTGCCTGGATCGCCAACCCCATGCAGGTACACGCACAACGGACCCACGGGCTTCGTGAAGCGCTGCTCGTAGACACCGATCGCACGCGTACCCGAGCCGAGCGTGGAGAGACTCGCCATCACGCTCTCCTCGACGTCCTCGAAGCCAGCGCCACCGATCGCGGTGCCGGCCGTCCGATATCCCGCAAGTGCGGGCCTACCCGCTGCGACAGCAGCAGCGATCAGGTCCTCTCCCTCGGCGAGGAAGCGGCCGCTGCGCTCGCGCTCGCGACGGCGAGACAGCTTGCGCAGCTCCTTCAAACGAGGGTTGTGGGGGGAAGTGATGGTCGTCATCTGTGCGACGTCAGTTTCGTATGGGCTTGATTCTCGTATTTGGTCTGAGGTCAGATTGTGGTCGTTGCTTGGGACGGTTCTTGGTTCCGGGCCTCTCCCAAAGCACAAAAAAAGCGCCGGTCCTGAGAAGGAGCGACGCCCGAGAGGCTTGCGATGTCGGTTTGCCGGTCAGGCAGCCGACGCCTCGCGGGCGGTCTCGGCAAAACGTCGGAATGTGTCGGCGTCGCGCACGGCGATGTCGGCCAGCACCTTGCGGTCCAGCTCGATGCCGGCAAGCGAGAGACCGTGCATGAACTGCGAGTAGCTCATACCGTTCTGGCGGGCGGCGGCGTTGATGCGCGTGATCCACAGCCTGCGGAAGTCGCGCTTGCGGTTGCGCCTGTCGCGGTAGGCGTAGGCGTCCGCCTTCATCAGCGCCTCCTTGGCGCGTCTGTAGTTGGAGTGCGCCTCGCCGCGGAAGCCCTTCGTCAGCTCGAGCGTCGCCTTGCGCTTCTTGCGTGCGGCAACCGACCGCTTCACGCGCGTCATTTGCCCACCCCGAGCAGCCGCTTCACGCGTGGCGTGTCGTGGTCGGAGAGGATCACGGGTTTGGCGAGCGTGCGCTTGCGCTTGGGCGACTTCTTCTCGAGAATGTGGCTCGAGTAGGAGTGCCTGGCCCGCACCTTGCCGGAGCCGGTCACCTTGAAGCGCTTCTTCGCGCCACTGTGGGTCTTCATCTTGGGCATAGATATAGAGGATCGAGGGTCCCGGCTCGGCGACCTGCGGTCGCCTGCGCCACCCTCGAAGCGATGATTATGACACGGCGCCGTCTGAAGCGCCGTTGTGGCTCTCCGCGGCTGCCGCGACGCCATCTGAAGCGCCGTTCTGGGCTTCGGTCGCAGCCCCATCTGAGGAGACCTCCGCCGGCGCTTGGATGTCCTCTTGCGAGACAGGTGTCTCGGGCGAGCTCACGGCGCCATTGCTGGAAGCCTTGCTCCTCGCCGGCGCCTTGGCCGCGTCCGCGCTGGGCACGCGGGCAGCATCCTCGCTTGCCTCCGGCGCGTGGCCAGCATCCTCGCTATCCACTTTGCCTGCGAGCACAGCCTTGGAGGGTCCAAGCATCATCGTCATGTTGCGCCCGTCCTGGGTGGGACGCTGCTCGACGACGCCGAGCGCCGCCAGCTCCTCAGCCAGACGGTCGAGGATCATCACGCCGCGCTCGGGGTGGGTGACCTCGCGGCCGCGGAACATGATCGTGATCTTGACCTTGTCCTTGTGACGCAGGAAGCGTTCGACGTGGTGCTTCTTGGTGTCGTAGTCGTGCTCGGCGATCTTGGGACGGAACTTGATCTCGCGGATTGTGATCTGCTGCTGATGCTTGCGCGCCTGCTTGACCTTCTGCGCCTGCTCGTACTTGTACTTGGAGTAGTCGAGCACGCGGCAAACAGGCGGTTTGGCCTCGGGGGCGACCTCGACCAGATCGAGGTCACGTTCCTGGGCGAACTTGACCGCATCGGGCGTCTTCATCATCCCGACCTGGTTGCCCTCGTCGTCGATCACGCGCACCTCGGGCACACGGATGCGCTCGTTGATCCTCGTAAGGTCCCGCTCGGGGGGCCGGCGGTCGAACCTGCGTGGAACGGCCACTAGCTTGTGAGGTTGCGCGTCAAGTTGAGACTACGCGCTGCGCCGTGAATGGATTCCGAGCTTCAAGGCGGCCGAGTATAGCGGGCGCAGCCCGCCACACAAGGACTTTCGGCTCACGTGCATTCGACTGTTCCTAACTGGGACGCCGACAACGCTCCCAAATACCCGATGCCCCCCGCGCGCGCGGGGGGCATCGCCCGTTTCGCAAGACAACATGCGCACGCCACGCGGCGGCCGGCATCGTTTCGCAAGGCAACAACGCTCATCCTCCACACACCTCGTTCCGCAATGCCCTCAAGCGACCCGCGCTTGCTCGCCGCGGGCACGCATCTCGCCGATGAGCGTCTCGATCAGCTCACCCACCGGCACGCTGCCACGATCGCCGCCGCGATGCTCACGTAGCGACACACTGTCACTCTCGGCCTCGCGGTCGCCCACGACCAGCATGTTGGGGATCTTGCGCAGCTCGGCCTCACGGATCTTGCGCCCCACCGACTCACCGCGATCGTCGAGCTCGACACGAACGCCGGCCGTGCGCAAGCGCTCGCGCACGCTCTCGCCGTACTCGTTCAGACGCTCGGAGATCGGCAGCACGATCGCCTGTACCGGCGCGAGCCACAGTGGGAACTCGCCGCCGTAGTGCTCGATCATGATCCCGATGAAGCGCTCGTAGGAACCGAACAGCGCGCGGTGGATCATCACGGGCTGGTGCTCGGCGTTGTCGGCACCCGTGTAGGTGAGCCCGAAGCGCTCAGGCATGTTGTAATCGAGCTGCACCGTGCCGAGCTGCCAGGAGCGCCCGAGCGAGTCGGTCATGTGCATGTCGATCTTCGGGCCGTAGAAGGCGCCGTCGCCGGAGTTGAGCTCGTACTCGAGGCCTTGCGAGTCGAGCGCGTTCGTCAAAGCTTCCTCAGCGCGATCCCACAGCTCGTCTGAGCCGACGCGCTGCTCAGGTCGCGTCGATAGCTCCAGGCGCACATCGAAGTCGAACAAGCGATAGGTGGCGAAAGCGAACTCCAGGCAGCCAGCGACCTCGTCCTGAATCTGCTCCTCGCTGCAGAAGATGTGGGCGTCGTCCTGGGCGAAATGCCTGACGCGCAGCAGACCGTGCAGCACGCCCGAGGCCTCGTTGCGGTGCAACAGACCCGGCTCTGAGTAGCGCACAGGCAGGTCGCGGTAGGAGTGGCGACTGCTGTTGAACAGGTGGGCGTGCCCTGGGCAGTTCATCGGCTTGACGCCCATCTCGCGCTCCTCCACCTGCACGGTGAACATGTTCTCCTTGTACTTGCCCCAGTGCCCGGAGATCTTCCACAGCTCGGCGTCGTAGATAAGGGGAGTCTTGACCTCGCTGTAGCCGCGCTCAGAGCCCATCTCGCGTGAGAGCGAGACGAGTGTGTTGAAAATGTTCGTGCCAGCCGGCAACCAGAAGGCCGCGCCGGGAGAGACATCAGAGAAGTGAAACAGGCCAAGCTCGCGCCCCAACTTGCGATGGTCGCTCTGTGCCGCCTTATCCAGGCGCTCGAGGTACTCGTTCAACTGCGCCCCCGTGTGAAAAGCGGTGCCGTAGATACGGGTCAGCATCTTGCGTTTCGAGTCCCCACGCCAGTAAGCACCGGCGACCGACTGCAACTTGAAGGCACCCACTGTCTTAGTGGTGGGTGCGTGCGGACCACGGCACAGGTCGGTGAACGGCCCGTTCGTGTAGAGCGAGACGCTCTCAAGCGGATCCTCGGCAGGAGCCCCCTTGACGAGGTCGTCGATCAGCTCGACCTTGTAGTCCTGCTGCTCGTGCACGAAACGCTCGCGCGCACTTTGCACCGAGACATCCTCACGCACGAACGTCTCCCCTGCCTTCACGTGCTCGGCCATCTTCGCTTCGATCGCGGGAAAGTCCTGATCGGAGATGGTGACACCGTCGGGAAAGTCGAAGTCATAGTAGAAGCCGTTGTCGATCGCGGGTCCGATCGAAATCTTCACGCCGGGCCACAGCTCCATGACCGCGCTTGCCAGCACATGCGCAGCGTCATGGCGGATGAGCGCGAGCGAGGAATCCCCGCTCTTGGCGGTGATGATTGAGATCTGCGCCTCGTTTGGCAGTGGACGTGCCAGGTCGCGAACCTCGGAGCGCGAAACCGGGTCGGAGCCGGACGAGCTGGGTCTCTCACCGGGCCAGCTCAGCTCGATGGCCAGCGCAGCTTTGGCGAGGCCGGGTCCGATCGCCGCCGCAGCATCAGCGCCGGTGGCGCCGTCGGCAAGCTCCAGCGCGTTGCCGTCAGGCAGTGTCACGGAGATGGACATGTCAGGAGAGGCTACATCTCCGAGATCGATTACCCACGCCCGCGCTATCCCGCGCTATATATCTGAGACCGGTTGCGCACGCACGCATGGATGGACGCGGGGACCGACGGACTAACGGACTAACGGCGGTCCAGCCTCCCTCATACGCGACGGCGTCGCTCTCAGCTACTTGCGAGCCACAGGGCGTCATCGCCGAGCGCCGTTCGTCGTGCCTTGCCTTCCCCTACCAACTCGACAAGCTCGCTCTCGGCGGCAGCGCGATCGGACGCGTCGTTGCCGCGTGTCATGATCGCCGCCACCTCTTGGGTCACGAGCCCGTCAGGAAAGCGCAGCAGCGCATCGAGCGGGTTCTCTGGCGGCGGCTCGCGCTCAAGCGTCGGATCAAGATTGGCAATCAGCACGTCATAGGCCTCAACAGGCTGAAAGCCGCCACCCTCAAGCGTTCGCTCTCCCGCACGCAGGATCAGCGATGGTGCGGTGTAGCGCACGGGGCCATCGTTCTGCGCGGACTTGCCCTGAAACTCCGTGGGACCGCCGGCGGCCGTGCGAGAGAGCGCCCGATCGGCCTCGTATGCGGTGCTCACCTGCTCGTCGTCAAGCGCGCCCACGATCGCCTCGACGTCCAATCCGCTTACGCGCTCGAGCGCCGTAGCGATATCGCGCGCGTCGTCGAGCACGAGCGTGCTCGTGAACTGAGCGAACTGCAACGCCCTGAACACGGCGTATTCGCGCTCAGGGTCAAGCAGGCGTGTTGCCACGATCGTTCGGCACATTCGCGCTGTGGCCGCGATGCGCGCGCGGGGAGCGGTCGCAAACGGCATGCCGAAACGACGAAAGCGCATGTAGCCGTGGGCTGCCCGCACCGGTGTGTATCCACGGCTCGTGTACTGCTCGGCGCTCTCGGTGAGGCCGATTGTCACCAGGCGCCAGCGCAGCTGCGTGCCATAACGCCAGTCCAGCACCGCAAGCGCGGGGCTCGCAGAATAAGCCCAGGGACAACCAGGATCGGTGAAGTGGGTGACCTCGACAGGACTCATGGAGATCCCATACAAGCACGACTCCGTGGCGAGCCCAAGCCCCCACGGGCTCACTGCCTCCGTGCGGCTCCGGTCGGAGGCGCCGGACGACCCACGGCGCGGGCGGCCGGCCCCGGCAAGTCCTATACGAGCACGCGTTTGCGGAAGCTGCGCAGCCCGAGCGCAAGGAAGCCCGCGCAAAAGGCCACCAGCACCGGGTACACGGCCCAGAGTGACATGTGGGGAATTGGAGTGAGCGCGGCGCGCATCCCCTCCGCCACATAGATCAGCGGGTTGACGAGCACGATTATCTGCAACCAGTGAATGCCGCCCACCTGTACCGGGGCGAGCTTCGTCCACTGGTAGTAAGTGCCGCCGAGGAAGGTGAGCGGCAGCACCACGAAGCCGAACATCAGGCCGATGTTGCGCGGCTCGAAGATCGTGCCGAGCAACAGCCCGAGCGAGGTCATCGCCACGCAAGCGAGTGGGATCAAGGTCAGCAACACCGGCCAGTTCACGGTCAAGTGCGCGTGTACTCCCGGCGCATGGATGACCGCGGCGATCGGGAACACGATCACGGCCGCCAGCGCTCCCTGCACGGCACCTGAGAGCACCTTGGAGACGGCCACCAGCCAGATCGGGCAAGGTGCTTGCACGCGATCCTCGATCTCGCGGGTGTAGCCGAACTCCGCGGAGAGCTGTAGCGCCACCGCCTGGATGCCTTGGAACATGATCGAGATCGCCACCACGCCGGGCACCAACACCGTCGCGAAGACCGACTCGGCCACCTTCCCTCCACCCCCACCAACGCCCTGGCCGATCGAGGGGAACACATACAGGAACACGAACACGAGCAGGAACGGCTGGATGATCGTACGCACCACGAATTCGCCAAAGTTCTTGCGCAGCACGACCAGGTCGCGCAGGATCAGCGCGCGCAGCGCGGTGCGGCTCGCCGCCATCGTCGAGCGTGTCGGCTTCAGCGTGATCGGCGTGTGGCCGGTGGGCCGACCGATCGGCTCAGCGTGGATGGTGACGGGAGTAGCCATCAGCCCTGCGATCCCAGGCGTAGGCGAGCGGTGCGACGCATGCCAACGGCTCGGCGAGCGCAAACCACCCGGGGAGGGCAGGCAAACTGGCGAGGACTGGACCTCAGCATCAGTCGCGTAGCTCCTTGCCCGTCAGGTTGATGAACACGGTCTCAAGACTGGGTTCGGCGACCGACAGGTCGGCCACCTCGAAGCCACCGCGCTCAGCCACGTCGACCACACTCGGCACGAGCCGCTTGGCCCCTTGCACGTGCAGCTCCACGCCGCCCTCGACCACCCGTGTGCGCGTGGCGCCCTCGATCCCACTGGACAGCGCCGCGGCAAGCGCGTCCATGTCGCCATCTGCCTTGACCGTCACGATCGTGTCGGCGTCGACCGACTGCTTCAGGTTCGCGGGAGTATCGAGCGCGAGGATCTTGCCGTGGTCCATGATCGCTACGCGCTCGCACAGCTGGTCGGCCTCCTCCATGTAGTGGGTCGTCAAGAGGATCGTCTGTCCATCGCGGTTGAGCTCGCCCAGGATCTCCCACAGCGCCAAACGGCTCTGTGGATCCAAGCCCGCGGTCGGCTCGTCCAGAAACAGCACGGCCGGGCGGTGAAAGATCGCGCGCGCCACCATCAGGCGCTGCGCCATACCGCCGGAGAGCGCGAACACCGAAGCCTTGGCCCACTTGGCGAGCTGGAATTGCTCGAGCAGCTCGTCGGCGATGCGCGTCGAGTCGGCTGCGCCGATGCCAAACAGGCGACCGTGGAAGTACAGGTTCTCCCACACAGTGAGCTGACGGTCGAGCGTGTTCTGCTGGGAGACCATTCCGATTAGCTGCTTTGCAAGCGCCGGACTCGAGATCACGTCGACCTCGCCGATCCAGGCTTGCCCGGAAGTCGGGACGACGCGGGTCGTGAGCATGCCGGCAGTCGTTGTCTTGCCGGCCCCATTAGGCCCAAGCAGGCCGAAGATCTCGCCGGCGCGGACCGTTAGGTCGAGACCATCGACGGCGGCAAAGTCAGCGCCCTCGTAGACCTTCGTGAGCGCCACGGTGCGGATCACCTCGGCAAGTGCGCCACCGTCGGCGGCGCCTGCGAGATTCGCTCCAGCCGGCGCGGCCCCATCGATGCGCGTCGAGCCCATCCCGAGAGTGTATGACGAGCAACTCCGCCGGTCCCCGTCTCGCGCGGTTCTTCGCTGCTCTTGAGATTGGCTTGAGAGAGTCCTCAGGTGAGCTTTCCTCGAATGCGCTTTCCTGAGTACAGATGAACCGCACGATCACGCGCCGCCAGCTGCTGCGCTCCGCCGGAGTCGGAGTGCTCGGGCTGAGCCTGAGCGGAGTGCTGGGCGAGATCGTCGCCAGCGCCCTGACGCCGCCCAACGCCGGCCCACCCAAGCCGCCGACGTGGCACACGCGACCGGACTTGCGCATCCCTTCTCTGACGGTCACCCGCAACGAGCAGGGAGCCTCAAGCGACCCGATCTTCATCGCGCCCTACAACGTTCCAGTCGGCCAGGTGGGCGCGGTGATCGTCGACGCCGGCGGGCAACCGATCTGGGAGAACCCACTGGCGGGCAAGGTCACAACTAACTTCCGCGTGCAGTCATATAAGGGAGAGCCTGTGCTCACCTGGTGGGAGGGGCTGATCGAATATGGGCACGGCGTGGGCGAATACGTGATCGCGGACTCCGCCTACCGCACTATTCGCCGCGTGCAGGCCGCGCGCGGGCTACGAGGCGATCTGCACGAGTTTGTGATCACCCCGCGCAACACCGCGCTGCTGACGAGCTACGTAATCACCGGCGCCAACTTGACTTCGGTCGGCGGCCCCCGCAAAGGCACGATCCAAGACGCGATCTTCCAGGAGATAGACCTTGACAGCGGCAAGGTGCTGCTGGAGTGGCACAGCCTCGATCGCATACCGCTCGAGGAGTCCTACGCGCCAGTCGAAGCCGAGAACTGGGACTTCTTTCACATCAACTCGGTCGACCTCGACGGCGACGGCAATCTACTCGTCTCCGGGCGCAGCACCCACACCATCTACAAGCTCGACCGCAAAGGCACGATCCTGTGGCGCCTGGGCGGCAAGCACAGCGACTTCGAGATGGCGCCGGGCAGCAACTTCGCCTGGCAGCATGACGCCCGCCGCCAGCCCGACGGGACGCTGACGATCTTCGACAACGGGGCCACACCGGCGGTCGAGAAGCTCTCGCGCGGCTTGATCCTCGACGTCGACGAGCAGGCGATGACGGCAACGCTGCTACGCCAGTACACCCATCCGAAGATCTTGACTGGCAGCCAGGGCAACATGCAGCTGCTCGAGGACGGCAACGTCTTCATCGGCTGGGGCGAAGTGCCGCGTGTCTCGGAATTCGAGCGCTCGGGCCGGCTCGTGTTCGACGCTGTGCTCGGCGAGAAGTATCAGTCCTACCGCGCTTTTCGCCTGCCTTGGAGCGGCCTGCCCGCGGAAGCCCCTGCGATCGCGATCAGTCGCGACAGCCGCTCTGGGCTGACCGCATATGCCAGCTGGAACGGGGCGACAGGCGTTCGGGCGTGGCAACTGCTTGCGGGTGCGCAGCCTGGGACACTCACCCCCGTGTCTAGCACGGCCATGCG
This sequence comes from Solirubrobacteraceae bacterium, assembly GCA_036008605.1. Taxonomy (GTDB): domain Bacteria; phylum Actinomycetota; class Thermoleophilia; order Solirubrobacterales; family Solirubrobacteraceae; genus Palsa-744. The sequence continues at coordinate 14,325 of DASYNL010000020.1, read as the reverse complement.
CGGCTTCGAGAGCGCGCTGCATAGCGCCTCAGCCGGACCTTACTTCTCGGTGCGGGCACTTGATGAGAGCGGTTTGGTGCTCGGACAGTCGAGCACCGTCAGCGTCGCCTGAGGGAACGGGGCAGAGTGGGGCTCGTAGGGGTGATGTGCTTTTGAAAAATGGAGTGCCCGCGCGTGCGCGGGCACGCGTGGCGTGGAACACAGCAAGTAGTGGAACCGGGCACGCGCTTGCGCGCGCGTTCCGGCTCAGTGTACGACGCCCACCCTGAGATCGGCGACGCGTCCCTCGGTGCATCTCTCGCCCCCTTTAGAGTGGTCGGGATGGGAGACTCGCAAGAGATGGTCGGCGCGAAGGCGGCGGCACGGACAGATGCCCCGGACGGTGTGGCGGCGATCTCGCTGCGCGGCGTGGTCAAGCGCTATGGCGACATTGTGGCCGTGAACGGGCTCGATCTCGAGGTCTCGCCGGGCATCTGCTTCGGGCTGCTCGGCCCCAATGGCGCGGGCAAGTCGACGACGATGCGGATGCTCACAGCCCAGACACTTGCAGACGAGGGCGAGCTGTCGGTGCTGGGCTATCGACTGCCACGGGAATCGAAGCAGTCGCGCCTTGAGATGGGGGTCGTGCCGCAGCTAGACAACCTCGACGTCGAGCTGACCTGCCGACAGATCCTGACGGTGTATGCGCGCTTGTACCGCGTGCCGCGCGGCGAGCGTCCGGCCGCGGTGCAACGGGCACTGGAGATAGCCAACCTCGTGCCGCGTGCGGACACGATCGTGCGTGACCTCTCGGGTGGCATGCGCAGACGACTGCTAGTTGCGCGGGGTTTGATCCACCAGCCGCGACTAGTGCTGCTCGACGAGCCGACGGTAGGGCTGGACCCGCAGGTGCGCCAGGAGCTGTGGTCATTGATCGACGGCCTGCGCTCGAGTGGCGTGACGGCGCTGATGAGCACGCACTACATCGAGGAGGCCGAGCGGCTGGCGGACACTGTGGCGGTGATGGACCACGGCAAGATCGTCGCGCAGGGAACGCCCGCCGAGCTAGTGAGCGAGTACGCCGGCGAGCAGGTCGTGGAGGTGTACGGGCCGCCAGAGCACTTGGCGCAGGTCAGCGAGCTGGCGTCGAGCAACGGCTGGTCGAGCCGACGCAGCGGACCGGCAGTGGCGATCATGCGCGCTGAGACGCTTGACGGCGCCGCTCCTGAGGGGGTGCGCCGCCCCGCAAATCTGGAGGACGCGTTCGTGGCGCTGACCGGCGAGGAGATCGAATGATTGGCGATATGAATGATTGGCGATATGCATCGTAAAACGGAGAGGCCCCCCGCGCGCGCGGGGGGCCTTGCCGAAAACAGGAACATCGCGGGCGGGAACCTGTACTGCGAAAAGGGGCGTCCCCCCGCGCGCGCGGGGGGCATGGCGTTTTGAGCGCACTCCCACAAGCCGAGACGACCAAGCGAGGGTCGCGCCGCATCCGCCGGCTCGAACCGGCCGCGCTTGCGGGGGTGATGAGCCGCGACGTGGCCATCTTCGGGCGCTACTGGAAGGCGACGACGTTCTCCTCGATCGTGCAGCCGACGATCTACCTGCTCGCTTTCGGCCTAGGCTTCGGTTCACTCATACCCCACGTCGCGGGATTGAAGTACGAGCAGTACGTGGCGACCGGTGTGGTGGCCACCGCCGTGCTGTTCTCCTCCGCCTTCCCGGGCATGTTCAACACCTTCATCCGCTGGCAGTTCCAGCGCACCTATGACGCTGTTCTCGCCGCACCAGTGGACGTCGAGGAGCTGATCACCGCGGAGATGTTGTGGATCTCGATCAGGGCCGGCGTGTACGGGATGGCGCCACTGCTGGTGGGAATCGCTTTCGGACTCGAACCGAACGCAGGGATGCTGTTGGTGCCCTTCATCGGTTTCGTCACCGGTTTCGGATTCGCAGGGTTTGGCGTGACCGTGGCCGCGGTGGCAAAGACGATCGACAACTTCAACTACATAACCAGCGCGGTGCTCACCCCCATGTTCCTCGTCGCGGGCACGTTCTTCCCCGTCTCGCAACTGCCGGCTGTGCTGCGCACGATCGCGAAGTTCAACCCGTTGTACTACTGCGTGCAGCTCGTGCGCGACGCCTCGCTTGGGAACCTCGGCGTGGCTGACATCGGGCATGCCGCGATACTGGTCGCATTTGCGCTTGCGATGTGGCGGCTTGCGATCTGGCGGCTGGGCAAGCGACTCATCGATTGAGGACCTGGGCCACGCCCGCAGACCCCAACTCGACGGTTAGCGCGACAGCGGGAGCATCTGCGACCTCCTCGGGATGCAGGATGTGAGCCAGTAGCTCCAGCCCATCGATCAGCCGCGGGCCGGGGCGAGAAAAGTATGCGGATGCGTTCACGGCAACGACCTGCTCCGCGCCAAGGGCTGCAAGCTCGCTCGAGTAAGCCACAGCCTCGGCATGAGCGCGAGCGGCGTCATACCCGCAGGGCATCGCCACCACGACCTCTGGCTGTGCGGCGGCGAGCGCCTCCCACGCGACTGTGACCGAGGGCGCCCCGGGCGAGCCCAGCACATCCTCCCCCCCGGCCAGTTCGACCAGTTCGGGCGTCCAGTGACCGGCAATGTAGACCGGATCGAGCCACTCGAGCGCAGCGACGCGCCGCCGCGGCCGATCCCGCACCGCCCGCTTGATGCGGTCGATACGCGCGGTTAGCTCCCACACCAACTCGACACCACGCTCGCGGCAATTGGCGGCCTCGGCGAGCGTGTGAACGTCCTCGAGGGTTTCACCCAAAATGTGGGGATCCAGCGAGATGACTTGGGGGCAGGACGATATCTCCTTTGCAAGCTCCGCGACCTCGGTGTGGGACACGGCGCACACAGGACACAGGGCCTGTGTGACGATCAGGTCGGGGGCGAGCGCTGCGAGCAGATCGCCGTCGAGCTCGTAGATCGCATCGCCGCGCTGGGTGCGCTCGCGCACCGCCACGTCGATCTCCGCGGCGCTGAGGCCGGCGGGCAGCACATCGCGCGTGACCTGCTCGAGCGCCGTCGCTGCAGATGGGTAGTCGCACTCGTGCGTGACCGCCACCACCTCTGAGCCAAGCCCGAGCGCGAACAGCAGCTCTGTGGCGTGAGGGACGAGGCTGACGATGCGCATGCCAACGACTGTACGCCTTACCGGACGGCGGCCCGGTGAGTAATGTGCACGCAGATGCAGACGCCGACGACGCGGACGTTTGATGTGATCGTGATTGGCGCCGGCCCCGCGGGTGAGGTGGTAGCCGGACATCTCGCCAGACGCGGCAGCAAGGTTGCGTTGGTCGAGTCACATCTGGTTGGAGGCGAATGTGCCTTCTACGCCTGCATGCCCTCCAAGGCGCTGTTGCGCCCCGCCGAGGCGCTCGCCGAGGTGCGCCGGATTCCGGGTGCCGCGCAAGCCGTCACGGGCGCGCTTGACGTAAATGCTGCTTTGAGACGTCGGGACGAGGTGATCCACGATCTGGATGATTCACAGCAGCTTCCCTGGCTCGAAGAGCACAAGATCACGCTGATACGCGGCCACGGTCGCCTCGACGGTGAACGACGCGTACGCGTGGGGGAGCACACCTATGAGGCACGCCAGGCCGTGGTCATCGCCGTGGGCAGCCAGGCCGCGATGCCACCGATCCCAGGTCTCGCCGAGGCCAAGCCTTGGACGAACCGAGAGGTGACGACCGCACAGAGCGTCCCGAGTCGCCTGGCGATGCTCGGTGGGAGTGCGGTTGGCGTGGAGATGGCGCAGGCCTACAGCTCGCTCGGCGCGCAGGTGACGCTGATCGAGGCGGAGCGGCGTCTGCTGCCGCGTGAGGAGCCGTTCGCGGGCGAGGAGTTGCGTGACGCCCTGCTGGAGTGTGGTGTGGAGATTCACCTCGGGACCAAGGCGAACGCCGTCCACCGGGACGATCAGGGTGTCACTGTCACCCTGGACGGCGGTGAGCGCATTGGCGCAGAGGAGATCCTCGTCGCGGTGGGGCGCCATCCGCTGACAGATCATCTGGGACTCGAGAGCGTTGGCCTTGAGCCGGGCAAGTCAATAGAAGTAGATGACAACCTGCGAGTGAAGGGGGCGCCATGGTTGTTCGCGATCGGCGACGTCAACGGACGCTCCCTGCTGACTCACATGGGCAAGTACCAGGCTCGTATCGTCACGACTGTCATCGAAGGCGGAGACGCTCGTGCCACCCGCGAAGCCGCGATCACGCCGCGGGTGGTGTTCACTGAGCCGCAGGTTGCCGCGGTGGGTTTCACGCTGCAGGGCGCCCGGGATCAGGGAATCGATGCGCGTGCCTACGATGTATCGACCTCGGGTACCGCCGGGGCGAGCTTCTACGGGCATGACACACCCGGGACCTCGCGCTTGGTGTTCGACGAGGACCGCGCTGTGATCGTCGGCGCCACGTTCACAGGCGTGGACGTCGCCGAGTGGGTGCACGCCGCGACGATCGCGATCGTGGGGGAAGTCCCCGCCGAGCGTCTTTGGGAAGCAGTACCAGCATTTCCAACCCGTAGCGAGATCTGGTTGAAGCTGCTTGAAAAGCGTCAAAACGAGCTCTCACACGATCCGCCGCCACCGCGACTGAATTAGCCCTCTCGTTCCTCGGCCATGCCGCTGCGATCGGGTCCCCTTTCACCCCTTGGCCAAGCCGTGCAATCGCTCCCTCAGGACGACGAGAGACGCTAGCTCTTCAGTGGCGAGATGGGTACGGCGGCCTCCGGCGTGAGCACACGGAAGCTGAAGGACTCCTCCAGATAGAGCGTCACCGCGTCGCTGTCGTGAGACTCGTAGCCGACCGCTAGATCCTGACCGGACTCGAAGCTGAAGTCACCGCCGCGCATGCTCACCACGATCGCTCCCTTCACGCCCGGCGCCCACACGATCGGACCCTCGAGAATCTTGCGCAGGTGATCGAGCAGCGGGTAGCCGCCGTGCTCGGCGCTCTCCACCACGCGCGTGTATTCCTCGCGCCCCAGCGCCAAGCCGTACGGTCCCGCGATCCCTTTGCGCAACAGCAACTCCACTGCTCGGGCGACATGCTCGGGATACTTCTCGACGCCTCCCCCACTCTTGATCGCACTATGGGGTGAGCGCTCGCTGATTCCAACGATTCCCGCCTTTGGCCAAGAGTGGAACACGGCGAGGTTCTCGGCTTCGACAATGCTTTGCGCGGCGACGTCGAGCGCGTCGAAGTCGATGTCCTCGGCGCCACGGTCGCCCGCTCTGAGCTCCTCGCGCGAGACGGTGAATCGTGCGCGCAACTCGACGAGCGGGAGGACGATGCGGCGATTTGCCTGCACCCCCTTCACCGGGCTCACGTCTACATCCTCGACACGACCGATGTTGGTTGCCGATTGCTCCCAGCCGTGGGGTCCGGAGAAGTCGACCAGCCGTCGACCAGCGAGCCCCGGTAGCAGGCGCTCGCGGGCCTCCTCGTCGATCGTCTTCCAGCCGGCCTGCGTGATCGGCGCGTGCTCGCGCAGTAGATGGCTCATCGTCCCTCCTTTAGGCTTCCTATGCCCAGTGTGCCGACGAGCTCATGCGGCTCAGAATGAGATCCCTCCGAGTGAGAGCCCTCTGCTGAGACCGCGCTCCCCGCGGCGGCCTCCGCCGCCTCACCGTGCTCGACGATGTCGCCCTTCCGGAAAAGTACCCCTTCGGCGGTTTCCCGCCACCTCGACTTGCGGCGAAGCAGGAACTCGAGGTCCATGCAGAAGTGCTTGTACTCCTCGCCCACCGCGTCGGCCATCACCCCGCGCGCTTCCGGATCGCGCTCGACCGCTAGGCGCTGCTCATACCAGCCGATCGCTTCCGCCTCCTCGGTCAGTGACGCACACAGCCGTGCGAACGTGCGCGTCTCCTCAGGAAGCTCCTGCGGCGGCTCGTGATATTGGTCGAAGCCCATCGATCCTCCTCGGTGATGTGGTTTCCTGGAAGCTGTCCGCGAGCGTCTACCCGGGATCATGCCACTCAGCACCCAAAAGCTGAACGAGGTCTTGGACGCCCGCTCGATGCAGTCGTGATGTCAACAAAACCGGAGGGGAGCACCCAAATGCCCGAGCGAGATGGATATCTGCCTGGCGTGCCGTGCTGGGTCGATACCAGCCAGCCCGATCCAGAGGCCGCAACCGCTTTCTACGGCGGCCTCTTCGGATGGGATTTCAAGGACGCGATGCCACCGGACTCAGGCGGCAAATATTTCATCGCAAGCCTGCATGGTGGCACTGTGGCCGCGGTGGGCTCGCAGCCCGAGGACGCGCCACCGGCGGCCACGTGGAACACCTACGTCTGGGTCGAGGACGCCGACGAGGCAGCCGCGAAAGCACGTGGCGCAGGCGGACGTGTCGTGGCCGAGCCCTTCGACATATTCGACGCGGGCCGGATGGCTATGCTCACCGACCCCGAGGGCGCCATGTTCTCTGTGTGGCAGGCGATGCAACACAAGGGCGCGCAGATCGTGAACGAACCCGGCTCGCTCAACTTCAACGGTCTGAACACACGCGACGTGCAAGGCGCCCAGTCCTTCTATGGCTCACTGTTCGGGTGGGAGACACTCAACCTCGGCGGCGATGCCCAAATGTGGCGGTTGCCCGGCTACGGTGCCTTCCTGGAAAAGAGCGATCCGGGGCTGCGCGAGCGCATGGCAGAGAGCGGCGCTCCGACGGGCTTTGAGGACGTTGTCGCAACACTCAATCCGATCGCGGATGACCAACCCGATACACCTGCGCACTGGAGCGTGACGTTCGCGGTAGATGACGCCGACGCGACGGCCGCAAAGGCCAAGGAGCTGGGCGGCCAGGTGACCGTCGCGCCGTTCGATGCCCCCTGGGTCAGGATGACTGTTATCCGCGATCCGCAGGGCGCAACGTTCATCGCGAGTCAGTTCGTGCCCGAGAACAAGGGGCTGGGCGGCTAGGCCAGTCCAGCCGAAGGGCCGACCGAAGGATCCAGCGGAAGGGTCCAGCGAGAGATCACGCTACAGCGAAATCACGCTACAGCGGCGGTACCTGGTTGTTGACCTGCGGTCCGTGGTACACGTGGTCGTGATCGCTGCACGCAGCGGGGAAGCGAAATTGAACGCTGTCGCTGCGCACGCCGTTATAGCTCGCAAACAAGGTCACGCGGCCGACGATCCCCACGCCACATCGCGGATCGGTGCTGCTCTGCACACGAACGACGATCTTCATGATGTTCCCGGGCACACCCCACATCACCGCGTAGTGCGAGTGGTACACCAAATGATGCTCGACCGTCATGATAATCAGACGGTCTGGCTGATGGCGAACCCGGTCGACCTGACAAAGGATCCCCGAGACGGTATTGGTGTCCAGGTTGATGTTCCCGTGGCCGCGAGCGAAGCTTCCGCTCACACCGGTAATTGGAGCACCGGTGTGAAAGCCCCATGGTGGGATCCCGCCCACGATCGGGATCTCAGAGCAGTCCTGAACCGAGCTCTCGCTAACTGAGCTTGACCTTGCGGAGCGTACACCGGCCAAGCCGACCGGAGCGACTAGCACCGAGACCAACGCCAGGGTCAAGACCGCGAGTCCGATGCGTCGCGAGATCCGACTGCGCAGCATCCGGAGGCGATCATGCCCATCTGCGGGGTGTCGCAACAGCACACTCGCTGTGGAAGAACGCACGGCATCTATGTCGGACGAATAGACAATCCTCGCGAGGACAACCAGCTTCGCCTAAACCAACATACGACCGACTCTCAATGTCGGTGAGCCGCCTCCGGCCGCGCGGGGCTAGAGCGCCTAGGGACAGATCCTGGTACACGAGCCGGCGGCGTAGCACTCCGTCGGCTCAGAGGACGGCTGGACACTTAGATCAATGGCGGGATGTCGCTGGGTGTTGCTTGGACAGCCGATTGGCTCTAATCCTGACTTCTCATTGTCGCCTCGCCGACATCGTGGGGTCGTAGAATGGCGCTGAAATGTGGCGAGTCAATGTCGGGCCGCATGGCGAAATCACGTATGCCGGGCTCACATAGGTCGGGTTTGTGAGTAGATGATTGAAGCCACAGCGTACGCTGCGGCTCGCGAAGGTTAATGAGCAGAGGGTCGAGATCAGTGATATTGCTGGAGACATTGATAGACGTCTCGACCCACTGCTTACTAGGTCGCCGCTCGTGGCCACCGCGCTGTTTCGTATCCAACGAAGCAGCCACACGCTGATTGCACTCAGCTTTTATCAACTATTAATACTATTGCTAGATCAGGCATTGCAAGCCGTGAACTCACGGACACGCAGCAATCCTACTTCCCCTGCTTCCTCGTAGAAGGCCAGGCAGGTGGGGATTGCTAGTTCTCAGATGAGCTGAGATTTGCTCGAAACGGAACCACGAATGGAACCAAGCACTCGCCGGAGACAGCTGCTTCTGACGAATCCTACACAGACGATATCGCACGCGCTACCGGCACCTCCATTAGATCTCGACTGAGCTGTCGTCCGCCTCCTCTTCGCGCGTTCGGCGCGCATCGATCCGTTGGGTTATCTCCCGGCAGATATCGGATGGCTTAGGAGGTCCCAGTGCCGGCTTATAACTAGCAGCAGCTGGGTAAGTCTCGGCAACACGATACATCAACTGACGTACTTCTTCCATCATCTCATCAGGGGTGTCCTTGATGATCTGCCCTTGCATGATACGTTGCCCAAGATCTATCGCGTATGCGACATCCTCGTCCTCGTACGCACCATCCACGTGGCCGATAACCTCAGCTGTAATGCGTTCGATGAGGACCCGTGCATCGTCAAGTTCGACCGTCCCGGCCCAAATCGCTTCCCATGACAGAGACTCCTGAAGCAAGGCGACACGCGAAGATGCACTCATTAGCGAGTCGCTCACGAGATAGGTCAAACCGGATGATGGGCCGTACCGGCTAAACCGTTCGACGAGCGCAACTAGGACATTCACCGAGCTACGCAACTCTACGCGACGCGCAATCAGCGCTAGCGTCACCCGCGCGGCCTCCATGTGCTCGGTTGGTACCTCTCTAGCCGCCAGCTGTTCGAGTGACGAGAGCAGTTCCGCCGACGGGACAAACCGATCAGGCGTGGCTTGACTTTGCCGCAACCTCGGAAAGGTGCGGAACCGCCCAGAACGGGCCGACTGGAGGCGCCCGATCGCCCGCTCAATCAACCGTAGCAGCACGGGTGACACGAACATCGAACGTGACGTGCCCGGTATCTGCGCCGCGCCCCCAGCTCGCATACTGAGAGCCAGCATGAATTCGTCCAGCAAGAGGGACCGCTCCTCCGCTGTCTGCGCGCGACCCTCCGGATCGATAATGATTGTTCGCAATCCCACCGCTTCGTACAATGCATCCAGCACAGGGTTTGGTGCAAGTCGCACTATATAAGAGGGCGGACGATCCTTCACCGGCACGTCCTTCATCATCTCCATCAGCTTGAACCAAATCACACGAATGTTAATATCCCGAAAGCTATACCCCATGAACAGCACGGCGCGGCCCAGCAGATCAGATCTGAACTTCAGGTCCATGGGCGATTCGAAATCGAGGCGGGCGTAATATTGGGCCTCAGTGAGGACGAGTGTGACGTCGTGGCGTAGATCCCCGTGATACTTAACCACCTGGGTCCGCTCATAGTGGGTCTGCGCCAAGTTACGCGGTAGCGCAATCACCTCGACCGGCAGGTTCAACGCGCGATATGCTTCCTCAATAAGGTCGTCGAAGTTTGTGGTATAGACCTGTGTGGCCCCGAGATTCGCCAGCTCAACGTGCGCGCTGCTATCGAGAGGATGCCCAGTCCCTTGGAGCGCCTTGGTCATAACGTGGCGGATCGGCCCTATGCTGTTGCCGGCTCGCAAATAGAGGTATTCGGCGATCTGCAAATTGTCATCGCCACAGGCCATAGCGATCTCGGAGTAGCCGAGCGGTGGCTCGTCTCCGACGTCCGACTGCACCTCCTCCGCCACGTCCTTCAGCAGCGTGGACCAATCGGGCAAGCCCTGAACAGCCGAGAAGCCAGCACCCAGAAATGGGATCACGCGACGATCCGCGAGCATTCGAGCCAAATCGTCTGGAATTCTGAAAGTGGGCATCGTGCCGAAGTATGCCACCGCTTGATATCGAGAGGCGCGCGACTAAGAGATCTCCCAGTCGACAACACGCCGCGCAGTCGCACTCTCTGGCACGTGGCAGACAAGTGAGATACGCTAATGTCGAACATTGTCGCGTAGAGATCTGTTGCTTAGGCAGAATCCGCAACTGGGTGGACGCTGGACCGCTCAACGACGATCTGCACGTCGCTCGCAACACGGCGACGGCAGGGTCGATCCTTAGTCACAGGCCCAATGATCCCAAGCCGCGCGACGCACAGCCATAAGCACGAACAGTGCATGATGCAGACGGCTAAGCGCGACCATCCCGAACGCCCGGTCGAACATCTCGACCTCTTGCTCGTTCGGCGCATAGTCCACATAGCGTTGTGTCGTCGCCAGGTCCCGATGGCCCATCCACACTCCTGCAGCATGTGCATCGGTACGCCCGCCGCAGCCATCGCTGTCCCGAACGTGTGGCGTAGATCGTGGAAGCGGTGGGGGTCTATCTTGGCCGCTTTGAGCGTTCGGCGGTAGCGGCGCATGAGCCGCCCTGGCAGCTGGGCGTCCCGCTCGTCGAGTGGTCGTAGACCACCGCGCGTCATCCCGACGCGCCCCAAACGGAACCTCAATGGAGCCTTGAGGCCCCTCAGACGGGAAAAGCCCCATGAAATGGGGTTTTCCACCAGTGGGCGATACTGGGCTCGAACCAGTGACCTCCGCCTTGTCGAGGCGGCGCTCTCCCAGCTGAGCTAATCGCCCTGGGAACCGCTCTAGCCTATCAACGGCGTCCGTTTGGGATCGCGTCATAGGTCTCTGCGTGACACCCCCAAGCCACTCCACAGCAGAACGTCCCGCGGCCGGGCGCCGAAGCTCTGGTCCGCGGGACGCCTGGATCTCAAGCCCGCTCGACATCAGGGAACAATCATGACCTGGCCTTCGCGTCCCTCGCCACCTGATTCGACGCCAGCCGATCCAGCCCCGCTCGACCCGACTTCACCGTCCCCTTCAACGCCGGCGCCGCCATTCGATTCGTAGCCGTAGGGGCTGGATTCGCGGCTTTCGCCTTCACCGCCCTGGGTCGTTGCGGGTCCTTCTGTCTGATATGGGGATTCCGTGCCGTAAGGCGATGATTCAGTTCCTGAGCGCTGCACCTGCGATTCGCCTTCCGTCCTCTGGGTATTGCTCCCACCACCGGACTCGATCTTTTTGACCACTTCGGAGACGGTGTTAGAGGAGATCGCGAAACCCACGCCGGTGCTCCCGGGCTGAGACCCTTCGGTGCGCGCCGCGTCGCTTGCGATCTGCGAATTGACCCCGATCACGTCGCCTTCGGCATTGAGTAGCGGACCACCGGAGTTACCCGGATTTAGCGGAGCATCGGTTTGAATCACGTTCTTGATCGTCGCTCCGTCGGGAGCTGAGATTTCACGCTGGAGAGCCGACACGATGCCCTTCGTGAGCGTCTCATTAAGACCATAAGGGTTGCCGAGCGCGTAGACGGAATCACCCACCTGCACAGAGTTCGAACTGACCAGCTTCAAGGGATGCAGCCCTAGACCTGAGGGGTTGACCTTGATCAATGCAAGGTCGCTGTTTGGATCGGTGCCGACCACGCTTGCAGTACGGGTCACGTTCGTGGACTTGCCGGGGCTGACGGTGAGGCTGGTACCTTCGGCGATCACATGATTGTTGGTGAGAATCAGACCTTCTTCGTTGAGTACGATCCCGGTGCCGCTATCGCCCCCCTCGGCGTTGGTGGCCTTGATCGAGACCACACCCGAGGCGTCGCGCTGGTAGACCTGAGTCGCGCTCGGCGTCGTGGATGACACGTCCTTGACAACGCCACCCGTAGAGCCGGCCACCGGAGCGACCGCCGTTCGCGCCGGCGCAGTCCCTCCAGACCTACGAGAAGCAGCGAAGAACACACTTGCGACAACCGCTCCAACGAGGGCTGCCAAAACTATGGGGAAAAAGAGACGCTTCACGAGACACCTCCGAGTTAGGGATCTCAGTGTGCGTGCTGGTCATGTACCGGCGCTAACGTCTCTCGAAAGCGATCCTAACGAGATCAGAAAAGCTTGATAACGGGCCTCCAAGCCAAGGGGAAGCAGCCCAACACGAGGGTCTGACACAGCTTCGGGCGGATCGCCAGATCAGCTCAAGGCCGCTACCCTACGCAATGCCTGGCGACGTGGCGGAGTGGCTACGCAGCGGCCTGCAAAGCCGTCTACACCGGTTCGACTCCGGTCGTCGCCTTCCAGAAAGCACTGCAAATAGGCACTTTCTTGGGTCTCCAAGTGTGCAGACATACGTCTGTCTCCCCAGGACTCTCCCCAAAAGCCGTCTACAGCTCCTCAATTTTACCGTGATTTGCAGGGATTTTGTACACGCGATCCGAAGTCTTTGAGGCTGGTTCTGGAAAGGCCGTTGACAGCAGAGCGAGACAACCAGTTCCTGTTGTGTCGCGATTTGCAGGTGTTTTACTGCCGGGTGCGTCGAACTCGGCGGTCTCCCCAAGAGAGCCGTTTACCGATTTTTACAGAACATGATCTGAATTCACAGAACCTCACAGAGTTCTGTGATCGTCTGTGAGCTTTGCTATCTTTGCCGTGTGGCGAAGAATCCCTACAGCCCCGGAGTCGGCACGCGTCCCCCCTATCTCGCTGGTCGTGCTGGGGAGGTCCGACGCTTCGAACGACTGCTTGACGACTATCCGGAGAAGCGACGTAACGTGCGGATCACCGGTCTGCGCGGCGTCGGTAAGACGGTGCTGCTCAAGGAGTACGAGCGCATCGCACGACGGCGCGACTGGGTAGTCGTTCGCCGCGACTGGAGCGCGAGGCTGTGTGAGGAGAGCGACTTCGCGACGGCGCTCGCCGGCTACCTACAAGAAACGGTCGAGGCGCTCAGCCTCAAGGCCAAGCTCAAGAAGAGTGCCAGCGCTGCGCTGCAGGCGATCGGACGGATTGAGCTTCAGATCGCCGAGGACGTAACAATCGCGATTCGTCCAGGGACTTCGGAGCCGCCGAAGTCGGTGCTCGAGGACCGACTTCGCGTCGCGCTTGCCGAGGTGGGCAGTTTGGCGCGCGCGCAGAACCGCGGAGTCGCGCTGCTCTTTGACGAGGCGCACAGCGTCTACGACCGCCCGGCCAAGCACCAGTTCCCTCTCGGCGCCCTTCTGTCTGCCATCGTCGCTGTCCAGGATCAGGACGAGCCCCCTCTGCCGGTCATGCTCGTGCTTTGCGGTCTGCCGCCTCTAACCGCCAATATCCACGCGGCACGAAGCAATGCGGAGCGATTGTTCCGCGCCGAGACGATCGAGAACCTGCCCCTGCAAGCCGCGCCGCCCGCGACGCTCAGCGCCGCAGCACAGGCGCTTGTGGAACCGCCCAGCGAGATCACCTACGACGAGGGCGTTGCCGAACGGGTGGCGCATGATGTGGATGGCTACCCGTACTTCATCCAGTGGTTCGGGGAGGCCCTATGGGACGCAGCCGACCTCCACGGCGAGCACACGATCAGCGACGAGCTTTACACGCGCGAGCGACGCGCGATTCAGAGCAGTCTCGACGATGAGTTCTTCGAGCCCCGATATCGCGACGCGCGACAGGCCGATCAAGGAACGCTTCGTGTCGCCGCTTCGCTAGGCGGTGAGCGATTCACCAAGGCCGATCTGGATACTGCGACGGGTCGCTCAACGGGTGCGCTGGCACAAAGCCTAACGCGCCTGATCGCCGACAACCTGACCTACCGCGACGATCACGGTGTGTATGCCTATACGGCTCCGATGTTCGGAGAGTTCATGAGGCGGCGCCACCCTCGTCTGTCTGATGACGCTTAGCATTTCGCCAACTCGTGCCGATCGCACATTCGTCGATCGAGAGGACCACCGCGCATCTTCGCCGTGTCAGCAAGTTCGAGCTCGTGTGGTGCGTCCGAGAGGCGGTAGGCACTGACGACGTGGACGCTGGTCACGCAGGACAGCAACCGCATCGTCTTGCCGCGGTAGTGCTCGACGGTCTCGACAGGTGTCTTACTTGTGCGTGGCATGGAGCGGGAGCATCATCGCAACGCGCGTCACGTCGGGGCTATCGTCAATGTCGATCTCGCCCGCGTTCAGACGCCGCTCGAACTCCTCGCCGCTCATGCCCAGGCGCTTGCGTGCCTGTTCATCTACTCGCTGATCCCACTCCTCGGGGCTCAGCTCGCGGATCTCGTTGTCAGTT
>DASYNL010000019.1:0-4623 GCA_036008605.1 Solirubrobacteraceae bacterium | reverse complement strand
GTGATGTAGCCGCCGTCGGCGAGCTCGGTGACGATCCGGTGGGCGGCGCGTTCGGTGATTCCGACCCGCTCGCTGATCTCCCGCAGGAGCACGCCTGGATCGTGTGCGATGCAGGCGAGGACCTGCGCATGGTTGGTCAAGAACTTCCAGCGGTGAGTCGTGTCCTCGGCCATAGAGACAAGAGTAGCGTATCTAGACAGTTTTTTCCTAGATATGATTTTCATGCTATGTTGTTCATGTCCGCGGTGCTTCTCAGATCGCTGGCGCTCATGCGCACACCCAACGAAACGAGGAAACCGTGCCCAGCTCAGTCATGCCCCACCCGCCGCCCCCGCCCACCAGCAATGGCGTAGCGACCCCCGACGTCGCGGAGTCGCCATCCAATGGAGGGCCCCACGACCCGCAGCCCGAGCGCTCCCCGCGCAGCCCCCTGCTGGCGAGGCTGACAAGCCTGACTTCGATCGCCACCGTAGCTGCGGCAGGGATGATCGTCGTAGGCGCACTCGCCGTCGTCGGCGGTCACTACGACAAGCAGGTCGTCCACGATCAGCTCGCTCCGCAGAAGATCTTCTTCCCGAAGCCTGCGACAAACCCGGGTCTCGCCGCCTACGCTGGTCAGCAGGTACTCACCGGCAAGCAGGCAAAGCTCTACGCGCAGAAGCAGATCAGCGTTGACCTAACCAAGGTCGCTGGCGGCAAGACCTATTCCCAGGTCAGCGCTGAGTGGATCGCCGGCGGCATGAAGAACGCAACGCTCGCAACAGAGCGCACCACACTCTTCACCGGAGAGACACTCAATGGCCTACTACTCAACGCCTGGGGCTGGTCGGTCATCGGGATGATCGCCACCCTGGCCGGATGGATCCTGATCCTGCTGGGCGCAGCGCTGTTCTTGCTACCACTCGCCAACTGGCAGATCAACCTCAGAGGCCGCCACCCAGCGGACGCCAGCATTTGACACGGTCCTGCGTCTCGGTCAGCAGGGATGTTGCTCGTGGGCGCGATCCCCGACTGCCCACGCGAGCGGTCATCCCAGGACACTCGCGCGAGACTCCCCCAGGCCCCCGGTCATCGCCCGAGGCGAGCGTGGACAGCACCGAGGCGAGCGTAGACAGCACTAGGTCGAACGCTTGCTTGTCCGCGAAACCGGCAGTCCCTGATCCCGTGCGCTCGACGTGTCGCTCACTGGGGCCACCTGCCGTGGTGGCCTTTCGACGGCGTCCACGAAACCCCGGTCCGAGCGTCGATCCCGGCGAGCATGGACGAGTTCTTGGCTGGCGCCGCAAAGCGCGCCGGCTGGGCATAGCTCGGCGATCACCCTGCGGCGAGGAGCACGGATTCCGGCGAACGCAATCAGACCTCCGCTGGCGACGAGCACGGCTGCGATCGTGTCCGCAACACGGAAGGCATGCACGGACGCATCCTCGAAGGTCGCTCGTATGAGTACCCGCTCGTCGGGAGGCACTCCAAGCAAACTGGGTGCACCGAGAGGCTGTCGCTTGGCGCGGCTGATCGCAGCGCGGCCGTCGGGGCCGAGCGCGGTCGGTCGTAGCGTCGCGTCGACGCGACGAGCAAACGTGAGAGAGACGACGGCTCCCAGCACGGCGGCCGCGAAAAGCTGCGCGACGCGTGAGAGCGTCGTATTCACGGCGGCGGCGACACCTGCGTGATCCTCTTCCACTGCTCCGAGAACCGTGGCGGTCAACGGGGAGACAAGCATCGCGAGTCCCAACCCGAACACGAGCAGCCCTGGCAGGACCTCGCTGATGTAATCGGCGCGCTGATCGACACGCACCAGGAGCAAAAGGCCGCAGCCAGCGACCAGCGCCCCGAGGCTTATCAGCACCCGTGACCCGATGCGGTCGGCGAGCGCGCCGAAGCGGCGGGAGAGCACGATCATCAGCGAGGTGACCGGTAGAAGCGCAAGTCCCGCCTGAATGGGGCTGTAGCCGCTGACCTCCTGCAGAAACACCGGCAGCAGAAAGATCACGCCACCTAGCCCAAGGTAGGCAGTCAATGTCGCCACGTTTCCGATCGTGAAGTTGCGCTCGCGAAACAGGCTCAGTGGGAGCATCGGCGTCCGGGCTCGTGCCTCGCGCGCAACAAACGCGATCGCTCCCAGAACCCCCGCTGCGAGCGAGCCGATCACCAGGGTGCTCCATCCGCGCGCAGGCTCCTCGGTCACGGCGAACACCGAACCCGAGAGCGCGAGCGCCGCCAAGAGGGCCCCAGGGAAGTCCAGGCGCCCGGCGGTGCCAGTGCTCGCACTCCCAGGCACGCCGCGAGCAATCAGCATCAGCGTGACGACCACGAGCGGTGCATTGAGCAGGAAGATCAGGCGCCAGGAGCCGGCAGCGATCAACGCTCCCCCGATGAACGGCCCGATGACCCCGACGATCGAGCTGAGCGCGGTCCATGTCCCAATCGCCCTGGCCCGCTCGTTTTCGGGAAACACGTGGACAATCACCGCCAATGCACTAGGCGTCACCAGCGCCGCACACACCCCCTGCATCGAACGAAACACGCATAGCTCGGGGATCGACGACGCGACCGCGCAGAGAGCCGAAGTGAGTCCGAACCCGGCAACGCCAACCAAGAACACGCGCTTCTGACCGAATACATCTCCAAGCGAGCCGCCGATCAACAACAGCGACCCGAGCGTCAGCAGGTACGCGTTCGTTACCCACTGCTGGCCCGCCAGACCGCCACCAAGGTCACCGCGAATCGCAGGCAATGCGACACTGGTTACGGTCGCGTCGAGGAACACCACGCTCGAGCCGAGCACGGCTGCGAGTAGGGTCAGTTGCTTCTCGCGCGGTGTGGCCACCCGTCGGATGTCTGGCACATGCGCAGATTGGCACGTCACGAGCACCACTCGCCTCGCGATCGCACTCTGGACGAATGAGGTTGGGATTAATCGAACCCTGGTAAAACGTTTGTCTGGTGATTGTCCACCAAGGACAGCGGCCCGGGCTGACAGCTGGGCGAAAGCTCTACCTGGAGGCGGCATATGCCCGAGCCTGTTGACCCCCGTCATCTCCTGCTGATCGGGGCAGGACCAGGAGTCGGCGCCGGCGTGGTTAGGCGCTTCGGCCGCGAGGGCTTCCGCAGCACACTGATCTCCCGCAGCGCAACGCTCGACCAGCTCGCCCCCGAACTGCGTAGCGAGGGGCTGGAGATCGAGGCGGTCGCCGCGGACATCGAGGATCTGGACGGCTACCGCGAGACGCTCAAACGGATCTTCGGTGCCCCGGGGGCGCCCGGTGTCGTCGTGTACAACGCTGCCCTGCCAGATCCAGGCCAGATCCTCGACACCACCGTCGAGCGGCTCCGAACCGCCCACGACGTCGACGTCCTCGGTGCCGTCGTCGCGGCACAAGTCGCCGCGCCCGTCCTGCGGGCAGCTGGCGGCGGCACCCTGCTGGTCACCAGCGGCGGCTTCGCCGACAATCCAGTGCCCGCACTGGCGAGCCTCTCGATGGGGAAGGCCGCGCTGCGCTCGGCGCAGACGCTGATTGCCGCTGGCGTCCGAGACGACGGTATCCATGCCGCGACCGTCACGATCGCCGGCGCTGTCAAGCCGGGGACGGACTTCGATCCGGACAACATCGCGGAGCTTTTCTGGACCGCCCACATCGACTCGAAGGACGCCTGGCAGACCGAGTATCGGTTCACAGGCGCATAAGGGCGCCTCTTTTCCGCGCAAAGCAGGTCGTTGGTTGAGTCGGGTGAGGTTCGTGCTGCTGCGCGAACGGGGATGTCAGGATGTGCGTCTAGTTGAGCAGTACGAGTGCTTGGCCGTGGAGTCTCGGGAGTCGTACGACTAGCCCCAGGAAGTCTCCGGTCGAGAAGTCGAATGCGATCGCGTGAGCCTGGCCGACGCAATAGAGGTGGCCGTCCGGCCCCAGTCTCAACCCGCGGGGCTGGCGGAAGTTCACCGAGCGGTCGGGAGCAAGGACGCGGACGAGGTCTCCGCTGACCGGGTCGTATTCGCGAACGGTGACTGCGGCATCGGGGGCACCGAACGGAGACTCGCTGGCGACGACGATGTGGCCATTCGGAGCAACGGTCAGGTCCAGAGGGCTCAATTCAGGGTCCATGACCAAGCGACGCGGCTGGGCGGGCGTGTCGGGGTCGAACACCAGGATGGTGTTCTCGCCCTCGCTGGAAGGGCCGATGCCCGAGGCGAGATACAGGCTGTCGTCCCGCCCGAAACCGAACCCGCGTGGGAATGGGACGATGCCTTCTGGGAGGAGGGGTTCCGCGTGGCCGTCGAGCGTCGCAGAGATGCCCAAAATCGTCCGGCGGCGCCGCATCGTGACGTAGAAGCGACCGTCTGGCCCAAACACGGCGCCGCCCGGGTCGAGGTCGGCTATCGGCCCTGAGTCGCGTACGAGGCTTCCACTGCGATCAAGGGCGAGCATCCGGTCCACGCTGTTCAGGTAGATCAGCGCGCCGGTCCGATCAACGCACAGACCACGCGGATCGAGGATCCGGGGGTCGTCGCTGAACGGGCCAACGAACTCGCCGTCAGCGTTGAAGGCGAGCACCGCATCATGGCCACCACCGTTGGCGCTACCTGCACTGGTGACGAGGAAGCGCACCAAGTCATGCTAACCCGCA
>DASYNL010000018.1:0-9793 GCA_036008605.1 Solirubrobacteraceae bacterium | reverse complement strand
GGCCAGCACGGATGCGCTCACGGGACTACCCAACCGACGTGCGTGGGAGACGAACCTGGGTCGCGCGACGCTCGACGGCGAGCCATTCGTACTTGCGATGCTCGACTTCGATCACTTCAAGGACTTCAACGACACCCATGGGCACCCGGCGGGCGACCGCCTGCTCAAGGAGACGGCGGCGGCATGGCGCGAGGAGCTGCGCAGCGGCGACTTCCTGGCCCGCATCGGCGGCGAGGAGTTCGCGCTGCTACTGCCGCACTGCGCCACCGAGGACGCCCTCACGGTCGTCGATCGCTTGCGCAGACGGGTTCGCTACGCGCAGACTTGCTCAGCAGGCATCGTCGTACAGGAGCCCGGAGAGTCCGCCGAAGAGTTGATGACACGTGTCGATGAGGCGCTCTACGCGGCCAAGACCGCCGGGCGCGATCAGGTGTCGTTCGCCAGCGCAGAGCACCCTCGCGTGCCGCTAGAAGACACGATCCTTTAGCGCAGTCAGGCCCCACCGAGGAGGCAACCGTGTGCCGTTTGGTTGAGACTGGACCGGGTCCGGTCTCAAGAATCGGTGGGCAAACGCAGCGATCGCAGCGCCGCCTCGACGCGCACGAGCTCGGCGAGCATCGCGTCGGCCGAGTTCTCCATCACCTCGTTGGCCTGCATCTGACCATCGTCGTCGATGAACCTGGCGACAAACGGAATCGACACCGCCTCGTTCAGCGGCGTCATCTTCAGAGTCGTCACAACCTGCTTGATCATCTGCGCCGCGCGCGTGCCGGCCGCGACGCCACCATAGGAGACCAAGCCGACCGGCTTATACAACCACTCCTGGTGCAGATAATCGATCGCGTTCTTCAAGGGAGCATTGAAGCCGTAGTTGTACTCCGGCATCACGAACACGAATGCGTCCGCCGAGTCGACCCTTGCGCTCCAGTCCTTGGTGTGCTGCTGGGTGTACTGGCGCAAGCGCGGATGATTGGGCTCGTCCACGAAAGGCAGATCGATCTCGGCTAGATCGACAACCTCCACGTCGAAGCCGCCATGCGCCCGCGCACGACCCTCGAACCAGCGAGCGACCGGGAGCCCGACGCGGCCGGGGCGGGTACTGGCGATGATGATCTGCAGGGTCGGCATCGGAGTGGCGCGAAGATAGCAGTAGGCACCCTGCCACCTGTCCGCCGGGGTCGCGACGCGGTCCTCGGACAGTAGGGTAGAACGATGGGAAAACAGGTAGGCATCGTGCTCTACGTGCTCGCGCTGGTGACAGTTGTGGTCGGCGTGGACGTCTTGTTCTTCAGGCATCGGTTCTGGGAGCGCCTGACGGTGAACGTCGGGATTGTCCTGGTGTTCGCGGCGTTCTATTTGAGGTTCTTGAAGCGAGCATGAGCGGGATGCCCCCGATGAACGCAGCCAACGACAACGCCGCTCGGAAAGTCTTCGCCGATGGTGGGCATCTCCCCCGCGACCCGGCATGCAACGCCTGATCGATCCATGGGAATACCGCCACCTCCACGCCTCGGGTCACGCGTACTGGGTCGTGGAGCGGTTACCCTCGTGACGTCGTGGGGGCGATCAACGTATAGATGGACAATGAGGTATCCGAGCGCGCTCCCCGGCGTCGTGCTCTGTGCCGTTGTGCTCGCGGCCTGCGGGCGCGCGGACAGCTCCCCTGGGAAGGATCCCAACGGTTGTGTGAAGTCCCCTACGACGCTCTCGCCCAACATCGCGCCGAAGAGCGGCGCCACGCTCACAGTCAAGGTGGGCGCGTTCGTCTACGTGGAGTTGGTCGAGGCCGAGAAGTACCTCTCCTGGGCAGCCGGCACCAAGCCACCTCCGCGCGTCTTCCCCTGGGCCGCCGCTCGCTCGTCGGACCCCAGCGTGCTGCGGCGCGTAGCGCTCTGCCCGAGCAGCGGGGCCTACACGCTGCCCGTCGTGGTGTACGCCTTCCGCGCGCTGACGCGGGGCACGGCCACGCTCACAGCTCCTATTGCGCAAGCCTGGAAGCGCGTCAAGCCGGCACGACGTCGCGGCTTGCACCCCTATCGCGCGACCGTGATCGTGGCGAGCTGAGCGTTTCGCCGGCACGGCAGCGAACTAAAAAGCTTCTCTGCGCGATTCGATCAGGGCATAACTGCACCGCGACAACGGCTACCGTGGGCACATGGCCACTCTCGGACGTACCGGCCTCGACGTGTTCCGTATCTGCCTCGGTGGCACGTCACCTACGACTACGAAACGAGGGATTGCCGATGGCAGCACAGACACTTCCCGGCGGCACGTTCACCATGGCCGAGGACCTGACGGTCACTCGTGTGGGTTACGGCGCGATGCAGCTCGCCGGTCCCGGCGTCTTCGGGCCGCCAAAGGACGGTGATGCCGCGGTAGCCGTGTTGCGCGAGGCAATCGAGTTGGGCATCACGCATATCGACACCAGCGACTACTACGGCCCGCACGTCACGAACCAGATCATCAAGGAGGCTCTGCACCCCTATCCGGACGAGCTGCATATCGTCACCAAGGTCGGGGCGTATCGCGACGCAAAGGGCGGCTGGCCACACGCGCGGTCTCCCGAGCAGTTGCGCCAAGCCGTGCACGACAACCTCATTCACCTCGGCCTCGAAGCACTCGACGTGGTCAACCTCCGCCTCGGGGGGTTCGACAGCCCCGAGCCGGGCTCGATCGCCGAGCCTTTCACCGCGCTCGCGGAGATGCAGCAGGAAGGACTGATAAAGCATCTCGGCATCAGCACCGTCTCCGCGGAGCAGGTCGCCGAGGCCCAGTCGATCGCACCGCTCGTGTGCGTGCAGAACTTCTACAACCTCGTCCACCGGGTCGATGACGAGTTGATCGAGTCCCTCGCCGCACAGGGCATCGCCTATGTGCCCTACTTCCCGCTCGGCGGCTTCACCCCACTTCAGTCCAACGCGCTTGAGTCGGTGGCCACCCGTCTGGGGGCCACACCGATGGCCGTCGCGTTGGCCTGGCTGCTACAGCGCTCCCCGAACGTCCTACTGATCCCCGGCACCTCATCCGTGGCGCACCTGCGCGACAACATCAAAGGAGCTGCACTCACCCTCTCCGAGAACGAGCTTACCCAGCTAAACAGCATTGGCTGACGCCCGACACCGCAACCGCCGCTGGCTCGACGATGATGTTTGACGATGCGCAGGGCACTGCGGTGGTTCTCCAGCACTTTGCCACGGCGCAGGACATGAGCGCAGGCGCCCAGGCGTTTAGCGCGATGGACACCTCGGAGACTCCGGGTGTCCTCGCCGCCGTAGACATGTGTGAGCCGAAGCTCGAACTCGAGGTCTGATATGCCAGCCCGAGCGACGCTATGACCTATGACGACGATCTCGCCCATCGAATCCGCGAGCAGCTCGGTGACGAGCGCGGCGTAACCGAGAAGACTATGTTCGGCGGATTGGCGTTTATGCTGGACGGCAACATGGCAGGGGGGATCACCAGTGGTGGAGAGCTGATGGTCCGGGTCGGCCCGGATGCATCTGATGAGGCGCTCGCTCGACCTCACACCCGTGTCTTCGACATGACCGGCCGGCCGATGAAGGGCTGGATCCTAGTCTCATCGGAGGGATTCGCGACCAAGCGCCAGCTCAGCTTCTGGGTACGACGTGGCGTGACGTTCGCCCGGACTCTCCGGACAAAGGGTTAGAGCATTCCCGTAGGCGTGGAGAGCTCGATCAGACCGCCCGGTTCCGCACGGACGGTGAGCCGCCATCGTGAATGCATAGTGTGGCCGCGCCGCCGGCTCGTAAGACATATCTCGAGCCGGCGGCAAACCGCAATCGTCAGTCGGTGACGAGGCCTGCTGCGAAGGCACCTACGGGCAGCGGTGTAGGTGAGCTGGGCAGCTCGGTGAGGCTTCCACCGTTCACCGCAAACGAGGCGATAACGTTGGCTTTGCTTCCGTCTACCAGCAGCGTCTTGCCGTCAGGAGACAGACGGGCATCGACGGCGCCCGCTCCCGCCGAGCCAAAGGGTGTGCTGCCGAGCAAGACCAGTGAGCCGTCGGGGTTGATCGAGTAGCTGGAGATCGAGCCTGACGCAGTGTTTACCGTGAACAGGAACTGTCCGTCGTGGCTGATCTCCACCCAGCAGGGAGCTGTCTGAAGATCGGCGAATGGTGATGCGCCGATTGAGGCCAGTTGGCCCGTGCTGCCGCTCGCCAAGAAGACCGAGATCGTTCCGTTGCCCGCACCACCGTGGGCGTTGCTGACAAACAGCTGTGAGGGATTACTCGGCCGGAACTCCGCACCAAAAGGTCCTGCTCCCTGCGCCGCGATAGGCGAGCCCGGAGCGGCGACGAGCAGGCCATCGCGCCGGACATGAAAGCTTGCGATCGTAGAGGTGTTGTCGAGGTCGACGACGAGCCTTCGGCCCTTGGGGTCGATCAACACGTCATCTGGACCCGAGCCGGCCGGCAGTGAGACGGTAGAACCTGGCAGCGGGTTCAGCGATCCGTTCGGGGTAAGGATGAATCCGGTGATGTTCGGTGCGCTCGCGCCGGCGTTGGCGACATATACGAGGTTGCCGGAGACCGCTATGCTGAGCGGTTCGCCGCCACCGGAGGAGACGGGAGCGCCAACCGGCTGGGGCACACCGTTGAAGCCAACTCGCAGCACCGATATCTGGTTGCTACCGGCATCTGCCGCGAGCAGGTAGTGCCCGTCGCTCGAGAGCTGGATCGCGCCTTGTGACGGCAGGCCGGCACCAAGCCCTGCGCCACCGACGGGAAAAGGAGAGCCGGAGATTGGCGTGAGCGACCCGTCACTGTGCCGGTCGAAGCCCGCCACAGTATTCGATACCGCAGTGTTGTCGTTGACATAGGCATGACCGACGACCGGGGATTCATGGTGGCCAAATTCGCGCTCTTCGTGGGCGGCGGCGGATGTCGCAGTAACACCGGCGAGGACCAGTGCGAGTGGGATTACGAGACGAGGCAACTTCATCGGTGAACCTCCTTGGATTGGTCAGGGACGATTCCCCAACCACGGGCACGATGCCTGGAGCTCCTAACGTGCCTCTTGCAGGGAGATGAACATTCCGTGAATCGTTGCGTCGCTTACTGGCAAGTTAGGCGATCGCGGAGGGCTCGGCTATGGGAAGCGTGAATGCGAAGCGCGCGCCCCCCTCGGGCCGGTTCTCTGCCCAAATACGACCTCCCTGCGCCTCTATGAAGCCTCGTGCTATAGCGAGCCCCAGACCAGCGCCGCCACTTGTGCGAGTGCGTGAGGCATCGTCGCGCCAGAAGCGCTCGAACATACGCTGCTGGGCTTCTTTGCTGAGCCCGACCCCCGTGTCCTCGACCGACACCTCCAGCTCGCGCTCGCGGCGTTTCGCTCTGACCAGTATCGAGCCGTCCGAAGGAGTGTGGCGCAGTGCGTTGGTCACCAGGTTGAGGAGCACGCGTTGCACGTGCTCGGGGGCACAGCGAACATCGGGCAAAGTGCCATCGATCTGGCTCTCGAGGCGTACCTGTCGCGCTCGCGCATCGGCCTCCAAGCCACTTACACAGTGAGAGACGAGCTCCGGGAGCTGGGCCGCTCGCAGCTCGAGCGTGAGCGCGCCCGCGTCGATGCGCGCGAGCTCGAACAGATCGTCGATCAGATTCGCGAGCGTTTGCGTTTGCTGGTGCAGCGCCGGCAGGTACTCGTCGATCGGAGCGAGACCATCCTCAACCGCTTCGAGCATCGCCTGAATTGAGGCTACCGGCGTGCGCAGATCGTGACTTGCCCAGGCGACGAGCTGGCGACGCGCATCGAAGAGCGCCTCGATGTTTCCCGCCATCGCGTTGAAAGCCTCGCCGACGTGCGCGAGCTCGCGCGGCCCCTCAGTTGGCGCGCGAGCCTTCAGCTCCCCGCAGGAAAGCTCGTCGGCTGCCACCTCGAGTCCACGGATACGCCGCGCGATCTGCCCTCCGAGCAGCAACGCCGCGGCAAGCGCCGTCGAGGCGGAGACTGCTGCGACGGCCAGTATCTTCACGTCGTCGTGCATATGAAACATCACAAGACCGCCCAGGATCACCGCTGCTAGCGGCAAGCCCACCGCCAGCAGCGCAAGTCCCGCGAGCTGCATGCGCACAGTAGGCAGCAGACGCAACGCCACGGCCAGCGCGACACCCGTGATGAGCGTGCTCAAGGACAGGATGAGCGCGAACGCGATCACGGCGTGAACCTGTAGCCGACGCCGAACACCGTCTCGAGGTGACGCGGACGCGAAGCGTCATCCTCGATCTTCTTGCGCAAGCGGCGAACATGGACCGTCACCGTCCCCGTGTCGAGGGCGCTCGCATATCCCCACACACGGTCCATCAGTTGATCGCGTGAGAACACCTGCCGAGGATTCGACACAAAGAACAGGAGCAGGTCCAGCTCCTTCAACGTCAGCTTGAGCAGCTCGCCGCCCTTGTGAGCCTCACGCGCCATCGGGTCGATCACGACGTCGCCAAAAGCGATCGCCTGCGCTCTGTCGACGGTCGGCTGGGCCGTGCGACGCATCAGCTTGCGAACTCGCACCGCAAGCTCCCGCGGCGAGAAAGGCTTGGTCAGATAGTCGTCAGCCCCGAGCTCCAGACCAACGATCCGATCGGCCTCCTCGCCGAGCGCAGTCAGCATCACGATCGGCACCTCTGAGCGCGAACGGATCCAGCGACACAGCTCGAGCCCACTCACTCCCGGCAGCATCACGTCCAGAACGACCAGCGACGGCCACTCTCGTTCCAAAAGCCCCCGTGCCTCATCGCCCGTAGCGGCCTCAAGCGTCCTGTGCCCGTCGCGCTCGAGATAGCGCACGACCACGTCGCGCACGATCGGCTCATCATCGACGACAAGGACGGTAGGCACACCGAAATTGTCGGCGGCCGAGATTACGCACACCTTAAATCGAGCGCGGCGCTCCTACCGTGCGCGCCAGGTCAGGGCGATCGACACCTAGCTCAAACGTCGCGTTGCGTCTCATCGCTGGACGGCATCGCCCAGAACGTTGGAGGACCCTCGGAAATGCCGCTTCGATCCCATTCTGAATGGGCACCAATGGGCACCAATGGGCACTGTAGTCCCAAAATGCAGTGTCCGGGCGGCTTCCTGCCATCTCCTTCCATCGCCCCAATCCGCATGAACCCAAGCGATCCGCCCGAATGCCCCCGCCAGGAGTCGAACCTGGATCTACCGCTTAGGAGGCGGTCGTCTTATCCATTGGACTACGAGGGCTCATGGACAAGGCTACCGGCGCGAAGCCGACTGGGACAGCCGCGACCCGACGGCCGCGATACGCGCGCCTAAGGCTGCTCGCGCTCGGGATAGACGTCGTCGATCGTGGTGAGCGCAACGTAAGGGGCGACTGCTGCGGCTTCGATCGCTGGGCCGCCGCCGGCGAGCCGGTCGAGCACCGAGACCACTCCGCAGATCTTGTGCCCGGCCTCTTGCAGCGCTGCGATCGCGGCAAGCGTGGAACCGCCGGTGGTCACAACGTCCTCGACCACCAGGCAACGATCCTCGGCGGCGAGCAAGGGACCCTCGATGCGGCGTTGCAGACCGTGTGCCTTGGCGTCCTTGCGCACGAAGAAACCCTTGGCCTGCGCTCCGCCGGCAAGCGCCGCGCAGGCGACCGCGTCGGCGCCCATCGTCATGCCACCGACGGCGGTGGCCTGCCATTCCTCAGCGTGCGCGACCAGCAAAGTCGCAAGCGCATGGAAGCCCTCGGGCCGCAGGATCGCGCGCTTGGCATCCACGTAGTAGGAGGCAACGGCTCCGCTCGTGAGCGTGACCTCGCCGATCACGAGCGCATGCGCGCGCAGTTGCGCGATCAACTCGGCGCGAGCGCTGTCGAGTGCGCCCGCGGTTGGCTGAGGACTGGACACTGCCGGCAATCTAGACGGTCCGACGCCATAACATCCGTCCACTGCGCAAAGCGTGTCCAGCACTGGAGATAACCTGCGGCTGTGCTGATGCCGTTGCTCGCCAGACTGTTGAGGCTAATCTCGATGGCCATCTGCCTGATCGCGCTCGCGTCGTTCGTCACGTTCGCCGTCGAACAAGCTGGCAACGGTTCCAGCCACCAGCAGGCCGAGGTGAAGGCGGTGGAAGCCTCCGGCGGCGAACCGACGACCGAATCGAAAGCGGGACACAAGAGCGGTCTGCACGAAACGCTAGACAAAGCCTTCTCGACGCTCGCCTCTCCCTTCTCAAGCATAACCTCCGGCTCGCACAGCCAGTGGACGATCCAAATCATCGACACGCTGCTGGTTCTGCTGGTCTACGGCTTTGCCCTCAGCTTCGTGGCGCGCTTGCTGCCGGGACGGCTCTGACGGAGCGTTAGAACACGCCGCCTTCGGTGTACACATCGACGCGGTAGCCAACCTGCACCCACGCATACACTTCCGGGGCGTTTGGAATCGGAATGCGCAGGCAGCCATGACTGGCCGCGTACACGGGCACTTCGGCGTAGCCGTGGATCGCGTAACCACGGATGAAATAGTTGGAGTCGACCATTCCCTCGGAGTTAGTCCCGGGGGTCTTCATATACACCTGGAAGCGCCCGAGCACGGTAGGCGTCGAGGGCTTGCCGGAGCTCATCGTGTAGATGCGCCGCACTCGCCCGTGCTCGACCTCCACCAGCACCTGCTTGGTCAGGTTAGCCTCGACGTGGTTGCCGTCGCGCCGATAACGCACGCGGTAATAGCCGGCTCCGTCGCGCAGCAACTGGAACACACCGGCGTTGGCAGTTTCGACGCGCTGTAGGCCGGTCATCTTGCGAAAGGCCAACACCGCCCGGCCCGTGGCTTCGTCGAAGACCCCGTTTACCGGCACCTCGTAGCGTCGGCGTGCAAGCTCGTCTTGGAGCAGCCGCACGGCGGCCCCGTGAGCGCCAACACTCAGGCTGCCGCGCATGTGGATCACGCGATAGGCCAGGGTGTGTGGAGCGGGCGCTGCCGGCACGGGCCGGGTGTGAGCGGACGGTGTGAGCCGCTTGCTCGCCGCCTCAGCCAAGCCTGGCGCGCCCAACGCCAGACAGCCGGCACACAGGACGGCGATGCCAAGCGCGCCTGTCGGTCGAATTCGAAGGAGCCTCACTACCGTTGATCGTACGCACCCGACACGACGGCAGCCTCGGGAGAATCGCCTGAGATCACGCCGATCCGGCGAAATATAAGGGCAATAGCCCAGATCGCTGCCAGCGCACCGACCATCAACAGTGGTATCCACCAGCCCCAGCCCTCAAGCTCGCCAAATGCAAACGAGTTATTCAGCGAATGCAAAGCAATGCACGGATACAGCGAGCCAGTGCGGCGATACAGCAGGCACAGAGCAAAGCCGAGCACACCAAGCGGCACTAGGTCCTCCACTGGAGCCGAGCCAAAGTGCACCCCACCAAAGAGAATCCCGGTCATGACAGCCGCCGGCAGCCACCCTCTCCATTTCGAGAGTGCACCGAATATATATCCGCGGAACAGAGTCTCCTCGCAGATCGGCGCGATGACGGTGGTGAGCAAAGCGCTCAGCACCAGCAGCAAGGTTGTTTCATTGGTGCCAAGTGCTTCCAACAGCTTCGTGTCCTTTTCGGTCACGTTCAAAGCTGCCTCCCAGACGACGCTAAAGATCAGGAAGACAACGATCGTGATCACGGTCAGCCTGGCGGCGCGCAGTGCGGGAGTGAAGCGGTAGCCAAACTGCCAAGAGCGCACCTTGCGTCCTCCAAGCTGAGCGAACATCACGGCCGTCAACACGAACGCGACATCCTGTACCACGGTGTCGGCGAACTCGATCCCAGGCGGCGTGTG
>DASYNL010000017.1:0-1805 GCA_036008605.1 Solirubrobacteraceae bacterium | reverse complement strand
CGGGGACGGCATATGGCCATCGAATCGGTCCTTGAGATGCGAGATGATCGCCCGTGTCGAGGGGACAGAAAGCTGTTGGCCTGCAACCTGGAAGATGAGCGTGCCGAAGGCGTCGAGCGGAGGGAGTTCGTCCATCCACGCTCGAGGGCGGAAGTCCGGGCGCGCCTCTATCAGGCGAGCGAGGACCGGGTCTGCATTGCGAAGGAACTCGCGAGCGTCGGGATCGGCGACTGGGGCCCGCTTGCGGGAAGAGGCGTTCACAGTGTCCCCTTCATATCGCTTCGACCTCGATCACGTCGACGGCCGCTCTGATCCGACACGCTGCCGCTGGGAGTTCCCCTCAGGCTCGGGTCACCTCCAACACGTCGGACGACCGCTTGAGATCACGGCGGGTGCTGCCGACCAGGCTCTGGACCTTAGGCATGGCTTGGGCTACCCGCCCCCACCGCCCGACGGCTGGTGACGTCGTAGAAGGGCCCAGCCCGAGACGCTCACACCCAGCGCGACAAGGATTGCGAATCCCAGCACGGTGTTGGGGATGCTTGCACCTTGCTTGAGCGCGATACCCACGCCGACCACGGGAATCGAGAGTCCAACATAGAGGACGATGAGCAGTCTCGACGTCATGGCCAAGCGGTCTTCGGGTGCAGCCGCCTCGAGAACGATACCGCTGGTCCCCTTGAACACAGCACCCACTCCGGCGCCGGTCAGCGCACCCGAGGTCAGGAAGAGCGCCAAGCTCGGGGTCGACAGGCGAACCGAGACCACGAGAAGGACTAAGCCGACGAGCATCGAGAGCGTGCCAAGGGCGAGGACCAGCGAAGCGCTCAGCTTTGTCGTTGCCACTTGGGAGACAACGCCACAAGAAAACACCAAAAACAAGGTCGCTCCGGCCAGGGCGTGCGAGGTGCGCCCGAGCGTGACAGCCAATATGAGGCCGGCGAGGCCTGCAAACAGGCCGTTCGAGGCGAAAGCTGTAACGGTGCCTGCTGCGGCGGGAATCGGCAGCCTCAGGGAGCGATGGCGGCTCGCCTGTCGCTCCGCGTGCGCTTCTTTGGTCCCTGTTTCGGGCACAAACAACAGGCCGACTAGTGCGACTGCGCCGAGCCCCAAGACCACCAGGTAAGACAACGTGAGCGGCCAACTCGCCCACTCCGCGAGGCAGCCGGCAATGAGCGGTCCGACGCCGAGCGCCCCGACGCTGATCGATGTGCCGACGGTCCGGGCGAAGACGATCGACTCGCCCGGATGGACACGGAGGCGCAGCTCGATCAGGTACGTGATCGCCGTTCCAGCGGCGAGCCCGGCCGCGACGCCCGTGAGCAGGCGCCCAATTATGAGCACAGGCAACCCCTTCCAAGCGGCGAGCAGGGCCGCGGCAACCATCATGGTGGCCACTGCGCCGAGCATCACGCCTCGCCGGCCCAGGATCCCCGCGATGCGGTTCTCGGCGAGGAGCGCGGCGATGGTGCCTGCCGCGAAGATCGCATAGACGATCGTGATCGTGAACGACGAGAGGTGATCCACGACCTTATAGATGCCGTAAAGAGGACTTGGCAGTGTTGCGAACGCCATCACGATCAAGAACGCATAGGCGACCACCCAGAACCCCGATGAATGTGTGCCGGCTTCTGGCGTAGCGGAAGCCAGCGCCACGGGCTCCCTCTGCCTAGCCGCCACGCGAGTCACCAGACCTTCATGCCGCCGTCAACCACGAGGTCAATGCCGGTCACGTACGCGCTCTCGTCGGAGACAAGGTAGAGCGCGCCGTTCGCGATGTCCTCGGCCTGGCCGAATCGTCCCAG
>DASYNL010000016.1:0-74375 GCA_036008605.1 Solirubrobacteraceae bacterium | reverse complement strand
GTTTGGCTGGAACAAGCTGGTCGACGCGCAGTCCGAATCAGAGTCCTTCTGGCTTGCCTTCGTCGTGATGCTGCACGTCGGCAGTGCGATCGGGCTGCTGATCTACTACTGGAGCGATTGGGTGCAGATCGTCAAGGCGTTCTTTCGGACGCTCGGCAAGCGTCGCGCCGAGACGAGCACCGAGCGGCTGGCGTGGCTGATCATCGTCGCGAGCATCCCCGCCGGGCTCTTCGGCCTGGTCTTCGAGCACCAGCTGCGCACACTCACTGCCAAGCCCGAAATCGCGGCGATGCTGTTGATGGTCAACGGCCTGATCCTGTTCGCCGCAGAGCGCTTCCGCCGTCGCACCGCGGTGCGAGAACTGGCGGCCCGCGAAGGGCTGAACCCCGAGGGCGGGCGCGAGCTCGACACGCTCGAGTATCGCGAGGCGCTTGTCGTCGGCGTTGCACAGTCGACCGCGCTGTTCGCCGGAATCAGCCGCGATGGCGTCACGATGGGGGCGGGCCTCGCGCGTGGCCTGGACCATAGCGATTCCGCTCGCTTCGCCTTCCTGCTCGCCACGCCGATCATCCTCGCCGCCGGCCTCGTCAAGCTGCCCGATCTGCTTGGCCATCTCGGCAACGGCATCCGCGGGCAGGCGTTGGTTGCTTGTATATCGGCGGCCATCACGGCAGTCTTCACCGTCGCCTTCCTGGTGCGCTGGTTCAAGACCAGGACATTGATCCCGTTTGCGATCTACTGCCTGGTGTTCGGCGGGGCGATGGTCATCTACACGCTGGCCTGAAGCCCCGCGTCAGGCGCGCGGCATAAGCATGGCTGATAGGACGTATCGTCGAGTAGTCGAGTAGTTCGCACCGGGGCTGGGCGATTAGCTCGGCTGAAGTTGGGAATTGGCTTGCTAGTGGGGCGAGTCCTCGCCGCGTGCACCATCATTGATGCCTATGCCCACTCCGCGAACCCCAGCGAAGATGTTCGAGACGCGCAGCCAGGCTTGGGATGAAGCCGGGCTGCTGCCGCAGGTGAGCCCCGGCGCGGTCAGGCGCGCTCGCTGGGAGGCGCTGCTGCTCGTGCCGATCTTCATCGGCGTGGTGGTGCTCTATGAAAACCGCCGCTCCCTGCTGGACTTGGACGCCCACGGCAAGGGACAGCTCGCATGGCTCGAAACACCGCTGGATTTCGTCACGGTGATCGTCCTTGTGATGCTCGGCTGGGCAATCGCGCGCGATGTGGGACGAGCGTTCGGGCCGGCGCTGTTCCGGCGTATGGACCCCGCCTCGGCCGGCACCGTCGGCTTCGTGATCCGTCTCGTGACGGTGGCGCTGGCGGCGATAGTGGCGTTGGGAATCATCGGCATCGAACCGCGCACGCTCGCGCTCGGCGGTGCTTTCACGGCCGTGATCCTCGGTCTCGCCGCCCAGCAGACGCTCGGCAACATGTTCGCCGGCACGGTGCTGTTGAGCGCCAGGCCGTTTCGCGTCGGCGACAGCGTGCGTTTGCAAGGGGGGCCTCTGGCAGGCCAGATCGAGGGCACGGTCAGCACGCTTGGCTTGCTCTATACGACTTTTGCCACAAGCGAGGGTCCGATCATGGTGCCCAACAGCGTGGTGCTGAGCGTGGCGGTGCTCGCTAGAGGTCGCCGTCACTCCGGCGAGGATGACACCCGGTAGCGCAAGAACAGGTAGGAGTCATGCTCCAGTACGCTCGCCAACTCCAGCTTCAATGGCGGGTCGAATTCGGGGCCGCTTAGGATCCTAAGCGTCTCACTCACCGCGTCTCCGCCAGACAGCTTTGGCGACAGAGTCAGAAACAGCTCATCGACGAGCCCATGCGCCAGCAATTGGGCGTTCAAGTGGGGGCCACCCTCGCACAGCAAGGTGCGCACGCCGAGGCGTTCGCACAGCTCGGCCATTGCCGCTGGCAGATCGAGTTTGCCATCGCGGGCGCTGCGCACGTAGGAGATCTCGGCACGGCAGTCCTGGGGGAGGCTAGCCTCGGAGGGGGTGAGTATCGCTACGCGTGTGCCTGGCTCCGTGAGCAGCGGGATCCCGCTGTCAAGGGCGAGCCGACCCGAGACGATGCACGCCAGTGGCTCCTCGGCAAGGCCGCGATCGCGCCGTATCCGTCGTCCGCGGTCGTCGCGGATCAGCTGCCCGTAGCGCTCTGCTCGCACTGTGCCTGCGCCCGCCATGACTGCGTCCACGGCGGTGCGCAGGCCGTACAGCAGTTCTTTGTCGGCACGCCCGCCCAAAGGTCCCGAGCGCCCGCCGACGGTTGCGCGACCGTCGGTCGTGGCGATCATGTTGAGCAGCAGGTAGGGACGCTCGCGTGTCTCATCCTCGGCCGCGGCTGTCAACTGGAGTTCGTCCACGACCTGCTCGACGGTGGCTCGATCCCCGCTCGGGAGTAGGCGCTTGAGGGTCAGTGGCCTCTTGCTTGACCGTTGCTCCGGATTGCTAGGCATATACCACTTGCTAACACATCGGCGGATCGACGTGCTACCGTCGTGCGGTCTGGCCGGCCACAAAGACCGGCGAAAAGCAGTGCAAGCGCTCGCAGGTCGAAGCTCTAGCAGCATCCTCCGCGTAGCAGCACGCACATATCGTGGAGGAAGTCACATGCCTACCGGCACAGTGAAGTGGTTTAGCGACGACAAGGGGTTCGGCTTCATCACCCCAGATGATGGCGACAAGGACTTGTTCGTTCACCACACCGGGATCAACGGCGAAGGCTATCGCTCGCTCCAGGAGGGCACGAAGGTGTCCTATGACGCGGAGCAGGGCGACAAGGGCCCAAAGGCCGTAAACGTCACGACCATCTAGAGCCGCTGACAGATTTAGAACGTGTTTCAAATAGGCGGTACGTCCGGTACGTTCATGGATCAAGCTGGGCGCCGCGGGGCGTCGCAGTGCGTACTGGTAGTACGTGCAAGACGTCACGTGGCGATCCAGCGCAGCGTCCAGGGGCGCATCCGGACGGGCCGATCTTTTGAAACACGTTCCTTGGGCTGATCCCGCCAGGGACACGCGTCCATGACGGGATACGCCCAGAGCAGTAGCGAGCATGTCTTCGGGACCCTGCGGGGTCCCGTCGACGTTGTGGACACGCAGGCACAAAGCCGGCGCATGGAAACGGTGGTCGGTGCGGGTGTCCTCATCGCGATCCTGGCTGGCTGTCTATTGGTAGTGGTGGCGGCCGCCGACCGTCCCAGCTTTCTGGCGGCCACGACCACGGGGCACTACTTCCCGCACTGGATGGCGGGTCCGCTCGGTGGCCTATGGCCGTCGCTGACACGCAGCACCACAGGCTTGAGGTGGCTGTTCACCGCCCCGATCGTGCTCATGTACGCGTGCTACCTGATTGGCCTGCGCTACGTGCCGTTGCTGCGCGCGCGCTGGGCGATCGTGGCGATCGTGGCAGCCCACGCGATCATGTTTCTCTCGCCGCCGCTGGCGCTGACCGACATCTTCAACTACATCAACTATGGGCGCATGGAGGTGGTCCACCACCTCAATCCGTACACGACGATCCCGGTGCTCGAGCCACACAACGACCCGAGCTATGCCCCCAGCAACTGGCATCAGCTGTTGAGCCCGTATGGGCCACTGTTCACGCTGATCACATTCGCCGTGGTCCCGCTGGGTGTGGCGGCGTCATTCTGGACGTTGAAGGGACTGTTGATGCTCACGAGCCTGGGCACGGTGTTGCTCGTGTGGCGCTCGGCGCGCCTGCTAGGCCGCGATCCGGTGGCGGCGATCGTGTTCGTTGGCCTGAACCCAGTCGTGCTCATCTGGGGCCTGGGCGGCGACCACAACGACTTCCTGATGATGTTTTGTGTGGTATTCGGCTTCTATCTACTGCTGCGCGCGGGCTGTATGCCGTCGGTGCTCAGACGCGGCGTTGCAGCGCGTGGGCGGGCCGGCTCGAACGGGGTCAAGGACGATGCAGCGGGAGAGGAGGGCAAGCTCGACGAAAGTGGAGGAAGCGCTGCGGCACACGATGGCTCGAGCATCGAGACCGTCGAAGCAGGACTATGGTCGCCTGCGCTTTTGGGAGCGGGGGCGGCGTTCGTCGCGGCCGTGGCGATCAAGGCGTCGGCCGGCATCCTGTTGCCGGTCGTGCTTGCGGCGCTACTACACCGCCGTCGCGATCTCTTGCAAGTCGTCCTCGGGATGGCGCTAGGAGCGGTTGTGCTCGGGGTGTGTAGTGCGATCGCATTTGGGCCTCATTTCCCTGATCTCGCGACGCAGGGACGTTTGGTGACGATGACGAGCCTGCCCAACCTGTTGGGGCTGGCGCTCGGCGCCGGCGGGGAGACCACCACAATGCGGGTGCTGTTGAGCGGTGTGCTCGTCGTTGCCGTGGTCGCCTGTTCGCTGCTTGCCTATCGTCGACGCGAGTCGATCACAGCTGCTGGCTGGGCCTCGATTGCGTTGCTGGTCACACTCAGCTGGGTGCTGCCATGGTACGTGTTGTGGGTGCTACCGATGGCGGCTCTCTCGAGCTCGCGGCGCTTGCGCGTCGCGGCGCTGCTGATGGGCGTCTACATGATTCTGGCCTGGGTCCCGCTCGGCGCAAACGTGTTCAACGCGATCGACTTCCACCCTGAAAAGACGGCACTTGGGCGCCTGCACCAGCGCTACGTCAAGGAACTCCTCTACTGAGCTGCGCTGCTGTGCCGGACATGGATGAGAATCGAGAGGACATGAAGGAGGCTGATGCGCACGAACGGGAGCCTCCGTCTTCCAGTGGGCTCGCGCCGCTGCGAACGCCACGCACCTCCGACGAGGAGTTGCTGTGCGCCGAGCATGCGATCACTCAGAACAGCTTCAGCGACGAGCAGCGCGTGGCGCGCATGCGCGCAGAGATGGCCGAGGGCTTTGCGGCGCTCGCCGGCGTAAAGCTAGGGGTGTCTCTGTTCGGCTCTGCGCGTACCCCTGTCGGTCACCGCGATTACGAGCTGGCGCGCGAGACTGCGCTGGCGCTTGGCTCGGCCGGCTTCGCGATCATCACCGGCGGCGGACCCGGCATTATGCAGGGCGCCAATCAAGGTGCTCGCGAGGCGGGAGCGCAGTCGATCGGGTTGAACATCCAGCTGCCTTTCGAGCAGCAGTTCAACCCGTACGTCGATATTGCCCTGCGCTTCCATTACTTCTTCACGCGTAAGGTCATGTTCGTGCGGTATTCGAGCGCCTTCGTCGTGTCGCCGGGCGGCTACGGCACAATGGACGAGCTGTTCGAGGCGCTCACCCTCATCCAGACCGGCAAGATCCTGCACTTCCCGGTGGTCCTGCTTGGCAAGCACTACTGGAGCGGGCTGTTCGACTGGCTGCGCGAGACGATGCTCGTCGAGGGCAAGATCTCAAGCGCCGACGTCGACCTGCTGCAAATCGCCGACGACCCGGCGCACGCGGTGGCGATCGTCGAGCGCGCCGCGGCTCGCCAGGGCCGCGGCTGATCGTCAGGCCGCGCCCGGAGGGCCACTGACGCGCTGCTCGCCGTCTGGCAGGCGCCCATCGCGCCCGACATAGCCGTCCTTGCCGCCGGCGCACAGGTACGTTGCGTCCTCCTCGCCAACGTTGCGGACCTTGCGCAGCGTCGCGGCGTCCACGCGCGCCGATCCGCCCTCCTTCAGGCGATGCGTGCTGCCATCGCCGAACTCCATCTCAATCGTGCCCTTGTGTACGAAGTAGAGCTCCTCTTGGACATCGTGGTAATGGCTTCCGGTCGCATAGCCTGCGGGCATCGTGATCACGTTGACGCCGAAAGCGGTCACACCTAGGCCCTTGCGCATCTTGCGAAAGCCGTAGCCCTCGCCGAGCGCGTCGAGGTCCTCGGCCACGGCGTAGCCCTCGCCCACGGTCACCTTGGGGTACTCGGATGCCTCCATTTGGATCTCCTTTGTGATTTGTCGAGAATGCTTTGCGATCGCGCCACGTGCAGAGCCAGTCCGCATCAGTGGTCCGCCACGACGCCGTCCTCGGGAGAGAGCGGCCTGTCCTCACTCGTCCAACGCACGAGCCCGCCGCGCATCGACAGTGCCTGCGCGCCACTGGCCCGGAATGCTTGGGCGGCCATGTCCGAGCGGGCGCCCACGCGGCAGTAGAACACCACCGGACGCTCCCGCTCGATCTCCGCGGCTCTCGCGGACAGCTCCACGAGCGGGATGTGGCGGGAACCCTCGATGTACCCCGCCTCGCGCTCGTAGGGCTCGCGCACGTCGATCACCTGCAGGCCAGGGTCGGCGCTCATCCACTCGGCGAGCTGCTCGGGGTCGATGTCCGTCTGCGTGGAGTCCACCGGCGCGCCCATTGGGGGAGGGTAGCGGCCCCGCGTTCGCGGGGCCGGGGCGGACGCATCGTGCATGCCCGGCCATGACGCGCGGCCCGCGCGGGGCCATTAGGATCAATACACAATGCATGTGACCCTCGACGACACCTACACCATTCCGCAGGAGCATCTCGACTTCTGCGCCACGATCAAACAGATCGCCCAAGAGAAGATCGCGCCGCGCTCGGCAGAGATCGACGAGCAGGCCGAATATCCCTGGGACATTCGCAAAGTGCTCGCCGAGCAGGACATCCTCGGGCTGCCCTTTCCCGTCGAGTACGGCGGCACCGGCACCGGCACGCTGATGCTCAACATGGGGGTCGAGGAGATCGCCAAGGTTGACGCCGCGTGCGCGCTGATCCTGATGGTGCAGGAGCTCGGCACGCTGCCGATCCAGCTGTTCGGCTCCGATGAGCTGAAGGCACGGTTCCTGCCGAAGTGCGCCAGCGGCGAGTGGTCGCCGGCGTTCGCGCTGTCCGAGCCCGAAGCGGGGTCGGACCCAGCGGGGATGCAGACAACTGCTGTGCAGGATGGCGACGAGTGGGTGATCAACGGCACCAAGAATTGGATCTCGAACCTCGGTGTGGCCGATTTCTACATCACCTTTGCCGTCACCGACCGCGAGAGCAAACGCATCACGGCGTTCGTGGTCGAGGCCGACCGTCCTGGCTTCGGCGTTGGCAAGCTCGAGCACAAGCTCGGTATCCGCGCCTCGCCGACGGGCCAGCCGATCTACGAGGAGGTGCGGGTGCCCCAGGAGAATGTGATCGGCGAGGTCGGCAGAGGACTGCGTGTGGCGCTTGGGACTCTGGAGCGCACCCGCCTCGGGGCGGCCGCCCAAGCGGTGGGGATCGCGCAGGGAGCCACGGACTATGCCGTTGCCTACGCACGTGAGCGCAGACAGTTCGGCCAGGCGATCAACGAGTTCCAAGGGATCCAGTTCAAGCTGGCCGACATGGAAATCAAAACTGCAGCGGCACGAGAGCTGCTGTACAAGGCGTGCGCGATGGCCGACCAGGGGCATCCGCAGAGCGCGAAGTACTCATCGATGGCGAAGGTCTTCTGCTCTGACACCGCGATGGCGGTGACTGTCGAGGCGGTGCAGGTGCTCGGCGGCTACGGTTATGTGAAGGAGTATCCAGTCGAGCGCATGATGCGAGACGCAAAGATCACCCAGATCTACGAGGGCACAAACGAGATTCAGAGGCTCGTTATCGCCCGTACGTTGAAGTAGGCATGGGATGCGTGTGTCGAGGTCGCCAGGCGCCTCCGGCCACGCTCGTCGCGTCGCGCTGGCGGCGCTCGTCGCATTTTTGGTCGGTCTGGTCGTGCTCGTCCTCGGTCAGGGGCTCAGCTCGGTTGGCTTGGTGCGTGCAGTCGAGGAGGTCGCGATCGTGGCGCTTGTCGTGGCCGTGCTGTCAGGAGCCGTCGCGTTCGTGGCTGTGCGGCTTGCCAACTGGCACGATCCTGAGTCTGAGGTCGAGTTCGACGAGCTGATACGCCACTCCGAGGAGCTGGCGCGGGAAGGACTCGTGGTCGATCCCGATGAAGCCGAGTTCATGGAGCTAGACCCACTCAACGACGATGACTTCGAGGAGCTTGTGCGCGACGCGCTCGACGACCTGCCGGACCTGCTGCGCAACGCGCTTGCCCACGTCGCGGTCGTGATCTCAGACGGGGGACGTGCCCGCGGCGCCTACGGTCTCTACCAGGGCGCCACCGTGGCGCGCGACGATGTTCACGACCGTATCGTGATCTTCCGCGACACCATTCGCCGTGATTTCGGCCACGATCCCGACCTGCTGCGCGAACAGGTCACGAAGACGGTACGCCACGAGCTTGCTCATCACGTTGGCTTCGATGAGCTGGGCGTGTCTCGCCTCGACCTATAGTCTCCCGGTTCCCCAACCAAGGAGATTGCACCAAATGCCTGAAGCTGTGATTGTCGACGCCGTGCGCACGCCGATCGGGCGGGCCGTAAAGGGCTCGTTGAAGACCGTTCGCGCCGATGACCTCGCCTCGATCCCACTGAAGGCGATCGTGGAGCGCAACCCGCAAGTCGAGCAGACCTCGATCGGCGA
The DNA here is from genome assembly GCA_036008605.1 of Solirubrobacteraceae bacterium. GTDB lineage: Bacteria > Actinomycetota > Thermoleophilia > Solirubrobacterales > Solirubrobacteraceae > Palsa-744. The sequence continues at coordinate 65,967 of DASYNL010000016.1, read as the reverse complement.
CGTGATGATGGGCTGCGGCTACGGGGAGGGCGAGCAGGGCTACAACATCGGGCGCATCGCCAGCCTGATCGCCGGCATCGACTACCACGTGCCCGGCACAACCGTGAATCGCTTCTGCGCTTCCTCACTGCAGACGATCCGCATGGCCTTTCATGCGATCAAAGCCGGTGAGGGCGATACCTACATCTCAGCCGGTGTCGAGGCGGTCTCGCGCGCTGGCCGCGGCAGCGCCCAGTTCGAGTTCCACCCGCTGGTGGACGGGTCGGAGGGGTCGCTCTACAACGTTTACATCCCGATGGGGATGACCGCCGAGAACGTGGCCGAGGAACGCAAAGTGAGCCGCGAGGCTCAGGACGAGTGGGCGCTCATCTCCCAGACGCGCGCCGTCGAGGCGCAGGCCAGCGGTCACTTCGACAAGGAAATCGTTCCTGTCACCGTGCCCGCACACAAAGATGTGGACAAGGAGGGCAACGAGATCGACGTGCCCGAGACGGTCGTCACCAAGGACGATGGCCCGCGACCCGGTACGACCCTCGAGAAGCTTGCAGCATTGAAGCCGGTGTTCAAGCCCGACGGAACCGTCACCGCGGGCAACGCGTGCCCGCTCAACGATGGCGCCGCCGCGGTGCTTGTGATGTCCGAAGAGAAGGCCTCCGCGCTCGGCCTGAAGCCGAAGGCGCGCATCATCGCCTCCACGGTCGCCGCGATTCGCCCCGAGGTGATGGGTCTCGGTCCGATCCCCGCGATCAAAGCGCTGCTGGAGAACACCGGCATGAAGATCGAGGACATCGACGTGGTCGAGATCAACGAGGCGTTCGCGGCGCAGATCGTGCCGTGCATGGCCGAGTTGGGGATCACCGAGGAGCAGCTCAACCCGTTCGGTGGCGCGATTGCGCTTGGTCATCCCTTCGGGATGACCGGCGCGCGCATCATGACCACGCTGCTCAACAACCTCGAGACCAAGGGCGGCAAGTACGGCATCGAGTCGATGTGCGTCGCCGGCGGCATGGGCATGGCGATGCTTGTCGAACGCCTCTCCTAAAACTCCATATTCCTGATAAGCTTTGTGAGCATCATCCGAAGCACCTCTCCCTCGGCCTGAGAGGCACATCCTCCGCTTCTCAGGTTCGTCCCATGGTGTGGCTGGGTCGGAAACCCCCTCCGGCCCAGCCACCAACCACTGAGGAGCCGGTCCAGGCCGGTGTTCAGCGCCGGGTATGTGTGCAGGCGCTGTTTAGCGCGGAGGCATGCGCAAAGCGCCGTCGAGGCGGATGACCTCGCCGTTGAGCATGCGGTTCTCGACGATGTGGCAGGCCAGCTGGGCGTACTCGGCTGGGGCTCCGAGTCTCTGGGGGAAAGGTACGCCCGCGCCGAGCTTTTGACGCGCCTCCTCCGGCAGCGCCGCCAGCAACGGCGTGTTGAACAGGCCGGGAGCAATCGTGTTGACACGAATGCCCTGCTGAGCCAGGTCGCGCGCGGCGGGAAGCGTCATCCCCACGATGCCCCCCTTGGAGGAGGAGTAGGCAATCTGGCCGATCTGCCCGTCGAATGCGGCTATCGAGGCTGTGTTCACGCACACACCGCGTTCGCCGTCCGTCAGCGGCTCACTTGCGATCATCGCAGCGGCGGCGAAGCGCAGCACGTTGAACGTGCCGATTAGATTGATCTGAATCGTGGTCTCAAACGGCAGCAAGGGGTGTGGACCCTTTGAGCCGGCAAGCTTTTGCGCCCAGCCGATGCCGGCACAGCACACGGCGATGCGCAGTCCGCCATCTGCGCTAGCGGCCTGCTCGACCGCGGTCTGTACCTGAGTCTCTTCGCGCACGTCGCACGTGGCAAAGGCGATACCCAGCTCCGAGGCTAGCGCTGCGCCCTTCTCTTCGTTTACATCGGCGATAGTCACCACGGCGCCTAGCTCGTGCAGGCGCCGTGCGGTTGCCTCACCGAGGCCCGATGCGCCGCCTACTACAAGCGCCGAGCTTCCGTCTATTTGCATAGGCAGACCCTATCGCCAGTCGCCTAGTCCACGCTTAGCGGCTAAATAGGCTCTTGGATTTTGGGGAGAGGGTCGTGCCTCAGGTCAAACTGCGCCGATGGCGCGATGCATCGGCCGTGAGAGCGTCAGCGCGAACAGCTCGTCTGGGTCGGTCAGCCAGCTGACGATCTCAAGGCCAGCCGCGCAAAGGTCGTCTTGCACGCGGCCGCGGGTGAACTTAGCGCTGATCTCGGTGCGCATCTCCTCGCCCTGCTCGAAATGCACTGACAGGCCAAGATCGTGCACGGTCGTCGTGTGCTTGCGGCGAGCCCGCAGACGCATCTCGATCCACTCGTGCTCGCGGTTGAACAGCGCGACGTGGTCGAAGTCCTCGGGGTCGAAGTCGGCCTGTAGCTCACGGTTGAGCACACGCAACAGGTTGCGGTTGAACTCGGCCGTCACGCCTTGAGAATCGTCGTAGGCGCGGGTCAGGACTTGTGGGTCCTTGACGAGATCGGTGCCCATCAGCAGATGGTCCTCAGGTCCCAGCAGCTTCGCGATCTCGCGCAGGAAGCGCCGGCGGCTGCCGGGTGGGAAGTTGCCGATGGTCCCGCCCAAGAACACAACGAGGCGTGGTCCGACCGCGTCTGGCACGCGATCGAGGTGGCGTTCGAAGTCGCCAATCACGCCGTGAACGCGCAGGCCCGGGTACTCGTTTGTGAGCTCCTGCGCACAGTCGCGCACCATGCTCTCGGTTACGTCGACCGGTATGTACAGCTGCAGTGTGCCCGCATTGTGCAGCGCGTCGAGCAGCACTCTCGTCTTGGCCGCAGTGCCCGAGCCGAGCTCCACGAGCTCGGCTGCCGCGGTCGTGTCCGCAAGTTGGGCAGCTGTGGCTTGCAAGATCGCACGCTCCGTGCGCGTAGGGTAATACTCGGGCAGCTCGCATATGCGGTCGAACAGCTCCGCTCCGCGCGCGTCGTAGAAGTGCTTGGGCGGAAGCTCCTTGAATGGGCGCGTAAGCCCGTCAAGGACGTCGTCTGCAAGGGAGCGTTCCTGGCCCTCGTGCAGATAAGAGTCGATCGTGATCGCTCTCTGTCCGTCGAGCGTCTCGCCGTCCGGACTTGCGATCGGCTCCATCAGTCGACGTCCCGTGCAAGACGCAGGCCGGAGAAGATCTGACTGCGGATAGGCAGGTCCCAGTTGCGGAATGTGATGCTCGCCACGCGAGGGTCGGTCGCCCAGGAACCACCTCTCAGCACTCGGTAATCCTCACCAAAGAACACTTCGGAATACTCGCGATACGGATGCGCAACGAATCCCGGGTAGCCCTCGAAGTGGCTGCTGGTCCACTCCCATACGCGGCCCACGCCTGCGAGCAGCCCTTGACTGGCGGCCTTCTCCCACTCGGCCTCGCTTGGCAGTCGCGCTCCGACGGCCTTGGCAAACGTCTCGGCCTCAAACCAGCTGACGTGGCAGACCGGTGCGTCAGGATGGCCACTTGACGCACGCTGGCCGAACTGCTCCTCCCAGCTCGCATTCGTGACTGGGTAAAGCGCGATTTGGAATGCGGGCAGCTCGACGGTGTGGCGTGGACGCTCGTTGTCGTAGGCAAAACCGTCACGATCCGCACCCATCTCGAAGGGACCCCCAGGCACGTCGACCCATTCGCTGGCGTCCATCAGGCTGCCTGCCTGCCCCGAGGCTCGGGGGGAGCCAGCAAAGGTGTCCCCACGGGTAAGCGGTCCCAAACGTGGCTCGCCCGCTGGCAGCAAGCCCGCAAGCGCCATTGTCTGGTGCATAGTCTCTGTGTGTTGCAGCTCATGGCGCAGCACCAGCTCGTAAATGGTGCCGTCGCCAACGCCTTGCTGCGACAGCGCTTGTGCGCTGCGTAGGCGCACATCGCTCAGGTACGCGTGCGCCTGGGCGGGGTCCAACAGCTCGATCTCGCCTCGGATCGAGCGGGGCGTCTCAAACGCGTCATACAGTTCAGCCAAGTCAGGGCGCAGCAGCTCCAGGCCACCGTGGCGGTGGGCCAGCCACAGGTCCTCGTACGCCGCGATGTGCGCGAGATCCCAGGCAAGGGGACTCATGATTGGTGAGAGCACCCTGCTGAGCTGATCTTCGCTCAGATGAGCGATGAGCGCGAGTGTGCGCTCTCTGACGCTGTCGAGTGCCGCCAACGCCTCCCCCGGTCCCGGGGGCTGGAGGAGGTGAGCGATGGGGTCGCGGGGAGCGATCGTAGCCATGGCTTCGCTCGCCCACTCTAGAAGGTCAGGGCATCATTGTGGACAATTCCTTCATCGACACGGTGCGTTGACGTCCCGTTTCTCTCATGGCATCAAACTCAAGATGCTATCGGTGCATCGACTCAAGCTGCCATGGGACGAGTTGCGTAAGGGTGAGTTGGGTCACCCACAAGCGTCTAGGGCGTCATCGCCTCTGCCGCATCCAACGCCGGCCCATATGTTGGGTCGCGCAGCAACGACTGGCGGATGCCCTCGCCGAGGATCCCGCTCTCGCCACGCGAGGCGCCGAGGATCGTCCATTCGTGTTCGCGGCGCTCGGAGTCACGGCTGCGTGCGCGCAGGCCGCCAGTACCGCGCCTGAGTCCCAGCCGCCGGCCTGTCGCCGTCGCGATCGCCACGCTGTCCAGGCCCCTGACGTCGAGCTCGGGAGCCTGCTCCAACCTCACCTTGACCTGTTGCTCGGCGGCTTTGGCCGTGCCCGTCAGGGCGCCACCGTTGGATCGCAACGGGCTCACATTCCAACCCAGCCGCGAGGCCAGCCAGCCCACCAGCAGCATCGCCGCGACCGTCGAGTCGGGATGGTGGCGAACCGAGACCGTATCGATGTTGTGCAGTTCCGCGCGCATGCCTTGCGAATCGAACGCCGCCGCCACCCGCTCGCGCCACGGGGTGCTGCGCAACCATGCAAGGTCGACCACATAGGCACTCTCGCGCAGCTCACAGGCACGACCAATCGCATCGCGCCACGAGGGATCGTCGAGCGAGTCGACCAGTACCGCCTGGGCAAGCTCGAGCAGGGCGTCGACTGCCTCGGGATGTCCGTGCGGCGACCACAGCAGCGTCGCCAGGTCAGTGACGACCAACGGGTCCACGATCGTCACGAGGTCGTCGAGGTGGCGCTCGCCGATCTCGACTGTGACGGTCTCTCGCAGCAGCCCCAGCTCGTTATCTCCGGGCTCGCCCTCGGAGGAGACGACCGCGCGTGCGTTGAGAGTGGTGCGGTGGGGGGCATATGAGAGCACGACCAATCGCGACGCGTGGTAGCGACCTACCGCCGCTAGGCGATTCGCGATCTCGCCGCTGTAGCTGCTCTCGACGAACGTCACCATGTTCAGCGCACGTGCTGGGACAAGGCCACCGTTTTCGCTGTGACGCTGATTCACCAGCCCTCGTAGCGCCGCTTCGATCGCGTCGGGTGTGGTGCGCTCGGCGCTCCAAACCGCGTCGGGGAGGAGAGTCGAAGGTGGCAAAGGAGAAGGAATCATTTTTTTACTGGAATACGATGGTAACTACCACATGTAGTTACCATTAGCAATCGGACGACAATGGGATGCAACACACATCCTTCATGTTGGTGAGCCGCTCCAACTAGAGTCAAATTGCGCGCCAAGAGTGCTCTGCCAGCAGGATTTCGTTGGCCTCGGCGGGTCCTTGCGAGCCCGACTCATACTGGGGCAACGGACCAGGTGTGTGCTCCCAAGCTTGCAGGACCGGATCGCAGATGCGCCATTGCGCCTCCACCTCGTCGTCGCGCGTGAACAGCGTTGCGTCGCCGCGCATCGCGTCGGTGATCAAGCGCTCGTAGGCCTCGGGCGATTGCGAGAGAAATGCGGTCCCATAGAGGAACTCCATGTGCACAGGTCGGATCACCATGCGTGAGCCCGGGATCTTTGCGCCAAGGCGCAACGAGACACCCTCGTTGGGTTGCAAGGTGAGGATCAGCTGGTTGGGCAGCACCCCAAGCGAGCCGTCCTGGCTGAAGGCAAGGTGAGGCACCGGCTTCAGGGTCACCGCGATCTCGGTCACTTTGCGTGCCAGTCGCTTGCCTGTACGCAGGTAGAACGGCACTCCCGCCCAGCGCCAGTTATCCACCTCCAGGCGCAGTGCCGCATAGGTCTCGGTGATCGAGTCCTGCGGTATGCCCGGCTCTTCCAGGTAGCCCTCTGCGTCCTCGCCGCCTGCGTGGCCTTTGCTGTACTGCGCTCTCACAGCCATCTGCTCGATCTGCGACTCGATCGGCTCGGCTATCGACTGCAACACCTTGACCTTCTCGTTGCGCACCTCATCGGCGGTGAAGCTGACGGGCGGCTCCATCGCCACATGGCAGAGCAGCTGCAGCATGTGGTTCTGGATCAGGTCGCGCAAGGCGCCTGCGTGGTCGTAGTAGCCGGCGCGCGTGCCGATCCCGATGTCCTCCGCCGCGGTGATTTGCACCTGGTCGATGTAGTTGCGGTTCCAAAGCGGCTCGAACATGCCGTTGGCGAAGCGGAAGGCCATCATGTTCTGGACCGTCTCCTTGCCCAGGTAGTGGTCGATGCGGAACACCTGCTGCTCCTCGAACACTCCCAGCACGCGCCGGTTGAGCTCGCGCGCCTCCTCGAGCGATGTGCCGAACGGCTTCTCGATGATCACGCGCACATCGGCCTGCTCGTGGCGGTCGAGGCCCTGGTTGCCCAGCGCCTCGACGATCACAGGGAAGAAAGAAGGTGCCGTCGATAGATAGAAGGCTCTGTTCAATGGCTCGCCGTCGCGTTCCTCGAAGCGCTCGAGCACTTTCTCAAGCCTTGAGTACACTCGCTCGTCGTCGAAAGTTCCCGGCACGTACTTCACGTGCTCTAGCAGCCGCTTGAGCACGTCCTCGTCGGGTTGGCGTCGCGAGAATTGGCGGATCGCCTGCTCGCACTCGTCGCGATAATCGGCATTCTCCTTTTCGCGGCGCGAGACACCGACGAGGTGAAAGCGCTCGGGCAGCGCACCGTCGTGAGCAAGGTTGTACAGCGCCGGCAGCAGCTTGCGTCGTGCCAAGTCACCTGTGGCGCCGAATATCACGAGCGTCGTGGGGGAGACCGGCAAGCGCTCCAATCCAGCCGTGAGCGGGTTCTCCGACCCTTGCTCGACGGCGACGGCCGTCACCGCTTTGGCGCCTGCTTGACCGCGTGACCACCGAACTGATTACGCAGCGCCGCCAACACCCGGTGAGCAAAGTCGCCATTCCCGCGCGAGGAGAAGCGCTCGTACAGCGAGGCCGTGATCACCGGGGTCGGCACGTCTTTGGCGGTGGCGTCCTCGATCGTCCAGCGTCCCTCGCCCGAGTCCTCGGTAAAGCCCTCGATCGCCTGCAGCTCGTTGCCGTCGGCTTCGAACGCCCGCGCGGCCAGCTCGCACAGCCACGAACGCACCACCGAGCCCTGATTCCACAAGTGCGCAATCTTCGCGTTGTCGAGCTCATACTCGGACTTGTCAAAAACGTCAAAACCCTCGGCATACGCCTGCATCAACCCGTACTCCACGCCGTTGTGCACCATCTTCACGTAGTGCCCGGCACCTGCTCCGCCAAAGCGCATCCAGCCACGATCGCCGATCGCCGCCACACTGGCGGAGCTGGTAGGGGGTGCCAGCACGTCGAGAATTGGCGCCAACCCCTTGACTGCCGCCGGCGGGCCACCGACCATCATGCAGTAGCCCACGTCGATCCCCCACACGCCGCCGGACACGCCAACGTCCACGTAGCGGATGCCAAGCTTTGCCAGTTCCTTGGAGCGACGCTTGTCGTCGGTCCACTTGGAGTTGCCGCCGTCGACGATGGTGTCGCCCTTGTCAAGCAGCTTCGCCAGCTTGTCGACGGTCTGCTGAGTCGGGTCTCCTGCAGGCACCATGATCCATACGATCCTCGGTGCCTTTAGCTTCTTGACAAGATCCGCAAGCGAGCTCGTGCCCCGCGCGCCATTCTTTACGGCCCCCGCCACCGCGCTCTTGTCGAAGTCGAACGCCACCACCTCGTGATCGGAGTCGCGGCGGATGCGGTGAACCATGTTCCCACCCATCTTGCCCAGTCCCACGAATCCGATCTCAGCCATTGCGCACGATCCTATCGCCCAGTCAAGCGGCTGCGGAATGACACCCCAGGTATCGTTGCGAAGACAAGGCTTCCTAGCGTCACGAGAACGCCTAGCATCTCCAAAAATTGCTCTCGTCGCGCGCGAGCCGGACTGACTACCCCGACCTCAGGAGACTCACGCTCGATGAACACACCCACGCGCCCTGATCGCAACCTCGCACTCGAGCTGGTGCGCGTCACCGAGTTCGCCGCGCTCGCGGCCGCTCCGCTCGTCGGCATGGGCGACAAGGAGGCCGCCGATCAAGCTGCTGTCGATGGCATGCGCTATGCGCTGCACTCCGTCGCGATGGACGGCACCGTTGTCATCGGCGAGGGAGAGAAGGACGAGGCGCCGATGCTCTACAACGGCGAGCGCATCGGTGACGGCTCTCCGCCCGAGGTTGACATCGCGGTAGACCCTCTGGAGGGAACCACGCTCGCCGCGCATGGCATGCCGAGCGCTCTGGCTGTAATCGCGCTGTCCAGCAAGGGCACGATGTTCGACCCCGGCCCGTGCGTGTACATGGAAAAGATGGCCGGTCGCCCAGAGATCGCCGATCTGCTCGACCTCGACCGGCCGCTGTCTGAGACCGTCAAGCTGATCGCCCAGCGCAAGGGGCGCCCGGTCGGCGAGGTGATTGTCGTTGTGCTCGATCGTCCCCGCCACGAGGCCACTATCCGCGAGATTCGCGAGGCCGGTGCGCGCGTGCGTCTGATCCCCCACGGCGACGTCTCGGCTTCGCTGCTTGCGGTCACCGAGCGCTCGCCGGTAGATCTTCTGTGGGGCATCGGCGGCACGCCCGAGGGCGTCATCTCGGCCGCCGCCATCAAGTGCCTCGGCGGGCAGCTGCTTGGGCGGCTGTGGCCACGCGACGACATCGAGCGCACCGCGGCACTAGAGGCGGGCTACGACTTGGAGCGCGTGCTCGATCGCGACGACCTAGTAGCGGGCGACGATGTCTTCTTCTCGGCGACTGGCATCACCGACGGCGATGTACTGCAGGGCGTGCGCTATCCCTCCGCCGGTGGCGCCACCACCGAATCGCTTGTCACGCGCTCGCGCTCAGGGACCGTGCGCCGTGTGCGAGCGACGCACGACCGTGAAAAGCTGCGTGCGCTGGCCGGGAATGGGCGCTTCGGATAAGTAGCGTTGGTCGCCTCGCTATGGCTCGTCTGCCCGCGCAAACTGTCGCACACGCGACTCGGCCAGGTCGAGGCGCGCAAGCGAGCGCAAAAAGCCGTTGGTCACGAACACGTGGATCTTCGCTTGCGTGGCGTTGTACACGCGCTTGCCGAGCCTTGTCGCGATCGCTGGGTGGAAGTTGGCCACTTCCACCTCGACGTGCAAACGTGCACAACCGTTCGCTTGTGCCGGTAGGCGGCGCACGTCGATCTGCAGATGGCCAAGGCCATCGTGTCCACTGCGCGCTACGAGCAGACCACGCTTGATCCGCCAGCGAACCGTTCCATGCTCGGCGTCCATCTCATATTCGGGGGCATCGAAGGTGAGCAGCTTCAGGTGACGCTCGAACAGGACCACCGAGCGCTCGGATTCGCTGTAGACGACCCTTATCAGGCCTAGCGTCACCCGCGCGATGAAGCGCCAGTAGGTGCGTGCTAGCCGCTCCAGGTGCTCGGCGCTCCACAATTGCTCCAGCTCCGTTTGGTCGAGTGTCACGTCAGCGGATTGCACCGAGCGCATCGCGCCACTCTCGCGGTCTTCGGTCGTGTGGTCCACGAGCTCTGAGACCTCGGCGAGCTTGGGAGGGCGCCTCATATCGCAAAGGCTATACACGCACGAAGAGCGCATCGTCGGCCGTTGATATGGAGCGCACCGCGGCTTTGAAGCGCGGCTGGCCGGCCGTTGAGCGGCGCGCGTCGTGTCCTTACTTGCTGATATCAACCTCCTGTGAGAGAGCTACCCGACCAACCCACCTCCCCTGCCGCGATCGAGCGCTTGGCAAGGGCGGCACGGGCCGCTCAACAGCTCAGCGATGTGCTCTGGGAGACACTGCAGGAGGAGCTATACGACCCCCAGGCTGAGCGTCTGGAGGAGCTCTCTCGGCGGCTTGTCGAGGTGTCATCGGCGGTTGCCTCGCTGGCGGCTGGCGCTGCCGGCTTGCACGGCGCTCGGCCTGGCACCGGCTTGGCTTCTGCGCCGTCAAAGCGCGACTCTGCAGTTGGTGATCCCGCCGCAGGGGAGCCTGTTCGTCACGGTCCTGAAGGATTCACGGACGCTGGCGCCAGGGATTCGGCGCCGGTGGGCTCGGGTCCAGACGCCAGGAGCTCGGCGTCGGCTGGGATAGCGCCCGGTGACATCAGCTCTAGCGGCATGACTCCAGATCGCGGCTCCGCGCATGGACATCCGGCGGAGCGCCGCAAACCGCCCACCCCCTCAACTCCGCAGGCTCCGGAGCCCATAGTGTCGCAATCGATGCCTACGAGCGTCGGCGAGTATACCTTCACCAAGCTCGTCGATGAGCAGGAGCTGGGCGCGCCCGTTCAAGAGCAGCCCGCCCCCGTGCAGCCGCTGGCGAAGGTCGCTCCGATTCAGCCCGAGATCGAGATCAGGGACGTCCGCCGCGAAGAGGGTCCTTCAGCGTGGGTTTCCTCGGTTGGCCGTCTACTCGCCCGTCATGCCGAAGACGGTCTGCCGTTCGCGGTCCTGCTGATCGAGATCGTCGACGTCGCGCGTCTTGAGCGCGCGGAGACCCCGCACGAACTGCACGGCGTCGTTGCTCAAGTCGAGAGCGCTCTAGGGCGCGGCATGCGTGCCAGCGATCGACTTTCACGCGAGACCCTGGGGCGCTATTGGCTTGTCGCACCCGAAACCAATGGCACGGGCGCACACATGCTCGCCGAGCGCCTGGCGCGGTTGGTGCGCACCTCCGCCACGCACCGCAACGTCCCGATGGAGGTCGCGATCGGCATAGCCGTCTGTCCCGACGACGGCACCGAGGCGCCGGCACTGGCTGCTCGCGCCGATCTCGGTGTCTACTCGGCGCGGGCCACAGGGCGCTCTATCGCCCGTACCGATCCGCCTACTGCCAGCTAAACCGCTGGGGTGGGCTGCACTAATCCTGGGAGGTTGATGGGCTGAGAGAGTCTGATAGGTGACCGGCCGGGAGTGTGGCTGGCCGGTAGTCGCGCAGGCCGGTTGTCGGCGCAGCGAGGCCGGCTCAGGCAAGTAGGCCGGCTCAGGCAGCGGCGGCGGTGCCGCCGCTAGCTTCCTCTTCGGGCGTCGGCTGCACTTCGGCGGGTACGCCCAACAGGGGCGTGTTGGGCGCCTGGCCCACGACCTTCGTCTTGATGCGCACCGTTTCAGTGATCGTCAGCGCGCTGGCAGCGCCCCAGGTCAGATCCCAAGTTGCGCCGTTCCCATACGGCCCGCGATCGATCACGGGCACGGTCAGGCGGTGGCCTTTGTAGTTGACGAGCACAAGCGTCCCACACGGCAGCGTCCTTGACGCCACGCCCACGATCACTGGGCTCATCGTCTGACCGCACGCAGTCTTCTGGCCGTAGAAGCCGGGACCGAACCAGGTAGCGATCTGCGCCTTCGTGCCGGGTGCGGCAGGCGTGCCCGCGGTTGTTGTGCCGGGAGCGCTAGCACCTCCTGTGGCGGCTAGTGCGGCAGGGCTGACAGCGGCCGCGCAAAGAAGTGCGATGGCGACGGCGAGCAGCGTTGTTTTTGCAAGCGTGCGGTTCATATATCTATGTTCTTCGCGTCGCCTACGGGGTGAGCTGACGGGCTCGCGCTTTACATCGGCGCTACGGCCTGAATCAGGCCGATTCGCCCCCGTGGACTGTCTGCTCCCAGTTGGGTGCATAAGGCCACATTGGGTCCCCCGTTCCTTGCAACCTGGGTCACGAGAACTCGGCGTCGCGGAAGTATACAGGCTCACTCCGAGGCACTCTGTGTGCGATAGCTCGCTTTGCGGAGCTTTGGGTGTTCGCGATCTGGTCGCGTAAGACGGCTCGTGGAAATCTGAGGCTGGCTCAGGGACGACGCAGCAGCGAGAGGGCGTCCTTGAGCAGACGACCACCCGCGGTGAGCCCGGAGTTGGCGACCTCGCCAATGATGTCTGCCACCGACTCCACAAGCTCAGCCCCACTCGGTGGATTGACAGTCTTGCCGAGCTCGAGCTCCTCCTCGGGCTCATAGCCCTGTCTGGGAACAGGTGGCACGGCGAGCTTGGCGACCGGCTTCGCTGCGCGTCTCGTAGTCGAGACGGCCTTCTTGCCCGCGATCGGCCGTTGGGCCGGGACAGCCTTCTTGCCTGTGACGCGCTGGTGGGCTTGGATGGGTTTCTTGCCCGCGACGGGCCGTTGGACTGGCACAGCCTTCTTGCTCGCGTTCGGCTTCACCGTCGTAGCTGCGGGAGCGCTCTTTGCCTTTGTCGTCGTGACCGTCTTGGTCGCTGGCTTGTTCGCCCGGGCTGCAGCTCTGCGTGTGCTCGCACGTTGAGGCCTGGCTCGCGGTAGAGCGGCGAGGATGCCGCCCTCGGGGACCGAGTCGGTTTCGTGCCCGTTGCGGCTTTCGCTGGGACTCATCGTCCTGCAATCATCGCGCACCTAAGAGTTGCGTGCACCTGCGAGCGATTTTCGGCTACCTCGGCGCGTTAAGCCGGTACGATAGGCGCGTACATCTGAGTTGTACTGTCGGGCGGGTTTCGGCCACAACCCCGGCTAAGGTAGTCCTCTAACAGCACTCCGAGGGGGTCCCGCCGGCGGGTCCTGCGCCCTCGGGGCGCCTTACGACGGAAACGGGAAAAGCATGTCAGTGGTGGAACTGCAAGAGCTAGAAGAGGTCAAGAACCTGTTGACCAAGGGCCAGCAGGTCGGAGTGCTCACGTTCGCCGAGATCTCCACGGCGACCTCCGATCTCGATCTGGACGAGTCCGACGTCGAGGAGCTGCACGGCTACCTCGAGAAATCAGAGATCGAGCTCGTCGAGGACATCGATCCCGCTACGGCGGCCGGCTCGCAGGTCGAACGGGCGCCCGACAAGCGCGGCAGGCGCAAGGCCAAGACCGCGCTTGACCTCAAGCCGGACATGACCACCGACAGCTTGCAGCTGTTCCTCAAGGACATCGGCAAGGTGCGCCTGCTGACCGCCCAGGAGGAGGTCGACTTGGCCAAGCGCATCGAGCGCGGCGACCTCGACGCCAAGCAGAAGATGGTCGAGTCGAACCTTCGCTTGGTCGTCTCGATCGCGAAGAACTATCGAAACCAGGGCCTGCCGTTCCTCGACCTGATCCAGGAGGGCACGCTCGGCTTGGTGCGCGCCGCGGAGAAGTTCGACTACCGCAAGGGCTTCAAGTTCTCCACGTACGCCACCTGGTGGATCCGCCAGGCGATCGCCCGCGCGCTCGCCGACAAGGCGCGCACGATCCGCATCCCAGTGCACGTCGTCGAGAAGCTCAACAAGATCGGCCGCGCCGAGCGCAAGCTCGTGACCGAGCTGGGCCGTGAGCCCACGGCCGACGAGATCGCCGAGGTCACCGGCATCGACCCCGAAGAGGTCGACTCGATCAAGCGCTCCGCCCAGGCCCCAGTGTCGCTGGAGAAGCCGGTCGGCGACGAGGAGGAGTCCGAGTTCGGCCAGTTCATCGCCGACGAGCGTGCCGAGTCTCCGTACGAGCGCGCCGCGGAGATCTTGACCAAGGAGGCGCTGCGCGAGGCGCTTGAGAACCTTTCCTACCGCGAGCGCCGTGTGCTGGAGCTGCGTTACGGGCTCGGCGGCGAGCACCCCCGTACGCTCGATGAGGTTGGGCGCACGTTCAACGTCACGCGCGAGCGTATCCGCCAGATCGAGAACCAGTCGTTGAAGAAGCTGCAAAGTCTCGCGGAGGCACAGAAGCTCCGCGACGTGGCGTAGTCGCTCCGAAGTCGGGGTTTTGGCGTGCGAGCGGAGCGCCCGGCGGCTGGTGAGGTTGTAGTCTCTTTTTATGGGGACTACGATGGTGACTACATATTGTAGCTATCATCGTAGTCGGTTCAAAATGAACATATGTACCTGCAGGCGCCTTGTCGAGCAGCATCGAGCGCCTGGCGTCGGTCACCTTGTCCAATCAGTGTTGATCGCCTTGCTCAAGCAGCATCGGCCACATGCCGATGCTGTGTGCATGTTCGACGTGCATGCAGCGCTGCGCAAGCTCGTGGCCAGCAGTGGCTCCGACCTGCACCTGAAGGTCACGTCCTCGCCGCTCTACCGCGTGCAGGGAGTCCTGGGACCGGACACGAGCGAGCCGCCGCTCAGCGCCGAGGACACCGAAAACGCTCTGCACGAGCTGCTCCACGACCAGGTCAAGCTCAAGGAGTTCGCCGAGGACCACGAGGTCGACTTCTCCTTCGAAATACCGCAGTTGGCTCGCTTCCGCGTCAACGCCTTTCGCCAGCGCGGTCTGATCTCGCTTGCCTGTCGCGCGATCCCCGCGAAGATCTCGAGCATCGACGAGCTGTCGCTGCCGTCGGTGGTTCGCGACCTCGCCGAGGAAGAGCGCGGGATCATCCTGCTCACGGGCACCACTGGCTCGGGCAAGTCCACGACGCTGGCGGCGATGATCGACCACATGAACACGACGATGAGCAAGCACATCGTCACGATCGAGGACCCGATCGAGTTTGTGCACAGCGACAAGCGCTCGGTCATCAACCAGCGCGAAGTCGGCATGGACACGAAGTCCTTTGAGCGTGCTCTTCGCCGTGTGCTGCGCCAGGACCCGGACGTGATCCTGGTGGGGGAGATGCGCGACGAGGAGACGGTGCGCACTGCGCTGTCGGCCGCGGAGACCGGCCACCTCGTGCTCTCCACGGTCCACACGGTGGACGCGCCTGAGTCGATCAACCGCCTGCTCGACTTCTTCCCGCCCCACCAGCACAACCAGGCGCGCTCGATGATCGCCGGCACGATTCGCGGCGTCATCTCTCAGCGGCTCG
Source organism: Solirubrobacteraceae bacterium (assembly GCA_036008605.1). Taxonomy (GTDB): domain Bacteria; phylum Actinomycetota; class Thermoleophilia; order Solirubrobacterales; family Solirubrobacteraceae; genus Palsa-744. Next base: position 50,924 of record DASYNL010000016.1, on the reverse strand, counting down.
TCCCGGGTGCCAGTGGCGGGCGTGTGGCGGTCTGCGAGATCCTGCGCATGACCGGGCGCGTGCGCGACATGATCGTTGATCCCAACCAAACCGGCCAGCTCGGCGAGGCGATCTCAGCCGGCGCCTACTACGGCATGCAGACTTTCGACCAGGCGCTCTTCCATCACGTCAAGGCAGGACGCGTCACCACTGATGAGGCCCTAAAAGTGGCTACCAGCCCGCACGACTTCAAGCTGCTGCTGCAGGCCGACGGCCGCGTGGGCACGACGATGGAGGATGTCGCTCAAGCTCAGGCCCGGCGCGACGGCGCCGAGGCGCCCGCTCCGCATATTCCTCCGCAGCCCACCGTGCCTGCTCCAAGCGCGCCTGCGCCAGTCGGCTAATCGCTCTCTACGACGCTCGGGCGGCCGTGGGGACTAGTCTCAGTACTTCACTTGGTAAAGTAACGGTTGAAATGGCCGCTGATGACACTTGCCCGGTATGCCGCACCGCCGAGGTAGTGTGCGGCAAGTGGACGCTTCTGCTCGTTCGCGACCTGGCCGAGGGACACACGCGTTTCTGCGAGCTGGAGCGCTCGCTTGCGGGAATCAGTCCGCGCACGCTCTCGCTGCGGCTACGCGCGCTTGAGGAGGAGGGCATCGTGGAGCGCCACACTTTTCCCGAGGTCCCGCCGCGCGTGGAGTACGCGCTCACCGAAAAGGGCTTGGCGCTGCTGCCGATCATCGAGGACATGCGCTCCTACGGGGAGCGCTGGCTCGGCCTCGGCCGCGAAGAGGCAGTTGCCTCGGCGCTGGTCGCTGCGGTCGCGTAAGCAAATCTCCCCGCTCTAGCGGCATAGCTTCACGAAGCGATCCGTGCTGGGCTGCGGTCTCCCAGAATGTGCTCAAAACCTGCCGACGCATCTCGGGGTGCCGCAGGGGTCGGACCGTTCTCAGAGTGGGTTACACGTCGATACCCCCTTATGTGGAGCTGGGGTACTTATTTTGGTACCTAAGCTTTATCTACGTGTTCGCAAAAGGGGGTATGTTCCGGACACGCCGAAATCGGCTATGCCAAAGCCCGAGTGTGCTTGGGCAAGCGCAACGCACACTGCGCCGGCAGGAGCCATGACGCGCGCGGCGAAGTGAGCCAATCGTGCGCTCTCTCCAGTTGCAAGCCGCGCTTACCGAGTTCATCGCTCAGGCAGCCGACAGCCTGCAAGCCGATATCGCCGCCGGCCAAGAGGTGCCCTTCGAGCTCGCCTCGCAGTCCGGTCGCGGGCGTGGCGCAGCTTCTCTGTACTGCTATCGCCCGCTCACCGACGCGTTCATCGCCGAGCGCTTCTCCGAGTTGCGCCGGCTCGACGCTTATGCCCAAGCCGCAGGTTCGCTCGACGGTTTCGAGGCGCTTGAGCGCTACCTGATCGCATGTGGCGTTGAGCCCGGTCGTGGCCGTGGCCGCGGTCATGGCCGTAGTCGCGATGGCGATCGTGACCGTGACCGTCCGGACCGCAGCCGGGCGGACGCCGCGTTGCTTGTGCTGTTGCAGGAGGTCTTCGACCAGCAGACCGACTTCAATCGCTCGAAGATGAGCCAATACGAGCAGCGGCTCGAGCACGCGCTCGAGCGTCTAGAGGACTCGACTTTCGCCGCCGCGGGTGAGGTCACGCTCGTGGCGAGCCTGCATGGTTTGACGATCGCCTCGCCTGAGCTTGCATTGGCGCGGGGTCTCTTGATCGCTCATCCAGATGCCCTGCAGGGCGCACCGGAACAAGCGCTAGGAGGAGGACCACGCGGCGAAGATGACCACCTGCTCGTCGTATTCAGCGCACAAGCGACCGATCCGCGCGCGGCGATTGCCCAAGGCAAGGATGTACTGCGCGACCTCTTGCGCGCGCTGCGCCTGTTTGGCGACGGCCGCATCGCACTGGGCACGCTCGCCTGGGCGCGAACCGGCTCGGCGCCATGGGCGCCGCTTGCGCTCGGCACAGGCGGGCGGCCGCACGGCATGCTCGTCGTGAGCGCCGAGCAGGAGGACGAGCTACGGGCATTCTGCAACCTGGTTTCGCGACGAGCCCCGCACGCAAACGAGGTTGCTTGGGCGCTGCGACGCTTCGAGCTAGGTTGCGAGCGGGCTTCAGAGTTCGAGGCAATCAGCGACCACTTGCTTGCCCTGCGCGCATTGTTGATTGCGCCGTCTGAGCTCGAGCCGGCCGGTCTGCCCGACGGCTTGCTTGCAGCGCGGCTGGCGGCATTGTGCGCGACGCCCGAACACCGCACCGTGCTCGCCGAGCGAACCCTGAAGGCAATTGCACTAGAGCGCCAAGCGATCTCCGGCGCTGCCTTGGAGCGTACGAGCGCGATCAACCTGGCGCGCGAGCTCTCAGACCATCTGCGCGCACTGTTGCGCGACGTGGTGTGCGGACATCTGCCGGCCGATCTCGGCTCGCTAGCCGACGAGCTGCTGCTCGCAGGGGATGAGGCGAGTGAGGAGAGCAGCGAAGAGCACACGGCGGCTGCGGTGGCGACATCGAGTAAGCCGCGTGCGGGCCGTATAACTGGATCCTCAGGCGAACAGCCGCTCGGCGATGAGGCTCAAGCCGCCGAGGTCCTGCACGTCGCCGTCTAGGTAAGGCACAAGCAGCGGGTCTGGTTCGTCCAGCTCCTGTGAAAGCTCAGTGACGCTCGCACGATCGCGCGTGGCAAGCACGTCGAAGTCAGCCAGATTCCCGGCCACCCGCGCCGCGAGCGAGGTGCCCAACTCGGCCGAGAGCAACTGCGTGAGCTGCTCTGCTGTGTGCCCGTCGAGGTCGCGGTCGTGCACACGGTTGACGACGAGGCCATTGAATCCCATCTGCTCTCGCACGAGTTGGGCGTACATGAACGCCGCCTCACGAGCCGGCTCGCGCTCGGGTGAAGTGACGATCAGAAAGCCCGTGAGCGGATCGCGCAACAGTTGCTCGACGCCACGGGCACGCTCGCGAAAACCGTCAGTGAGCGAGGAGAGCGAGCCGAAGAATCCAGATAGCTCGCCGAGCAGGTTGACACCCGTCACGCGGGCAAACACGGAGAACATCAAGCCGGCACCACGCCCGAGCAGTCCGCGCGTGACGCCGCCGGGGGAGAGCAGCACCTTCAGCGCGCGCCCTTCCAGGAACTGCGTCAGCCGGTCGGGCGCGTCGAGGAAGTCAAGTGCATCGCGCGAGGGCGGTGTGTCGAGCACGATTACATCCCAGGCACCGCTGCGATACAGCTCAAACAGCTTCGCGACAGCCGTGAACTCCTGCGAGCCGGCAACCGCCGAGGAGAGCTCGCGGTAGATGCGGTTGGAGAGGACTTCGTCGCGCGTACGCTCGTCTGGCGCCAGCCGCGCGATCAAATCGTCGAATGTGCGCTTGGAATCGAGCATCATCGCCCATAGCTCGCCGCGTGCCTCGACCCCGTGCTCGGCGAGCGTGTGCGGTTCGATCCTGTGTGGCTCGCCCGGAAGCTCGCGCAAGCCCAGCGCTCCCGCAAGTCGCTTGGCCGGATCGATGCTCACGACCACCACCTTCTTGCCGCGCAACGCCAGCCCGAGCCCCAGAGCTGCGGAGACGGTGGTCTTGCCGACCCCGCCGGCGCCCACACAGACGCACACCTGCTTTCCCTCGAGGCGCCTCTCTAGTGGAATGTGACGTGGTGACACCCGGGGGATCGTAGGGGCACGCAGTGGCCCACGACCGAACGAACGTGCTGCACGCCCGCGAACACCGAGGAGCACGCCACCGTGGTCTCCAAAGAGGGCAAGCGGACGTGCATTGTGCCGACGAGCCCCGAAGGGCACGCAGCAATCCCCATCAACAGTGCAGGAATCGCGGAAAGCTGTGCGAATACCGAAGCTCGACGGCTTTCCAAATTCGACCATCGGAGCCTGCCGTGACTGCACGGGCCAAGGTCATCGCGTTCGCCAATCAGAAGGGCGGGGTGGCCAAGACAACAACGACGCTCAACCTGGCTGCCGCATTCGCGGAGGAGGGTCACCGCGTTCTCTGCGTCGACATGGACCCGCAGGGCAACCTGACGATGTCCCAGGGCATCGATCCCGACACGCTGGAGCTGTCGATGTACGACGTGCTCACCCAGCGCGCCACGATCAGAGAGGTGATCCGCAAGCGCGAGATCGATGTCGCCTGCGCCTCGATCGACCTCGCCGGCGCGGAGATCGCGATGTCCACGATGATCGGCCGCGAGCGCTCTTTGCAGAAGGCCTTCGAGCCGATCATGGAGGACTACGACTTCATCTGCATCGACACGCCGCCGAGCCTCGGTCTTTTGACCATCAACGCGCTTACCGCCGCCAACAAGGTTATTGTGCCTGTGCAGTGTGAGTACTTGTCGATGCGGGGCCTCATCCAGTTGCAAAACACCCTGGCAATGATCCGCGAGAACCTCAACCCAGACGTCGATATCGAGGGTATCCTCCCGACGTTGGTCGATTCGCGCACGATCCACGCCAAGGAGGCCATCGAGATCCTCGAGGAGAACTTCGGCGACCGCGTGTTCGCTTCGCGCATCCGCAAGACGGTGCGCTTCGCCGAGGCCCCTGTGAAGGGAATGTCGGTGCTGAAGTACGAGCCGGATGGTGTCGCTGCGCAGTCCTACCGCCAGCTGGCACAGGAGGTCTTGGCTCATGGCAAACCCTAAGCGAGCATCGATGCGCGAAGGCCCGCTTGCGGCCCTGTTCCGCAAGACCGAGGAGCTTGAGAAGGACGAGTCCGTCGAGCAGCCAGCATCCGACGCCGCCACCCCGGCGGGAGCGGTCGAGCCCGCCGCCGCGCCCGCCGCTGAGGTGAATCGCGCGGTCGCACAAGAGCAGCGTCCGCGCGAGAGTGGCGTGCCGCATCCGTCGCTGCGCCCCAGCATCGAGCAGGATCAGGAGGACGCACGTATCCCTAGCCCACAGGAGCGCTTGCGCCACGCATTCTCCTCGGAGATCCCCGAGAGTTTGATGGAGCGCCCGGGCGCGACCCCCGAGCAGGCGTCAGCTCCGCGCGAGACCTTTTCGCGCGACACCCCTGTGCGCGAGACACTCCAGCGCGACGGCTATGCGCAGGAGGAGCAGCGTCCGTTCGGCGCCGCGATGCCGGTGACCCAGCCGGTGATCCGTGTTGTCGGCGTTGGTGGTGCCGGCACGAATGCGGTCAACCGCATGGTCGAGGCCGAGGTAGAGGGCGTCGAGTTCCTCGCCATCAACACAGACCTGCAGTCGCTGCAACAGTCTACGGCAGACATCACTTTGCACATCGGCGCCGAGCTGACGCGTGGCCTCGGCTCGGGCTCGGACGCGAACGTCGGCAGGCAGGCCGCGATGGACGATTACGATCGCGTCAAGGCTCTCTTGAAGGGCTCGGACATGATCTTCATCACGGCGGGTGCCGGCGGTGGCACGGGCACGGGCGCCGCCCCGATTGTGGCGCGCATCGCCCGCGAAGTCGGCGCGCTGACCGTCGCGATCGTGACGAAGCCCTTCGGCTTCGAGGGTTCGCGTCGCGCCGAGCAGGCTGAGCGTGGCGTGGAGGCGCTGGCCGAGGAGGTCGACACGCTGATCGTGGTGCCGAACAACCGCCTGCTGACCGTGCTCGACAAGCAGACGGCGATGGTCGAGGCTTTCCGCGTCGCCGACGACGTGCTGCGCCAGGGCGTTCAGGGCATCTCCGACCTGGTCACACTGCCAGGCCTGATCAACCTCGACTTCGCCGACGTGCGCACGATCATGTCCGACGCCGGCAACGCGCTGCTGGGCATCGGTATGGGCTTCGGCGAGAACCGCGCCTCCGAGGCGGCGGCCCAGGCGGTCGCCTCGCCGCTGCTTGAGACCTCGATGGAGGGCGCACGCTCGATTCTATTGTCGATCACCGGGGGCCGCGACCTGTCGCTGTGGGAGGTTAACGAGGCAGCCAAGGCGGTCTCCGAGGCGGCACATCCAGACGCGAACATCATCTTCGGCGCGATGGTCGACGAAAAGCTCGACGACCAGGTGTGGGTGACCGTGGTCGCCACGGGCTACGGGACAAAGAACTCACGCCCGCAGATGCGCGAGCCCGAGGGCGAGCCGCGCATAAAGCGCACCGGTCCGTCGGCACGTGACGCAAGGTCCTCGCGGAGTGACAGGCAATCTCGTCGCGGTGGTCTGTCCGTCAGCGATATGGACGTGCCAGAGTTCATCCCTAATTTTTGAACGCTGTGCTATCGCTCTGATATGAGCGAAGCCAAAAAGGGGGTTGTGGCGGCGGGCCATCCGTTGACCGCGCAGGCGGGCGCGCAGGTGCTGCGCGAAGGTGGCAACGCCGTCGACGCAGCCGTGGCGGCGATGCTGACCTCGTTTGCCGCCGAGCCGCTGCTGACCGGTCTTGGTGCCGGGGGATACATGATGGTGGCCGGCGCAGGTCAGCAACCAGCGCTGCTCGACTTCTTCGTACAGGCCCCAGAGCGGGCTACGGACGGCAGCGCAGCCGAGCTTGAGGCGGTGGACGTCTCCTTCGGCGACGCTGTCCAAGTGTTCTACATCGGCGCGGCCTCGTGTGGAATATACGGAGCGCCTGCGGGTGCCTGCGAGGCGATCAGGCGCTGGGGAACAATCGAGCTCGCCGAGCTGGCGGCGCCGGCGGCGAGGCTTGCGCGCGAGGGAGTGGTGCTGAACAAGGGTCAGGCCTACATCGCCAAGATCCTCGGCGACCTGCTCTGTTCCACTCCAGAGTGCGCAGCGCTTTGGGCGCCGCACGGTGAAGTGCTGCGCGAGGGCGAGTTGTTGCGCAACCCCGAGCTCGCCGATGCACTGGTCAGGCTCGGGCAGGATGGCGCCAAGCCGTTCTACGACGGAGACATCGCCGATGCCGTGTGCGCGTGGCTGAGGGAGCGCGGCGGCTCGCTCACAGCCAGGCAGCTCAGCGCCTACGAGGCGATTGAGCGCGAGCCGCTGCCGATGCGCTATCGCGACCGCGAGGTGCTCACCAACCCACCACCTTCGGCTGGCGGCACGCTGCTTGCATATTCGCTGGGCCTGCTCGACGCACAACCGTCGCCACCCGCGCTCGAGGCTGTGATCGGCGCGATGGAAGCGGCCCAAGACGAACGTACGGCCGAGTTCGTCCAGGGTCTTTCAGATGGGGATTTTGGGGCGTGCTTCCTCTCGTCACGACTCGGGTCCACGACCCACATCTCTGTTTTGGACAAGCAGGGGCGTGCCTGCTCGGTGACGTGCACCAATGGCGAGGGATCGGGCGTGGTGGTACCTGGCACCGGTATCCACCTGAACAACGTGATGGGCGAGGAGGACCTGAGCCCGCTCGGCTTCCACAGCCATCCGCCCGGGCGCCGCATGCCGAGCATGATGGCCCCGACGATCGTGATGCGCGATGGAGAGGTCGAGCTGGTGCTCGGCAGCGCCGGCTCCAACAGAATCCGCTCGGCGCTGCTGCAGACGATCGTGGGAGTTGTCGATCTGGGTCTGCGTGCACCTGAGGCGGTGAGCGCGCCGCGCGCACACTTCGAGGAGGGAATCGTATATCACGAGCCTGGGATCGAGCCCGATGCCGGTGCTGGCCGCCGCTCGCGTGAGATTGTGCGTTTCCACGACCTCAACCTGTTCTTCGGCGGTGTCCAAGCGGTGCAACGCCAAGGTTCGGAGCTGATCGGCGCCGGCGATCCACGGCGTGGTGGTGTGGCGGTGGCGGCATGATCCCGAAACGGCATGCGCTTTTGGCGGGACTGTTCGTCAGTGGCGCGCTGCTGATGGGCGGCTGCGGCGGCGTGCTTTCGCCCGACCTGTTCATCGTGTACCGCAGTGGCAGCGCGCCCGGAGCCAAGCTGACGATGCTCGTCAACGAAGAAGGCGTCGTGCACTGCGACAACGGGCCGGCACGCCACCTGAGCGACCCGCAGATAATCGAAGCTCGCACGATCCAAGAAGACCTAGAAGAACCGGCGGCCAAGCACGAGTCGCTGCGCGCCGAGCCTGGCTCGGTGCTGAGCTACTACCTGCGCGACGCCAACGGTACGGTGCGCTTCAGCGACAACTCGCAACATCAGCCGACGGCGATGCGCAAGCTCGCCGGCTTTGTGCTGACGGTCGCCCAGAGCGTTTGCGGGCTGCCCCAACAGGGAGCTTGAGGCTCTCAGCAGAAGTGCACCTTGCCGTTGGAGCGCGCACGCAGCTGCGCGCGCTCGAGGAGCTCCATCTGCTTGATGGCGGCGCGAAACAGCAACGTGAGCAGGTGCAGGCGCGCGTTCTCTGAGCGCAACTCCAACAGCTCCTGCTTGGCGTCGGTGCCGAAGTCCACAGTGCCGGCCATCGCATAGGCGCTCATCGCCTCTAGCTCCTCTGCCTCGAGTATGCGATCGGTGGCCTGCTCCACGAGCTCGCCGTAAAGCTCGTGGGCCTCGCGCGCAGTCTGCTCGTCGGGCGCCTCGTCGTGCTCGGCAACGAACTCGACCACCCCAGCCGGATAGGGAAGGTCGTCTTGGCGCTCGAGCAGGCGAAAGACGCGCGTGCCACGCACCAGGATCGTGAAGCGACCATCGTCCTCGCGATCGAGCACGCGCTCGATCTCACAAGCGCAGCCGACCGGCTTCAGCTCGTCGTCTGAGAGCCACACAATCCCAAACTCGCTCTCGCACTCCAGACACTCCTCGATCATTGTGCGATAGCGATCCTCGAAGATGTGCAGCGGAACGCTCTCCGTTGGCAGCGCGACGATCCCAAGCGGGAACAGCGGAAAGTCTTGGACGGGGGCTTCTGGCATGTAGTTCCAGTCTATGCACGCGGTGACCGCTAGCCAGACCGTCCGACCGCCCACTACACTTCCGCGGATGGAGAACGAGCTGATGAAGCGGGTGATGTGGTCGGGTCTGCTGACCGCTGTCGGTGCGCTAGCAAGCATCATTACTCAGCGGGTGGCCGCCCAGCTGTGGCGACGCGTGTTCGACGAGGAGCCTCCAGAGTGAGCGACGCTCCTCACCCGCCCCTCGGTCAGGACGGGCGACAGCAGGGCATCGCTGCAGCGATAACCGAAGTAACCGAGCGCGCGAGCCTCCTGATTCGCGAGGAGATCGAGCTCGCCAAGACCGAGATCACAGAGAAGACGACGCGCCTTGCCAAGGGTGCGGTCGTGGCGATCGTCGCCGGCGTGTTCTTTTTCACTGCGCTCTTCTTTGTCCTGATCGGGTGCGCATGGCTGCTCTACTACGAGCTTCCGATCGGCAGCGCCTTCACGTTCTTCTGGGGTTTCTTCGCGATGGCGCTGATCCTTGTGGTGCTGGGCGTGATCGCGGGTTTGCTTGCGTACAGGGCCGTCAAAGCCGGAGCTCCACCAACGCCGGATATGGCGATCGAGGAGGCCCGCAAGATCCGCGAGACGGTTAGTGCCTCCTCGGAGGCACCGGGCGCCGGGGGATCTTCTGAGCCGGCGAAACCGGTCTCGGCGTCCGCGACCGCCGCCAGCCCCGGTCCGCCGCCGGTACCGCAGGCCGGGCCAACATCGGACACAGATCTTGGAAGGGGGACAGTCGATGGCACAACGCTCGACAGCTGAGATACGCGATTCGATCGAGGCCAACCGCGCTGAGTTGGCTGTGTCGCTTAACAATCTGCACGGTGAAGTCGCGCGCATTACCGACTGGCGCGGGCACATCGAGCGCCATCAGCGCGAGATCGCGATCGGTGCGGCAGTTGTGGGAGTCATGCTGCTGGGACGCCGCCGCCGACGTCGCAAACGCCGCGGTTAAGAAACGAGGGCGTCTGGCAGAGCACCGACGCCGAGCAGGCCCGGTCCGGTGTAGGTGCCGATCACCGGTCCAACCTCAGAGGTGAAGATCGGCTCCGAGTCGAAGATCTCGCGGCAGCGGTCCATCAGTCGCTCTGCCTGCTCGGTGGCTTGGATGTGCTGCACGACCCAACGGTCGGCGCCGCCTTCGTGCAGCTCTTGGGCGTATTGCACCATGCGCTCGAATGCGCGCTTGGCGGTGCGTACCCGCTCGACGGGGGTGATTTCGTAGTCGAGCGAGAGGATCGGCTTGATCTTGAGCGTGCTGCCGATCCATGCCTGTGCGTTGCCGATGCGACCGCCACGGCGCAGATACTCGAGCGTGTCGACGCAGAACCAGATTTTCAGGGCCTCGCGCGCCGCACGGGCTCGCGCGACCACCGCGTCCTTCTCGGCGCCTTTGTGCGCCGCCGCGGTGGCAGCGAGCAGCACGAGGCCGAGGCCGCCGCAAGCAGTTTCCCCATCGATCACTTCGATGCGCTCGCCAAGACCGCGCTCCACCAGCAGGCTCTGAGCCTGGCGCGCAGTCTCGCACGTGCCCGAGATGCCACCGGCTAGATGGATCGAGACGATGTCCTGGCCGTCTTCCAGCAACGGCTCCCACACGGCGAGGAAGTCGCCGATCGAGGGTTGCGAGGTGGTCGGCAGATCCGGGTCGGTGCGCAGCCGCGCGTAGAAGGCGTCAAAGCTGTCGAGCTCGATCTCGCGCCGCTGATCGTCCTTCCAGCCGACATACAGGCTGACCTGATGGATGCCTTCTCTGTCTGCCAGTTCGCGCGGGAGGTAATTGGTCGTATCTGTGACGACCGCTACCTGCTTACCCAAGACGGTTCTCGATCTGCGTGAAGCCGGCGGGCTGCGATTCGCTTGCAAGCGTTTGCGTGGCCGTTGCGCCCTCGCTCGACTCAAGTCCGAGTGTCTCCGCAAGCTCGCCGGACTCGTACATCTCGGTGACGATGTCGCAACCGCCGACGAGCTCGCCGCCGACGAACAGCTGCGGGATCGTGGGCCAGCCGGAGATCGCCGAGAGCTCTTGGCGGATACGGGGATCGGGCAGGATGTCAACCGCGGCGAACGGCGCCTCCAGTGACTGCAGCATCGCGACGGTGCGTGCGGAGAAGCCGCACGCCGGCGCCTCGGGAGTGCCCTTCATGAAGAGGATCGTGTCGTGCTCGGCGATCGCCTCGGCGATTGCGTCGCGGATGGGGTTTGACTCGGTGTCGGACATGGGTGACTCCTGGCTTGGTGGTCCTATGTGGCCGCCGCGGCGTGCTGCTCGCCGCCGGCGACGCCCGGCTCCTGCGGTACTTGCGTCTTCAGCGAAAGCGCATGGATCGGACCGCCGATCTCATCGCCGAACACGCCATAGACAAGCTTGTGCTGCTGGATGCGGCTACACCCCGCGAAGGCGGGTGAGACGACCGTCGCGCGGAAGTGATCGCCGCCGCCGGTGTAATCCTCCACGTCGGCTCGCGCCCCAGGTATCGCGGCCTCGATGCGCTGCTTGATCTCCTCTGCGGTGGGCATTGCACCCAGCTTAGCCAAGAAAACGACGACGCTATACTTTGGAAAGCGATGATCTCGATAACGGACAAGGGTGCAGAGAAGGTTCGTGAGTTCCTTGATGCCCAGCAGGCTGACGTGACGCTCGCGGGACTACGTGTCGGCGTACGCGGCGGTGGTTGTTCGGGTTTCCAGTATCAGCTCGCTTTCGACGAGCAGCGCGAGAACGACATCGTCTTCGAGGACCACGGCTTGAAGCTGCTCGTGGACAATGAGAGCCTGCAGTTTGTGAGCGGCTCGGTCATCGACTACCAGGAAAGCCTGCAAGGGGCCGGCTTCAAGGTCGAGAACCCCAACGTGGTCGCAGCGTGTGGCTGTGGCTCTTCGTTCAGGGTGGCCGAGGAAGAGCAGGTTTCTGCGGTCTAACGGCCCGAGGGGCCGCCTCCCCTCATTTTTTCGCTGAAGCCCTGACGCTCTTCTTGCCGGGGTGGCCTGTTGGACGGGCTACCGGTTCGTTGTTCAGCGAGCGCCACAGGTAGCGGCACGCCAGGGTTCTGTGTGGACGCCAGCGCTCGGCCAGGCGTTCCATCGTCTCGCGGTCTGGGTCTTCCAGGCCATAGGCCCTTTCGATCGCTCGCTTGATCCCAAGGTCACCTGGCGCCATCACGTCGGGACGGTGCAGGTGGCTCATCAAGAACATATGGCCTGTCCACTCGCCGATGCCCTTGACGGCCACCAGCTCGGCCAGCACCTCCTCGTCGGAGAGAGAGTCGAGGCGGTCGAGCTCGAGCTCCCCGGAGAGGATGTGCTCGGCCAGGGAGCGCATGAAGCCGACCTTCGAGCGCGACAATCCCACGGCTAGGCGCAGCTCTTCGGGATCGTCGGCCAACAGCTCTTCGGGTGCGGGGGTGTGGCCGCCGAAGCGCTCGGTCAGCCTGCCGTAGATCGCGGCTCCAGCCTTGACCGACAGCTGCTGGTTGACGACCGCATGCAACAGCGCTCCATAGTGCTCCTGCGGGTCGGCTTTCGTGCGTGGAGGACTTGAGATGACGCCGCACATGTCGATCAGCCCGGCCATGATCGGGTCGGCGGCGCGCAACTCCTCGACGGCAGCTCGCTGGGAAGTAGCCTTGCGTTTCGCAGGAGCCTTGGGCACGGTCGATCCTGGGCTCTTAGCGGTAGGACTCATCTGTCTAGCTGATCCGCAGAGTAGAGCTTTCGAGTGCGATCGGCTCGCCGTCGAGCGCGTTCAAGGCCCGCTCCAAAGAACAGGCGATGCACGTGAAGCTGGGCGTGTCGCGCACGGTGAAGCGCGACGCCTCGGTTGTGCGCAGGCGCTGGACGAGGTCGAGGAATGTGCCGACGTCGTCGGTGTCGAACGCGACTACGAACTCCTGATCGTCGAGGCCGAACGAGTAGGTCGTGTGGTTGTCCACACCCGGATATTCGCGACCAACCGTGATATGTCCCTGCATGATCCGCCAGCGCTCCTCGGCCGGCAGCGCATACCACTCACGCGACTTCACGAACGGATACACGAACACGTACTTGCCGCGGAACCCGCGCGGATTCACGCGCTCGTCTTCGGAGTATTCAGAGCTCTTGCGCATCCCCAGGAATGAGTAGGGCTGCTCTGCCCACTTCATAAGTCCGCTCTGGGCCAGTACCACGTGGAACTCGTGGATGCGGTCGAGGTTCTCGGCCTCGGAGATCAGCAGCAGCTCCGCGTCCCCGCGCGTACCTACGAGCGAGAAGGACTGCAGCAGGTGTCCGTCGGCGAAGTCCTCGCAGGCCGCCATGAACTCGTGCTTGTCCTGCGCACGGGTGCTGGCATCCAAGCGACGCCAGGCCGGGTCGAGCTTCAGGAAGGTGTACTTGACGAAGTGGCGATCGGTCATCGGAAACCCTGTGGACAGTGCCGAGTATATGGCCCGTGCTTCGGCATGCAGCCCCCGGTTTGAGCGTCCGGCGGTCTACGCCGCTACCGCGCTCGATAGAGTGGACCTGTGCGGATTGCTCTGGTTTCGCCGTACTCTTGGACCTACCCGGGCGGCGTGACGCGCCATATCGAGGCGCTCTCGGCTGAGCTGCGCGCGCAGGGGCACGAGCCAGACATTCTTGCGCCCCTGGATCCTGACGACGCGCTCTCGCGGCACCTGCACCGCGGGGCGCGCCCACAGCGGCGTGAGCTGCCCGAGAGCTTCGTCCCTTTGGGCCGCACGATCGGGATCCCCGCTAACGGTGCGGTCTCCAACCTGACGGGCACACCCCATTCGGTCTTTGCCATCCGGGGCGCGCTGCGCAGCGGCCGCTATGACGTTGCACACATCCATGAGCCGATCGTGCCGCTGATCGGCTTCGATGCGCTTATGTCTTCGGGGGATCTGCCGCTGGTCGGCACGTTCCACACGTACTCCACGAATCCCGTCTCCAACGGAATCGGTGCGGTCGTGATGGGGGGTAGGCGCCGCATGAACCGCTTGCACGCGCGCATTGCCGTCTCTGAGGCTGCGGCCTGGACGGCTAAACGCTTCTACGGAGGGCATTACCGAATCGTGCCCAACGGGGTGCTGCTCCCTGTTGCCGAAGGCGAGCAGCCAGTTGAGCGTGAGAGCGACGAGCCCTTGCGCATCCTGTTCATTGGTCAAGCCGTCGAGCGCAAGGGCCTGCCGGTGCTGCTGCGCGCTTTTGAGGCCTTGCGCGAGCAGATCCCCGCGACGCTGACGCTCGTTGGGGCAAGCGCCGCCGAGATCGCACCGATGCTGCTCGACGATCGCGGCGTGCGCGCGCTTGGGAAGGTCTCGGAGGAGCAAAAGAACGAGGAGCTGCGTTGTGCAGAGGTGTTGTGCGCGCCTTCGCTGCGCGGGGAGAGCTTCGGCATGGTGCTTACCGAGGCCTTTGCCGCAAGCACGCCGGTCGTCGCATCCGATATCCCCGGCTACAGGGACGTCGCGCGCGATGGGCACGACAGTCTGCTCGTCCCGCCCGGCGATGCGCTGGCACTTGCTGAGGCGTTGCGCGCGCTCGCACTCGACCCGGGCTGCCGGGCGAGCATGGCTGTGGCTGCGCGCGAGCATGCCGAGCGCTTTTCCTGGGTGCACGTTGCCGAGGAGATTGTCGACGTCTACGAGCAGGCGATCGCCGTAGGGCGACCGGCGACGCGCTCCTCACGCATCGCCGTGCGCCACGGCCTTGCGCCCGCTGACCTGCGCCCACCCGCGCGTGCGCGCCGCTTGCCGAGCCTCGAGCCCGTTCCACCGGTCAGGCATCGTGCGCTGCGTGTGCTCTCGCGCGGGGCGTTGCTTGCCACCTCGCTTGCCGGGGTAACGCTTGCTTACCTTGCGCTGCAGAAGATCGGCGTCACGAACGTTGCCGCGAGCCTTGTTGCCTCCAGTCCGGGTCTGGTCGCCGCCGGCGTTGGCGTGATGTGCGCCTCGATGTTCGTGCGCGGTATCGCCTGGCACTCGATCCTCAAGGCTGCCCCTACGTGGCGCGTAGCGCGCCGGCGGGACGCGCTGCAAGGGACGTTCATTGGGGTGCTGATGTCGGCCACGCTGCCTGCCCGTCTCGGCGAGCCCTCTCGTGCGCTGATCGTGGCACGTCGCATTGGGCGTGCGCGCGAGACGTTGCCCGTCGTGCTGGGAACGATGGTCTCCCAGACATTGCTCAACCTGCTTGCGCTGGTGATCCTTGGCGGCGTGATGTTCTCGAGCGTCAGCTTTGCCGGCAAACACACCAATGCGCTGCTTGCTGTAGGGCTGGCTCCACTGGCTGTGCTGATCGCGCTCTTGTTGGCGCCCGTGTTGGTCCCCAGCGCTGCTGTCTCGCGCTCGCAACGGCTTGGGCGGGTGCTTGCAAGCATGCGAGCCTCATTGTTGCGCGTGCGCGCCGGTCTGAGCGTCTTTCGCAAGCCGCGTCAAGCTGCCGCCGCGACTGCGCTGCAGCTGTCGGCGTGGGGGCTTCAGTGGCTGTCCTGCTGGCTGCTGTTGATGGCGTTGGGTCTCGACGACAAGGTTGGCTTCGGCGCTGCCGCGGCCGTGCTCTTTGCCGTCAATGTCACGGCGGTCATACCGGCAACACCGGCCAACGTTGGCGTATTCCAGGCCGCATGCGTTGCGGTGCTTGCCGGCGCCTACCATGTGGGGACCGCCGACGCGCTTGCCTACGGGATCGTGTTGCAGGCCGTCGAGGTCGCTACCGCCGTCATCATGGGCACGCCGGCGCTGGTCAACGAGGGGCTCTCGTGGAAGGACGTGCGTCTACGCACGATGCACGCCTCCCAGGTCAAGCTGCCCCCGCTGCCCGGTAGTTCGCGGCGCGCGCCCTCGCAAGTCCAGTCCTGAGAAGCGGCCGCGCAGGAGCCACGCTCGCGACGCAGAATCGGGATCGATGAGCGACGCGTGGGTATACATGCTGCGCTGTCGCGATGGCTCGCTCTATACCGGCTGGACCAACGATCTCGAGCGGAGGCTCGTCAAGCACGCGGCGGGCAAGGCGAGCCGCTACACCGCCAGCAGGTTGCCTGTGGAGCTGGCCTTCGCGACGCCGATGCCAGACCGCGGATCGGCGATGCGCGAGGAGGCACGCATCAAGCGACTGGCGCGCGCGCAGAAGCTTGAGCTGGTGGAGCGCCACGCGCTGGGAGCGCTCTGAGCGCAGGCGCCGTAGGCTGCTCAGCCGCTCTCGCCCGCCATCGCCGGCTCGTCCTCCTGTTCGACCACGCCATCCGGCGGATCGCTCTCCTCGAGCGCCACCGAGCCCGTGAAGCCCGGCAGCGACGGGTCGCGGTAGGAGCCCTTGATCACGTCATCGGGTGAGCCGTTGGGCAACAGCCTGCCCTGGCGCGTGCCGAAGTAGATCGCCTGCGGGTGATGCGCGACGAGCGCGAGCGTGGACTGCTCGGGCACCGGCGCGTAGCCGTCGGTGATCTTCATCCCAATCTGCTCCAGGTCGAGCAGCTGCTCGACCTTCAGGTGCTCGGCTTGCTCGGGCACCGCGGGGTAGCCCCACGAGTAACGCCGCCCCTGCGTGCTTGGGATCGCGAGCATCTCGCGCGCCTTCCAGTGCAGCCACTCGGCCAGCCCCTCGGCGGTTTGCACGCCGAGCCCGTGCACGAACAGCTGCTCGGCGAACTCGCCGTCGGCCTCGAGCTTGGCCATTAGCTCCGTGACTTCCGAGCCGACCGTCACCGCCTGCACCGCGATCACGTCGAGCTCCGCGGGTGGGTTGCCTTGTGCTGAAGGCTCGCCGTCGGCGCCTACAGCAGGCCTGAAGAAATCGGCGAGGCAGATGCGATCGCCCTTCGGCTGGCGCGGACACACGAACCTCGTCAACTCCGCGGCGGGATCAGCCGGGTCAAGGCCCGTGTCCGGGTCGGCCGCACGCGGGTCGAGCACCACGATGTCATTGCCTTGCGCGTAGCACGGGAAGAAGCCGAGCAGCGCACGGGGGTGCAGATAGTCTTGCTCTGCCCACATGCGCTTCAGGCGCGGGTGGAAGTCCTCATCCACGAGCTCGCGCCACGCCTCGCCCTTCACGCCCTTCCCGCCCCAGTGCAGCTTGAACAGCACGTGCGTGTCGAGGTGCGAGTACACCTCGTCCATATCCACCGGCACCTCTCTCACACCCAGCCATGGAGGGGTGGGGATAGGGGCGTGCGTGCTGACGTTCGAGTGCACCGAGTCGTCAGCGAAGTTGAGCTCCTCGACCGGCTCCTCGCCCTTTTCGCGAAAAGCGGTGGCGCCCGTGCGCAGCTTCTCCAAGAGCGCCTCGTGGGCTTCGCCGTCGATCAGCTGGTCCATCACGGACAGTCCCTCGAAGGCGTCCTTGCAATAGAACACGCCCGGCTCGTACTGCTCCTCGGATTCCTTGCCGCCCGGGTACAGCGCGCGGTATGAGAAAGCGCGGTTGATCGCGGCGCCGCCGATCAGCACCGGGTATTGCATGCCCTTTGAATGAAGCTCCTGGATGCATGCTGGCATCTGCTTGGAAGTGGACACGAGCAGCGCCGACAGCCCAATCGCGGTCGCTTCGTGCTCGTTGGCGGCGTCGAGGATCGTCTGGATCGGCACCTGCTTGCCGAGGTCGATCACCGTGTAGCCGTTGTTGGTGAGGATCGTGTTGACGAGCGACTTGCCGATGTCGTGCACGTCGCCGAACACGGTCGCGAGCACGACTGTCCCCTTCGTGTAGCCCTCGATCTTGTCGAGGTAGTTCTCCAGGCGCGCGACCGCCTTCTTCATCACCTCGGCGGACTGGAGCACGAACGGGAGGATCAGTTCACCGGCGCCGAACTTGTCGCCCACCTCCTTCATCGCGGGGAGCAGCACCGTGTTGAGGGTGGGCACCGCGCCGATCTTCTCGACAGAGGCGTCGATCCAATCCTCAACGCCCTCCTTACGTCGGCGCAGTATGTGGAAGTGAAGCGCCTCCTCTGGCTCCATCCCCTCAGTCGGGTTGGCGCTCGTCTGCGCCTCCTGCTCGCCCTTCGACTCGAAGTGCGCGATGAACTGCTCGAGCGCGTCCTCGCGGCGGTTGAACACGAGGTCGTCCGCCAGTTCGCGCTCCTCGTCTGAGATCTCGGAGTACGGCGTGATGTGGTTGGGGTTGACCATCGCGAGGTCGAGTCCCGCCTCGACGCAGTGATGCAGGAACACGGAGTTGAGCACCGCCCGCGCGCCGGGGGAGACGCCGAAGGACACGTTGGATACCCCCAGCGAGGTCTTCACATCGGGAATCTCGGCCTTGATGCGCCTGATCCCCTCGATCGTCTCGACGGCTGAGGGTCGCCACTCCTCATCGCCCGTGGTCAGCGTGAACGTGAGGCAGTCGAAGATCAGCAGCTTCGGGTCAAGGCCATGCTCGTCGCAGCACAGCCCCTTGATCCGCTCAGCGATCTCCACCTTGCGCTGGGCGGTCTTCGCCATCCCGACCTCATCGATCGTGAGCGCGATCAGCGCGGCCCCGTGCGCGAGTGCGGCGGGAACCACACGGTCGAGCTTGTCGCGGCCGGCCTCGAGGTTCACCGAGTTGACGATCGCCCTGCCGGGGATCTGCTCCAAGGCCCGTTCGATCACCTCCGGCTCAGTCGAGTCGATCTGGATCGGCGGCTCCTGCGTCAATGAGATGCGCTTGGCCAGCAGGCGCATCTGTTCGTCCTCGTCTGAGCGCTCGGTGAGGGCCACGCACAGGTCGAGCACGTGTGCGCCGCCCGCCACCTGATCCTCGGCGATCTGCACGAGCCCGTCGTAGTCGTCGGCAAGCAACAGCTCCTTGGCCTTGCGCGAACCTTGTGAGTTGACGCGCTCGCCGACCATCGTCGGGGGTGGCTCTTGTACGAGCGTTGTCGCCGCGATCATCGAGGAAAGATGGGGAGGACGGGGCGCGGGACGGGGTGCTACTGAGTGTCCGGCCACGCGCTCGGCGATCGCTTTGATGTGCTCAGGGGTGGTTCCGCAGCAGCCGCCCACTACGCCAACGCCATAGCGCTCGACGAACTCTCCGAGTGCCTCCGCGAGCGGCTCGGGCTTCTCTGGGAAGATCGTCTCGCCGTCGGGCCCCTGCAAGGGCAGGCCGGCGTTGGGGATGCACGCCACCGGCACCGGGCAGTACTCGCCGAGGAAGCGGATCGCGTCACGCATGTCCTGCGGTCCGGTCGAGCAGTTGAGCCCGATCACGTCCACCCGCAGTGCCTCTAGCGTGCACAGCACCGCGGAGATGTCGGTGCCGAGCAGCATCTTGCCGCCGTTTGGCAGCAGCGACACCGAGGTGTGGATGGGAAGGGTCTTGCTGGTGCTCTTGAATGCCGCGCGCGCGCCGAACACCGCGGCCTTCACCTCGAGGATGTCTTGTGCCGTCTCGATGATCAGCAGGTCGGGGCCGCCGTCGATCAATCCCCCCACCTGCTCGGCGAAGATCTCAACCAGCTCGCCGAAGCGGATCTGTCCAAGGGTGGGGTCTTCGGATGCGGGTAGGAATCCCGTGGGGCCGATGGAGCCGGCCACGAAGCGATGCTCGCCGGCGGCCTTGCGTGCGATTTCCGCGGCCTTGGTGTTGACCTCGACGGTGTAGTCGGCGAGTCCCCACTCCTCGAGCTTCAACCGCGAGGCCTGGAAGGTGTCGGTCTCGAGCACTTCCGCGCCCGCCTCGAGCATGGAGCTGTGCACGCCCTCGATCACATCCGGGCGGTTGAGCACGAGCGCCTCATGGCACTTGCCCTGCAACCCCCCGTAGTCCTCGGCGGTCAGCTCGAATTGCTCGAGGGTCGCGCCCATGCCGCCGTCGTAGACGACGACTTTCTCGCGCAGCGCTTGCAAGTAATCGCGTGCCATCGGCACGGATGCTAGCAGCGTTCCCGCAACCTTGACACGGCTATGTCAGGGTGCCGTATGAGCAGGGCTTTTCCCAGTCCTAACGGAACATAACGTCCGCGAGCGGTATCTCAGCTTTCCAGCCGGTTTACTGATTTCTTACAGTGACTCCTCGCGAAATGACACAAAAGCTGGCGCCCCCTGGCCTACCCTCGGGGAAGGCGCAGATCGACCGCTTGGCACCTGCGGCGCGGACGCTATACGACGTCTTCGCCGCCACGGTCGAGTTGCACGGCCCCCGTACGGCGATCGACGCGCAGGACGCATCTCTCACTTACGACGAGCTCGCACGGGCTGTGCAAGCGCTCGCCGACAGTCTGCGAGAGCAGGGTGTCGGCCCTGGCGACCGCGTTGGCGTCCACCTGCAGAGCGGCTCCTCACAGCTCTACGTTGCGATTCTGGGAGTGCTCTGCGCCGGCGCTGCCTACATCCCCGTGGATGCCGACGATCCACCCGCGCGCACAGCCGGCATCTGGAAGCATGCCGGGGTTTGCGGCGTGCTCGAAGAGGGTCTGAGGCTGCAAGGGATTGGGCCAGCGCGCGGGGCCGCGTACGAGCCGAGCGCCGACGACGACGCATGGATCATCTTCACCTCTGGCTCCACCGGCCGGCCCAAGGGAGTGGCTGTGAGCCACCGCTCAGCCGTGGCTTTCGTGCAGGCTGAGAAGCGGCTGTGGAGCGTGCACCCGGAGGACCGTGTGCTGGGCGGACTGTCGGTCGCTTTCGACGCGTCGTGCGAGGAGATGTGGCTCGCCTGGGCAAACGGCGCCGCGCTCGTGCCCGCTCCGCGCGCACTTGTGCGCTCGGGGGTCGACGTCGGCCCCTGGCTGGCCCAGCGTGAGATCAGCGTGATCTCCACCGTGCCCACGCTCGCAGCGATGTGGGACGAGCACACGCTCGCGGGTGTGCGACTGCTGATCCTCGGTGGTGAGGCCTGCTCCTCGGAGCTCGGCTGGCGGCTTGCCGACGGCTGTGAAGTGTGGAACACCTACGGCCCCACCGAGGCCACCGTCGTGAGCACCGCCGCGCGCATCCTTCCCGGCAAGCCGGTGACGATCGGCTGGCCGCTCGAGGGCTGGAAGATCGCCGTCGTAGACGAGTCAGGCCGGTCGGTCCCCGTCGGCGAGCCCGGTGAGCTTGTCATCGGCGGCGTCGGGCTCGGGCGCTACCTTGACCAGACGCTTGACGCCGAGCGCTACGCGGGGCTACCTGTGCTCGGCTGGGAGCGTGCCTATCGCTCCGGGGACATCGTGCGCGATACAGCCGAAGGCCTGCAGTTCATCGGCCGGCGCGATCATCAGGTCAAGCTCGCCGGACGGCGCTTGGAGCTGGGCGAGGTAGAGGCCCAGCTATCAGCCGTCGCCGGTGTGCGCGCGGCCGCGGCAGCGGTGCAATCGACCGCCGCTCACAACAAGGTGCTGGTCGGCTATGTGGTTGGCGAGGTCAATCCCGCGCACGTGCGCGCGGCCGTTGCCGAGCTCTTGCCCGACGGGCTCGCGCCTGTGGTCGTGGTGCTGGAGGAGATGCCGCTCGCGCCCTCGGGCAAGGTCGATCGCAAAGCGCTCCCGTGGCCGCCGTCGGAGGTTGCCGGCCCGGTCGATCCCTCGCTCAGCGGCACTGCGGCGTGGCTTGCGCGGTGCTTTGCCGATCAGCTTGGTCCGGTGGCGATCGGCCTCGACACCGACTTCTTCGCCTGCGGTGGCAGCTCGCTGGCGGCTGCCAAGCTGGTCTCCGTTCTACGCGAGCGCTTCCCATCTGTGGCCGTCGCGGACGTGTACGAGCACCGTTTGCTGGAGCAGCTTGCGGTGCGTCTGGATGAGCTCACCCCGGCGGGGGAGGATCAAGACGGGCGGCTGGAGGTGGGCGAGGAGACGACTGGCGTGGAGGAGGCGAGCGGCGAGGATGGACTTACGGGTGGGGTGCACGATCGGGCGAAGGTGCGCGACCGTACCCTCGCCAAAGGCGCCCTCCCCACGCGGTGGCGGCGGTTTGCCGCGATGCAGATTGCCGGGGTGCTCGTGCTCACAGCACTGGCGGCGAGCCAGTGGGTGTTGGGTGCGTTTGCCTACGGCAACATCGAATCCGACGGGTTGCCCCACGTGGGCTGGGTGTGGCTGATCGGGGCTTGGCTGCTGCTTGCAAGTCCGATGGGTCGACTCGGTCTCGCCGTTGCTGCGCGGCGCCTGCTACTTGGCGAGCTGCGCCCCGGCCGCTATCCCCGCGACTCCTGGCTTGCATGTCGTGTGTGGTTTCTCGAGCGTCTCGGTGAGTATTGCAACCTCACACGTATGGCCGGCACGCCGTTCTCCGCGCGCTACGCGCGGCTGATGGGTGCCGACGTCGATCGCGACGCGCGCATCGCCTCGATGCCCACGCTCACCTCGCTGGTGCACATTGGTCCCGGTGCCACTGTTGAGTCGCAGGTGGATCTGCACGGCTGGTGGATCGACGGTCAGGAGCTCGTGATCGACGAGCTTCACATTGGTGCAGGCGCCAGCGTCGGGTCGCGCACCCTGCTGGCTCCCGGCTCGAGCGTGGGAGAGGGCGCCGAGATCGAGCCCGGAAGTGTTGTCTGCGGGGCGGTTCCCGCCGGTGAGCATTGGGGCGGCAGCCCCGCCCGCCATCTTGGATCCGCGGGCGAGCGTTGGCCTTCGCAGGCACCCCCGCCAAGCCGCGACGGGCGCGTGTGGCGGGCGCTCTACAGCGCGAGTTTGATGTGGGAGGGTCTGTTGGTTCTGCTCGCGCTCGCGCCCGGTGTGCTGTTGCTTGTGCTGCTTGGCGCGCCCGTGCCATCGCTCTCCGGGTCATTTGCGGTGCTCTTGGGTGAGGCGGCGCTGGTCGCGAGCCTCTCGACGGTTGCGCTCGCATTGCTTGTGGCGCTGACGCAACGCATGGTGTGGAAGCTCGTGCGTCCCGGTTGGCACGGCGGGGGTGGGGCGCTCAGCTGGGCGTTGTGGTTCTCGGGCGATCTCAACGAGTCCAGCGGCGCGATCCTGTTCCCGCTCTACGCCTCCCTCTACACGCGCGGGTGGCTGCGGCTGATGGGCATCCGTGTGGGGCGGGGCACCGAGATATCGACCTCCACCGGTCTGAATCCGTTGGTGTCATTTGGCGAGCTCAGCCACGCCACCGACGACGTGGGCTTCTGCGGTGCACGTTCGCGCGGCGGCTGGCTGCACCTGGAGGCGATCGAGGTCGGCAGTCGCACGTTCCTAGGACCGGGCGCCGTTTTGCGCGAGGGCACCCGGCTCGGGGACGACAGTCTCATCGGCGCGCTCACCCTTGCTCCGCGGCGACCCGAGCACGCGACCTCGTGGTTGGGAGTGCCCGCGTTTGAGTTGCCTCGCGTGCGCGCGGCCGTTGACCCGGCTCGCACGGTATGCCCCCCGCGGCGTGTCGTTCTCGCGCGTGCCCTGATGGACGCAATCAGGATTCTCGGGCCGAACGCACTGTCGCTGTCGATCGGCCTGTTTGACCTGCTCGTGCTCGATGCGATCGGTGCGCACCTTGGGATTGTCGCGATGATTGCCTTCTCGCCGCTGGTGGTGCTCGGCTCCGGTGTGTTCTCCGCGGCGCTGGCGGTCGCGACGAAGTGGACGCTGATCGGGCGCTACCGCACCAGCGAGCATCCACTGTGGTCGTTCTTCGTGTGGCGCGATGAGATCGTCAATACCGCCCACGAGCAGCTCGCGGGGGAGTGGCTTTTGCGCTTTGCGATCGGCACGCCGTTGATGTCGCTCTACTTGCGCGCGATGGGTGGCAAGGTCGGTCGGGGTGTGTGGTGTGAGACGACCGCGGTCACCGAGTACGACGTGGTGACCCTCGAGGATGGCTGTGCGATCAACCGCGGAAGCTGTTTGATGACCCACGTCTTCCAGGACCGCCTGCTCAGCATTGGTCCCACCAGCATCGGCCCGGGCGCCACGATGGGACCCACCTCGGCGGTACTCCCCGACACGACACTCGGTGCCGGTGCCTGCATCGGCGCACACTCGGTGGTGCTGCGCGGCGAGCGCCTCCCGCCGGCAACGCGCTGGCACGGCGCGCCGGTGGTCAGCTGCGAGTGATCGCCGAGCTGCTTCTACAGCTCACAACAGAGTAGGGAGTGCCCGGCGTCCCGACCGACGCCGGGCACTCCCTACTTCAGGCCCCCTCACGGTTGGAGGGCAAGTCTGGCAAGGACGCATCGACCGCAGTGTGCTTGGCACACAAGGGAGGGAGGACGCCGCCAGGCGCAGTCATCCAACCGTGAGGGCTACTTGATGAAGAGCATCTCCGAGTACTTCGGCAACGGCCACAAGTCGTCGGCTACCAGCTTCTCGAGACGGTCTGCCACCTCACGCACATCGTCCATCGCGGGGATCACCGTGTCGCGCATGTAGGTCGCCCACTTCATCGCCGAGCTGTCGGGCTGGTTGTCGCTGAGGTTGGCGTCCTCGAGCTTCACGATTGCGAACTGGAACTCCTTCACGATCGGCTCCACCTCCTCGACGAGCTCATCGAGGCCTGTCGCCTTCAGCTCGTTCAGGTGGCGCACCGCCGCGGGGAGCAGCATTGTGCGCGCGATCTGCGCGGCGGTCTCGGACTCGATGTTGAGCTTCACCGCGTACTGCTCGGTGAACACCTCAAGACGCGACTCGAGCTCGCGCTTGGAGAGCACCTTGTACTTCTTGAACGCCGCCACAGTCTGCTTGTCCACGAGCCACGGCAGTGCGTCTGGGGTGGTGCGCAGGTTCGCGAGGCCACGCTTCTCGGCCTCCTTGTGCCACTCCTCGGAGTAGCCGTCGCCGTCGAACACCACTTGCTTGTTCTCGGTCCACGCGTCCTTGACGACCTTCGTCACAGCCTTCTCGAGCGTCGCGCCGGACGCTTTGAGCGCGGTCTTCAGCTTGCCGGTCAGGTCGTCGATCGACTCCGCCACGATCGTGTTGAGCACTGTGTTGGGCAACGCTGGCGATTGGCTGGAGCCAAGCGCGCGGAACTCGAACTTGTTGCCGGTGAACGCGAACGGGCTCGTGCGGTTGCGGTCGCCGCCGTGTAGCGGCAGCGGCGGCAGTACCGGCGTTCCGAGGCCCAGGAACGAGCCCGGCTTGGACGCCTGCGTCTTGCCCGATTCGATCGCCGCGAACACCTTCTCCAGGTCCGCGCCGAGGAAGATCGAGATGATCGCCGGCGGCGCCTCGTTGGCGCCGAGCCTGTGATCTTGTCCGGCGTTGGCAATCGACGCACGCAACAGCGCCTGGTGCTTGTTGACGGCCTGGATCACCGCTGCGCAGAAGAACAAGAACTTCAGGTTGGCCTCGGGGGTGTCGCCCGGATCGAGCAGGTTCAGGCCGGTGTCGGTGCCCATCGACCAGTTGTTGTGCTTGCCCGAGCCGTTCACACCTGCGAACGGCTTCTCGTGCAGCAGGCACACGAGGCCATAGCGACGCGCGGTGTTCTGCAGGATCTGCATCGTCAGCATCTGATGGTCGGCGCCGACGTTGGAGTTCTCGAAGATCGGCGCGACCTCGTACTGATTAGGCGCGACCTCGTTGTGGCGCGTCTTGATCGGTACGCCCAGCTTCGCCAGCTCCACCTCGCACTCGAGCATGTACGCGAGGATGCGCTCGGGGATCGAGCCGAAATAGTGGTCGTCCAGCTCATGACCCTTCGGCGGCTTCGCGCCAAACAGCGTGCGCCCGGTGGTGAGCAGGTCAGGGCGCTCGAAGTAGTACTGCTCGTCGATCAGGAAGTACTCCTGCTCGCAGCCGATCGTGGTGAACACACGCGCCGCGTCCTCGATGCCAAGCAGCTCCAGCGCGCCGACGGCGGCGCCCGACAGCGCGTCCATCGAGCGCAGCAGCGGGATCTTGTTGTCGAGCGCCTCGCCCGTCCACGATGTGAACGCCGTCGGGATGCACAGCAGCGCCCCGTTGGGGTTCTCCAGGATGAAAGCGGGGGAGGTGGGATCCCAGGCGGTGTACCCACGCGCCTCAAAGGTCGCGCGGATGCCGCCCGTAGGGAAGCTCGAGGCGTCGGGCTCTCCCTGGATCAGCTCCTTGCCGGAGAACTCCGCGATCGCGGTGCCGTCGCCGGCAGGCCCGTAGAAGGAGTCGTGCTTCTCGGCGGTCGAGCCGGTTAGCGGCTGAAACCAGTGGGTGTAGTGGGTGGCGCCCTTCTCCATCGCCCATTCCTTCATCGCTTGTGCGACGGCGTCGGCAAGAGTCGTGTCGAGCGCCTCGCCACGCTCGAGCGTGCGCTGCAGCGCCCTGAACACGTGCTTGGGCAGGCGCCGGCGCTGCACCGCCACGCTGAACACGTTCGAGGCGAAGATCTGGTTTCCGGGAAGCGTCAGATCAAGCGAGCCGAGCGCGCTCCCGTTGGCGCTCCACTGCGCGGCTGTCACGTTCTGCTGGCGGCTCTTTGGCATGGGCTGACTCGATTCCTCCTGGTCAAGTTCTTTGTGGGTCCCGACGCTGGGCGTGGGACCCTCGATTCCTGGGCATAGGGCCGAATCGCATCGTAGCCCCCAACGCGTGTCCGGGTATCGCGCAACTGGCGAAAGCTGGCTCGCGATCTTTCGACACGCGGCCAAACGGCTATTCGGAAGGCGGCTGTTCCTGCGAGAAGGCAGGGTGCGGGCCTGGTTCGATCTCACCCGTTTGCGGGTTGACGTGCGTGCGCGGGGGAGCAGGTGCGATCGATGCGGTCATGCTGCCGGTGGGCAGGCCGCCACCGACTAGCCGTGCGAGAGCCTTGCCGTCGAGGCCCGCCGCCACCGTGTAGTGCACACTGTGCACCCCAGCCTTGACGGGCGTCACATGCCATATGAAGGCACGGCTGGCGTGTGGTGCGAGTGCTCCGAGCGCCCAAGTGTTCACGAACGCCGTTTCGCCGCCGCCGGGTGGGTCGACTTCCTCGGTCTGCACGGGCGGGCTGGTGGCGACTTTACCCGGACCGGTGTTCACGATCCATATAGGTCGCTTCTTCACGGCCAGTTTTGGGTAGGTGCTCGTGTAGTAGAACGAGTCGAGCGTTACCGCGACATTCGGGATCGTACGTGCGCCAGCGTTGCGCACCACCAACGTGAAGCGAGCGTCGCGCGCGATCGCCTGCCTGGCCGGGAATCTAGCCGTGAGGATTTCCACTGGATAGGTGGCTGCTACTTCGCGTGCGTTGCGCTGAGCGCTGCCGCAGCCACTTGCAAGAGCAGCGAGGAACACGCCGCAGGCGACGAGCGATACCCCTCTAAGCAGCTTTCCCACCCTCACAGCGAACGCCACGATATCAGTGCTGGTGGCGCCGGCGCAGAGCGCCTGGTGATGTTTGGTCTACGCTGCCGATGGCGCCTGCGCCGGAGGGTCGGTGGCGTTCGTCCTCAAGTGCCGGTGGCGTTCGGCCTGCCAATCGCGTAGAGTTGGAGACGCGGGTCGGTACAGTTGGGGACCGCAGATGTCGGGCCGTCCCCCGAGGAGGGGTTTAGAGATGGTGCGTAGCGCAGCCGAGCGGGCTTTCCTACCTACTAGGAGTCTGCTCGAGGAAATCGGGGACATGATGATCCTGACCGGCAGGACGATTGCCTCTGCCTTGCGGCCGCCCTATCCGTATGGCGGCGAGTTCGTCTCGCAGTTTCTTTTCGCGCTGCGTCTGTGCTGGTTTCCGCTGCTGATCTCAACCGTGGCGATCTGCTATGCCGCTCCGGGCCTGCAAGCCGCCAACTTCCTCACGATCTTCGGTGCCCTGGACCGCTTGGGTGGCATTTTCGTGCTCGCCGCCATCCGCGAGATTGGCCCCAACGTGACGGCGATCGTGCTTGCTGGGGTGGCGGGCACGGCGATCACAGCTGACCTGGGCGCGCGCAAGATACGCGAGGAGCTCGACGCCTTGCAGGTACTGGGTGTGGACCCGGTCAAGAACTTGGTGGTCCCCCGTTTCCTGGCGCTGATGCTTGTGACCGGTCTATTCAACGTCTACGCGATTCTCTTCGGACTGTTCGGCGGCATCCTCGCCGAGCTCGTCAACGGCCAGCCGCTCGGCCCCTTCTGGGACACGCTGTTTGCCAATGCCTCCACGACCGACTTGTGGGGATCGGCGCTGAAGACCACCATTTTCGGCGCAATCATCGCGATTGTCTGCTGCTACAAGGGCATGACAGCTTCCGGCGGCGCCGAGGGCGTCGGTCGCGCAGTCAACCAAGCCGTCGTCGTCACCTTCCTAGCGATCTTTGCGTTCGACTACGCCTACACGCAGCTCCTTCTGGCGACGCACCCGAACATCCTGGTGATCAAGTGACTCGCCGCGGCCTCGTGGGCAGATAGGGAGCAATCCGCCGATGAACGAACTCCTTGTGACACCGCGCGAATGGCTCGCTGCGACCGGTGAGATCGGACGTTTCAGCGTCAATATCGTGCGCGACGTCTGGGGTCTGCGCGTCTTTCATTTCTTCGGTGAGGCGTTGCGTCAGTCGGGTATCCTGATCGTCTCCTCGACGCTGATTATCTGGGCGCTGATGTTCGTGCTCGGCTTGGAGTGCGGGATCGAGGGCGCATACTTCCTTGAGGCCCAGGGTGCGCCTGCCTACGCGGGCGTGTTCACGGCGTGGTGCGATCTACGCGAGATCATCCCTTACGCCTTCGGCTACATGATGGCCGCCAAGGTGGGTACCGGGATCGTCGCCGAGCTCGGTGCGATGCGCATCTCTGATGAGATCGACGCGCTCGAGGTGATGGGTATCGACTCGCTCACGTTCCTCTGCGCCACGCGCCTGCTGGCAGCCTGGGTCGTGCTCCCTTTCATGTACCTCGCGGGTGTTGGCGCCGCCTTCCTCGCCTCCTATATCGCGGTTGTGGAGCAGGTCGCGACTGTCTCAGCAGGCGGCTACCTGTTGATCTTCTGGCAGTTCCAGAACCCTCCAGATTTCCTTTACAGCTTGATCAAGGCGATGTTCATGGCCACCGCGATCGTGCTCGTGGGCTGTTACTACGGCTACAACGCTAGTGGTGGACCCGTAGGCGTGGGCACCGCCACGGCCAAGTCGATGGTCTTGAACATCATCCTCGTGCACCTGATCGGGATGCTTGGCACCCAGGTCTTCTGGGGCGCCAATCCCAAAGCCCCAATCGGAGGTTGAAGATGGCCACGCACCCTCAAGGGCACGAGCGTGAGGAGGGACCGCCCCCAGGCGAGGACGAGGAGCTTCCCGTCGCCGAGGAGACGTCCGTCGCCCAGGAGCATGAAGCATCATCGCGCGGGAGCGGCGGGAGCGAGGAGTTTGAGTTTCACACGGGGGTCAATCGTCCCACAGGGGTACCAGACGCGATCGAGTTCATCGGCGTCCACAAGTCCTTCGGTTCAAACCACGTGTTGCAGGGGTTGAACATGGGTCTGCCCGAGGGTCAGATATCGATGATCCTCGGTCCCTCAGGGACCGGCAAGTCCGTCTGCATCAAGCACATCGTCGGGTTGCTCTATCCCGATGAGGGTGACGTGATCGTGCAGGGGCGATCGATCCCCAGTTTGCCCGATGCCGAGCTATTCGAGATTCGCAAGAAGTTCGGCGTGCTCTTCCAGGACGGCGCCCTGTTCGGCTCGATGAACCTCTACGACAACATCGCCTTCCCGTTGCGCCAGCACACCGAGAAGAGCGAAGAGGAGATCGCAGAGATCGTCCACCGGCGCATGCGTGAGGTCGGGCTCGGCAACGCGGGAGAGAAGATGCCCAACGAGCTCTCTGGTGGGATGCGTAAGCGCGCCGGCTTTGCTCGCTCGCTTGTGCTCGATCCCGAGATCGTGCTGTTCGATGAGCCTGACTCCGGGCTTGACCCGGTACGCACCGCGCTTTTGTGCGAACTGATCAAAGAGGTCCACGAGGAGAACGGCGGTACCTACGTCGTCATCACCCACGACATCATGTCCGCACGGCGAGTTGCCGAGCACATCTCCGTGCTTTGGCGCGGACGCATTGTCGAGTCTGGTCCCGCGGCAGAGCTGTTCGACTCCGAAAATGCCTTCGTCCGTCAGTTCCTCTCGGGCGAATCGCAAGGTCCTCTGGGAATGGAGTAAGACGCCTTTCAGGATAAGCCGTGCGGCGAGATGTCCATGGATCGTGAACGCTGGGTGTATGGCTTGTCGCTTTTGAATGGTCTTCCCAACACCCCCCTTTTGCGAACGCCCAGATAAAGGTTAGGCACCCAAATAAATCACCGGGGTTCCAGCAAAGGGGTATTGAGACGTGCAGGTCATTTTGAAAGACCTTACGAGCCGCCGCTTCCGGCGCTTGGCCACCGGGCACGGCGCTAGCCTTCAAACGTGACCATGGGGAGACTTTTCTCGGGGCTGGCGCTACGTGCGGCGCGGCGCCCGTTGCTCGCATTGGGTCTGTTCGCGGCGATTGGGATCGCCTGTGCAATCGCTGCGCTTAGCCTGCGCCCAACGGCAGCCACCGACACGCTCGTAGGCAGCTCCAGCGCTACTTACAAGAACACGCAGAGCTTTTACAGGCACTTCGGCGAAGAGCCGGTCGAGGTGCTTGTCAAGGGAGATCTGCGCAAGCTTGTACTCAGCTCCGATATCGATCGGCTCGTTGGGCTGGAGGGTTGCATGTCGCCGAGCCTGCCGGCCGCCGCGCTCCCGCAGGAGGGCGGGGTGAACGGGCCGTGTGGGCAGTTGATGCGCAGCAAAGCGGTCAAGGTGGTGTTCGGTCCCGGTACGTTTCTCAACGAGGCGGCAGTATGGGTGGACGAAGCGCTTGCTTCGCGCAGCGCTCAGGCCGAAGCTCAGGCCAAGCAGACACAGAGCACCGTCTACCGCAAGGCGCTCGCCAGCGGGCTGGGTGTACAGGAGGCGACAACGCTCGGCGCCGAAGCACGCAAGGTGACGATGGCGGGCTTTGCCGCCGAAGTCAGCGCGCTTTCCATCCGCTACGGCCTGAGCAGCGCACCCACCCTGGACGACCACGAATTCGTCTCGAAGGTTGTGTTCGACCCGAGCAAGCCGTCGGGAACTCCCAACCAGCGGTTTGCTTATCTGTTCCCAAGCCACGAAGCTGCGCTCGTCTCGATACGCCTGAAGGCTGGCCTCTCAGAAGCCGGGCGCTCACACACGATTAGCCTCATTCGCCAGGCCGTAGCTATGAGCCAGTGGCACCTGCAAAACGGCGAGAGCTATCTGGTCACCGGTGAGCCCGTGATCGTCAGCGATGTCACGAGCTCGATCTCGCATTCGATCGAGCTTCTATTGATCGCGGTGTTGCTCGTGATGGGGCTGGTCCTCAGCCTGATCTTCAAGGGGCGACCGCGCCTGTTGCCACTTGCAGTCGCTGTGCTTGCCGCTGCGCTCACGTTTGGTGTGCTCGCGCTCTCAGGTGCATCGCTGACGATGGCCTCAGTCGCTGTGCTGCCGGTGCTGATCGGCTTGTCCGTCGACTACGCGATCCAATTCCAGTCACGCGTCGACGAGGCCCGTGCCGGCGGTGCGAGCGACACGCTGGAGGCGATTCGTCGAGCAGCGCTTCACGGCGTGCCCACAATCGCAACGGCTGTGCTCGCGAGCATCGGTGGCCTGCTAGTCCTGATGCTCTCGCCAGTGCCGATGGTGCGTGGCTTTGGCCTACTCCTCGTGCTCGGCGTCGCGATCGCGTTTCTCTGCACTTTGACTGCCGGGTCCGCTGTGCTGGTCCTTGCCGGTCGTAGAGCTCGTCGCGCGGGAGGGGACTTCGCCGGCGCGGATGGGGGGGTGGGGGAGCCGAAAAGCCGGTATGCAATCCGCGCGCGCAGGGAACATGCCCTTTTTGGAATGTTTGCCCCAGCTTGGCAAGGCGCGCGCGAGATCCTCACAGATAATGCAGCCAGCCGCTTCGTCTCGAACCTGGCGCTCGATCGTGCTGTGCGCTACCCCGGCCGCGTGCTCGGGGTGGGCCTCGTGCTAGCCGTGCTCGGTTGGGGTCTGGACACCCAGACCCAGGTGCAAACCGATATCTCCAAGCTCGCCCCGCAGAATCTCTCCTCACTTCACAACCTGAACGAACTCGAGCGTGTGACCGGCGTTGGTGGTGAGATAGACCTGATGGTCAGCTCCAGCGCGCTGACCAAACTCGCGACGATCGAATGGATGAGCTCGTATGAGGGCGCGATCCTCAGGCACTTCGGCTATAGCTCCGCCAAGGGCTGTGGGCACGCGCAGCTGTGTCCTGCCTTTTCGCTGCCCGACCTCTTCCACCAAGAAGAAGGCTCCACGGTCAGGCTGAACCAGAAGCGGGTCAACGCACTGCTTGCCGCGCTGCCGCCCTACTTCTCCGAAGACGTCATCACGCCCGACCACCATGTGGCGACACTCGCGTTTGGTATTCGTTTGATGTCGCTCCAGCAGCAGCAACATGTGATCGAACAGATGCAGTCGAGTTTGCATCCACCGGCGGGTGTAAACGCACGGCTGGTCGGCCTGTCGGTGCTGGCGGCTCAGGCGGGAGCACAGATCGCCTCGCCCTGGCGACGTGTGGTCACGCTGCTCGTTGCACTTGCTGTGGTTGCGTTGATCCTGCTCGTCGCCTTCCGGGGAGACCGTCGGCGCGCGCTAGTGCCGCTCGCGCCGATCGTGCTTGCCACAGGCTGGTCGGCACTGGTGGTATTCGCTTTGCGCATCCCGCTCAACCCGATGTCGGTCACGCTCGGCGCGCTCGTGATCGCAATCTCCACTGAGTTCAGCGTGCTGCTCTCAGAGCGCCATCGCCAGGAGCGCCTGGCCGGGCATTCGACGGTGCAGGCGCTACGTCGCGCATACCGTCATACAGGTGCTGCTGTCGCCGCCTCAGGCGTCACTGCGATAGCGGGGTTTGGTGTGCTGGTCTTGTCTGACATAGCGATGCTGCGCGACTTCGGGCTGGTCACGCTCGTAGACCTCTCGGTTTCGCTCCTCGGTGTACTGATCGCACTGCCTGCGGCAGTCGTCCTTGCTGAAAGCGAACAGTCGTTGAGTGAGAGGATTCGGGACGGCATGCATGCTGTCAGGGAGATCGCTCCCCGACGGCGCGCGAGACGGCGCGGCCTCACCACGCCATGAGCCGGACCGGCTCGCCGGAACATCCGACCGACGACGAGTTGCCAACGCCTATGACGACGGGCAACAGCTCGCCGGGTGGGATCGCCGGCACACGTTACGGCCTATATGTGGTGATTCTTGCAGCGATCTTGTTGGTCGCGTTCACGATCCACGTAGCGCTCAACTCGCACAAAGGCGTCACAAGCATTCATCCAGGTGCCCGCATCCCGCCATTTGCGGCTCCCTACGCGGTCGGTGGGCCTGCCGGCGAAGTAGATGTCGCAACGCACGCCAATGACGGGTCGGCCGGCAAAATACCTGCGTGCTCAGAGCGGGGTCAGGGGATCCTCAACATCTGTGAGCTCTACGAACGTGGGCCAGTGGTGCTTGCGCTGTTCTTCCAGGCCGGCTCCTGCCCTGGGATACTCGACGATCTGCAGCGGCTTGCCCCAGCTTTTCCGCAGGTCAGCTTCGCGGCCGTAGCAGTCAAAGAAGGAGCCTCTTCAGTCGCACACTTGGTGCGTGCAAAGCACTTGACGGTGCCCGTTGGCGTAGACGGGGAAGGACGACTCGGAGAGCTCTTTGCAATGGTGAGCTGCCCACAGATCACGTTCGTCTACCCGGGAGGCGTGGTCCAGAGCGCGGCACTGCTGAGCACGCCATCGCTTGCCACCCTGCGCGCACGTGTGAGTGAGCTAGTGACGGCCTCACGTGCCCGCGGCTGGAGGCCGTGAAGGCATGAGCGAGGAGCCAGTGCGCGGCTGGTGCGAACACGAGGTCCAGCAGGAGCTGCCGGGGCTTGGGCTGATGTGCACGACGATCGACCTCCCCCCGCGTAGCTCGCTCGCCGGTAGCTCGCCACCGGCGGTGTTGGCGCGCTTGCGCGAACTGTCTAACCGCTGGCGCGGAGCGCGTGCGGTGAACGTTCGTCAGGAGCCCATTCCCGCGGCTTACAGGGTCTTCTTTCGCCAGATTGGTCTCGACCCAGATGTGAATAGGACGCCGATCGAGGCGGCGGTGCTCGAACGGATGCTCGACGGCGGCTTTCTCTCGGAGGGTCTGCTTGCAGATATTCTTACAATCGGCTTGATCGATACCGCCGTTCCGGTGTGGGCACTAGACGCCGACACTGTCAGCGGACCGCTCGGCATCCGCGTGAGCCATGTCGAGGAGCGCCTAGGTCGAGGTCCGGAAGGGCCGAGCTTGGGCGATGGCAGGCTGGTCGTCGCCGATGCCGATAGGCCCCTGGCGATTCTCTTCGGGCAGCTTGCCCCAGGTCATGAGCCGAGCCCACGAACGTGCCGGCTGGCCCTGTTTGCCGTACAGGTTGCTGGGGTGCCAGCTCTGCACGCGGAAGAGACGCTGTGGGCGTGCCGCTCTGCGTTGAGCAATGCGATGCGCTGATTTGACGTTGGTGCTGATGGTCGGTGGGTTGGCTGACTGGTGCGTTGACTAATTGGGATCCTGGCCATGGACGGCAAAGCCTTTACCGCGACGGGCTGGGCAGCTAACATCGGTGAGGTAGCTTCCACGGGAGGAACAGGGCATGGTGCAATCCGAGCAGCTCACGGTCGACCACATCGACACCGATCTCGTCTTCGGCGCCACTAGGGGACGCGACGGCAGCCACCCCTACGACACCCACGGCGCCCACGGCACGAAGCCTGACGAGCACGCGGCGCGCGAGGCGCTTAGAACGCAGATAGCAAAGCTCGAGCGCGAACTCTCAGGTCTGGTAGCGGGCACCTTCCCGCATATCTATCCGCGCGACGAAGGCGGAGAGTCGTTCAGTGGGCCGCGCCTGTTGAGCCTGGCCGAGCTGGAGCGAATGCGCGACCGGCTTGCGCTGCGCGTGGGCGAGGTGCGGGCACAAGTTGCCGAGCGCACGACGCTAGAGCAGCGCTCACGGGCATTGCTACAGCGGATGAAGCTCGAACCCGGGCACTATAAGTTCGTGCGGGTTCCTGTGGCCGATCTCGGCGACGGGCATTGCGGCGTGTGGGAGGTGCGTCCGCGCCTTGGTCTGATCGGGATGCTTGCCGGCTGGTGGCAGGTCAAGCTCTCATCCGGCTGCCCGTAGCTGCGCCAAGCTGAGGGGCGCCCGCTGCCAGCCAGGAGCTGTCCATCGTCACCGTGTCGCTGGGGGTGAGCATCGCAGCCAGCGTCCGTCGCTGGCGTTCGGTCATCGAGCCGACCGTCTTCTGCTCGGACATCGGGATCTGGGCGAGGAACTTGCGGCAGCGCGTCTGGCCCCAGCGGCGCTGGCTCATCAGCAGGTCTGAGACGGCCATGCTGTCGGCCTCCCACGGGCAATCGAGGATCACCTCGGCGACGCCTATCTCGCCGCTGGCCACGCGGCGCTTGAGATCGGCACGGGCAAGGCGCACCTGGTTGGCGCGTTCGAGGGCGCGCATGTGCTGAGGGCCTGCAGGGGCAATGGTCGCAGTCGCGTTCATGTGTGCTCACTCCCCGTTGCCGCCGCGGGTGCCCCCGTGGCGTGCAACAAGCTTGGCTGGTTGACGAGTAGCGCGCCACACGATCGTCCGCTGCTTCCCTCGCGAGCGTGTCGCGAAAGTCCTCGGGACCCCTCTACCGCTGACTTGCAGGCGGGCCTCGGACGGTCGTGCTTTGCGTCCTGAGAAGCTAGCCAGCGAGGGGCTCTGGGTCAACCGTGTTCTTTCAGAACGTTCGCTAGAAGCGGGCTTTTTCTGAAGATGTTGCTTCTTGTGAAGAAGCGTGGGGGCGGTCGGTGGCTTTGCTATCCCGCCTAGTCGAAGCGCTCGCCTTAGAAACGTGACCCAGGATCCGCAGCGCTCCTATCTCGAGCGCCGCGGATCGCGGAGCGCAATCTCAGACCTCGGTCGGTCCCGGCAGGGGGCCGTGCTCGGACTCGAACTCGCGCTTGACCGTCGCGAAGACCTCCAGCGCTCGCTCGAGCGTAGGCCGATCGTGGGTTGCCATGACGCTTGTGCGCAGCAGCGCACCGCCGAGTGGGACGGCCGGGTGTAGCGCACAATTGGTGAAAATACCCTTGTCGTAAAGTGCGCGCCACAGCAGGGCGGCATTCCAGTCGTCGCCGACGAGCACCGGTACGATTGGCGTCGTGATGCTCTGCCTGGGGCTACCTGGCTCCGGACCAACTCGAACCGGGTCTCCTCGAAGCGTGCGGTAGCCGATTTCGTTGAGTCCGTCGGCCAGATAGCTGGCGTTGGCTAGCACCTCAGCAAGCAGCGCCTGTCCCTCCTCGGAGCGAATTATGCGCAGCGCTGAAAGCGCCGCTCCCAGCGCGGCTGGGACCGCCGAAGCGGTGAACAGGAAAGCGCGGCTCGAAATGCGCAGATAGTCAATCACCTCCGCTGAGCCGGCCACGAATCCACCGCAGGCCGCAAGCGACTTGGAAAAGGTGCCCATGCGCAGGTCTACATCGTGCTCGACGCCGAGCAGCTCCGAGGCGCCCGCGCCGCGTGTCCCAAGCACACCGGCGCTGTGGGCCTCGTCGACCATCAGCCGCGCGTTGTGGCGTTTGCAGAGCTCGACGATGTCCACGAGCGGCGCTACATCGCCCTCCATCGAGAAGACACCGTCGACTACGACAAGCACACCACCCCCGTCACCCTCGGCGCGTTCCAGGGCGCGCGCGAGCTTGTCCATGCGGTTGTGCCTGAATGGGCGCATCTTCGCTTTTGAGAGCAGCACGCCGTCGAGGATCGAGGCGTGATCGGCGGAATCCACGATCACGGTGTCCTTGGCGTCGAGCAACGTGCCGAGCGTGCCGACGTTTGCCTGATGGCCGGTGGTGAAGACGATCGCGTCGTCGGTATCCATCCATTCGGCAAGCTCGCGCTCGAGCTCCAGGTGCAGCGGCGTCGTGCCATTGAGCAAGCGCGAGCCGGTCAGCCCGGTGCCGTAGCGGTCGAGCGCATCGCGTGCTCCCTGCATCACGCGCTCGTCGCCGGTCAGCCCGAGATAGTTGTTGGAGGCGAGCATGATGCGCGGAGCGCCCTCCATCTCGACGACCGGCATCGCCGGCGACTCGACGGTGCGGAAGTAGGGCATGAGGTCGGCCTCGCGCGCCGCCTTCAATAGCTCTTCGCGCTCGTAACCGCGAACCTTGGCAAATACGTCGGTGGTGGTGGGCATGTCAGCGTGTGCCGACATTGACGTCTTGGGTTATGCCTGTCGATGTAAACATCGGCTCTCTTCCTATAGGGTGCGCGGCGATGGCTGTCGAGACTTCGGGGAAGACGATGAGCGTCGAGGTTCGTCCGGTCACGAGCCGGAGCGAGTTGAACACCTTCATCAAGCTGCCGTGGCGGCTCTATCGTAACGAGCGCAACTGGGTTGCGCCGCTTCTGATGGACGTCAAGAAAAGGCTCGACCAGAAGAAGAACCCCTTCTTCAAGCACACGGAGGCGCAGTACTTCCTGGCTTATCGTGATGGGCGCCCCGTGGGGCGCATCAGCGCGCACATCGATCGCAACTTCAACGAGTTCCAGGACAACAAATGGGGCTTGTTCGGCTGGTTCGAGTGCGAGGACGACCCCGAGGCAGCACGGGTCTTGCTTAGCACCGCCGAGCAATGGCTACGCGATCGCGGGCGCGACCGCATGGTCGGCCCGATGGACTTCACCACCAACGACGAGTGTGGCCTGCTCGTCGAGGGGCACGAGCGCCCGCCGATCATCCTCTGCCCATGGCATCACCCCTACTACCAGCGCATCTTCGAGCAGGACGTCGGCATGGCCAAGGCGATGGACCTGTACATGTGGAGCTTGCACGTCACCGGGCGCGAGAATGTGCATCCAGCGATCTGGGAGTCAGCGGACAAGCTCGAGTCAGAGCACGGGATCGTGTGCCGTAAATTCCGCAAGAAGGAACTGCACGCCGAGATCACCCGCTTCCTAGACGTCTACAACGCCGCTTGGGAAAACAACTGGGCCTCGGTGCCACTCAACGAAGAGGAGGTCCGCCACATGGCCAAGGACCTCAAGCCGGTGCTTGATGAGAACTGGGCAATGGTTGCCGAAAAGAAGGACACAGGCGAGGTTGTGGGCGCGGCCCTGACGTTGCCTGACTTCAACCAGGTGCTAGCCAAGCTGAATGGCCGCCTGCTGCCATTCGGTTGGATAACTGCGCTGCGCGAGCGCAAGAAAATCGACTCGGTCCGCGTGTTCGCGCTCGGTGTCAAGCCCGAGTATCAGCACACAGGTGTAGCTGCCCGCTTCTACCAGATGCACTTCGACGCGGCCGAAACCACCCCCCAGAAGGGCGGCGAGATGGGCTGGATCCTCGAGATCAACAAGCCGATGAACCGCGCTATGGAAGGCATGGGTGGCAAGATCGTACGCCGCTATCGCGTGTACGAGCGCGAGCTATAGCCGGTTCGCGCGTTGGGCGCGGCGAGCAAGGCGTTGGATCTACGCACCGCACCAAGCTTGAGTGCGCGACATACCAAGCTCGACAAGTAGTCCGCACTCGCCTCTACACTGGGCTGCGTGAGTGAGCCTCTCAACGACGAGGTGCTCGACGGCTTGCCGGTGCTTGCCGACGAGCCGCCAGGCGAGGGCATGTTTCCGGTGTCTGCTCCGCGTACGGTGATCGGGCCGTTGGCTGGTCCAGCGCAGACGGCGATGGCCGCCGCCGGCGGCTTTGTTGCCGGTGCAGCCGTACTTGGCTTGGTGCATAGGCGCAAAAGCAAGCGTCTCGCCCTGGCGGGTGCAAACTCGCCACGACGGATTGCTCGTGGCGGCAAACGCTCGAAGTCGGCCGGCGAACTGGCGATCGTCGGCTCACGCTCGCTGCTGGTCGATGTGCACCTGCTCGGGACTCCCCTCAGGGGCCGCTAGGCCCAGGAGCTTGCGTGACGAGCGCGCTCGCGCGACCCGATCGAGTCGCGTTCCCTCGTTTGGAGGCTTCGCCGCGGGCAGTGCCGGCGGCGTCTGAGTCCATAGAGCTGCGCGTCGAGGTCAAACCGGCCGGCCCGTTTCGCCTGCCTAGTGCCGGTGGCATGGATGGCGTGCTGCGCAGTCGGAGAGGAGTGCTTGAGCGACTGCTGCACAAGGACGGAGAGCCGGTGCATGTGCGTGTGGCCCAGACGGCCCATGACGCGGTCTTGTTCGGTGCTCGCTCGCCAAGCGCGCAAGCCGCGCGCTACGGGATAGAGCGAATGCGCTTCGCGCTCGGTGTCGATGAGGATCTGAGCTCCTTTCAGCGCGAGTTCGCACGTGACCCGCTGATCGGACGCTCAATCCGTGAGCGACCATGGCTGCGGCTAATGCGACGGCCCGAGCCATTCGAGGCGCTGGCATGGGCAATCTGCGAGCAGTTGATCGAATACGAACGGGCCGCCGCGATCCAGCGACGCATCGTGGCCTCGATGGGGCCACGCTGGGCGGGTTGGGAGGATTGCGAGCGACCGCTGCGCGATGTGCCCGCTCCAGCCGCGTTCGCCGGCGCCGCTCCGGCGCGCTTGGAGTCCTTCGATCTTGCCGGCTCGCGAGCCCGTCTGTTGGTACGCGTCGCGCGCGAGATGACGAAAGGACGCTTGGACCTTCACGACGCCGATCACGAGCGTGCATGGCGGCGACTACGCGCGATCCCTGGTGTCGGCCCGTGGACGGTCGAGATGCTGGCGTTGCACGGCCAGGGCCGCTACGACCAGTTGCCGGCAGGGGACGTCGGTCTGCTCAAGTACGTGGGTCGCAGCCTCAGCGAGGGTGATCCGCGGGCATGCGCGGGCGAAGATGAGGTTCGTGCGTTCTTCGCGCGCTATGGACCCTGGCAGGGCCTGGCGGCTCTGCACCTCGGTGTTATCTAAAAGCGCGATCCACGTTTGCAGTACCTGATGGAAGTACGACCTGATGGGAAATACGCGCCCCGGCGCAATATCAGCGGCCACGAGTGCTCGCCGTAGGAGGACACGGGCAGCTAATCCGACACCAAGACCTACAGGTTGGATACCAAAATTTGCTTGGTGCACGTTCCAGGGGGTGCATTTGGGACAAACGGGTTTGGTTAACTTCGCTCGCGCTCCACAAGCAATGCAAAGGTCGGACAGGCTTGCGCCGCTCGCTGTGCATGGAGCACGAGCTCGGTAGGCAGCGGCCGCTCGTCGAGGATCGGGTAGCCCCACTCGTCGAGCGCTATTCGCTCGGGCAGCAGCTCGGCGCACATGCCGTGCGCCTCGCAGGCGATCGGGTTCAGGCGTAGCCGCTCGCTCATCTGCGCGGGAGCTTGGTTAGACCGTCACGCATATCGCTCACGAGCTCACGTCGCGGTAACAATCTGGCGATTGGTCGGCAGCGGCAACTCGGATTGGCGCACGCATGCCTCGCATGCGCCATAGCGAGCGTGGTCGACAAAATCCTCGGCGAAGACGTCTGCGGCGCTCGTGACGAAGCGAACGGTGCCGTCGGGGTGGGCACAGGCGCCGCGCCCGTTGACGAGCATCGATAGCTGCTCGACCCGCGCCCTCGAGTTGCCGCTTAGCCCGCCTCGGCATACCTTCTCCAACGTTTGACTCAGCGCGTCCAGCCCATGTACGCACGGCCCGCACTGACCGGCGCTCTGGCCGGCAAGCCAGCGCGTCACACGAGCCGTCTCCGCTATCGGGCAGGCGAGCTCTGAGAGCAACAGCACGACCCCGGCGCCGAGAGTGGCACCATAGGGAGCGAGGTGGACGTTTGAGAGCGCCAGCCTCGGCAACGAGGCGCCGTCGACCCAAGTGCCGGCATAACCTCCGAGCAGTGCAGCACGCGCGCGAATTGTCGTCCCACCGGCGGCGTCCACCAGCGACGAAAGCGAGGTGCCGTACTCCACCTCGTAGACGCCGGGGTAGGCAAGCGGTCCCGAGAGCGTGAGGAGCGTCGAGCCTGGTTGGTCGGCCAGGCCGAGCTCGCGAAACCAGCGCGGGCCGTGACGCGCGATCAATGCGAGATGGGCCACGGTCTCGGCATTGTTGACAAGCGTCGGACGCCGGTGCACGCCGCGCTCGAAGGGCATCGGCGGCGAGAACGTCGGCTTGCCCGGACCACCGTTCAGGTGGTTGACGAGCGCCGACTCGTGCCCTGCGACATAGCCTCGCGGAGCGCTGTTCAACACGATCTGAGGCCAATGCTCGGACAGCCGCTCGCGTTCGGCGACCGCCTGCGCCGCACGTTCGAACCCGACGCCCGCCGACTCGCATATGCATATGATCGCCTCTTCGGCACCGATCGCACGTGCGGCGAGCACAGCACCGTCGAGCACCAGGTGTGGCAGCGTCTCGAGCAGCGTGCGGTCCTTGAGGCTGGCCGGCTCGCCCTCAGTGGCGTTGACCACGACGATCGGTTTGCTCCGTCCGGCGGCGACTGCGCGCATCTTCTTGGCCATCGGGAAGTTGGCGCCGCCGCGACCGCCAAGGCCGGCCTGTTCGATCTGGTCGATGAGAGCTGCGGTACCCCGCTGGTCGCGGCGGTAGCTGGACGGCAACTCGCCGTGTGTGTCGAGGTGTTCCCGCAAGGACATGGCACCGTGCGCCGGCACGCCTGCCAAGAGACGTGGCAGGCTGGCAGCTGGCGGCGCTGCCACGCTATTGAGTATCGGCTCGAGCTCGGCGGTTGTGCCGTTGAGGCCTGTGCTCATCTGTGTTCCTCAGTTGGGCCTGAGGCGTTTGCGCTCGAGGACGAAGAGGTGGAGGCTTGAGACACTCCGGCGCCGCCCCCGGAGGAGGCGTGGTCCGAATGGCCGAGCAGCGCCGAGGGTGTGCCTGAGCGGCGTGCCCATTCTTTGCCGAGCGGGCCGCCTGGAAGCCACAGGAACAGCCCAAACGTAAATACTCCGGTTGCGCCGAGCGCGGCGCCACGGAGAGCAAGGTGGTCTGGCCAGCCG
This sequence comes from Solirubrobacteraceae bacterium, assembly GCA_036008605.1. GTDB lineage: Bacteria > Actinomycetota > Thermoleophilia > Solirubrobacterales > Solirubrobacteraceae > Palsa-744. The sequence continues at coordinate 9,389 of DASYNL010000016.1, read as the reverse complement.
GCGGCGACGCGCACGAGCACCGCTGCGACCAGCACGATCAGACAGCCGATGCTAATCGCCAGCATCCAGGTGCTTTTGACGTCGCTTCCGGTACCTAGTCCGTGCAGCAGTGCTATGGGCCAGCTTGCATAGGTGAGCCAGTGGATGGCTCGCCACGTCGAATGGCCTATACGCCGGCGCAGCAGGCTCGTGAGGATCACGGCGAGGATCAGGTCGAAGGAAAGCGCGCCCAGTCCAAGCCAGAGCGGTCGGTAGCTGCCCGTAAAGGGGATCACCGTGTTGACCAGCGAGATCGGCGCGAAGCTATCGAGCACCGAGGTGAGGATGTGCAGGCACAGGAAGGCGAGCGCCAGCAGTGACAGATTACGGTGCAGCGAGTCGACCACGAAGCGCGGCCAGGTCTCCGAGCTCCAGCGTCTGACCTCGACAACGCCGAGCGCGAGAGCGAGCGTCAACAAGATCAGCGCAACAGCCCCTGTGGAGCGAGTCAGATACCAATAGGCGCTTGGACCCGTCGCCGCCAGGAGAGGGCTCATGCGGGTCCTTGCGGGCGCGAGGATGTGCTGGGACGATTTGTCGATGTGTCGCGGCAGGAGGCAGTTGGAGTCAGTTGCCTCATCGTGCCTCGTCCTCTGCTGGCCAGGCGCCGATCGTCAATACCTCGCTATCGCGACCGACAAGCCTTGCCGGCAGTCCAAGTCCGGCAAGCCATTCTGGTGCCCGTATACCGCGCACGATCGCCGCCGTGGCGGCGATGTTGGCATCGGTGCAATCGCTTGCCGCGACGCTGACGGTGCGCCAGACTTCATCTGCGGGCGTGCCACTGGCGGGATCGATGATGTGGTGCATCATCTGTTCGCGGTGGCGCCAGCGCCGTACGGTGGTGCTGGATGTGGCAAGTCCTCCGCCTGCGATCGAGATCGTCTGACCCGGCGCGTTGGGTCCGCTGCGATGGTCGTCGGTGACGTGTATCTGCCAGCCTGTCCGGGCCTCATGCCATCGGGATTTTCCGCTTGGCGCCGGACCGGCGGTGGAGATGTCCCCGCCAAGGCTCACGAGCACACCGCAGCCGGTCGCCTCATGGATGGCGAGGGCGGCTCGATCGGCCGCCCATGCCTTGGCGGTGGCGCCAAGGTCGAGCTTTACGCCGCGCGGGATCCTGACGGTGGAGCGCTCGCGATCTAGCTCGACCGCTGTCCATCCGCAGAGCCGCGTTGCGCGGAGGAGTGGCGCCATCGCTGGGGGACGGCAGGCTCGGGCGTGGGCGTTCTCGGTCGCGGACGAGGTGCAGTCGAGCAGCTGCATGTCGCGGTCGTAGCCGGCGAGCACGAGTGCCGCTCCCACCGTCGGGTCTACGTCTCCGTCGGTCAGCTCGGCGGCACGCAGGGCCACTTCGACCGCCGCGATCAACAGCGCGTTGACTCGAATGGCACGTCCAGCTCCAGCGTTGACTCGCATCAACTCCGAGTCGTCTCGGAAGCGGCTGCAAGCCCTATCCAGCTCCTCGAGTTGTCGTTCGAGGATCGCTTGTGCATGCGACAAGGTATGGCCATCGCTTACGAGCAGCTCGACGTTCGTGCCGAGCGCTTGCCATTTGGCGCGGGCGAGTGTCGTCATTCGCATCACGATCCCCCCGAGACGACAGGTGCCGATTCCTGTGCGGGTGCGCGCTCCTGCGCAGGTGCAGCTTCTTTGACAGGTGCAGATTCTTGCGCGGGCTGTGATTCCTGAGCCGGCGTGGATTCTTTTGCGGGCGTCGCTTCATGCGAGGGAGCCGCGGCTTCCCCGGCAGACCCCGATTCCTGAGAGGGGGAGGATGATTCTTGGCTTGTGGCCGATTCCTGCGGAGCCGTTTCGTGGGGCGCGGTCGATTCCGGGGTTGTGCTCGTCTGCGGCGCCTGGGCCGGAGGCTGAAGCGATTTCGCGGTAGTTGCCGACGAGGCTTTATGGGTGGCGTGCGTGTGTGCCCGTGTTGCGCTCGATACCTTGGCGGTCTTGCCGGGGAAGGCTTGTGCGGCGACCTCGGCGAACACGCCGGTCAGTGCCACGGAGCTTGCGACCAGCCAGCGGTTGGCACTACTCAACCTGCGCAGTGCTGCGTCTCTGGCGGTTGTCTGTCTATGTGGCATGGCTAGTGGCGATGGCGAAATGCCTCGAAGTGTGTCCAGGCGCCGAAGTGCGGGATCAGCACGATCGCCAGCACGACGCCGGCAATCAGGGCACCGACGATCGAGATGATCCGCCCGGTGGCTCCGGCTGCATATCTGTTGTACTCGACACGCTCGCCGCGTCTGGTGAGAAAAGTCTTTTGTATATCCGGAAAGTGGCCCACCACATGCAATGCCATAAAGGCGACCCAGACGATGAAGCTCGCCTTGTGCAGGAGGCGCAGCGTGCCAGAGGATTCCGGCCCGATAAACAGCAGTGCGACTCCAGTGGCGAGCACTGAGACACTGGTGGCCACGAGAATTGGAGCGCTCAGGCGCAGCAGAATCGGCGGCGCCCCCCGCTCCCGATAAACGGGGTCTGCGGTGTAGTAGCGCACGAAGCGATAGCCGGTGCTTGCGAGCTTCAGTCCAACTACTGGGATCAACACAAGTCCGACGAACAGGTGCACGGAGATGAGTGGGCCGAGCCGCACGATCGTCACGCCGATAACGGCAAGCAGTGCGACCAGCAGGATGCCGGTCGCCGCCGTCAGGCGCTCGTTGCCGAACGTGCCTCCCCCGGTGATGCGGTCGCCGCCGGGTCCAACGGGGTCAGGCGGGTTGATGTGAGTGCGCGAATCGTGCGGCTCGAACTCGAGCTTCCCGAGGTATGAAGGTTGGCGCTGAGCGATGTGTCGAACCGGGCTCTGCGGATCAGCAGACATGAAGCGAGTGTGTGCTCGCTTGCTAAGCGGCCCATAACAGGAAGATGAGAAAAGTCATCGAAACCGCAACGAGGTATCGGCCGGCGGGAGTCGAGGGCCTATCCTGAATTAATGCCCGATATTGCCGAGCACGGCGCGGATGCGGCGTTTGCGCCAACGATCCTGTTGGTAGAGGACGAGCCGGGGATCGTCGATTTCCTCACGCGTGGGCTGGAGGCTGAAGGGTTTGTGGTGCGGGCCGCGCTCAATGGTCTGGAGGGAGAGCAGCGTGCAAGGCGCGAGAGCTTTGACATGGTGGTGCTCGATCTGATGCTCCCTGGCCTCGGTGGCATGGAGCTGTTGGCCAGGTTGCGCGATGCCAAGCCGGAACTGCCGGTGATCGTGCTTACCGCCCGCGCTGAGATCGAGGACCGCGTGGCGGGTCTGGATGCCGGTGCGGTCGACTATCTTGTGAAGCCGTTTTCACTTGCCGAGTTGCTGGCAAGGGTGCGTGCACAATTGCGGGTCGCGGCGCAGACCTCGACCACCACGCTTCAGAGCGGGGACATTGAGGTGAATCTGTTGACCCGCAAGGTGCGCCGTGCGAACGTCCAGGTGGCACTGTCCACGACCGAGTTCGAGCTGCTTGTCTACTTGATGCGTCATGGTGGGCAGGTGCTCTCGCGCGAGCAGATCCTGAGCACCGTCTGGGGGTACCAGCACGATCCGGCCACGAATGTGGTCGACGTCTATGTCGGCTATCTAAGACGCAAGCTCGCGCGTCCCGACAGCCCGGCTCCGATTTTCACGGTGCGCAGGGTCGGCTATCGCCTCGGCAGCGGTGGCTAAAGAGGCTAGCCAAGACAACGCCATGCGCCTCGTTCCCGGAGGTCTGCGTTGGCGGTTGGGCGCGTGGGTGGCGTTTGTTGTGCTTGTCTCCTGCGCGCTCACCTTCGTTGTGGTCTATCGCGACACCGGCAGCGAGCTACGTCACCAGATCGACTCGGAGATAAGTGGCGAGGCGAGTGAGCTCTCTCAGGCACTGACCTCTTCGGGAGCTCATAAGCCTCGAGGGGTGGCCGAGCGCGCGACCCGTTATATCCAGGGCCAGCCGTTCAGCGCCAGCTCGACGCTGCTTTTTGCGATCGTCACGGGGGCACCCACGAGCTCCAACCGTCCTGAGCTGTTCGCTCCTGAGGGTCCCGACAACGGCGAGAGCGTGCTCGAGCAGGACCATGAGAACCAGCTGGCCTCGAAACTGAGGGTCGTCCACAATGGGTTCTCGACGCTGACACTGCCCGACGTTGGAAATCTACGCTTGCTCGAGCGTAGCTTCACGCTGCCCGGTGGCACACATGTGACCGTTGGAGCAGGAGAGCCGCTGGCCGGGGTAGCTCATGCGCAAGGCAGCGTCGCCCGAGCGTTCATCCTCGCTGGGGCGCTGGCCTTGCTCGGCGCGCTGGTTGCCGCCTACCTAGTGGGCACACGCGTCTCGCGACCGCTGCGCCGCATGGCCGAGGTGGCGGCCAGAGTCGACGCCGGCGATCTGCATCCGCGCATCCACGGAGTCTCCGGCGAGGCGGCCGAGCTACGAGTGCTGGCGGACGCGTTCAATCACATGCTCGACCGGCTCACAGAGGCATTCGCCGGACAGCGCGCTTTCGTAGCCGACGCTTCGCATGAGTTGCGTACGCCTCTGACGGTGATCAGCGGTCAGCTCGAGGTGCTTGCGGCGCAGTCTCAGCCCAGCGAGCCGGAGGTAAGGCGGGTCGAGCGGCTCGTGCAGGCCGAGATCGCGCGCATAACCCGCCTGGTCGACGACCTGCTGCTGCTGGCTAAGGCCGAGCAAACCCAATTCCTGCAGATGGAGCCAATCGAGCTGTCCGAGTACGTACGTGAGCTGTGGGACGGGATGAGTCTGATCGCTGCGCGGTGCTTCGAGTTGGGGCAGATACCGCACGGAGTGCTCAGCGCCGATCCTGACCGTCTTGCCCAGGCGCTACGCAATCTGATCGCCAACGCTATTGAGCACACCGCAGAGGGTGGCGGGCTCGTGCGCCTCGATGTAGAAGACCTCGGCGACGGATGGGTTTGCTTTGCGATCGAAGACGACGGGCGCGGGATCGATCTGCGGGAGCGCGAGCGTGTCTTTGACCGATTCCACCGCACCGACAGGGCACGCGATCGGGCTTCCGGCGGGGCGGGTCTAGGGCTTGCAATCGTGCGTGCCATCGCTCAAGCTCATGGTGGTCGCGTATCCGCGATGGAGGGGCGTGCGGGCGGCGCCCGCATCGAGCTGAGGCTTACCGGTTTCCGCCCCCAAGTGCCAGTCACCGACCCTGCCAGCGATTCGCTGGCTCGTCGCACATCACCTGCACATTGAAATTATTCGGCCCAAGGACACATTCTGGCTCGATCTTGCATACTCTGTCTGACATGAACGTGGATGTTCGTCACTGAAGGCCGATTGGACGATGTCGGCTAAGAACGCTGTACTGGGACTCGTGATAGAGCGACCGGGCTACGGTTACGACCTCGCACGTCGCCTAGAGGAGAGATTTGGTTCATCCGGATTCGCGCCGACGGGCGTTTATTCGGCGCTGGACCAGCTCAGCTCCGAGGAGCTAGTGCGCTGCTCCGGCGTGCGCCCTGGCGGTGCCAACGAGCGCGCGGCGCCACGCACGATCTACGAGGCCACGCCCAAGGGCATCGACCGCTTCGAAGACTGGATGCTTGGCGACTCTTCACTGGCGCCCGTACGCGACGAGCTGTACATGAAGATCGCGCTCTCCAGACCTCACGATCTCTCACGACTGATCGAATTGGCACAGACACAGGAGCAGGACTGTCTGGCACGCATGCAGCAGCTCAGAGAACCCTTAGGACGTCCGCAGGGTCGGCTCAAGGCTTGGTCGGAGGTGGCGGTGCTGTTGGTGCGAGATGCAGAGATCAAGCAGCTGCAGGCGAGGATCGAGTGGCTGCAGAAGGCTCGCACGATCATGCACAAGCTGAGCGAAGCTCACCAACGCAGCATCGCACGAGGAGACGGGGTCGCTTGAGCTCACAGGTGCGGCTCGCGCTGGAGCAGGTCAGCAAGAGCTATTGGCGCGGTCCACACGAGACCGCCGTGCTGAAGGAGATCTCGCTGTCGGTCTATGCGGGTGAGTGTGTTGCCGTATGGGGCCAGCGCGGTTCGGGAAAGACGACCCTGTTGAAGGTTGCGGCCGGCCTCGAGGCACCCGAAAGCGGAACAGTGCGCTTCAAGGAACAGAATCTAGGGAGTATGTCGAGGGCCTCGCTCGTGCGACTGTTGCGTGAGGAGATCGGCTGGGCCAGGCGTACCGGCCCGGAGAGCGACGAGCTGGAGATGCTCGACTACGTAGCTCTGCCGCTGCTCAAACGCCAGACGCTGCGTCGCGCGCGTCGTCGCTCGGCGGCTGCGCTGTCTCGTGTCGGCGTGGGCGAATGCTCGAAAGGGCGCTGGGAGGATCTGACCGACGGCGAGCGCACGCTTGTCTCTATCGCCCACGCGATGGTGAGACAACCGAGCCTGTTGGTCGTCGACGATCCCACCGCAAACCTCGACGTGCTCCAGCGTGAGGAGGTGATGGGTCTCTTGCGCAGCACGGCCGAGCAGGACTGGCTCGGAGTGCTGATCACCGTCCCAGACATGCCTTCGATGGTGCACGCCCATCGAATCGGATCGCTGAGCGACGGGCATTTGCTGGTGCCCTCGGGTACGTTGCCAGAGCGCGACAACGTGGTCGAGTTCCCCGCGCGCGGACGAGTGGCCCCCGGGTGAGATCGTGATTGGCATACCGCCTAGCGAGGCTGAGCCGCCGCCGGAGGGCCGCATGTCGTCGGAGCCCACGCCTGAGCGCCGGCTCCCTTACGAGGAGCCGGCGGCGCGGCGGATGGAGGCCCCCGGTGGCGGTCAATTTGCGGAAGACCCATCCAACAGCGCGGTGTCCGGCGAGTCGCTGGTCTCGATCGCTCTTTCACGCAATCAGGTGGACCATGTGGTGCGAGCCGCGCTTGGCGAGGGCGCCGTGGCGAGCGTCTCCGGCGTGGTTGCTAGCACCGGCTTTAGTCACACACATGCCAGGCAGGCGCTCAGTTCCAGATATCGCGCTCTACAGGGGAACAGGCGGTTGTCGCGGTCGCTGCTGGCAGGCTTGCTCGTGCTCTCGTGCTTTCCCCCGGAAGGCGTGGATATGGGCATCAAGGACATCTCCGAGCAGCTCGATCTAAACACCAGCACCGTTCATCGCTACGTGCTGACGCTTGTGGCGGCGGGGCTGCTCGAGCGCGACCCGGACACACGTCGCTACAGGCTTTTGCCCGAATAAGCGAGGAGTTGCCGCAGACATGTTTTAGCCGCAAGCCCATCGGCCCGTATGGGCGTTGCCAGGAAGGGCACAAGCTGGGAGGGTCGCGCGTAGAGCTCTCAACTCCACGCGCGACCATCTCCTTGGCGCCCAGGTAGGGAGTCCTGGGCGTCGCCCTGTCCCGGTGGTCTGCACGTCGTCTTCACCGCCCTCGGGTCGGGGAGCGGAGCTGAGACTATGACGACGCACGTCCCGGGCAGTTTGGTTCGTGTTCAGGGGAGTTTGGTCAGATTCAACGTTTTCGTTGGTCGTTCACCTGGGGTCTTTGTCTGTGCATCCTCCCGCCTGTGCGGATAGTGCCCATCCGCACGTACCACCCGAAGTGCTCGGGGATTTCCCGCACGGCGATATATCCCACTCGTCTATCAGGAAGCTTTGATCAGCCCGCGTTTGAGTGCGTAGGCGACCAACTCGGCACGCGAGGAGAGGTTGAGCTTTTGCTGGATGTGGGCGCGATGGGTCTCGACCGTTCGCACTGACAGGAACAGTTGCTCGGCGATCTCGGCGTTGGTGTGGCCGAGGGCGATCAAGCGCAGCACATCGACCTCGCGCTCGCTCAAATCGTCGGGCGGCCCTGGGGCAGGCTCCGATGCTAGGCGCGCACCGAGGCGCGGATTGAGATAGCTCTCGTTACGCGCTGCTCTGCGCACCGCCTCGACCAACTCATCGTCGGCGGCCTCCTTGAGCACATAGCCGATCGCGCCGGCGCTCAGCGCGCTGCGTGCGAACACGGGCTCCTGCTGCATCGTGAGCACCACGATCTGGGTCTCGGGGTTGCTCTCGCGAATAACGGGGATCGCCTCGAGGCTCGACCCGCCCGGCATATTCAAGTCGAGCACGAGCACCGCAGGACGGTGCCCGCGCACATAACGCTGGGCGCCCTCGACATCGCCCGTCTCGGCAACCACGTCGAAGTCCGCCTCGCTTTCCAGCAACAGCCGCAGTCCGCTGCGTACGACCGCGTGATCGTCGGCCAGCACGATGCGGATCTTCTCCTGTGTCGCTGTTTGCGGCCCCGGCGCATGCTGTTCGGACTGCTGAGCATGTTCTGTCACGTGCGAGACGCTAGCGCCTCTTAGCGTACCTTGTCTGCGGGAAAGTACTGGCCTTGGCGTGGGCCGGTACGGATACCAGCGGCGCTCTCCAGCATCGCGCGGATCGTCGGTGTCTATCGGCTCATTCACATATTCAAGTCACATCAACAGTGGCGGTCTGTCGCAGCGTTGCCTATATGCCTTGGCCGGGCAGGAACTCGTTGGTAAACGGTGGCAGGCCGGCGGTGTTGGGATCTGAGTGAATCAATCCTTGAGTAAACATCCAATGGTCAAATGTGGCCCACTCCGATGGTTCCTGCCACCCATACGGCTTTGAGTGATCGCTTGGCAATGTCGCCGGCAGTGTGGCTTCGATCGAGGCGAGTTGCAGCTTCTCTTCAGCGGAGGGGTTGGCTTTCACGATCAGCGCCGCCGCAGCGGCGGGGTTTGCCCGTACCTGTTGCTCGCCGCGTGTGAGCGCCTGCAGGAAGGCACGCAGGTCCACGCCGTCGGTACGTGCCTGCTCGGAGCGCACTACCAGCACCAGCTCGTCGTAGGTGGGCACGCCCGCTTGGTCGATTGGGATCACAACAGGGTCCTTGTGCATCTGGCGCAGCTGGATCGCCTCGTAGTTCCAGTAACCGCCCAGCGTGGCCGCAACCTTGCCTGAGAGCATCGCCGGTACGAGGTTGAAACCGACGTCGCTTTCGGTGACAGAGCGCGGGTTTACGCCGGCCGCGCTCAGCGCGGTGTGCAGCTCGGCGGCCTGGTAGGCGATTCCCGCGGTACCCACGCGCCTGCCGGCGAGGTTTGCAACCTTGCTCACGTGCGCCGAGGGCAGCGCGATGATCGAGGTGAGCGGGCGCTGCACGAGCGCGCCGATCGACACGAGCTTCAGCCCCTGATCGCGCGCCAGCAGCAGCTCCGGCTCATAGGAGATCGCCATGTCCACCTTGCCGGCAGCGAGCAGCTTCAGCGGTTCGGCTGTTTCGGATGGCACGATCGGCTGCACGTCGAGGCCGACCGCATCGAAGTAGCCGTTGGAGATCGCCGAGTACAGGGCCGCGTGGTCGGCGTTGGGAAACCAGTCGAGCATCACGGTGAACGGCTTGGTGC